>JBALVQ010000003.1:0-139523 GCA_036960915.1 Amphritea sp.
AGCAAGAAACATACTATGAGCATAGCTCACCAACTGCTAACCCCAACAGAGCCAATGATATGGATAAACAACTAACGAGAGTTTCGAAGTATTTGAGTTATCTGCTTCGCCATAACCCTGACGCAATCGGCATCAGACTGGATGAAAAAGGCTGGGCTTCGATAGAGGAGTTAATTGAAAAAAAACAGGGTTTTTCTCTATCGCGTGAGCTTATCGAAGTTGTAGTCGAAACTAATGATAAGCAACGTTTCGCAATTAGCCCTGACGGGGCAAGAATTCGAGCCAATCAGGGACACTCCTTAAACGTCGATTTGGATTTATGCTCTACAGAGCCACCCGAAACCCTTATTCATGGAACTGCAGAAAGGTTTTGGTCATCAATTGAGAGAAAAGGTTTATTGAAGGGGGACCGCCATCATGTTCATCTGACTGAGTCACTTGAGGTTGCGATGGCTGTGGGTGGTCGATACGGAAAACCAGTGATTTTAAAGGTTGCTGCTCAACGCATGCATGATGATGGATATAAATTCTACAAAAGTGCCAACAACGTATGGTTGGTAGAGCATGTTCCAGTGAGTTACATAAGAAAAGCGTAGCAATGCTTCACTGGTCGCTGCTTTAGAGCGGGATGTTACACGGGGATAAAACTAGTGGCATATAACATACACATAAATAAAACTAAAAATGATGCTCGCAGCACTAGCCCAGTGGTTTCATTGGATATTATGGAACACGCTGAGTTGTTTTGTCAGAATAAAGAGATATTAGGCAAATTTATTAATGTAAATGGGATGTCAAACTACTATGGAGATGCTGTTTATATAGGACATGAAATTGTAGTTCTCAAAGCAGAGTTGGAAGAGATGGCAGAATTACTCTGTAATGATAAAGATGCTTGTTCTGTAATCGTTAAAATACTCAGTATGGTAGAGAAGGCAAGCTTAGAAAATATGAATATTTATTGTTTTTCTGAGTAACAAGCAGGTATGAGTTTCAGCAAGAAATGGAACAGAACAATAACATGCAAGACGACCTGAAAATCCTTTGAATGAAAAACGCCAAAGAGTTTTTAGGGACCCTGTACATTCTAAGCTTCACTGCCTGCCGCTTCGTCATGTCAGTCAAATTACCCATAACAGGCTAATCCGGGATGGTGAAGAGTTCTTGCATGGCCTCCACACCGCGAAGCTTATGATGACCCAATGAGACCAGTGGAAGCTGATAGCTGGATTTAAACGCCTCCGACAGGACTATGTTCTTGCCGAGCTGCTTGCACATCCCTTCGATGCGGGACGCCTCGTTTGCAGCGGCACCGATCACGGTAAAATCCAGGCGTCCGGTGGTGCCAATGTTGCCATAGGTGAATTCACCCCGGTGCAGGGCAATGCCAAAGCCGATGGCACTGGCGCCGACAGCTTCCCGCCTGAGATTGACTGCCTCCATGCGAACGCGTGCTTCACACGCGGCCTCCAGGGCATGTTGCACGGCCTGCGGGTAGCTTTCAGCCGGGTTGTCTATGGGAAAAATAGCGACCACGGCATCGCCTACATACTTTAGAACTTCGCCGCCGTAATCCATAACAGCGCCGGCCATACTGTCAAAGAAGTCGTTCAATAGCCCCAGATAGCTCATCCGTGGCATCGATTCTGTCAGTGACGTCGAACCACGCAGATCGGAAAACCAGACTACCGCATGGATGTCTTCACCATCACCGCGCTTAATAAGCCCGTCGAGCACCCGTGGGCCGGTATATCTCCCAAGATATGTCTCCAACAGAACTTGCGAGGTCTGCTTCAGCGTGTGTACTTCGAAAAGCCTGGAAAGTAACGGCAGAACCTCGTATATCCGGCCCAACTCACTGGTAGTGAATCCACCTCGCCGGTCCGACACCAGGGTGATGATGTTTATCTGCCCGTCGGAAAACATCAGCGGCATTGCCGCATAATCCGTTGCTCCGCGTTCGCGCAACTCCCTCAACACTGGAAAGTCGAGCTGGGGATTCGGGCCTTCCAGGTGGCGTCTGACTCCCCCTGCTCCTTGAAGGATGGGGGCGTAGGGGCTGTCCAGGTACTCCGACTTGAGAAGCAAGTCATGCGAACGCTGGGATTCCCGAACGCCGTCCTGGTCCCGCCACCACTCGTAGCTGACGGCGAACATTTGCGGATGCAGGGTCCTGATCAACAGACCGAACCTGAGCAGTGGAACATCTTCTGCTAGCAGCTGGCTGGCGAAGGCCTTGACGAGCTTCGCGGGTTCCTCTTCTGCCCAGGCTTCACGCAGCAGCCAGTCCAGATACGGATTCGCCGTACGTGTTTCGGCACTGGGTACGAGCATGCGTTGACCATCCGCGTACCATGCATCCATGGCGCTCCAAACAAAAGCGATGTAATTCTTGACGGCTGCGGCTTCGTCCTGTGCCTCTTCATAACTCCATGCCGCATTTTCAGCACATTTTCCGTCTACCTTCACGCTCCAATAGGTGGCGTTTCCCTTGAATGGACAATGCGTACGGTAGTCGGTACGCGTTAAATGCTCCATGTGCACGTCATCACGGGGGAAGTAATATGTTGCCGGCAGGCCGGTCTCCAGAAGAATCATCACGTCTTGGCTGTCGGCGATGGCCGTGCCATTGAACTCCACACGAATACGAGATTTGTTTAGTTCAAAACTGACCTGATATGCGCCGTGCTCACCGGGTACTGCCATCGTTAAGTCCTCCAGTACTGTATGGTCAGGTTCGCTACCTAAAGGTTAGCCCAATGAAAAGCTATGGCAATGAACATAGGTCACGCTGTAGCGCAGAGAGGCGTTCCAGCTAAATGTGCAATTTTACTGGTCTGACTTGATTTCAATGGGCTGAGTGGCAAGTTCTAAACGCGAGCTAAGCTTAATAAGCAACTGCACCGGAATTGGCAAATCCGTCACCTTTGTTGTCCCAAAAAAGCCGCCAACTTCACCAATCGAGTTGAGCTGGGCATTAGGCAGAAAAAGGAATATGAAGAATAAGGAAAAAATACCTGAGGAAAGAAATGAGACAATACGGCAGGAAATTCTAAGGTTTCTTGAAGGTAGTGAGCTGACCATTGGCGAATTATCAAAGCAAATAGGCAAGTCTGAGAGCGAGCTGTACGACCATTTGGAGCACTTGTTAGGGTTTAAATCGCTAAGAATTATTCCTGCTGAATGTCTCAAATGCGGATATGTTTTTGGAAACAGAGAAAAAACTAAAAAGCCAGGTAAGTGCCCTAAATGCAGAGGTACTTACATCGAAGAACCACGGTTTACGACTGCAACAACCTAAGCGACCAGGAGCGCCTAATCGGGTAGCCGTGAAATATAAGGCTCTGCTTTAATTCTGCAAGGATGCAACGAGACAAACTGCTAATATTAGGGAACCTGCGAATAAGTCTAATGCTTTCTCTGCGGGCTATAGAACGGCCAGATGCGCGAAAGACAGTGCAGTAAAATGTCTGGACCTTTTCAAACTGACTGACAAAGCAGATGGCCGTTATAGAGCCCGCCCTTCGGGGCTTTCAGAGAGACCGGATCTCCGCGTTAACGATTTTCGACGTACAACCAGTATGCCTGTAATTAGCATGCCCTCTGGGTGCGTCGTCTAGACCTCCGATCTCTCTGAAAGCCAGTACCCGATGGAGCGGGGCATGCTAAGGTGTACAGGACTTGTTCGTAGGTTCCTTGGGAGTCTCTAAATAAGTTCCTTGCGTCTTATTATGCTCACGGGGCAGGGCTCGTAAGAGCAATTTTAGATCGAGGTAAAAACAGGCTGTTCAGGTGGATTCATCGACACTTTTCCCTCTATTGGCAGACTTGGTTCTGCTGCTGCATGTTCTTTTCGTGGCATTTGTCGTGTTTGGTCTTGTGCTGATCTTTGTTGGCAATGCCTGCCACTGGTTGTGGGTGCGCAATCCCTGGTTTCGGTTAATTCACCTGCTCACCATTACAGTCGTTGTCATTCAAACATGGCTAGGCAATCTCTGCCCGTTGACTAGACTTGAAATGATGCTGCGAGAGCAAGGTGGTGATACGGTGTACAGCGGCACGTTTATTGCCCATTGGCTGGAAGCACTGTTGTATTACCAGGCGCCTGGATGGGCCTTTGCTATCGTTTATACCGTTTTTGGGGCGGTCGTCATTGGCAGCTGGTATTGGGTGCGACCCCGTGGCTTTTTCAAACGTCGCGACCCCGGTGATGCGTGACCATGGGAATTCAGATCTGACAGAGCAGAACGGTTTTCCATTATGAGCGAGGATAATAAAGAAAAGCTGGGTTTCGTACTGATTGGATTAACCGTCTTATTGGCCATAATCGCAGTGCTGCTGGCGGACCGCATTCCACAAGACGAAAGCTATCACCTGTTTGCCGACTCCCGGCGTATCTGGCTTATACCAAACTTCTGGAATGTGATATCCAACATTCCGCTGCTTGTTGTAGGCATTCTGGGGGCCTATAAAACTGGCTTTTGCGCCACAGTGCGAATTCCTGGTTCTGCACATGCCGTTTACCTGTGGTTTTTTATCGGCGTCATACTCGTCGCCTTCGGCTCCGGCCATTACCATCTCTGGCCAGAAAATCGAACCTTAACCTGGGACAGGCTGCCGATGGCGGTTACCTTTATGGCGCTGTTTTGCATCATAGTCAGTGAATTCATTGCTGTTCGTATCGGCAAGCTACTGTTATTGCCGTTGACCGCTGGCGGCGTTTTATCGGTCGTATACTGGCATTTCAGTGAGATCGCCGGTGCCGGTGATCTGCGGCCCTATGCCCTGGTGCAGTTTTTGCCAATGTTCCTGATGCCAGTAATTGTCTGCTGCTTTGCGTCCCGCTACACCGGAACGCGATGCTACTGGTTATTGCTGGTAACGTATCTGGCCGCAAAGCTATGCGAGCACTTCGATACTGAAATTTATCAAGCGCTGGGGGTGATAAGCGGTCACTCAATTAAGCATGTTCTGGTTGCCGCAGGGATTTATATACTGCTAATCTATTTTGAGAAGCGGCGCGTCTGCAGCGCAGCGACTGGCTAGAGTGCAACGTTTCACGCGTAGAAAATAACAGCCAGAATCGGAAATGCCACGCTAGCTAAATTAGACTTTGCTGGTGCAATCATCAGTATGGTTTTTATGTGTATTCGAATAGTATGGCGTACTAATATGCAAAACTTGGTATCTACCTTTTTGCAAAATTATGCGTCTACTTTTTATTGGATAGGACCAGCATCATGGAGGGCGAAGTGGCAGTAACAGGTGAATGTTTTTGCGGAGAAGTAAAATACCAGGTGGATGGCAGTCTACGCGATGCACGCTCTTGCCATTGCTCGCGTTGCCGCAAAGCATTTAGCTCACAAGCATCGGCTTATGCATTGGTTGAGCCGCAAGAATTCAAATGGTTATCTGGCGAAGATCTACTTACTTCCTATGTGGGTAAGCAGGGCTTCGGACTTCAGTTTTGTAGTCAGTGTGGCTCGACGCTTTGCGGCATATTTAACGGTGTTGTTCATGGCGTCACCTTAGGCTGTGTGAACGGTGATCCCCGGATTGAGATTGGTAAGCACATTTATGTGGGATCGAAAGCGAAGTGGGAATTAATTCCTGAAGGTGTGCCGCAATTCGACGCAGGTGCGCCAGATAATGCGTAAGTCAGATCGGTTATTCCAGCTCACCAATATTTTACGTACTCATCAGCCGATAACGGCAAAGAAGCTTTCTGAATTGTTAAATGTTTCAGAGAGAACAATCTACAGATATGTTGATGATCTGTCCGTTTCTGGAATTCCGGTTTATGGCGAACCGGGGATCGGCTATCGATTATCTGAAGGTTTTGAGCTGCCGCCACTGCAACTTACCCGGCAAGAATTGGAGGCGCTGATTTTGGGTGTCAATCTGGTAAGCACCAGAACAGGCAATGAATTGGCTAATGCTGCGCGTTCATTGCTCAGCAAAATTGAAACTGTGGTGCCAGGCAAAGCTAATCTAAATAATGATGAAGCTCAGCGCTTTGTAATGGTTTCTGATGCGTATTACGGCAATGAAAATCGCAGCCAGTGGGATAGCTTGCACAGTGAAATTAAAAACAAGCATTTTCTAAAGATAAAATACTTGTCTCTGCCAGGCGTTGAAACTGAGCGAATTATTTTTCCCCTAGGTTTGTTCTATTGGGGTGGGAAATGGACTTTAGGTGCCTGGTGTATGACTCGAACCGACTATCGAGATTTCAGAGTAGACCGCATTCAACATATAGACGTGCTAACAGAAAAATATGACCTCCCGGCGACTGTGGCTTTGCAAAACTATATAGATTTTCAAAAGAACAGAAAAAAAGAAATGACTACTGACACGATGCTGTCAGTAGTCGGGCATTAAGATAGCGCTTTCAATCTAAGGAAGCGCGTAATGTTTTTAAAAAATGGCATTGAAAATTTTGCAGGATTTGAGTTTGCAGCGTTCAGGCTTAAAAAAGGCGTTAATGAAGAGCAGCTAATAGCTATGTCACAGCAGGTGGACGGCAAGTTTCTCTGCGACAAGGACGGCGTGTTAGGTCATTTTTTGCTTAAAGGCAGCGATGGGCTATACGCCGATGTAGCAATTGCAACTACTCAGCAACGAGCCGAAGAGGTCTGTCAGGAGTGGCTCAGTAATGACACGACAAAGCAGTACCTGGAGTTACTCGACCCTGAGTCGGTCAAGATGACTTTCTGGTCCAGGATCAGCTGAAACCTAATCTAAGAAGTCCTTCAAGTGCTAAGACGCTTATTGCTACGCCTGTTTATGGCGTGTGCACAGGTCTATGCAAGAATAATTGAAATTTGGTAACCGTAATTCGGTTATTCATTGAGTTAAAGGAATAAAAAATGTGTTTTAAGCTATTTAAGCAAGCTCTATCTGGCCTTGTTTTATCTATCTGCTGTGCGTCTTCATATGCAGAAGAAATGACTGCGGTAGAGTGGGCGCCATTTGTTAAAGCTGCGGGGATAACAGACCAGCAATTGATTGCTGCGGCAGATAAGGTAAATTCAGATTTTTTGGCTAATCAGCCAGGTTTTATAAAGCGGGAGCTGATAAAGAAAAATGAAACTGAATATGCCGATATCGTCTATTGGAATACCCAGGCTGATGCGTTGGCGGCAGGCAATAAAGTGAGTAACAGCCCTGTGTGTGGGGAATATTTCCGGTTAATGGACATGGCAGCGAGTGGTAGTGCCGGCGCTGGTTTTTCCCATTACAATATTCTAAAGACATGGTAGTGCTTAGGTAATAACTGACGAGTAAGCATGGAGAAGCAGGTAAGGACAAGCAGCAAATAAATAACGACGGAACGGCCATAGAAAAACGCTCCAGAAAGGAGCGTTTTTAGCTACTAGCTAGCAGCGTTTTTTGCTGCGGTCTCGCGATTCGCCGCTGCTTTTAGTCCTAAAATCCATCCTTTATCTGCTGCCTTATTGCAACCGCTTCCTGCTTGCGTTGCTCCAGGCGGGCTATATCGGAGCTGGTTAGCTGTTTCTCTTTAAGGGCAAAGCCGATCTGCCGGATCGCCCTATCTACTGCGCCAATCAGCAGAAAATATTCGATACGGGCTTCATGGACTCCCAGTGTGTTGCCTGCAAGACCGTATGTTTCTGCCAGTTCATACCAGATGAAACTGTTAGTCGGGTAACGTTGGCTGAGTGACTCTAATATTTGTGCTGATGCCTTTGCCTGATTGTCAGCTCTAAGCGCCTTGGCGTACAGCACAGAAACCGGATAGCTACCGGGGTAAAGCTGATCCAGCAGCTTTAACAGACTACTGGCTTCCGTGTTCTTCTTTTCTGCCAACAGCAGTTCGGCTTTAGTTAACTTGACGAAAAGATGGTTCTTTAAAGCGGGAGATAGACCTGCAAGCGCCTCGTTAGCCTTATCCAGATGGTTGGCTTTCATGTGTGCCAGTGCCAGGCCGTAACGGCTCACAGAATCACTGGTTGCATTTTCGGCCAATTCTTTTGTCAGGGTTTGCAGTTGCGCAGTGTAATGCACTTGCAGACGTTTCTGAATCAGAGGGAAATCATACCTGTAATCCCGGTAGGCATTTTTAGGCAGTTGTCTTGCTCGGTTTTCAGCATCGGCAATTCGGGATTCTGTAACCGGGTGGGTGAGTAAGAACTCAGGTGGCCTTTGACCCAGAAAACGAGTGGAGCGTTGAATGCGCGAGAACATACGTGGCATTGCCAGAGGATCAAAACCCGCTGCGACAAGATTGAGCATGCCGATACGATCAGCTTCTTGTTCATTGCGCCGGCTAAAGGCTAACCCCGCTTGTTGGCCCGCGGCAATGGTACCGGATATACCGGCGACACCTGCTTCGGTATCAGCTGCTGCGACCAGAATGCTGGCTAGCATAGCTGCTAACAGGAAAGGGCGGTTACGACGGGATTCTTCCAGTTGCTGGGCGTAGTGACGTTGCGAGAGGTGCGCTAATTCATGCGCCACCACCGAGGCAAGTTCTTCTTCGTCGTGTGCACCTAGTATCAGCCCTGAGTTTATACCGACGATGCCGCCGGGGACTGCAAATGCATTTAACGTGCTGTTGTCGAGTACGATCAGCTCGAGACGATGGTCCTGCAACTGACTTGAAGCTGCCAGCTCCCAGAGTAGGCCGTCGAGATAATTGACAGTTAAAGGATCAGATAGCTCTGGGGCGCGGCCGCGTAGCATTCGAGCCCATACACGGCCTAATTTATGTTCCTGGTCCAGTGAAATAATCGATGAGGTAGTGTCACCGATAATCGGCAGTTCACTGCTGTAGGAAGGTAGTGATACGGACGTTGCCAGAAGTATAAGCAGACCGTATTTGTATAGCCGTTTCAACAAGGTTCTTATCCTTAAGGCGCAGGTTCTGGTTTTATAGATTATCTTAACTCAGTTTTTGGTATATATTGCTGTTCTTGCAATAATAATTCAGGACTACCCCACTCATGAGTGATCTTCAGATCGACCAGATTCTTGATGCCAGAGGCCTTAATTGCCCATTACCGTTACTGAAGGCAAAGCAAGCACTACACAAACTCTCGGCCGGTGAAGTACTCAAAGTAGTGGCGACAGATGCTGGATCAGTCAGGGATTTTAAAGCCTATACCGACCAGTCTGACCATCAGCTGCTTGAATCGTTCAGTGTCGATGATGAGTATATATATATCATACGTCGTGGCTAACAGGGACTAGGGACTTAATCTGTGAAAAAGATTTTTGGTAAGTGGATTGAAGAATATTTCTCCAACGAAGAGGTTTTGCTGCTGTTTGTTTTACTGGCCGCAGCGCTGGGTGTCATTCTCTATCTGGGACAGGCATTAGCGCCTGTTTTTACCAGTATTATACTGGCGTTTTTGATGCAGGGGGTTATTGAGTTCCTGAGAAAGAAACAGATCCCCCATTTAGTCTCGGTTATACTGGTTTTCCTGTTTTTTGTCGGTATCTTGCTGTCGCTGATGCTGTTTGTTTTTCCTCTCGCCTGGAAGCAATCGGTCAATCTGTTTAATGAATTGCCCAGGATGGTTACCGAGGCGAAGGCCGTGCTGTTACTGCTGCCGCAACAGTACCCCGATATTTTTTCTGAACAGCAAATTACCCAGATTATCGATATTGCTACGGTTGAGCTGAGTCAGGCAGGTCAGTGGGTTGTCACGTTCTCCCTGAATTCAATTGCCGGTTTGATTGCTTTGCTCATTTACCTGGTGCTGGTGCCAATCCTGGTTTTCTTCTTCCTCAAGGATGGCTCGAAACTTGCGCAATGGTGGGTTTCTTACCTGCCAAAAAAGAAGGCGATGCTGACTCAGGTATGGCATGAGATGGACGATCAGATTGCTAACTATGTTCGTGGCAAGGTCATTGAGATAGTGATTGTTGGTTCTGTAACTTATGTGGTGTTTGTTTTTCTCGGCATTAACTATGCCGCTCTGTTGGCTATTATAGTGGGCCTGTCGGTGTTGGTTCCCTATATTGGTGCAGCGTTGGTTACTCTGCCGGTTGCGTTAATCGGTTTTGTGCAGTGGGGCTGGACTAATGAATTTTGGTACCTGATGCTGGCATACGGGATTATTCAGGCTCTGGATGGTAACGTTCTGGTGCCGTTGCTTTTCTCCGAGGCAGTAAACTTGCATCCGGTATCGATCATTATTGCTGTTTTGGTGTTTGGCAGTGTGTGGGGTGTATGGGGTGTGTTCTTCGCTATACCGCTGGCAACCCTGATCAAAGCGATTTTGAATGCCTGGCCAAAGAGTAATGCGATGGAAGCCCAAGATACACACAGCTGAATGGTTGTATAAGGTCAATTAGCCCGAACATTTCATACCGGCGTTTGAAATCACACTGTAAGCCTTATGATACTTGCAAATGCAGCTATATCAGAAGGTTACACTATGTTACGTAGTGCCAATCCCCTCGTGGAATATCCGGGTAGAAGTAGTGTTCAAAAAAACCGGCAGTTGCCGGTTTTTTACTTTGAGTCAGCGATTAAAGGGCTTTTACTGCTTCCAGCACTTCGTCAACATGTCCCTTAACTTTCACTTTGCGCCATTCTTTACGCAGTTTTCCTGCTGCGTCGATAAGGAAGGTGCTGCGTTCGATGCCCATGTATTCCTTGCCGTAGAGTTTCTTTAGCTTGATGACATCGAACAGTTTGCACAGTGCTTCATCGGGGTCGCTAATCAGCTCGAAAGAGAAGGACTGTTTTGCTTTGAAATTCTCGTGGGTACGCATGCTGTCGCGGGAAACGCCAAAAATAAGGGTGTTGGTTGCGGCAAACTGATCATGCATATCACGAAAATTCTGTCCCTCGGTTGTGCAGCCTGGAGTATTGTCTTTGGGGTAGAAATAGATGACTACATTGTTCCCTTTTAAATCTGACAGGTTTACCGTGGTTTCACTGGTTGCTTGGCTGGTAAAGTCGCTAACCTGCTGGTCAAGGGTTGGGTGGCTCATAAAGACTCCTTAAAGAGCTAAAAATATTCGTTACAACTACGCTTATCTGATGCAATTCAGTTAGAATGTCAGGCTTTACTAAGATAACAGATTTAACAGGGTTGGGTGGCTAAAGGCCCAGAGATATTTATCTCGGCAATGATGGCGTAACTTATTGAGGCAGAAGAGGTTGAGCCACAATAGGTTGACAAGTACCATAGGCTTCCCACACACCTTATGGAGACAAAAATGATTACTGGCAGCATTGTTGCACTTGTTACCCCTATGATGCCCAATGGCGACGTTGATTGGGATGCGCTGGATAAGGTTGTGGACTTCCATTTGGCGAAGGGCACGGATTCTATTGTGGCGGTTGGTACTACGGGTGAGTCTGCAACTCTGAACTGTGATGAGCACTGTCAGGTCATTAAACGCGTGGTTGATCGTGTCAGTGGTGCTATTCCTGTGATTGCAGGAACGGGGGCAAATTCTACCCAGGAAGCTATTGAGCTGACTCAATCGGCTAAGACTGCTGGTGCGGATGCCTGCCTGCTGGTGACTCCATACTACAATAAGCCAACTCAGGAAGGCATGTTCCAGCATTATAAAACAATTGCTGAAGCCGTTGATATTCCTCAGATTCTGTATAACGTTCCAGGTCGTACCGCTTGTGACATGTTGCCGGAAACTGTGCTGCGCCTGAGTGCTGTCAGCAATATTATTGGTATCAAGGAAGCTACCGGCGACCTGGACCGTGCCAAGCTGCTAATCGAGAAGGCTCCAAAAGAGTTTGCTATCTATTCAGGCGATGATCTGACCGCGGTTGAACTTATGTTGCTTGGTGGTGATGGCAATATTTCTGTTACGGCTAATGTCGCGCCTGCAGAGATGGGTGAGTTGTGTCGCCTGGCTATTGCCGGTGAGACTGAAGCTGCTCGTGCCCTACAAGAGAAATTAATGCCGCTGCATACCAAACTGTTTGTTGAGTCCAACCCGATACCTGTTAAGTGGGCGATGTCCGAGATGGGCTTGATGGGAGAGGGGATTCGTTTGCCACTGACTGTGCTGGCCGAGCAGTACCATGATGAAGTACGCAGTGCTTTACAGACGTGCGACATTATTTAATCTATTTACGGACTCGCAGAATGAGAATAATAACGTTGCTGCCCCTTGCAGCTGCTGTTCTAAGTGTTGCTGGCTGTGGTTCAATTTCGAATCCGCTTTATGGTGAGCAGGGCATTATTAATGACCGTAGCCAGAACTACGAGAAATCGGAAACTTCCGCCAGGCTGGAAATTCCTCCGCATCTGCAGGCGACCGCCAAGCCGATGGAAGATCGCCTGAATATTCCTTCTGCTGGGCAAACAGCCTCTACACGCACCCGTGAGTTCGAAGTGCCGCGTCCGGAATTCTTTTATGCTGATGTGGGCAGTGAATCGGTAAATTTGAAGCGTGAGAAGGGCGATAAGATACTCATCGTTGATGAGCCAATTGCAGACGTCTGGGTACAGCTTCAGGATTTCTGGCATTTCAATGGTGTTGAACTTGCTAAATCTGCGCCGCAGCAAGGTGTCATGGAGACTGCCTGGATTGATGCGGACGCTAAAGAGTACAGTTTTATCGATAGCCTGGTTAAGCGAATGACATTTCAGGATATTGAAGGGCCTGTTAGCGATAAATTACAAATCAATGTTCGACCGCTCGAAGATGATTATCAACGTACGGCTATCTCTATGAAGCACTTGCGTGTACCGCAGGATGAAAGGCCTGCATCTGTAGATTGGCAAGCAACCGCAGAGGATGTTGGTTATAAGTCTGACATGATGTTTGAAATGTTGCGCTATCTAAGCAAGGCGTCGACTAAAGAAACATCGCAAAGTTTGCTGGCGTTAAAGGAAAGCCAAAAGGCAAGGCCGCAACTGGGGCGTGATTCCCAGGGCTTTCCTGCATTAAAAATTACAGCCCCTGTTGATCAGGCCTGGAGTCAGTTAAATTCTGCACTGGATCGCTCCGATCTGGATGTTGGTACCCGAGATCAGAATGCTGGTATTTTCTATATGACGCATACGACAGCGACTTCATTCGCCGAAACCGAAAAAATGGGTTTCTTTGAGTGGCTGCATTCAGACAGGGAAGATATAAAGTTAAATACTTCCGGTTTGGGCAAGGCGTTAGGCTTTAGTGATGAAGAAGCTGACTCTGAAGTTTCATACAGCTCTAAGCAGCTCAGTGAAGTTAATCCCCAGGCCGCACCGAGTGATCCGGCCAATACTGAGTACAGTGCCGATATGCAGGATGATCCGGCCAACGAGGAAGGCTACAAGATCTGGCTGGGTGGGAAAGTTATCTATACCTTTGGCGGTGACCAGGAAGGCACATTTAATGCTGAGACGAATGTATACGAGCATACAGGCCAGTACCAGTTGGTGTTGAATCGTACCAGCAGTGGCGTATTTATGACGGTGAAAACGCCTGATGGTTATTCAGCTCCGGCGGTAATCGCTGAAGAGATCCTCTGGGAGATCAAAGAGAATATTTAATGAGCCCAGGCTCGTTATCTAAAGGGGCTTAGGCCCCTTTTTACGTACAGGACGTACGGTATGCTGCAAAGAGCCATGGATGGCGGTGCAGCGAATGCGGATAAGATGTAGTGTGGCGATAGTGTTTTAGTAAGATTATGCTGCTGTGAATTAATGGGTGGATGTTCATAATGAAAGCTGTTTTTCTGGATCTGGAAAGTCTTGATTTTGGTGATCTTAATCTCGCCGGTCTGCAGGCCGAGTTTAGTGATTTTACAGGGTATGCCGAAACCAATCCTGATGAGGTGGCTGAACGCATTGCCGATGCGGATGTGGTAATCGTTAATAAAGTACCGCTCAGTGCATCAGTATTGGCGCAGGCTAGTGCACTAAAATTGGTCTGTATTGCCGCGACTGGAACCAACATTGTTGATCTTCAGGCGGCTGAGCAGCTAGGTATCCGGGTAGTCAATTGTCAGGCATACGGCACGGCTTCGGTGGTACAGCATGTAATGATGTTAATTCTGGCATTACATACCAATCTGATTGCATATCACAGCGCTGTACAGGCGGGGGATTGGGGGCGCTCCAGGCAGTTTTGCCTGCTGAACCATCCCATTGAGGAGCTGGAAGGTAAAACCCTGGGGATTATCGGCTATGGAAATTTGGGTGCCGGGGTGGCTAAGATTGCAGAAGCATTTGGTATGAAGGTACTGATAGCCCAGCGGGGTGTGAATCCTAAAGAGGGGCGGATACCGCTTGATGAGCTATTGCCACAAGTGGATGTGGTAACCCTGCATTGTCCATTAACTGATGAAACCCGGGACTTAATTGACTCTAAAGCACTGGCCATGATGAAGCCGGGGGCGTTTCTGGTTAATGCTGCACGTGGCGGTATTGTAAATGAGACGGCGCTTGCCGCGGCATTGAAGTCTGCTCATCTGGGCGGTGCGGCGACGGATGTTTTGAGTGTCGAGCCGCCTGTTGACGGCAACCCGCTGCTGGATACCGAAATACCAAACCTGATCGTTACTCCTCATAGCGCCTGGGGCAGTCTTCAGGCGCGTCAGCGGATTGTTGATCAGATGACACAAAGCATTGCTGGCTTTAAAGATGGGCAGTTGATCAGAAAGGTGGTCTGAGAGTTGAGGTTTTTTCCCGCACCTGTGTAACTGCTTTAGAATGGCGTGGGTGAGTTAAAGCTCATCTGCTCCATTGATAGCGGGTGCTGAAAAGCGAGTGTCTCGGCGTGCAATAACAGTCGCTCAGATTTTCCTGTTTCTTCTACATTAGCATAGAAGCGATCACCTAATATGGGGTGGCCGATAAACTGCATATGTACTCTTAATTGATGGGAGCGGCCGGTGATAGGGTGAAGCCAGAGCCGGGTGCGATCACTCTCCCGCTTTATTACCTGCCAGCGAGTCTGGGCAGGTTTCCCCTGCTCAGGGTCGACAATCTGCAAAGGGCGGTTTTCCCAGTCGCACCGCAGTGGCTGATCTACTAACCCTTCATCGTCCCTAACCAGTCCTGAAACAACTGCCTGGTAGCGCTTTGCTGTCTGGCGATTCTGGAATTGCATGCTCAGGTTACGATGGCTGTCTGCGTCCAGCGCCAGCACCATTACGCCAGAGGTTGCGTAGTCAAGGCGATGAACGATGCGAGCTGTTGGGTGGCTCTGCTGAACACGGCGCCACAAGCAGTCCTGTTTATCTTCACCTTTTCCGGGTACGGAGAGGAGGTCGTGATTTTTATCTATCACGACAATGCTGCTGTCGGCGAATAGGACGCGCTCCAGGGGGAGAGTCTGGATCACCGTGTGCTCCAGAGCTTCTTGCCAGAAATGACTTTCTTGGTGGCTTTCGGTTTTTTGCCGCGTACAAACAGTGCCATCGATTCTATATGGTGCGTTTGCGGGAACATATCCATCACCAGGAACTTGCTAAGCTTGTACCCCTGCTCCTTGAGGGCGAGTGTATCGCGAGCCAGGGCGCCAGGATTGCAGGAAATATAGAGAATTAGCTCCGCTTTGAGTGCACAAATCTGGTTAATTAATTGCTGCGCACCGGTGCGTGGTGGGTCAAGAACTAACTTGTTATAAGGTTTCTTGTACCAGGCTTGCCCGGTGATATCTTCTGCCAGGTTGGCGCAATGGAATTCGCAGCTAGATAAGTTATTGTTTTGGGCATTATGCTGAGCTTGCAGCACCATCGCTTCACTGCCTTCCACGCCGGTTAGTTGTGCACCTCTGGATGTCAGTGGCAGGGTGAAGTTACCCAGGCCACAAAACAGGTCAAGGATCTGGTCTTCTTTGGTGGGAGCAAGCAGGGCAATAGCCTGTTCAATCATCTGTTGGTTTATCCCGGCGTTGACCTGTATGAAGTCTCCGGAATGAAAGCTCAGGCTGAGGTCGTTCAACTGATAACTGGCAGCTGCTTCTCTCGTTTTGCGGTCATTTTTAATAGTCTCTTTTCCCTGGAAGTTCAGGGTTAATTGGTACTGTGTCGCTATTGTCTGAAAGGCTGCGATCGCTTCTGGTGAGAGTGGCTTTTTATGGTGTACGTTGAGGAAGCCATCCTGATCCCCAAGATCAATATCCAACTGGGTGATGTGTTTGATATCACCAAGCGCTTCCAGCTGCTCTCTGGTAACTGAGAAAATGTTCTCCAGTCGTTTGTCCAGTACCGGGCAGCTATCAATCTGACAGAGGAGGTGGCTGCTCTTGCGCCGAAAACCAACAATAGGGTCACCATTTGATAGCTGGTTGATACCTATGCGAGCGCTGCGGCGATAGTGGCTTGGCGCAGAGCGCAGAGGCGCTAAAACATCCTCTGGAGTTGTCTGACCGATACGTTGTAGCTGCTCCAGCACGTGTGTCTGCTTCAGTTCCAATTGGCGCTCTGAAGATAGATGCTGCATGTCGCAGCCGCCGCATTGTTGATAATGGGGGCAGAAGGGCTCAATTCTGTCAGCGCTGGGGGTCAGGATTTGCTCGGCATCGGCGAGATTGTATTTGCTCTTGCTCTCGGTCAGTTTTGCCAGCACAGTTTCACCCGGTAAGGCGTTGCTGACAAAGGTGACTTTGCCCGCAAAACGACCCACACCGCGGCCATCATGACTAATGGAATCGATATGTAGTTCGACCGCTTCTGTCGGTAGCTGTTGTGCAGATTTATGCGCTGGTTTGTTTGGTTTGCTACGTGACTTTTGTCGTTTCATGATGCCTCTCCTGAAGATGGGCGGATTCTAACAGTGTGGCTGGTAGGGTGAAAGCCGACATCACCTGAGACAGGCATATTTATGAGAAACTACTGGATAAACAGTGGCAGGCAGAAAAACAGGTAGCAGGTTAGCTCGGTGAGTTGCTGGCATGCTCCCAGGCAGTCACCGGTATAGCCGCCGATTCTTTTGTTGAAATAGTAACTGCAACCCAGTGTAACAAGGAGCACCGGCACCAGTACCAGCCAGGCAGTAATGCTTGCCATTAATGAAAGTGTCAGAAGGACGGGAGCTGCTGCAATAATAAGTCCCTTGCGATCAATATGGTTGGCGAGGGTTTTTACTTTTGCTGTTTCGTCTTCGCGCACATAGTTGTCATGAGAGATCAAGCAAACCGCGGCGAAACGACTCAGGGTATGGGCCAGAATCATCACGCTGGCCGGGTAGGCTATATGCATTAACGCGCTATATTTACTTGCCAAAACAAGCATCAATGTAATGGCTCCGTAGGAACCGATACGCGAATCCTTCATGATTCTGAGTATCTGTTCTTTATTCCAGCCACCGCCGAAACCGTCGGCACTGTCTGCCAGCCCGTCTTCGTGAAAAGCGCCGGTAAGCAATATTGTTGCTGCAATAGAAAAAATGATAGCCAGAGGATCGGGGAGCAGGGCTGCGCTTGCGAGCCATACCAGTGCGCCAATACTGCCGACAAGTAAGCCAATCAATGGCAAGTATCGGCTTGCTTGTGTCAAATGTTGTGTTGAATAATCAACTCCAGGAGGCGCAGGTATTCGAGTAAAAAACACCAGCGCATTGAAGAATAGGTTTAACTGGGGGTGAAAAGGTTTCATCACTTGGTTAGCTTCGGTATAAAATTAGCTGTCCACTGTAATTTAATCTATTGAGTAGGTCTATGACGCAAGAACATCCTTTTGCTCCCTTTGTACGTATTCTGGGGAAAGGCCAGAAAGGTTCCCGATCACTGACGCAGCAGGAAGCCTTTGAGGCGATGCAGATGATATTGAATGCAGAGGTAGAGCCTGAGCAGTTAGGGGCTTTCCTGATGTTACTGCGGGTTAAAGAAGAGTCTCCAGAAGAGCTGGCTGGGTTTGTTCAGGCTGTACGTGGCCAGATCAGTGCGCCAGAGGCGTTGCAGGTTGATCTGGATTGGTCAACGTATGCCGGGAAAAAGCGTCAGCTCCCCTGGTTTCTCCTTGCAGCGCTTACCATCGCCGGTAGTGGGGTACGAGTATTCATGCATGGAGCCAAGGGGCATACGGCTGGGCGTATTTATAGTGAAGATATGCTTGGGCTGTTTGGTATACAAGGCTGTCAGAACTGGCAGCAGGTTGACGATTCCCTGAAACGGCGTAATTTTGCTTTCATGCCAATCGATACTCTGAGTCCTGAAATGGGACGGATCATCAATCTGCGTTCAATACTTGGGTTGCGCTCGCCGGTGCATACGTTGTGTCGGTTGATAAACCCGTTGCATGCCAGGCACACTGTGGATGGAGTGTTTCACCCTGCTTATGGGCCAATGCACCAAAAAACGGCGGTATTACTGGGTGTTGAGCGTGGCCTGACTATCAAGGGTGATGGCGGCGAGGCGGAGATTAAGCCGGACAGTGAGTGTGATTTGCAGTGGACTCATAGCGGAGAGTATTCGACCTCAGTGTGGCCGCGTTATTTTCCCAAGCGACTGGTGAAAGAGGAGCTTGACATCGCAGACTTGCTGTCGGTATGGCGTGGAGATAAGCTTCATGAGTATGGTGAAGGTGCGGTGATCTCAACGCTCGCCATCGTGCTCAAGCTGCTTGGTAAGGGCGGTTCTGACGAAGAACTGTTCAGTCAGGCGGAAAGTCTTTGGCAGGGACGGGATAAAACAGCTTACTGAAAAAAACGCCCTGAGGGGCGTTTTTTTTTGGATCAATCCCTGCGCAGTTTGTCGGAAACTGCGATCGGGCTGGGGAAGTTAAAGATCACCACATAGGTCGATAGCAGGAAGGTTAAAATCGCAGTGGCCTGGATAACGTGTGAGGCTTCCTGGCCTATCAGCGCAGAACTGGTTGCCATATACGCAATGAGCAGGGAGAACTCACTGATCTGGCCAAGGCGAAAGCCTACCTCCCAGGCGATTCGATTGCTTTCGCTGATGCGGTGTAGCAGGAAGCGAAATACGACCGGCTTGAGCACCAAAACCAGTACGGTCAGGATGAGTGCGGGGATCAGAATCTCATCAACCAGAGAGAGATTAAAGCTGGCACCGATAGAGAAGAAAAACAGGATCAGGAAAAAATCGCGCAGTGGCTTCAGACTGGTCGCAATGTATTGCGCAATTGGGCTGGTGGCCACGCTGACGCCCGCGATAAAGGCGCCTATCTCCGCCGATAGACCCGCCAGTTGAGCGAGTTCTGCAAGTCCCAGGCACCAGCCGATCGCCACTAAAAAGATATACTCATGGAAACGGTCAAAACGGTGGATCAAAGGTAACAGGATATAGCGTACAAACAGCAAGGCGCCGCCGATGATTAGCGGCAGCGCGATAAGCGTTTTGAGGAAGGTGGTCAGGCTGTTACCGCCGTTGTCGCCACTGTTAATAAACAGTAATACCAGAATGGCGATCACGTCCTGTAACAGCAGTAGACCGACGACGAGTTCCCCGGTGTGTTTATGATGCAAAACGGTGGTGGGCAGTAATTTGATGCCGATAATGGTGCTGGAGAACATCAGCGCAACACCGATAATAACCGCTTCTACTTGGGTGTATCCAAAGCCGATGCCTACGCCGTAGCCGATAGCCATAAAGATTAGAGCGCTGAGGATCGCTACCAGAGTAGCCTTTTTTAGCATGTGAACAAGGTGACTGGGCTGCATATCCAGCCCGAGCAGGAACAGCAGAAAGATAATGCCGATATGGGAAATTTCCGATAGCAGGGCTGTATCTTGAATAAGGCTATAGCCGTAAGGCCCCAGGAAGGCTCCCAGTACGATATAAGCAACCAGCAACGGTTGTCGGGTGTAAAGAGCAACGGTGGCCAGTACTGCGGCACCCGTGAAGATTAAAAAGAAAGAGAAGACCAGATTTTGTTCTACCATGCTTAGTCGTTAATCCCTGTCAGCTGGATAAGAAAAGATGCCTTGAACTGATTCCATGGCCTGTAACACAGTCTAAACAATCTATAGACGGATATGAACCCAGTTGCGTTGCTTCCATATGTAGATAAAGACTAAAGATGACAACGTTCTGTGTACCACTTGCAGTAGCCAGATCCCCAGTAGGCCAAAACCCAGGTAGGGGCCAACAAGCCATGCTAATGGCAAATAGAAGCACCACTGGCCGGTAGTTGTGACCAGCATTACAGTACGGTTGGCGCCAGCACCGAGGAGGGCCTGGGTGAGGACGATGGCTGATGCATCCAGACAGATAGCCAGACCGGTCAGCATTAAGGGTAGACGTGCTTCTTCGATCAATGCCGGGTCATGGAGGAACAGGGATAAGATGATGTCCGGTGCCAGCCACATGGGTAGACTGAGTAGCGCCATGATGATCGTGGCGGCCATTATCACATCCCAGCCCCAGCGACTGGCGAGGTCTGAGCGGTTTTCGCCTAGTGCATGACTAACCAAAGTAGTAGCGGCAATACCCAGGCCAACACCCGGAAGTATAAGAAACAGTGCCAGATTGATCAGCACGTGACCGATCGCCTGCTGGTCTGTTCCCAGGCCGCCAATGAGCCAGAAAAGCACAACAATCGATGCGGCAAAGAAAAACTGCTGCAGTGAATGTGGTATCGATAGCCTCAGCAATGTGCCCAGTGAGGATGATGCGCCGTGGCGAATTTTCATAAAGCCGGCGGAGCGGGCATCTTTCCAGGTGATGAGGGCGACAATAGCGCAACCGATATAAAGTGCGATGGTTGTCCCCAGACCTGCGCCTGCCGCTCCCAGCTCTGGAAGTCCGAAGTGGCCAAAAATCAGGCCATAGCTGATCAGCACATTGAGGCCGTGCATCAATACCTGAACCCGTAAATACACCATGGGGCGATTGGTGCCGTTCCAGAAACCGCGAAAAGAGAAGTTCATGCCCACAATAACAAGGGCGAGAATCCGGTATTCAAAATACTGGTCTGCAATAGTCAGTGCACTTTGGTCAGCGCTCATCAGTGCGACCATATTGTTGGAGAACGTCAGAAACAGTAGGGTTAGAGGGAGGCCGACGAGCAGGGCAAGTACCAGTCCCCAATTTACCGGGCGAGCGATATCTTCCATGCGGTTTTGTCCACGTCGGCGAGCGACCATCGCCTGTACGCCGGAAGAGAGGCCGATGATCAGACTGATTGCCAGAAATGTGGCATAGCCGCCCATGCCGATGCCTGCCAATGCGACTTCACCTAATGAGCCAACCATGACGGCATCGATCAGATTCAACAGGCTCTGTGACAGCATTCCCCCGATAATAGGCAGGCCAAGCGAGAGTATGGTTTTGATGCGTTCGCTGGTGGTCATCAGGGCGCTTAATTGGTGGTGGGTTCTTGAAGAGTGGCAAGTCTAACAGATAATCCTAGAAACCTCAGTTAACCGCGCTAAAAGGTGTTATTTGATTTGTATCCAAAATTGACTAAGTGTCTATTCACTTTATGGGTGAGCCCTATATTCACTGACGCTGGTTAAAAAGCGCCATAGCTGTGTTATGAGTTTTGCAATTAGAATAACTGGTTACGGCAACTCAAGCCTTGCTCTGACGCTTTTTTCCTGCGCCTCAGCACTCATCCAACCGAGGATTCTAGGATAATCTCAGAGGATAGAGCGTATAATAACTGATCAATTTACTCGGGTTTAGAATAGGTGTATCCTGAGCCCATCTATTGTTGCATTTGTTACAGGAATTTAAATGAATATCACGGTTACTGAATCGGCAGAAATCTATCTGGCTGAGCTGCTGGAAAATCAGAATATTGAAGGTATCTCTGTACGTATGTTTGTTACCCAGCCGGGCACGCCCTACGCAGAAACCTGTCTCGCATACTGTCGTCCGGATGAAGTGATTGAAGATGATGAAATCATGCCGCTTCAACACGTGAAGTTTTATTTTGAAAAGAACAGCTTGCCTTATCTTGAAGAAGCTACTGTTGACTATGCAACTGACCGCATGGGCGGGCAGCTGACAATTAAAGCTCCAAATGCCAAAGTACCTAAAGTATCAAGTGACAGCCCAATGGATGAGCAGATTAATTACATCCTTTATTCAGATGTTAATCCGGGACTGGCCTCCCATGGTGGCGAAGTTAAGTTGATGGAGCTGGTTGAAGAAGAAAATGGTCATATCGCTATCTTGCAATTTGGCGGTGGTTGCCAGGGCTGCAGTGCCGTGGATATGACATTAAAAGACGGTGTTGAGAAAACCCTGGTTGAACGTATCCAGGGGCTTGTTGGTGTACGTGATGTGACCGACCATACTGTGCGGGACAATGCATATTACAAGTAAACAGCAGTGATTTGTAAAGGCCCGCCTGTTCTGCAGTCGGGCCTTTTTTGTCTTGAGTAATAGAAGTGTCGGCTTAAGGTGATGATATGCAGAAAATAGTATCTCATTTTGATACGTTGTTTCCTGCGGGCGGAGCTGCTATAAGTCAATGAACCGGTTAGGCTTTTTGGCTGGTGGAGATAAAATTAATGCTGGTTTTTTTATCGTATGCGGTTGTAATTTACTGCGATAGCCCCATCTAGATTTGAGATGCTGTTTTATATCAGTTCTATGTATGCCTGCTGGTTAAAATTTTATAGGTCACAGGCTGTATCTGAAAAGAGGAGTAAGGTCCATTATGGCACCACTCGAGAGTAATCAAGAGATCACTACCACCACGCTACCTGTTCTGCCCTTGCGTGATGTTGTTGTTTATCCCCATATGGTGATCCCGCTATTTGTCGGTCGCGAAAAGTCGATTAAGGCGCTTGAATCAGCGATGGTTCAAAATAAGGAAATTTTGCTGATTGCACAGAAAAAGGCTTCAGATGACGAGCCGGTTGGCAGTGATCTGTTTAGTATTGGTACAGTTGCCAGTGTCTTGCAGATGTTGAAGCTGCCAGACGGTACTGTAAAAGTATTGGTTGAGGGTAATTATCGCGCGCGTATCGATACATTGCATGAGACTGATGAACATTTTAGTGCCGATGTTTCGGTGTTGGCGGTAGAAGAGCTTAAAGAAAGCGAAGTAGAGACATACAAGCGTACCGCGCTGGACCAGTTTGAGCGTTTTGTGCAAGTGAACAAGAAGATTCCATCGGAAGTCTTGAGTTCGCTATCGGCTATTGATGAAGTCGGTAGGCTGGCGGATACCATCGCTGCGCATATGTCTCTCAAACTGGATGAAAAACAGAAAATTCTTGAGATGCTTGATGATCGTCAGCGTCTTGAGCATCTGATGGCGTTGATGGAATCAGAGATCGATCTGGTTGAAGTTGAAAAACGCATCCGTGGTCGCGTCAAGAAACAGATGGAAAAGAGTCAGCGTGAGTACTATCTCAATGAGCAGATGAAGGCTATCCAGAAAGAGATGGGTGATCTGGACGAGAATGGTACGACCGATATTGAAGAGCTGAAAAAACGTATCGATGAAGCCGGTATGCCTAAGGAAGCTCTCGATAAAACCATGAATGAATACAACAAGTTGAAGATGATGTCTCCGATGTCAGCCGAAGCAACTGTGGTACGTGGTTATATTGACTGGATGCTGCAGATTCCGTGGTCTAAGCGCAGTAAAGTGCGTCACGATATGAAGCGTGCCGAGCGGATTCTGAATGAAGATCACTACGGTCTGGAAGAGGTGAAAGACCGTATCCTGGAATACCTTGCGGTGCAAAAACGTGTGCGTAAGCTGAAAGGTCCGATTCTGTGTCTGGTTGGTCCTCCTGGTGTAGGTAAAACCTCTCTGGGGCGTTCTATCGCGCGCGCCACCCACCGGGAATATATCCGTATGGCACTGGGTGGCGTACGCGATGAAGCAGAAATTCGCGGTCATCGCCGTACCTATATTGGCTCAATGCCGGGTAAACTGATTCAGAAGATGGCTAAGGTAGGCGTTAAAAACCCGCTGTTCCTGCTGGATGAGATCGATAAGATGGGCATGGATCAGCGTGGTGATCCGGCGTCGGCGTTGCTGGAGGTTCTTGATCCTGAGCAGAACAGTACCTTTAACGATCATTACATGGAAGTCGATTACGATCTGTCCGATGTGATGTTTGTGTGTACTTCAAACTCGATGAATATCCCCGGTCCTTTATTGGATCGTATGGAGACCATTCGTATACCGGGATATACCGAGGATGAAAAGCTCAATATCGCCAAAAAGTACCTGATCTCTAAGCAGTTGAAGACCAACGGTGTGAAGGATAAAGAGCTGGTCATCGAAGATACTGCGGTTATCGACCTGATTCGCTATTATACCCGTGAGGCGGGGGTACGTGGCCTGGAGCGAGAAATTGCCAAGATCTGCCGCAAGGTGATCAAGGAGATCGCACTGGAAAATCAGAAAGACGCCGGTATTGCGTTGAATAGTGAAAACCTTGAGCATTATTGTGGTGTGCGCAAGTTTAACTTTGGTATGGCTGAAGAAGAGGACCGTATCGGGCAGGTAACAGGCCTTGCCTGGACGCAGGTAGGTGGTGATATTCTCACTATCGAATCTGCTGTGGTGCCGGGTAAGGGGCGCCAGATTCATACTGGCTCTCTGGGCGATGTGATGAAGGAATCCATTCAGGCGGCCATGACCGTGGTGCGTAGTCGTGCCGAGTCGCTGGGTATCGCTGCTGATTTTCATGAAAAAAATGATATTCATATTCACGTACCGGAAGGCGCGACACCTAAAGACGGCCCCAGTGCGGGTGTTGGTATGTGTACCGCTCTGGTTTCGGTTTTAACCAACATTCCGGTTAAATCTGACGTGGCTATGACCGGTGAAATTACCCTGCGAGGGCAGGTCCTACCCATTGGTGGATTGAAGGAAAAACTCCTGGCGGCACACCGTGGCGGCATTAAAACAGTCATTATTCCGGATGAAAATGAGCGTGACTTGAAGGAAATTCCGGATAATATCAAGGCGGATTTGGATATTTGTCCGGTAAAATGGATTGACGAAGTGCTGGACATCGCACTGAAATACCAGCCTGAGTCGTTAATTAAGGCCGAAAAGCCAACCGTGTCGGCGAAGAAAAAGCAAGCAAAAAGTGAGGCTGAGCAAATAAAGCCTCATTAACACAAAATAGTGAAGAAAGTGGCTGGAACCCGCTTGACACCTGATTCGGCCGCTTGGTATAAATTGTCCGACTATTCTTGCTGGGCATGGACTACAGAATATATAATAACGATTCATATAAGGGGAACAATGTGAATAAATCTGAACTGATTGATGCAATTGCAGCTTCTGCTGACATTCCAAAAGCGGCCGCTGGTCGTGCACTGGACGCTACACTAGAATCTATCTCGGGCGCTCTGCAGGGGGGCGATTCTGTCGCTCTGGTTGGTTTTGGTACTTTTAGTGTGAAAGAGCGTGCTGCTCGTACCGGTCGTAATCCACAGACTGGTCAGCCAATCGAAATCGCAGCGGCTACGCTGCCAACTTTCAAGCCTGGTAAGGCTCTGAAAGACTCTGTAAACAAGTAATACTAGTACATCGCTAGCGCCAGACTCTAAGGGGTCGTCTAGCATCAGGAGCGGTAGTTCAGTTGGTTAGAATACCTGCCTGTCACGCAGGGGGTCGCGGGTTCGAGTCCCGTCCGTTCCGCCACTAATAAAGGCGCATTCTGGTAAGGATGCGCTTTTTTTTTTATCTGCTCCATAGTTAGAGGCCAGAGGCACTATGCTTCAGAACATCCGAGATAACTCTAAAGGAATCGTCGCCAAGATCGTTGTTGGTTTGATTGCTGTGACATTTGCACTGTTTGGTGTTGAGTCACTGGTCAGCTTAACCTCAGACTCTAATGCGCCTGCTACAGTCAATGGCGAAGAGATCAGTGAAAGAGATGTACTGCAGGGAGCCGATCTTCAGCGTCGCCAGCTACTCTCTCAGATGGGCGAAAATGCCGATCCAACATTGCTGGATGATAATCTGATCCGTAAGGCTGTACTCGATAATCTGATCGAAAAAGAAGTTCTGGTGCAATCTGCAACCAACCAGGGCATTACTATCTCTGATCAAAATCTGGATCAGATGATTATTTCTACACAAGAATTCCAGGTCGATGGTCGTTTCGACCGCCAACAATATGAGGCGATGTTACGCAACGCTGGCTATAGCCCCCTCATGTATAAAGAATTGCTACGCAAAGATAAGCTGGTACAGCAGGAGCAAGCTGGCTACATGCTTTCTGCATTTTCTCTGCCGGGAGAAACTGAGCAGGTAATAGCGCTGGACCGTCAAACCCGCGATATGGCATATCTGCAGGTCTCGCTGGAGGATTACAAGCAGGGCATTAATCTTAGTGAAGCGGATCTTACTGACTACTATGATCAGCACAAGACTGAGTATATGACTGAAGAGCAAGTTGTTCTTGAGTATCTGTTACTCAATAAAGTAGATCTGCTCAAGGGTATCACTGTTGATGATGCAGAGCTGCAGAGTCAATTTGATCAGCGTCTGGCTGCCTTTCGCTCTGAAGAGCGGCGCACAGTTTCTCATATCATGATTGAAGTTTCCGATGAGGTGGATGATGCAACGGCACTTGAAAAAGCACAGTCACTAGCCGAACAGCTTAAAGGCGGTGCTGACTTTGCTGAGTTGGCAAAGACCGAGTCTAATGATCCAGGTTCAGCGGCCAATGGTGGTGATCTGGGTATCTATGAGCAGGGTTTGCTGGATGGTCCCTTCGAGGAGGCAGTTAACACGCTGGCTAAAGGTGGGGTATCCGCACCGGTACGCACCCAGTTCGGTTACCACCTGATCAAGGTCACCGATATTGTAACCAGTGAAGCGCCAACATTTGCTGATCTCAAAGATGAGCTGATCGCCGAGCAAATGGATAACAAGGTTGAAGCGCTCTATGTTGAAAAACTTGGGCAGCTGGCGGATCTGACATTCTCTGCTGGTGATCTGATCGAACCTGCTGATGAACTGCAGCTGGAAATTATTACTACCGAGGCCTTTGGTCGTAGTGGTGGTAATGATGATTTGACGACTAACGCAAAAGTACTGCGTGTAGCTTTCAGTAATGAGTTGATTACTGAAGGGGTTAACAGTGATCCGATCGAGTTGGATTCAGGCCGTACGCTTGTGGTGCGGGTTAAAGAACATATCCGTGCACGCCAGCAGAGTCAGGAAGAGGTGGCTGAATTGATCTCTACTCGCTTGATTGATGAGCGTGCTGGAGAAGCTTTGCAAGTTGATCTCGATACCCAGCTGGTACAGTTAAAGCAAGGTGCCGAACGAGTGGCTGTGGAAGGTATTAGCTGGACTGAAGTTGAGAAAGTAGGCCGTGCTGATCGCGAGATGCCGTTTGAGCTGCTTCAGGCTGCGTTTAAAATGCCTCATCCTGGGGATGCGGGAAGCTACAGCAGTGTTACGCTGGCCGATGGCAGCAGGGCGCTTATCGCCGTCACAGCGGTTAATACGCCGGATGTTGCCGTATTGGATGAGCAGGAGCGTAAAGCGATGCAGGCGGTACTTGGTCAGCGCGTCGGTCAGTTCGATTATCAGGCAATGGTACAGGCCCGCAAAGCGGCGGCAGAGATCGAACGGCTCTAATATGCTGGAATAATTCCATTCAGAAGGCCGCACTATGCGGCCTTTTTTGTTTTTGGGGTGGTTGCCCTGAAATACGTTCATACTTTTTTAAGACGCTGAAATTATGGATATTAAAGAAGTAAAAAAATACTGTATGTCTTTTGCCGGAGCCATAGAGAAGGATACCGGGGAGCCGGCAAATTTATTGTCGTTTTCTGTGCATAATAAAAAATTTGCCTATTTCAAAACCAGTGAACCTGAGAAGTGGCGTTTCAGTATAAGGGTAACGCCTGAGCGGTTTCTCGAGTTGACCGATCAGCCAGGGATAAAGCCGGCAAGGTATATGCACCGCTTTTACTGGGTTTCGATTGTCAGCGTTCGTTCTGTGGATGAGAATTATCTGAAAGAACTGATCGACTGGTCATATGTCAGGGCATTTCATAGCTTGCCAAAGAAAATACAGAAACAAATTGCTAGTTAGTATGGTTGCTTGCTGCAGGGGGTTGCTGATGGATTTCTTCTGCAACACAAGACTTTATTTACCGACGGCCTTCATCACATCATTGTGTAACCAGGGCCTCTATTCGAAAAATACCTCATATCATGCGCTGTAATACCGGACGACCGAAATACTGATGTCTGACCACCGCGGCAAGGTGAACCACAATCATTACCGCCAGTGCTCTGCATGTTACCTTATGTACTTTGTCAAACAGCCTGTTCAGCACTTGATCTTCAAGTGGCTGTGGCAGTGAAAACCAGTCAAATATTTGGATGCTCTGCGTCATCATCAGCACCCCTGATATCAATACTGTTGTAGTTAGACCGTAGAGTAAAAAGTGGCCGATACGTGCGGCGAGTTGTTCAAGCGGCCTGCCTGAGAGTGGGGCAGGCCCAGAGCGACACAGTCTATAAACGATGCGTACTGCAAAGATAGGGATTAGCAGTGATGTGATTGAAACGTTGATGTGGGCGATAAGTGCCTGTAACTCAAGATTGGCCGAAAACGAGACATAGGTCCCAGTGATGGAGGACCAGATGATAACCACAGCGGAGATCCAGTGCAGGATTTTTGCTAGTGGTGAGTATGTGTTGGATGCAGTGTGAATCATGATGATTTCTCCTCTGGTTGATTTCAGAGTTTTAGTAATTACTCCTTCAAGATGACTATGAGTGTGGTGGATTTATTGTTTGGAGGCATGGCGCTGCGCTGATCTTTTGATGACTTTTTATCGCTAGTAAGTCAGTAAAAAGTCATAAATTGGTCAGATCAACGTCAAGCTTGGATCTCAGGCTCTGTGCACAATGGATAGCGAACAAACACAGAGATGAGGCAGTTAGCATGAATAACAAAATAATAAAAATCGGCATCAGCAGTTTCTATGTGGTAATGATCAGTGGTTTGCTCTTTCTTGGAGTGAAAGCCGATGAAATGCAAGTAGAGAAGGTGTCTGATAATAAGCTGA
Source organism: Amphritea sp. (assembly GCA_036960915.1). Classification (GTDB taxonomy): domain Bacteria; phylum Pseudomonadota; class Gammaproteobacteria; order Pseudomonadales; family Balneatricaceae; genus Amphritea. Next base: position 28,873 of record JBALVQ010000003.1, read on the forward strand.
AGGTCGACTTGGCTTTCAAAACACATCTGGATGCGAACCTGCCGGAGCAGGACGTGTTTATTGAACGTACGCCCGGTTCGGGTGATGTTTACCGGGTGACCAATGGCGATCATGATATGAGTGCGCAGCTATTCAAAACAGCTGTGTCCGTTCCCCATAATCCGTTCAGTGATAGTGCTCTTGGGCCTCATCCTAAAGGGGAGCCTATGGGCATGACTTTAGGGCAGTGGTTACAGCATTCCGGTAAAGGGGCATACAGCTGTGAAGATGGGCAGGGCAAGCTGGAGCTGAGCTTCAGCGGGTTGGTTCCTGAAGGCGTATACACTATCTGGCATGCGTTTATGGCGATGCCTCCTCCTGAACCTTTTACTGGCTCGCTGGATGTGCCTTTAGGGGCGCGCGATGGCAGTGAAAGCGTATTTTTAGCCGATAGTGAAGGCAATGCAGACTTCGTACACAGTTTTTCGCCCTGTTTACAGCTGTCCGATGTATGGACCAGTTCGATGCTGGCGGTCAACTGGCACAGTGACGGTAAGACCTACGGCGGGCATCCAGGGCCGTTCGGTAGTGCATCGCATATTCCTCTGTTCGTTATGCTGCCAAAGCGTGAAGGTCTTTAGGGAGGTCTGTTATGAAAATGGCGACAACAGTATTCGTATTCATTGTCTTGGTTGGGATTCAGGTCATCGCAATTAGTGCTTCGGCGGCGAATGCAACCTTACCCAAACCGATCAGAAGTGTTGATTATCAATATAATGGCGTTCCAGCCGTTGCGAAAGTAGAGCTCGGCAGGTTGCTGTTCTTTGACAAGATTCTCAGCGGTAACAAAAATATTTCCTGCGCTACTTGCCATCATCCTTCGCTTGCGTCCGGGGATGGCATGGCAATGCCTTTCGGTGAAGGGCCGCGTGGACTAGGCCCTGAGAGGAAGCCCGGCAACAGCGTGGGTGAATCCGTTCACAGCCGGGTGCCACGCAACTCTCCGGCACTGTTTAATCTTGGCGCGCACGAGTTTACGCGGCTATTTCATGACGGCCGCGTCGAGCTTGATAAGCTGAAACACTATGAGTCCGGTTTTATCTCGCCGGCAAAATGGAAGTTGCCATCAGGATTGGACAGCGTGCTGGCAGCGCAGGCAATGTTTCCGGTGGCGTCGGCTACGGAGATGGCTGGCAATCCCGGAGAAAACCCGATTGCGGATGCCGTGTTTGCCAATAATGTAGCAGGTAGTGGGGGTGTCTGGCAGTTGCTGGCGCAGCGCCTCAAGGCAAATGAGTCTTACGTTATGTTGTTCAAGCAAGCCTTTCCAAGGCAGGTAATGTCAGCGGGAGATGTACATTATGTTATGGTCGCTAACGCTATCGCAGCTTTTGAAGGCAGTGAATTCCGTTCCGACACAAGCCCCTTTGATGCATATCTGTCGGGTAACGAAAATAGCCTCTCTGCAAGTGCCAGGCGAGGCATGATGCTATTTTATGGTGAAGCCGGTTGTGCTAACTGCCATTCAGGAAAATTTCAGACGGATCACGATTTTCACGCCATTGCGATGCCGCAGATAGGGCCGGGAAAGAATGATGGCTATGATGCTGATTACTGGCGTACCACAGGTCTGAATATTTCGTTAGAGGACTACGGTCGGGGGAGGGTGACACAACGCCACGAAGATCGTTATAAGTTTCGTACACCGAGCTTGCGTAATGTGGCTCTTACAGGCCCCTGGGGGCACTCTGGTGCTTACAATACACTTGAGGATGTTGTTCGACATCACCTGGACCCGGTGGCATCCCTTCAAGGCTATAAAGCAGCCCCTGAACTCTTACCGGCGATGGGAGCGGTACTTGAATTGACCGGTAATGGTTCAAGCCTGAAGCAAACAAGGTTGCGAGGGGCTCGCCGTGTAGGCTATCTGCAAAGTGACACCTGGGTGCAAAATAATAGCCGTTTGAGGGAGAAGATCGCGGCTGCCAATGAGTTGAGGCCAATCAGTCTCGCTGAGGAGCGAGTACAGGATCTGGTTAGCTTTCTTGAAAGCCTGACGGACCAGCGCGCTGCGGCAGCTCAATACTTAGTGCCGGTTTCAGTTCCCAGTGGATTGCCGGTAATCGACTAGATCCAGTGCAACTAACAGCGGGGTGGCAGAGCTCTCTTGCCATCCCGTTTTGCGTATTCCCGCTTCGCTGACTATCGAGAGCAGCGGTTTCTAGTCGGCGACGGAGTTAATTTTTCTGTTGCTGGCGTGGGTGTTTACAACGTGATCAGGCTGTCTTCTGGATAATGGCCTGGGCATGTTGGCAGTCAGTAGTGTTCTGGCCCTCCTTGATGCGGTGTACGACGTTTAACAGGTCGTGCCTATAAGACGAATCAGATGAGTCGCCAAGCTGACAGCGTGTGATACAGGTCCTTAGCTCGAGCATGAGTGCCTGCTGGCGGCGGGCAACCATCAAGGATTTATCCAGCAATTGGGTCACTGACTTACCGGCTGTAGCATCGTGTTGTTGAAGTACTACAGCAAATTGGCGCAGTATTTCCGCTTCGTAGAAAAAATACCTGCCTTCAGGGGTTAGCGCAGCCGCTTGTTTGATAGTTGATAGTGACGCTTCCAGCTCGCCCATATGGCGCAATAAGTCAGCTTTTAGTGTCAGGTAGTAGGGTAGATCCATCTCAGCACCCATGCCTGCCAGGCGCTCGACGCCCTCTTGTATTCGGGCTAATGCGGCACTTTGTGCCGTGGCATCGTAGGATTGCCGCCCACGTGCCCATGCCTCAAGGATCATGGTTTGAGCAATGCGAAAATCAAATCCCTGCTTACTTGCAACCTGCTGGGTTTTTTCCGCCCAATTGATGGTCTGTTCCATCTGCTGATTGAACTGGTACAGAAAAGTACGGTGGGTGAGGGCGGAGGAGTAACTGTAGGTATGGCCCTTTGCCAGTTCCAGAGCATTATCGGAGCGTTTCAGTGCTGAATCGGGATAGCCTAAAAACCACAGATCCAGTGCTGCCCAGCCATGGCAGCACACCCCCGGATTCTCACCGTACCTGGCCATGATGGCGCTGATATCCTGGGTATTGTACTGTGCGATAGCCTTATCCGCACTGAGTTTTGACTTGTCGAAATAGCCCTGGTGAAACAGTGAGCAGGCTAGCAGTTCATAGGCCTCTAGGCCCAGACTCGCGTTGCTATCAATAAGCTTCTCGATAACCGCCTGAGACTCTGAGTAGCGTCCCCGCAACTCATACATTGCGGCAATGCTGTAGGTTTCTGGAGTTTTATCCTTAACTTTCAGCTTTTCCCCTAGGGCCTGTGCGCGTGTGTAGGCATTTTCAACGTTTTGAGATGCCCAGCCTTCCAGTGATATATAAGCGCTGCCTAACAATAGTTGCATCTCTCTTTCCAGTTGTTCTGTTGCGACATTGGTGGGCAGGGAAAGGATTAGCGGTAATGCCCGGTTTAAGATAGCCACTGTTTCACGACTGGCTGAGCGATTAAAGGATTGCAGTGCCGCCTGGTAAAAGTATTTTAAGGACTTTTCCGGGGTCTGGCTGCGGGCAAAATGATCAGCGATCTGACCTGAAAGGGGGCCGGGTTGATGCCGATACGCGATTTCCAGGCGGCTGCCTAAAGCGCCGTGTAGTCTTGAGCGACGAGCGGCTGTAATGCGGTCATATAGTGCTTCGCGATAAAGTTCATGCCGAAATTCAAAGATCGCGGTAATAGTGCCGTCTGGCCAGCGGGTTTCACCCGCGTTGCGTATCAAGCGTCCATGTCGTGCCAGATGGCTATATAGGGATTCAATATTTTCTTCGCTGTCGTCAAGCGCCGCTGCAACTGTTGCGGAGGCAAACGCGGAGCCTGCAAGAGCTGCGGTTTCTAAAAGGGTTCGCTCATTATCATCAAGGCTGTCTAGCTGTTGTTCAATCAGTTGCAGCAGGCTTTGCGGTACACCCGCAAGCAACGCGTCATCGTCTTCGGCAGCGATCCAGCAATTGTTATGCTTGAGCAGTAAACCATTCTCAAGCCAGTGATCGATAAGCGTATCAATGAATAATGGGAAACCTTCAGTTCTGGCATAAGTCAGTTCTGCCAGTTCAGGGGAGGTTGGGTTGCCCAGGCGATGGCCAAGGTATTCGCTTACGTAGGCTTCTTCCAGCGGATGGAGTAGAAGGTTTTGGGCATGTCCGCGGGTAACCATCTCCTGATATACTGCCTGGTGTGGTCCTTCGGGCCTCAAGGTGCAGAGTATCAGCAAATGAGCCTTATCACTACGGCGAACAAAATACTCCAGCCACCCCAGGGTGGATGGATCTGACCAGTGCAGGTCTTCGAGTATCAGGACTACACTTTGGCGCAGCGCAAGGTGCTCGAGCAGATCGGATAGCTCGCGTAACATGCGGCCGGTGGTAACGCCAACCGACAATTGTTGAGTGTCTTCACCGTGTAAGCGCGCCAGAGAGGGGAGTTGAGATAACCAGGCGGGAGCGTATTGGCATAGCATTTCTACTACCGCCGGATTGTTTTGCCCGGCTCTTCCGAGGGCTTCCAGTAATGGCAGGTAGGCTTCGCTGGAGCCGCGCTGGTTGACGCACTGACCGTGTAGCAGCAATGTCTCATGGTGCTCCTGGATGGATTCCAGAAATGCCCGCGTCAGCGTCGTTTTGCCTATTCCGGCGTCACCGGTTATGAACACCTGTTCGCGTTGTCCTTCGATGGCTCTATCCAGCCAGCGATTAAGCTTGCCGAGCTCTGCATCGCGCCCTACCGTTGTGGTAGCTGGACCGACAGGGATGTTGGAAGTGGCGTGATCGGTGGCTGTTAATTCAGACGCACTGCTGATGTCTGCAATGAAACGGTAGCCGCGGCCGTGGATCGTTTTTATCACTTGCTGGGACGAGCCGGTATCGCCAACAGCGCTACGAACAGACTTCAGGCGGCTGGATAGAGCCGAGTCCGTGACGACCTTACCTGGCCACAGGGCATCCAGTAACTCATTGCGGGTAACGACCCTATCACGGTTCTCGATCAGATATACCAGCAAGTCGAAACCGAGCGGATCCATGGCGTGGACCTCACCCCCTTCACGTACCTCAAGAAGTCGTGTATCGACTTCATACGTAGCAAAACGATAAATCATGTCGTATCCACGGGTGGCTTACGATCCAGTCATCCCGACAACTTATCCATGTAACTTATCTATGTAACTTATCTATGTAGCTACAGGGAATCCGGATCAGCAAAACACCACACAATTATCAGACTTCAGCCATTTTTCAGATCAGTCTGGCGATTACTCTTAAGTTGACACTTTCGATTAAGGAATGGCTGACATGTCTGCACAGCGCTGGAAAACAGAAAAGAGAATCAATGGAGTAAGTTTAGTCTCTCTATTTGGAACTATCGAAGCGATTCAGCAGGCGGACGTGATGGCTAAATATCAGTTTCGTGTTCGCAATCAGTGGCTGGATGGTGGCCTAACCCGTACCACGGTTAAGGATTACCTGAGGGCAGGTGCAAAGCACGGAGAGCGGCCCAGGCCCTTTGTTATCGATTCCGGCATAGCCTTACTTCCTAGCGCCAGCAATCAGGCGATGGATCCCCTTGAATATCTGTTGGTAGCCATTGGTGCCAGTGTTACAAATGCAATCGTATGGCATGCTGCCGCAAATGGAATTCATCTCGATGGAATTAATACCTGGGTGGAAGGTGATATCGATATCCAGGGTTGCCTGGCTATTAATCAGCACTGCAGGCCAGGGTATGAAGCTATACGCGTAACTGTGCAGCTGGATGCGGAAATGCCTGATAGCAAACTGGATGAGTTACTGGATTTGGCTGTTCGCTACTCGCCAATATTTGACACTATCAGTTGCGGGACCCTGCTAAGTGTTATCAGGCAGTCATAACTTACCTGATTTTTTGAGGAGGCATAAAGAACAGAGCTTGCTCTCATTTGAGAGTACTGATGAAATTATTGAGCGGCTGAGTAGAGAATTTAAACCTTAGATTTGCTACTAAGAGCTGAGCCCGGTTATCAATTAGCACGTGAGAGAGTGGCTAGCAAAATAAGGCAAACCTTTGCCTAGCTGCTAAGCTGACTTGAGGGGGCTATTTAGTATACGAGGCCACCCATGAAAGCTTCTGATCTCTTCGTCAAAGCCCTGGAACAGGAAGGTGTTGAATACATCTTTGGTATTCCCGGAGAAGAGAACCTGGACCTTCTAGAGTCCATTCGAAACTCTGATATCAAACTGATCCTCACCCGCCATGAACAGGCTGCAGGCTTTATGGCGGCCACTTATGGACGCTTAACCGGCAAGGTTGGCGTCTGTCTATCTACATTGGGCCCCGGTGCGACTAATTTTGTAACAGCTGCTGCCTATGCGCAACTGGGCGCCATGCCGATGCTGATGATTACCGGACAAAAACCTATTAAGGCGAGTAAGCAAGGGCTTTTCCAAATACTGGATGTAGTCGACATGATGCGCCCCCTCACAAAATATACTGCACAGATTGTCAGTGCTGAGCGTGTTGCCTCTCAGGTGCGCGAAGCGTTTCGCCTGGCTAGCAGCGAGCGCCCAGGGGCTGTGCATCTGGAGCTGCCAGAAGATATAGCCCGCGAGGAAGCGGGTCCGAATCTAATCGAGCAGAGTTACAGTCGTCGCCCCATCGCAGAAGAGAAGTCGATTAAATGTGCGGTAGATATGATCGAGCTGGCTAAATCACCGTTGTTATTAATTGGTGCTGCTGCCAACCGTACGCTGACACGCAAGATGCTGCGTAAGTTTGTTGCTGAAACCGGCATCCCCTTTGTTACTACGCAGATGGGTAAAGGTGTGGTTGATGAAACCAGTGAGCTGTTTTTGGGTAATACAGCGCTGTCCGATGGCGATTTTGTGCACCGGGCTATTGCTGCAGCCGATTTGATAATTAACGTGGGCCACGACGTGGTGGAAAAGCCGCCATTTTATATGAAGTACGATGGGCGCAAAGTGATTCACATTAATTTCAAAGCGGCACAGGTCGACCCGGTGTATTTCCCGCAAGTCGAAGTGGTAGGCGATATTTCAAACAGCGTCTGGCGCATCATGGAAAAACTGGGTAATCAACAACATTGGGATTTCAGTTATTTCCATAAAGTAAAAGCCGAGGAGGAGAAAGAGCTGCCCAGCGGAGCGGATGATGATCGCTTTCCCATGTACCCTCAGCGGTTAGTTGCTGATGTGCGCAAGGTGATGCCTGAAAATGGCATTATCGCGCTGGACAATGGTGTCTACAAGATATGGTTTGCTCGCAATTATAAGGCACGTTTGCCTAACACGGTGTTGCTGGATAATGCTTTGGCAACGATGGGTGCCGGCTTGCCTTCAGCGATGGCAGCCAGGCTGGTCTATCCCGATCGACCGGTGATTGCCATATGCGGTGATGGCGGCTTCATGATGAACAGCCAGGAGCTGGAAACCGCAGTCCGACTGAAACAGCACATCATCGTGTTGATCCTGCGTGATGACGCCTACGGGATGATCAAATGGAAGCAGGCCAATATGGACCTTCCCGATTTTGGTTTGGACTTAGGTAATCCTGATTTTGTGAAATATGCGCAGAGTTATGGTGCTAAAGGTCATCGAGTGAAAGCAGCAGATGAGCTGGTTCCGCTGATTCAAAGCTGTATGCAGGACGCTGCAGTTCATGTAATCGACGTACCCGTGGATTACAGTGAGAATGATGAAATTCTGAATAATAAATTGCGCCAATTAAGCTCCCGGGTTTAGCGCATCGAGCGAACAGAGGAGGAACTGGAAATGTTGAACAAAGCCTATCCTTATTATCTAGCTAACGAAGCTGTATTCGCGAACGAAGATTTGGAAATAACCGATAAATATAGCGGTGAGGTAGCAACCCGAGTGGCATTAGCCGATGCTGCTGTCATCGATAAAGCCATAGGCGCCGCGGCAGCCAGTCAGGAAGCGATGCGCTCTATGGCGCCATACGAGCGTCAGGCTATTTTAAACCACTGTGTGAAACGCTTTGAAGAGCGTTTTGAGGAGATAGCCCAGGCGCTGTGTGTAGAGGCAGGAAAGCCTATTAAGGACTCTCGTGGTGAAGTGACCCGTCTAATTGATACCTTCCGTATTGCCGCTGAAGAGTCGGTACGCATGGGGGGCGAGATTATGAATCTTGAGATCACCCCGCGGGCCAAAGGCTATACCGGGATGTATAAGCGTGTCCCTATAGGTCCTTGTTCTTTCATTTCGCCGTTTAATTTTCCGCTTAATTTAGCGGCCCATAAAGTTGCACCTGCAATAGCCGTGGGTTGCTCTTTTGTGCTCAAACCCGCCAGTCGAACGCCCATCGGTGCTTTAATTATCGGTGAGATTTTGGCGGAAACCGATCTGCCCAAAGGCGCCTTTTCAATTTTGCCTTGCAGTCGTAATGGCGCCGAGTTATTTACTGTCGATGAGCGGTTGAAGTTGCTGAGCTTTACTGGCTCCCCGGATGTGGGTTGGGCCTTAAAAGCCAGTGCAGGTAAAAAGTCAGTGGTGTTGGAGTTGGGCGGTAACGCTGCCTGTATCGTCGATGAAGATGCGGATATTGATGATGCAATTGAGCGCATTGTTTTTGGTGCTTTTTACCAGTCCGGTCAGAGCTGTATCAGTGTGCAACGTATTCTGGTGCATGAAAAACGCTATGATGATTTCAAGCAAAAATTCGCCAAAAAAGTAGCCAGCCTTCCTATGGGGGATCCCAAGGATGAAAATACCTTTATAGGGCCGATGATTGCTTTGTCAGAGGCAAATCGCCTTAAAGGCTGGGTTGATGAGGCTTTGGAGAAGGGGGCTGGTCTTCTCTGTGGTGGCGAGCAAAACGGCACAATGCTGGCCGCAACGGTGCTGGAAAACGTGCCTGCAACGGCCAGTGTGTATACCGAAGAAGCGTTTGGGCCAGTGGTAACCCTGGGTAAATTCAGTAATTTTAATGACGCCTTGAAAGAGGTGAATAACAGTAAATTTGGCTTACAGGCAGGTGTCTTTACGCGGGATATCTACAAAGCACATAAAGCCTGGGATGAGCTGGAGGTGGGCGGTGTGGTCATCGGCGATGTGCCCAGCTGGCGGGTCGACAACATGCCCTATGGTGGCGTTAAAGATTCCGGTTTAGGCAGAGAGGGGATTAAATTTGCGATGGAAGATATGACGGAATTGCGCCTCATGGTAATTAGGCAGGCTCCTGAGTAAAACTTTCTGGTATGGCATTGGGCAGGCGATAAAAGCCGGGAAGTGCATTTTATAAAAGAGTAGGTCGAGCAGTAATTGTTCCGGCTCTTGGATTACGTGGGAGATTTTAGCAGCATAATTTGACGCTTCTTCTTTGATTGCGGGTATCACCGTTGTGATGGTGATACCCAAAAGAAAGGCTTTAATGATGACTATTTGCCTGAAATGCTGCATGCAGCAGCGTTTGGGTGTATTTCTCTTTAGGCGCACTGAATATCTCAGCGGCAGGCCCCTGCTCAATGACGTTGCCGTGGTGCATGACCAGTAGTTCGTGGCTCAATGCTTTGACGACTGCCAGGTCATGGCTGATAAAAATATAGGCTAATTGGTAGCGGGTCTGCAGATCTCGTAGCAGGTCGATAATCTGGGACTGTACGGTACGGTCTAATGCCGAGGTGGGCTCATCAAGAATAATCAGCTGCGGTTTTAACACCAGAGCCCGAGCGATAGCGATTCGCTGGCGCTGTCCGCCGGAGAACTCATGGGGGTAGCGGTGGCGATCATCGGAATTAAGGCCTACTTCATCGAGTACGTCAATAATCATCTGCTCGCGTTCAGCTGGCGAGCCAAGGTTGTGCACCTCCAGGCCTTCACCAATCGATTCCGCAATCGACATTCTTGGACTAAGGCTGCCAAAGGGATCCTGGAAGACGATCTGCATCTGCCGTCTAAGGGGCGTAACCTCTGCCTGGTTGAGCTGATCAATTGCTGTACCGTTGAATTGGATGCCGCCGTTGCTTTGCAGCAAGCGCAGAATTGCCAGCCCCAGGGTTGTTTTGCCTGAGCCGCTTTCACCGACAACGCCGAGCGTCTGTCCCGGATAGAGTTCAAGCGTTGCACCGTTAACCGCTTTGATATGATCGACAGTGCGTTTAAGCAAACCGCGTTTAACCGGAAACCAGACTTTAAGGTTATCCGTTTTGAGTATGGCGGTTTTGCTTTGCGGCAAGGCTGGTGGCTCGCCACTGGGTTCGGCATCGAGTAGCTTAAGCGTATAGGGGTGCTGCGGGGTTTTATAGAGCTTTTCTGTTTCCCCCTGTTCCACGATCTCGCCCTGATTCATCACGCAGACCCGGTGGCTGTAGCGACGTACAATATTCAGGTCGTGGGTTATCAGCAGGATTGCCATGCCGAGTTTTTGTTGCAGATCCTGGAGTAGCTTGAGGATCTGTTCCTGGATGGTGACGTCCAGTGCCGTGGTCGGCTCATCAGCGATCAGTAGTTCCGGATCGTTGGCTAATGCCATAGCAATCATGACGCGTTGACGTTGGCCGCCTGAGAGTTCATGAGGGAAGCTTTTAAGCCGGGAAGCGGGCTCCTGGATGCCTACCAGTCCTAATAGTTCCAGGGTCCGTTCGCGAGCTTGTGAGTCGCTGAGGCCTTTATGCAGCAATAAGGTTTCGCTGATCTGTTTTTCTACGCAATGCAATGGATTGAGCGAGGTCATCGGCTCCTGAAAAATAACGCTGATGCGGTCACCCCGCAGGTTGCGCATCTGTCGCTCATCTTTTTGCAGCAGGTCTACCCCGTTGTAGAAAATTTCTCCATCAGGGTGGCTGGCTTTAGGGTAGGGAAGCAGCTTGAGAATAGACATGGCGGTAACCGACTTGCCGGAACCGGACTCGCCGACCAGCGCGAGAGTCTTGCCCTGCTCAATATCAAAGCTGACATTTTTTACTGCATCGACCGCCTTCTCGCCATTGCCAAAGCGAACGGCCAGGTTCTTAATCTGTACCAGTGGTGGTGTATTCATTATTGCACCTTACGCGGGTCAAAAGCATCACGAACAGCTTCACCGATAAAGATCAGCAAGGTCAGCATGATTGACAGGGATACAAAGGCGGTAATGCCGAGCCAGGGCGCGTGTAAGTTGGCTTTACCCTGGGCAACCAGCTCGCCCAGTGAAGCGGAACCCGGTGGCAATCCGAAACCCAAAAAGTCCAGCGCTGTCAGGGTAATTAATGAGCCGTTAAAGATAAAAGGCATGAAGGTCAGCGTTGCGACCATTGCATTTGGCAGAATGTGACGGAACATGATCAGCCGATTGCTAAGGCCCAGAGCCCGTGCCGCGCGTACGTATTCGAGGTTACGTCCACGCAGAAATTCTGCGCGTACAACGTCAACCAGTTGCATCCAGGAGAACAGCAGCATGATCCCCAGTAGCCACCAGAAATTTGGCTCGACAAAGCTGGCGAGTATGATTAGCAGGAAGAGTACCGGCAGGCCTGACCAGATTTCAATAAAACGCTGAAAGAAGAGGTCGATGCGGCCGCCGTAGTAACCCTGTACTGCACCGGCGGCGACGCCGATTACTGAGCTGGCAAGTGTCAGGGTGATGGCAAACAGTATAGAGATACGGAATCCGTAGATCACCCTTGCCAGTACGTCACGGCCCTGATCATCTGTACCCAGCAGGTTTTCAACGCTCGGCGGTGAGGGGGCAGGAACAGGTAAATCCTGATTGATAGAGCGGTAATTAAAACGGATTGGAGGCCAAAGCATCCAGCCCTGTTTTTCGGTAATCAACTCTTCAATGTAGGGGTCTTTGTAATCGGCAAGGGAGTCAAACTCGCCACCGAATTCAAGTTCCGTATAGTCCTGTACTACTGGCCAGTAATAGCTTCCTTGGTATTTAAGTAGCAACGGTTTGTCGTTGGCAATTAGCTCGGCAAACATGCTGAGCAGGAATAACAAAAGAAACAGCCATAGCGACCAGTAACCGCGTTTATTGTTGCGAAAGTTTTGCAGGCGACGCTGATTTATCGGGCTCAGGGCAGCTGGCTTAAATTTATTCTGGGTAAGTTTGTTCGGGATTAGCTTGGCCAGGATCGATTTTGACATATCACTGCTCCCGGCTTTCAAAATCTATGCGGGGATCGACCGCCACGTAGGTCAGATCACTAATCAGTTTAAGAAGCAACCCGATCAGGGTGAAGATGTACAGCGTACCAAAGATGACGGGGTAGTCGCGTTTTATAACCGATTCGTAGCCCAGCAGGCCGAGTCCGTCGAGTGAGAAAATAACTTCGATGAGCATCGATCCGGTAAAGAAAATGCCGATTAATGCAGCAGGCATGCCGGCAATAATCAGCAACATGGCGTTACGGAATACATGGCCATAGAGTACCTGACCTTCGGTCAGTCCTTTGGCGCGGGCGGTAACCACATATTGTTTGTTGATCTCATCCAGAAAGGAGTTTTTAGTGAGCATCGACAGGGTTGCAAAACTGCCGATAACCGATGCCAGAACCGGTAAGCTGATATGCCATAAATAGTCTTTGATCTGCCCCCAGGTGCTGAGCTCATCGAAGTTGGCGGAAGTCAGGCCGCGTAACGGAAACCAGTCGAAGTAGGTGCCGCCGGCAAACACAACGATGAGCAGGATGGCAAACAGGAAGTTGGGAATCGCATAACCGATAATGACCACTGTACTGGTCCAGACATCAAACGGGGTACCATCGCGCACGGCTTTCTTAATCCCCAGAGGTACTGCAATAAGATAGGTGAGCAGGGTGGTCCATAAACCAAGGGATATCGATACCGGAAGTTTTTCTATAATAAGATCGGTAACCTTCTTGCCACTAAACAGGCTCTCGCCGAAGTCGAACACCAGATAGTCACCCAGCATCTTAAAGTAACGTTCGAGGGCAGGCTTATCAAAGCCGTACTGGGCTTCAATCTGTTTTACTAATTCCGGATCCAGGCCGCGAGCGCCACGGTAGGTGCTGGTATTGCTGTCAGTTGCTGAGCCAGTGTTGGCGCCAGGGATTAAGTCAGACTGTGAACTGCCATCGATACGTGAAGTGGCACCCACATCCAGCCCCTGGAGCTGGGCGATGGTTTGCTCAACCGGGCCGCCAGGAGCGGCCTGAATGATGATAAAGTTAATGGTTAGAATGCCCAGCAGGGTGGGAATAATCAGCAGCAGGCGTCGCAGGATGTAAGCAGCCATCGCAGTTTATTGCTCCTGTGCCGTTTTGCTCCACCAGGTGTCAAATCCCAGTGCATATTTAGGGCGTATTTCCGGGAAGGCAAATTTGTCCCAGTAGGCAATCCGGTAACTGTTTACGTGATATTGCGGGATTACATAATGGTTCCACAGCAGCACACGATCCAGTGCTCTTGCCCGCAGGACTAGTTGCTCGCGGTCCGGTGCCTGAATCAGTTGCTCGACCAGATAGTCTACAGCCGGGTTTTTAATGCCTATTGTATTGCGGCTACCGGGCTGGTCGGCGGTTGATGAATGCCAGTACTCGCGCTGTTCATTACCCGGAGAGTTTGACTGACCGAAACCGCTGACGACAATATCGAAATCAAAGCTACGGATGCGGTTGATATATTGAGATACATCGATGATACGGACAGTGGGTTTTATACCCAGGCGTTCAAGGTTACGGGTGAAAGGTGCGACCACTCGTTCAAATGCGGGTTGCACAAGCAGAATCTCAAATGTCATCTGTTCGCCAGCGGCGTTGAGCAGCTTGCCACTCTTAAGCTCCCAGCCGGCACTTCTCATAAGGCGTAAGGCTGTGCGGATCTGGCTTCTGATCTTACCGTTGCCATCTGTCGTCGGGGCACGGTAGAGCTCAGTGAAAACCTGCTCTGGTACCTGGTCCTTGATCGGCGCGAGTATTGCGAGCTCTTTATCATCTGGTAACGTCGTCGCTGCCATATCTGAGTTGGAGAAGTAGCTGTGGGTACGTGTGTAAGCGTCGTAAAAGATATTCTTGTTGGTCCATTCGAAGTCAAAAGCGTACGCCAGGGCTTCTCTCACCCGGCTGTCGCTGAAATAGGGCTTGCGATTATTCAGCACAAACGCCTGCATCCCGGTAGGATTTTCATGCTCTAGTGCGCGGGTTAGAATGCGCCCCTCATCAAAGACGCTCCCGGTATAAGCGGTAGCCCAGCGTTTTGATGAGTTCTCTTCGCGAAAGTCATATTCGCCCCCCTTGAATGCTTCCAATGCAACGGTGCCATCCCGGTAATAATCATAGATGAGCTCGTCGAAGTTGTTTCGACCGATATTAACTGGCAACGTTTTGCCCCAATAGTCAGGGTTGCGCTTATAGGTGATGCGGCGACCGGCGTCGAAACTGTCAACTATATAGGGTCCGGAGCCGATGGGCTTGTCCAGTAAGGGTTTCTGAAAATCTCTGTTTTCCCAATAATGCTTTGGCAGGATGCTGATCTCGCCGACGATGAGTGCCAGCTCACGGTTGTCTTTTGAATCAAACGTAAATTTAACCCGTTGCAGTGACAGGGCCTCGATGTTGCTAATTTCTCGATAGTAGGCGCGATAGAAGGGCGCGCCTTGTTCGCGCAGTAACTTGAAGCTGTAAACGACGTCTTCAGCCGTTACGGGCCGTCCATCGCTGAAGCGAGCTTGCGGGCGAAGGTTAAAAATTATCCAGCTGCGGTCATCGGCGATCTCCAGGGATTCAGCTAGCAGACCGTACAGGGAGAAAGCTTCATCCTGTGCCCTGCCCAGTAGCGAGTCATAAACAAGACCCAGGCCATCGGCCGGTGTGCCCTTGATGATAAAGCCATTAAAACTGTCAAATGTGCCCAGTGCAGACTGGGTGACGGATCCGCCTTTGGGAGCTTGGGGGTTTACATATTCGAAATGTTTGAAGCTTGCGGAATATTTAAGGTCGCCATGCATGGCGATCCCGTGAACAGGCTCGCTGGCTTGCAGCTGTGTGAATAACGATGCTGAAAGAGCCAGCGCCGCAATACAGAGCTGTTTAGATAGTTGTTTGATATTCATCCGTAATAACTCACCCGGTTTGGCACTTATCTGACGCTATAATTTATTTATATCAGTCACTTGCAGTGATAGCTAGAGGTTTGTCAGAGCCTTGGGGTTATGATGCCGGATTAGCGGTTATGTTCAAACTGTTGTGCAAAATCCGTCAGGCACTGATGCAAATCCTTGCGCTTAACTTTATCAGCTTTCAAGCGTTGCTGCTGGCTGGTAAGAAAAAGCAGTTTATCCGGGTCGCCGTAGGCAAGGCTTTTGATAAGATCCTGATCCATCCAGTTACATATTTTTTTATAGAGAACAAATTTGAACAACAGTGCACTTAGCGTTGCGATGACGATGATCGTGATGCTTACTGTGTCCGTAGTTCTGTTCCTGACTGCCTGGTGTGTGAATTGGTAATATCTACATAGAGTGTTAAACGTTGCTAATGCTCACTGTGTCCGTAGTTCTGTTCCTGACTGCCTGGTGTGTGAGTTGGTAATATCTACATAGAGTGTTAAACGTTGCTACTGCTTACTGTGTCCGTAGTTCTGTTCCTGATTACCTAGTATGTGTTGGTAATATCGACATAGAGTGTTAAGCGTTGTCCAGGCTGCAGGTATTTTTTACCGGTCAGTTTGTTCCAGCGCTGAATGTCTTTGATTGATACCCTGAATTTTCCGGCGATTCGTGCCAGGGAGTCTCCGCTACGTACTTGATAGCCGATACTGCGTATAATTTTCTGGTCGCTTGGTGCTAACGCTGTGGTTGTAATGGCTTTCCAGATTGCAAGTTGCTGACCGCTGCGCAGAGTATCACCTGGCGCCATTTGATTCCAGGATGCCAGTTGACGAACGCTGACGTCGAATTTACGTGCAATTACCCAGAAGCTGTCACCACTACGAACCGTATATGTCTGTTTTTTTCGGTTGCTATTTGCCAGTTGTGATTGCTTACGGTTGTAACGCTGAGTCTGGCTTAACACATAATCACTGGATTGGTTTCTGGCGGTAGGGATTAGCAGGTAACGACCTGCACGCAGCTTATTGTTCTGCATCTTATTGGCTGAGCGAATCACTGCGGTTGTGGTGTTGTAACGGCGCGCAATGGTGCTTATGGCATCGCCGCTCTTAATCTTATAGCGGGTCCAGTTGACGCGCTGTTCAATAGGCAGTGCTGCCAGTTTAGTACGGAACAGGTTGGCCTTCTCAACGGGGATTAGCAAGCGGTGTGGGCCTTCAGGATCGGTAGCCCAGCGATTAAAGCCGGGATTAAGCTGGTAGAGTTCCTGAGTGCTGATGCTAGCCAGTTCTGCAGCCTGGGCCAGGTCAATTTGGCTGTCCAGTTCGATAATCTGAAATACTGGTTGGTTGGCAAGTGCCGGTAGCTCAAGCTTATGTTGCTCGGCATCTCGAATCAGTTTGGCGACAGCCAGTAGCTTGGGAATGTATGCCTGGGTTTCTTTTGGCAGATTCAGAGACCAGTAATCTGTTGGCAATCCTTTTTGCTTATTGTGGCGAATCGCTTTGGAAACATTGCCGCCACCGCAGTTATAGGCGGCTAGTGCAAGCTCCCAGTC
The DNA here is from genome assembly GCA_036960915.1 of Amphritea sp. GTDB lineage: Bacteria > Pseudomonadota > Gammaproteobacteria > Pseudomonadales > Balneatricaceae > Amphritea. Next base: position 45,462 of record JBALVQ010000003.1, read on the forward strand.
GCCATCGAAGCGCTTGTTGAGTTGCTGTAGGTAAGTCAGGGCTGCATCGGTAGAAGCGACAATGTCACGGCGACCGTCATACCACCAGCTGGATTTGAGTCCGAAATGGCGAGCCGTGCCTGGGATGAACTGCCAAGCCCCGGCAGCGCGTCCGTGAGAATAAGCAAACGGGTCATAGGCGCTTTCTACGATTGGTAAAAGGGCAACCTCTGCCGGCATACCACGCTTTAAAACTTCCGAGAGTATGTAGTAGTAATAACGGCTAGCACGCTGGGTGACACGCTGCATATACTGCGGGTGACTGTTGTACCAGTTAAACTGGGTTTTGAGACGCGCTTGATTCTGATCGAGATTAAGTGCCAGATTATCCCGGGTTAGTGTCCATAGATCAGTCACTGGTGCAGGCTGTTCAAGCACTGGCTGAGCAGGCATTAACTCTAGCGAAGATGCATCCGCTTTTTCAGCAGAGGCCTCCATTGGGGAATCTGGTTTAAACTGTGCGTTATTTTGGCAACCGGAAATCAGCAGCCCCGCGGTGGCTAAAACAACAATTTTATTTACCAGGCCCATCGTCAGGAACGCCCCATGAAGTTGCTAAAGGGCAGTATTCTATGGGGCTAAAGCTGGCTGGTCAACAGCCAGGAATCATTACTTTGATCTGTCTATCAGAATTGATTTTTCCACTCGCGGATGGCAGCAAAAACGTCTGTTTCTGACAACACTTTACGGCCGGAAAACTGCTCCGCAGCTGTAATCACTGTAGATTCAGTTGTACGCAAGAATGGGTTGATCTGCATCTCCGTAGCGATACTGCTAGGTATTGTGGGAATGTTTTCGTTCCTCAGTGCCCGGCACTTATCGATGCTTTTCTTAATGTCGCTGTTTGCCGGCTCGACAGCTGCAGCAAACGCCAGGTTGGCCAATGAGTATTCATGGGTGCAGTATATCTGAGTGTCAGCCGGTAGCTGTTTAAAGTAATTCATTGAGCCAAGCATTTGCGCGGCACTGCCTTCGAATAATCTGCCGCACCCCGCCAGGAATAAGGTGTCACCACAGAGAAGCTGTGGCGTCTTGGCGTCATGAAAGTAACTGATGTGATCAAGAGTATGTCCTGGAACTTCCTCAATCTGCAGCATTTTTCCCAGCACAGTAATGCTGTCGCCACTACGCAACGCTTGCTGGATTCCAGGGAAGGGAGAGCTGGCCGGGCCGTACACCGTTAGCGAATGTTCAGCAGTCAGCTGATTAACGCCGCCGGTATGATCATGATGATGGTGAGTGATTAAAATAGTCGTCAGGTTAAGCTTGTTTTTCTTCAGGTAGTTATTCACGGCGACAGCATCGCCTGGATCGACAACTGCGACGTCACAGCTGTCAGCAGTGCTCAAAGCCCAGATATAGTTGTCATTGAATGCAGGGATTGCAGTAATATTAAACATAAGAAACCTTTGAATAAATCCAGTGTATTCTCTGCGGGCTCTAAAGTAGCCGTTACTTAGAGGACAAGCTACGGCACTTGAGTCTTGTTCAGGGTTTCCAAAGACCTCAATGCACGTTAGCCATGATAATGGTACACAAATTCGATGCAGAAGATTACCCTATAACTAACCTCGCTGTTAAGACAGTATCTACTCCAGGGAAAGCAATAATACGTTATGGCGTTTAAGCAACAACCTCCACTAGCTCAGTGGTTACCTGAGCTTAGAGCCTGGTTCGAATCCGAATTGGGTCAGCAATTACTCGCTGCCGAGCATGCCTTGTTAGACCGTCTACTACCGACAATGTTTGGTTATCATCTGGTGCAGATGAGCGTTGATAACCGGCTGGATCTTTGCCGGGAGAGTCCGATTAAGCACCGGGTGATTGTTAATCCGGTAACGGAATTGGGGCTGACAGAGAGTAGCATTATTGCTAAGAATGAAGAACTACCGTTGGAGAATAACAGCAGTGACGTGGTGCTGTTGCACCACACACTGGACTTCTCACAGAGCCCGCATCAGGTGTTAAGAGAGGCTTGCCGCGTAGTGCGTCCGGGAGGGTATCTAATTGTAATTGGCTTTAATCCCCAGAGTTGGTGGGGATTGTATCGATTGTTAAAATTCAATAAGCAAACGGTACCCTGGCAAGGGCATTTTATCAGTCATCAGCGACTTAATGATTGGCTGACACTGCTTGAATTGACCGAAGTAAGAGTAATGTCAGATTTCTATAAGCCGCCTTTTGAGAAAGAGTCCTGGCGACATAAGAGTGGCTTTCTTCAGGGGCTGAGCAGGCGTTGCTCAAATAATACAGGCGCTTTTATTTTGCAGGTCGCGCGCAAAGACGTTGCCGGTATGACCCCCGTCGTACCGCAATGGAAAAGAAGAAAGTTAATTAATTTACCACTGACAGAGCCTTCGGCTCGCGGTGTGAGAGGGAAAGTGAGTGAAGAAATCCGTTAAAATCTACACCGATGGCGCTTGTAAGGGTAATCCTGGGCCGGGAGGCTGGGGAGCGGTGTTGCGTTATGGTGAGAACGAAAAACAGCTGTTTGGCGGGGAAATGGAGACAACTAATAACCGTATGGAGCTGATGGCGGCGATTGAGGGGCTGGCAATATTAAAGCAATCCTGTGTGGTGATACTGACGACTGATTCCCAGTATGTACGCAAAGGTATTACCCAATGGTTGGCAGGGTGGAAGCGAAACGGCTGGAAGACAGCCGCTAAGGCGCCGGTAAAAAATGCAGATCTCTGGCTGCGTTTGGATGGACAGGCGGCGCGTCATGATGTTGAGTGGCGCTGGGTAAAGGGGCATAGTGGCCATCCGGGTAACGAATTGGCCGATCAGTTGGCAAACCGCGGAGTAGTTCTTGCCAGAGAGAATGCATAAATAGTGCGACAAGTTTCCTGGGCTTCGGTTCGCACTTTTTGAGCGCGGTAGTTATAGATTTCCAGCGCTGTGTTTTTATAGATAAAGAAGGCATTAACAGTGCGTCAGGTGGTTTTGAAGCCTGATACGGAAACCTTTGGTTTCGTTCACACTGTTTTAGCACGGTAGTAACAGATAAAACAGGCTTAAAGAATGCGTCAGGTGGTTTTGAAGCCTGATACGGAAACCGTTGGTTTCGATTCTAGCTGTTCAAATGTTGTAATAATGATTAAACAGGCTTAAAGAATGCGTCAGGTGGTTTTGAGGCCTGATACGGAAACCTTTGGTTTCTATGTGCACTGTTTAGGTGTGATAGTAATAGATTAGAGCAGGCTTAAAGAATGCGTCAGGTGGTTTTGAAGCCTGATACGGAAACTTTTGGTTTCTTTGTGCGCTGTTTGGATATGGTAGTAATAGATAAGAGTAGGCTTAAAGAATGCGTCAGGTGGTTTTGAAGCCTGATACGGAAACCTTTGGTTTCGATTCTAGCTGTTCAAATGTTGTAATAATGATTAAACAGGCTTAAAGAATGCGTCAGGTGGTATTTAAGTCTGATACGGAAACCTTTGGTTTCTCTGTGCACTGTTCAGGTGTGGTAGTAATAGATAAAAAGTAGGTTTAAAGAATGCGTCAAATAGTACTTGATACGGAAACCACCGGTATTGACCCGAAAGAAGGGCACCGGATTATTGAGATTGGTTGTGTTGAGATGATTAATCGCCGCCTTACCGGCAAGACATATCACCGCTACATAAATCCGCAACGTGTTGTTGAAGATGAGGCTATTTCGATACACGGTATTACCAATGAGTTTCTGGCCGATAAACATCTTTTTGCCGATATTCAGCATGAGTTTCTGGAATTTATTCGCGGGGCTGACCTGGTTATCCATAATGCGGCGTTTGACGTTGGCTTTATGAATCATGAGTTGAGCCTGAACGGCCATAAAGAGAGGGTCGAGGAGTTTTGCCAGATAACAGATACCCTGGCTTTGGCGCGTAAGAAACATCCCGGGCAAAAGAATAACCTGAATGCCCTGTGCCGTCGTTACGGTATAGATAACTCTCATCGTGAGCTACACGGCGCTCTGCTTGACTCGGAAATTCTTGCTGACGTTTATTTGATTCTGACCGGTGGCCAGAAAACGCTTTTACTGAATGCCGATGATGATGGCGATGGTGTTGATCAGATCAGACGAATGGATGTTGCAGAGTTCCAGTTGACGGTAATACGGGCTAACGATGAAGAATTACAGGCGCATCAGGCGTACATCGACAAGCTGGATAAGAAAGGCGGCAGTATCTGGGGCCAATTAGGCAGTGCTGAGCAAGCGGGTGGAAGTAAGTAACAGGTTGAGAATCAATTAGCGAAAAAAAAGCAGGCCATTGGCCTGCTTTTTTTTGCCGGAAAACCGCTATTGCAGGAATAGGCGTACAGCTGAGTAGCCGACAAGGCTCATCACAATGGTGTATGGCAGAGCCATCCAGACCATCTTGCCGTATGACAAGCGGATCAGCGGGGCCAGAGCAGAGGTGAGCAGGAACAGGAATGCTGCCTGGCCATTGGGGGTTGCGACACTGGGGATATTGGTGCCGGTGTTGATTGCTATCGCCAACAGATCAAACTGCTTGCGGGTAATTTCCCCGGCTTCTAAAGCAGCAGCCACTTCGTTGATGTAAACGGTGGCTACGAAGACGTTGTCGCTGATGGCAGATAGCAGGCCGTTAGCCATAAAGAAAACACTGGGCTGAACCGCTGGATCCATTTCAAGAACGGCAGCGATAATCGGCTGGAACAAGTGTTGTTCGTGAATCACAGCCACGATAGCGAAGAAGACTACAAGTAACGCCGTAAAGGGCAGTGCTTCTTCAAAGGCCTTGCCGATCTGGTGTTCCTCGACAATGCCATTGAATGCCGTTAATAGAATGATAACCGTCAGGCCGATCAGGCCGACAGCAGCCAGATGGAAGGCCAGAGCGAGTATCAGGAAGAGGGCGACCAGTGCCTGGGACAGTAGCATCATCTTGTCGCGCTTGGTCTGTTTTTTATCTTGCTCGGCGGAGAATTCTTCCAGTATCTTACGTACAGATTCCGGGATTTCGGCACCGTAATCAAACCACTTAACCTTTTCCAGGAAGGCGCAGGTTGCCAGGCCGGCAACCAGGACTGGCATGGTGACCGGTGCCATTAAAACGAAGAACTGGACAAAGTCCCAGCCGGCTTTCTGTGCAATCAGCAGGTTCTGTGGTTCACCTACCAGCGTACAGACACCGCCCAGAGCGGTACCAACGGCACCATGCATTAGCAGGCTGCGTAGAAAAGCACGAAACTGAGCCAGGGTCGCATGATGCTCAGCATGTACTTGATCATCATCTGCATGATCATGGTCAACTTGGTGAAAAAGCTTGCCGGAAGCGACTTTGTGGTAGACCGCATAAAACCCCACACCGACGCTGATTAGTACGGCAGTCACGGTCAATGCATCGAGGAATGCGGACAGGAAGGCAGCAAAGAATGAGAATAGCAGGGAGAGCAGAACTTTGGAGCGAACGTTCAGCAGGATCTTGGTGAAGGCCCACAGCAGCATGTTCTTCATGAAATAGATGCCGGCGACCATGAATATTAGCAGCAGGATTACTTCAAGGTTTGCCTGTACCTCATGGTATACGGTTTCTGGGCTAGCCAGACCGATTACGATCGCTTCGATAGCTAGCAAGCCACCAGGCTGCAGTGGATAGCACTTGAGCGCCAGCGCTAGGGTAAATATAAATTCAAAAATCAGCATCCAGCCAGTAACAACTGGACCTGCTGTAAATAGAAGAATAGGGTTGAGTATCAGAAAGAATACTATGGCCTGTTTGTACCAGACCGGTGAGTTGCCAAGAAAATTCTTAATAAGAGCCTGCGTTGTGGTCATCGATATCTTATCCTGTGCCAATCGGGGCTTGAAATTTACGAAGTTATTATTAGATTGCGCGTAGATTATCAGGTGTGTTTGAAAATCAAAAGCCTACGGCCGGACTAGTTGTACTAAAAGGTTAACTTTTGTGCGTGTGGCCTATCATGGTGCCCTTATGGGGGGGTAAGTTGTTTTATATCAATTATGGGGCAGGTTATGGCAGTTGAGTATATTTATACTGATGGGTATCGCATCTGGTCTGACCAGGATAGTTGCTGGTGTTTTTCTTCGCCCTTGCATGATCACGCGGCAGCAGAGGCGATCTATGAGCTGGGCTTTGATGCGCAAAATCAGATTAAGTTAGTTGTGATGCCCGATGGTTATTCCGCAATGGAATTGCAGGGGGACGGGTTAAGGAGGCTTCTTGCCGGAGCTGATGAAGAGCAATTTGCGATCCTCTCCAGGGCTGCTCAAGTGGCTACCTGGCATAAAAATCACTGTTTCTGCCCACGCTGTGGAAACGGGCTTGGGCACCACAGTCAGGATCTGGCTAAAGAATGTGTCGCTTGCGGATTGCTGCAATATCCGCGCATATCGCCCTGTATTATCACCCTGGTGACTGATGGCGATTACTGCCTGCTTGCTCATGGTGTTCGTTTTAGCGAGCCACGCTACAGTACTTTGGCGGGATTTATTGAAGCAGGAGAGAGTGCTGAAGCGGCAGTCGCACGGGAAGTAAAGGAGGAGGTAGGTGTCGATATTAAAAATATCCGCTATTTCAAAAGCCAGTCATGGCCTTTTCCGCATGCCTTGATGCTGGGCTTTTTTGCGGACTATGCCGGCGGTGATATCGTACCCCAGGCCAGTGAAATAGTTGATGCGCAGTGGTTTCATTACAATGAAATGCCAGATATTCCGCTGGGCTTCTCCATCTCCCGGCAGTTGATCGATATGTTTGTCGAGCAAAAGAAACTACAACGCTGAGGTGGGAACGCTGTAGTTTTAATGTCTGGATCTAACGTTGTTTATCTTTACTGAAATACTTGCTGAGCTTGGTTGCTAGAATCACGTTGCCTTCTGCGCGTAGCTGGCCTTTTAGAAAAGCACTCATACCATCCTGTTCGCCAGTTACTACACGGATAAAAGTATCGCTGTCGAGAATCAGGGTAATGTCGGGGTCTGAATGCTCGCCGTTCATTACTTCCAGCTGCTGTGCCTGGATGGTGAAGAAGAAATCGTCCGCATCATCAAGCAAAAACTGATAAGTGGCGCTAACGCCGGTGGCTTGCTCGGGCATAAATCGGCTGGCAAGTTTACTGATAACTTTATTGACTGAGACTGCTTCGGACATCTTTGCAACGGCTCTTGTTTTGAAAATCTGTGATATAGAGAATCAGGGTTCTATGGTACATTACCCGGCATAAAATCAGTTATAAGTTTTTCTCGGAATTTGTCCGGATGTATCAGGAGTAGGATGTGGTCGATTTTTTAAGTAATTATGGACTTTTTCTGGCAAAGGCGCTGACCATTGTCGGAGCAATTATTCTGGTTATTGCCGCCGTTGGTGCAGTTGCAGGCCGTAAAAAGCAGGATAGCAGGGAAGGTTATATCGATGTTCATAACTATAATGAAACCCTGGAAGATATGGAAGATGCGCTTAAAGAGGCTATTCTCGATAAAGATCTCTATAAGCATCAGCTAAAAGCAGAGCATAAGAAAGAAAAGCAGGAAGCCAAGGCGCGTAAGAAAGCCCTTAAAAAGGGTCTGGATGTTGAGTCTGAAAAAGAGCGTAAGCGAGTTTTCGTGCTGGATTTTGATGGCGATATCAAGGCTTCAGAGCTAGAACCGCTACGTGAAGAGATTACCGCGGTACTGACGATGGCAACCGAGAAGGATGAAGTGGTGATTCGTCTGGAAAGCCCTGGTGGTATGGTGCATAGCTATGGTTTGGCGTCGTCTCAGTTGGAGCGAATCAAGCGTCATGGGGTGCCATTGACTGTCTGTGTCGATAGAGTTGCCGCAAGTGGCGGTTACATGATGGCTTGCCTGGCAGATAAAATTGTTGCCGCGCCGTTTTCTATTCTGGGTTCTATCGGTGTTGTTGCTCAATTACCAAACTTTCATCGCTTGCTTAAAAAACATGATATCGACTACGAAGTGTTAACTGCGGGAGAATACAAGCGTACGTTGACCGTGTTAGGTGAAAACACAGAGAAGGGTCGTCAGAAGTTTATGGACGATCTCGAAGATACTCATAGCCTGTTCAAGGAATTCGTTGGCGAATTCCGCCCTCAGGTTGATCTGGAAAAAGTGGCGACAGGGGAGGTCTGGTTTGGTCGCAGAGCGCTTGCTGTGAATTTGGTTGATGAAATCACTACCAGTGATGAATATCTGATGGCAGCTTGTCAGGATGCAGACGTTTTTATGGTGCGTTATGAATTCAAGAAAACCTTGCAGGAACGAATTTCTGACATGTCGATTAAAACAGCAGACTCACTTCTGATTAAGTGGTTTAGTCGCATCACGAACATTCGTTATCTTGCTAAGTAACCAATATGGTTAAGAAATTTATTCTTTTAGTAGATGACGGTTATACTTTTGATATATATGTTTAGCGCAAGGTTTTAAACGTATTCAAAATTTAACAGCGATAAGTGTTCAGGAGTGTTGATGCGACAGTCGGCAACAGCAAGGAAGATTCAGATAGCGGCAGAGGCTCTGTTCGCGGAACAGGGTTTTGCTGAAACGACAATGCGTCAGATTACCAGTGTTGCTGACGTGAATCTGGCGGCAGTTAACTACCATTTTGGCTCAAAAAAGGGGCTGATTAGTGCCGTTGCGGAAAAGTATCTAAATCCATTGGTCAACAGCCTCAATGATGCCGTTGAGGAGCGACTGGCAGCGGATATAGAAGGCACTGTTCCAGCTGAAGAGTTGCTTGAGATGCTGATGCGCGCTTTGTTACGGTTGGGCAAGGCTAATCAATATGCGTTGCCTGTTTTCATGCGTTTACTTGAGCTGATTTACATGAAAAACCAGGAAGAGTTACGTGAAAGCCTGGTCAATCGGTACGGTGAAAAAATGTCTGCTTATATGAGGTTGCTCAGAGAAGATGCGCCAGCAATGAGTGACGAGGAATTTTTTTGGAGGCTGCATTTTTTGCTAGGTTCAATCGTGTTTACCTTGTCTAATTTCCAGACTTTGGTTGCTATTGAAATGCGTGAATTTGAACGCAGTGCCGAAATTGAAAAAACCCTGCACCGTATCATTCCTGTTCTTGTCGCGGGTCTGCATGCCAGAACAGATCATACGCCATTCAGCCGTATCTGATTTCAGTCTTATTATGTATCTGACGCTCTCCATTTCTAAGCAAGTCCTCTGTCTATTTAAGGAGGAGAGATGCATCCGGGAATTTCAGGTATCCACCGCACTAAACGGTGCGGGAGAGCAAAAAAACAGTGGTAAGACCCCCCGTGGAAGACACTATATACGTGCTAAAGTTGGCGCAGATCAACCGCTGAATGCTGTCTTTGTTGGGCGTCGTTTTAGCGGTGAAATCTATTCGCCACAGTTGGCGGCTCAGCACCCAGGTCGTGACTGGATTCTTACGCGTATCCTCTGGTTGTGTGGTTCTGAGTTAGGACGCAATCGGTTGGGTAATGTCGATAGTATGCAGCGTTATATCTACATTCATGGAACTCCGGAAACAGAGCCGATGGGGCTGCCGCGTTCCCATGGTTGTATCAGAATGCGAAACCCCGAACTGCTGGAACTGTTTGACCTGGTTCCGGTCGGAACACCTATTCAAATTAATGAGTAAATAATTGATGTCTGGTTCTTTGATGCTTGATGTCGATGGCCTGAGTCTGACAGAGGACGATCGTGTTCTGCTGCGGGATCCGGTTGTCGGTGGTTTGATTCTTTTTAGCCGTAATTACCAATCGCCAGAGCAATTAGCCTCTCTGATTAAAGAAATAAGAGCCTGTGCGCCAGACATTTTAATCGCAGTTGATCAGGAGGGTGGTCGTGTACAGCGTTTCAAGGAAGGCTTCGTGCGTCTGCCTCCCATGGAGCGTTTGGGGGCTGTGTTTCAGCAGGACCCGCAGTCAGCCATTACCATGGCAACGGAATTAGGCTGGTTGATGGCTGCAGAGCTGATTGCTTATGGCGTTGATATCAGTTTTGCGCCGGTTCTGGATCTGAATTTCGGGGTCAGTGAAGTTATTGGTGATCGTGCTTTCTCTACTGATGCAGCTGCTGTTATTACCCTTTCTACAGCCTTTATCAAGGGTATGCGTGAAGCTGGCATGGCTTCAACAGGCAAGCATTTCCCCGGGCATGGCTGGGTGGCGGCAGATTCTCATCTGGAGATTCCTGTTGATGAGCGCCCGCTAGCTGAGATCGAAAGCCTGGATTTGCATATCTTCCAGCAGTTGATGCGGTCCGGGCTTGATGCGGTTATGCCGGCACATGTTGTCTACCAGCAAGTTGATAGTCAGCCGGCGGGGTTTTCCCCGTTCTGGTTGCAGGAGGTGCTGCGTAAGAAATTGGCTTTTGACGGAGTCATCTTCAGTGACGATCTGACTATGGAGGGAGCCAGCATAGCGGGCGGTTTTATTGAGCGTTCGGAGCAGGCATTGGCTGCCGGTTGTGATATGTTGCTGGTATGCAATAACCGCGATGCGGCGCTTCAGGTTAGGGATTACCTTCACAGTATCAAGCACGCTGGCTCAAGCCGGGTTGCTTCTATGCTAGCAAGCAAAACGGTGGATCTGCCCTCTATTAGGCAGAGTCAGCGTTGGTTGCAAGCTGTGAGCTATAGTGAGCAGTTAATGGCTTGTTCTGAGTAATTATCGTTCTAAGTAATTAATGGAGATAGGGATGCTTAGCGAATTCAGTGAGTGGTTTAACAGCTATTGGCCGGGTGATTCAGAAAGTGGCTGGATTATGCAGCTGTTTGTTATCGTTTTCATGACGATGCTGGCCAATTTATTATCCAATCGCGTGTTTCGGCGTCTCGAAGTGCAGCTGGCCAAGACGCACAATGTCTGGGATGACATTATGTTAGCGGCGGCACGTCGTCCGGTGGCGTTACTCATCTGGGTGCTGGGTGGCAGCTGGGCGCTTGAGGTGATTGATCAGCAAACCGGCACGATTCTGTTGAATGTGATTGAGCCGATACGCCGGGTGCTGGTGATTGTGATGATCGCCTGGTTCCTGATTCGCCTCATCCGCCTTGCCGAGGGGGCGCTGGTACATCCGGAAAAGATAAAAAAGCCGATGGATCAGACGACAGTGGGCGCTATTGGCAAACTGTTGCGGGCCTCTATTTTTATAACTTCGGCATTAGTGGTGTTGCAAAGCTTTGGCTACAGCATCTCTGGTGTGTTGGCGTTTGGTGGTATTGGTGGCCTGGCAATCGGTTTTGCAGCCAAGGACCTGTTGGCTAACTTTTTTGGTGGCTTGATGATCTATCTGGATCGGCCGTTTAAAGTAGGTGACTGGATTCGCTCACCGGACCAGGAAATAGAAGGTACGGTCGAAGAGATCGGCTGGCGTCAGACCTGTATACGTACCTTTGATAAGCGTCCCCTGTATGTCCCGAATGCAACATTCACCAGTATCTCTGTCGAGAATCCTTCGCGGATGACTAATCGACGGATTTACGAAACCATTGGTTTACGCTATGAAGATGCATCCCGGGTGTCAGGTGTGGTTGACGCGGTACGGGAAATGCTTAAGGCGCATCCAGAAATTGATACCAATCAGACTCTAATCGTAAATCTCAATAGCTTCGCTCCATCGTCACTGGATTTCTTTATTTACACCTTCACCAAGACGACAGACTGGGTGCGGTTTCATGAGATAAAGCAGGATGTTATGGGGCGGATTATCGATATCGTGCAGCAGCACGAAGCTGATTTTGCCTTTCCGACGCAAACGATTCACCTGCCGGATGAATTGGTGGTTGCTGCACCAAGTGGTCCGGGTGCTTAGTGCGTTGTCCGTGAGTGGAAATTATAAACGGTCTTCTTTTATTCTGTTCCAGGTCTTATTTTCTCTATCAAATTTCGGTGATTTTTGAGATCATCTCGCCAAACGCCCTGAGGGGCGTTTTTTGTTAGCCATGAGCGAATCCCGAGCGAATTGTGCTTCGGTTTAAATGCTCGTCATTGCTCGGCCAATTCGAGCCTGTTACAGGAAAAAAATCATGTCTATCTCTTTAGAGCAATCAACCCTCGAAACTATTCAGCAGTACGATGTTGAGCAACGCTTCAAGTATTTGATTAAAGAAGCTGTCTCTAATGGTGAAATTTGGGTGCTCTCGGACGAGCAGGGCAGTGTCATGCTCAATACTGATGATGAAGATTGTGTGCCAGTATGGCCCAACAAGGAATTTGCACAGGCGTGGGCGACTGGGGACTGGGAAGGTTGTAAGGCTGAATCAATTTCATTAAAGAATTGGCATGACCGTTGGACGCCAGGCCTGGAAGACGATGAGTTTGCAGTAGTTGTATTTCCTAATGAAAATCAGGACGGCTTGGTTGTGTCTCCCGCTGATCTGGATTTCGAGCTAAAAAAACAGGCAATGAAGCAGGGATAAGCCTTCAGGCCGCTTGTTGTGCGGGTGCTTGTTTGTTTGGATTGAGATGCTGTGAAGTGAAAAAAAACCGCCATCGGCGGTTTTTTGCTATTTGTTTGGTGTGTTTTAGTGTGAAATTCGTCTTATTCTTCCACAGCAGAGATCAGCACCAGGGCGCCCATCAGAGGATGGTCTAGATAATGCAGCTCGTCGCGGCGCATCCTGCGCCCGGTTTTCATCTCGACAGTTACGAAGTCTGGAATCTCGGTGCTGGTCAGGTAGCGGTTACCGTTGGCACTATCCAGCGGGTTGTTTTGTAAATCTGTGACCAGACCCACAAATTCTACCGGTGTGTTGCCAGGCTCTTCGGTTTTAGGGGTAAGCAGCTGAGATTCCTGTGCCGTGAGTTGGCGAGTGTGAAACAGATCTGTGCGAAAGTGCAGGTAGCGGGCTTTATCGACTGAGATGTAGCCTTCCAGTTCATACAATCCATTATCCAGAATATCGCCGCCAGTGATATGAACGGTATCTTTACCCTTGATACTGCCGACGGGTTGAATCCAGGCTTCGTGAAAGATAATTCGATACTGCGGGCTACGCTTAAGGTGTGCTTTTTTATCGTTAAGCTGGAGTGAGCTTTTTGGCAAACGAGTGAAAAAGTCGGTTCCTTCTTTGTTGTAGCGAAGTTTGCGCGCACCTGACCTGAAGGGTACTTCTTTGATTTCCGGCCAGATTTCATCGTCAAGGGTGTCTGATGGCAGATAGTTGAATATAAGTACTTCAACCTGATAATTAGATGCTGCAATCGCTGAGTTAGCGGTGAGGCCGAATGCTGTGACTACAAAGGCCAAAGCGATATTTGTAACAAACTTTATCATCATGATTTACTAGCCAATTGAGTGAGCAGCTGTTCGATAGTGGAAAAACGTTGCTCTATTGTATCCATGTTCAATGTAAACTTCAGCTGACTGGCGCCTGCCAGTCTGTATTTATGTGGTTGACTCTGCACCATTTTTACCAGATTGAATGGGTCGATTGAAGTGTCAGAGGCGAAATCGATACGTCCGACCTCTTTTCCTGCATCTATTTTGGTGATGCCTAGCGCTGCAACCTCAAGTTTGAGCAGTGTCAGGCGGAAAAGGCTCTTGGTTTGCTCTGGCAGGATGCCAAAACGGTCGATCATTTCGATCTGCAGCTCTGTGAGCTCTGTTTCAGTCTTAGCATTGGCAATGCGCTTGTACATAATCAGTCGATTATGAACGTCAGGCAGGTAATCATCGGGAATGAGTGCTGACAAGTGCAGGTTTATTTCTGCACCGTGTTTGAGAGGCTGCTCCATGTTAGGGGTTTTACCTTCCTTGATGGATTCGACCGCCTGTTCCAGCATCTCCATATAGAGTGAGAAACCGATGTTTTGAATCTGACCGCTCTGGTCTTCGCCGAGTAATTCGCCAGCGCCGCGTATCTCCATGTCATGGGTGGCCAGGGTAAAGCCTGCGCCCAAATCGCTGGCATTGGCTATGGCTTCGAGGCGCTTGGTGGCATCAGAGGACATGGCTTTCTTGTGTGGCGTTAGAAGGTAGGCATATGCCTGGTGGTGCGAGCGCCCGACACGGCCGCGTAGCTGATGTAATTGTGCTAACCCAAACTTGTCGGCACGATCGAGGATGATGGTGTTGGCATTGGGCACGTCAATGCCTGTTTCTATAATCGTGGTACAAACCAATACGTTGTGGCGCTTATGGTAGAAGTCTGACATCACCTGTTCCAGCTCACGTTCACGCATCTGGCCGTGGCCAATGCTTACACGCGCCTCTGGAACAAGCGAGCGGATCTCTTCAGCAGTCTGTTCGATGGTTTTTACTTCGTTGTGCAGGTAATACACCTGGCCGCCGCGCAGCAGTTCTCGCAAAATGGCTTCTTTTTTTAGCGCATTGTCAGATTGCCGCACGAAGGTTTTTATCGACAGGCGGCGCGCCGGAGGGGTGGCAATTATCGACAGATCACGAATACCCGACATCGCCATGTTAAGTGTCCGTGGAATTGGCGTTGCTGTCATGGTCAGAATGTCGACTTCGGAGCGCAAGGATTTAAGGCGTTCTTTCTGCTGCACGCCAAAACGGTGTTCTTCGTCGATAATCAACAGTCCGAGGTCGCTGAAGCTAATGTTGCCTTGTAACAGCTTATGAGTACCGATAACGATATCGGTTTTTCCCTGTTGTAGTGAGTCGATAACGCTGTTGGTTTGTTTGCCCGAGCGGAAGCGTGAAATTAGCTCGATGTTCACCGGCCAGTCGGCAAAGCGATCCTTGAAATTATCGTAATGTTGTTGCGCGAGCAGAGTGGTCGGAACAAGAATTGCCACCTGTTTGCAGCTTTGTACCGCCATAAACGCAGCCCGCATCGCAACTTCCGTTTTGCCAAAGCCCACATCGCCGCATATCAGGCGATCCATTGGCTGCTTTGAGGTCATATCTTTGACGACGGCGAGGATCGCGTTGGCCTGATCAATAGTTTCCTCAAATGGGAATGCCGCGCTGAAAGAGGCATATTGCTCATCGGGTGCGCTGAATTGATGGCCTTTTCGGGCTGCGCGACGCGCATAGATATCCAACAATTCAACGGCTGTATCGCGAACCTTTTCGGCGGCTTTCTTGCGTGCCTTGCTCCATTGCTCTGTGCCTAGTCTGTGCAGGGGGGCCAGATCATCACCAGCACCGCTGTAACGGCTTATCAAATGCAGTGACGAGACCGGAACGTAGAGCTTTGCTTCGTTGGCGTACTCCAGCATCAAAAATTCAGAGGTTTGCGAGTCTATCTCAAGGGTAATGAGGCCCTGATAGCGGCCGACGCCGTGATCGATATGTACGACCGGAGCGCTGATGTTCAGTTCAGTAAGGTTGCGTATTACCTGGTCGGATTCCTCCTGCTCACGGCTGCGTCTGCGGCGTTGAAAGACCTGATGGCCGAAAAGCTGGGTTTCGGTAATCAAGTGGAACTTTCCAGGTATGCTGATTCCTTGTTCCAGCGGGTACACGGTGATGGCAATGGGTGCCTCATCCGCTAAAAACTGCTGCAGGCTGTCGACTGGCTTGGGCTTGATATCAATTCGAGCTAATAATTCGAGTAAGGCTTCCCTGCGTCCTGCAGATTCGGCGCAAAATATAACTTTGTCTTGCTGCTCATTGAGGAACTGCTCTACAGCGGCGAGTGGTTGGCTTGCCTGCGCATTTACCGTGAGCTTGGCTGTAGCTGAAAAGGACAGGTTATAGCGGCCCGCCCGTGCTTGCACCTTATCTTCCTGTAGCTGAATGCGCCGAGTGGGCTTAAGGGTTGTTAGTAGCTCCTGGGACGAGAGGAAAAGCGCTTCTGGCGGCAGTATGGGGCGCTCGACATCATAGCGGCGCTCTTCGTGGCGGCTCTGTACGTCGTCCCAGAAATGTTTTGCATGACTTTCCAGGTCTGAAGAGGTCAGGATTAATGCATTGCTGGGAAGATAATCAAACAGTGTCGCGCTCTGATCAAAAAATAGCGGCTGATAATACTCTATGCCTGGAGGTGTGATGCCTGAGCTGACATCCTGATATACCGAGCAGCGTTTATAGTCGACATCGAATTTTTCCCGCCAGCGCTGTTTAAATCCGGCAATTGCCTGGCTGTCAAATGGAAACTCCTTAGCGGGCAGTAAACGAATTTTATCGACTTTATCAATTGATCGCTGGGTTTCCGGATCAAAGGTGCGCAGGGTGTCGATTTCATCGTCGAACAGATCGATACGGTAGGGCTGGTTGCTGCCCATTGGAAAAATATCGACGATTGAGCCGCGAATGGCGAATTCGCCGTGCTCATAGACTGTTTCTGTCAGGTGGTAGCCGGCATCAACCAGTTTGTTGCGCATTGTGCCAATGTTAAAGGTTTGACCGCGATCCAGTACTAATGAGTTGCCATCCAGAAAACGTGGTGGTGCAATTCGATGCATTAGTGTGCTGATCGGGACGATCAGAATGCCTTGCTTGAGCTGGGGTAGGTGAAATAGCGTACTGAGCCGTTGGGATATAATGTCCTGATGCGGTGAAAAATTGTCGTAAGGTAAGGTTTCCCAGTCAGAAAACAGCAGGCACTGCGGGGTGTTCTCATCACTGTAGAAGCGAATCTCTGACAGTAGCTTGGCCGCGCTATCCGTATCATTGGTTATACAAAGGATTAGCCCTTCGTGCTGGCTGGCAATCTCTGCGGTAATCAGTCCGCGGGCGCTGCCCTGTAGACCTCCAAGGCGGCGAATATCACCATCTTTATTGGGTAGTTGGTATTCAATTTCAAACACGTACAACAGGCTCCAGAGCGTCACTATTTTTACTGTGCGCCTATGTTACGGTTGTCTGTATAAAAATACACCTCTAAATGATGAAATGATGTGAAGGGAGGATGTAACCCTAAAGTGTAGTAATTCAAATTTGCCCGCAGGTGCGGAAAAGAGGATAATGCTGGCCAGCAAATTTTTTGACTACTACCATTCTGGAGTGAGCCGTGAGCCAAGATAAAGTGTTAGCAGACTGGAAAGGTCGCGAAGCATTAGCTGAAGAGATGATTCCGCTAGTTGGGCGTCTGTATCGTGATAAGAACGTTGAGACCTCTGTTTTTGGTCGACTGATTATCAAGCGATCTGTTATTGATGTATTGAAAGCGCACCGTTTCGTACGTCAGCTTGAAGAAAACAGGCTGTCTGTTTTTGATACGCATCCTATCCTCAACGCGCTGGATAAGATTGATGTGAAGAATGCTCACGTTGATGTGGGTAAGCTGGCTGTTAAGTTCCGTGATGAAGGTAATGGTTCATCACTGGAAGATTTTCTGAATGCTGAGCTTGCTCCTGCAATCGGTGGAGACCTGACCGAGCCTACTGATGTAGTGTTATATGGTTTCGGTCGTATCGGCCGTCTGCTGGCGCGGTTGTTGATCGAGCGTGATGGTAGTGGCCAGTCGCTACGTTTGCGTGCCATCGTGGTGCGTAAAGGTAAAGCTGATAAGGACCTGGAAAAGCGTGCCAGCTTGCTGCGTCGTGATTCCGTACACGGTTCTTTCAAAGGTACAATCAAGGTAGACAACGAAAATCAGGCGATTATCGCTAACGGTAACCTGATCAAGGTTATCTACTCTGATGGTCCTGATCAGGTCGATTACACCGCTTACGGTATCGATAACGCTCTGGTTCTGGATAATACCGGCATCTGGCGTGATGAGGCTGGCCTGTCGCTCCACCTGAAATCCAAGGGTGTTGCCAAGGTTGCTCTGACTGCGCCAGGTAAGGGTGTTAAGAATATCGTTATGGGTGTTAACCATGGTGATATCTCTGATGATGACAAGATCCTGTCTGCGGCATCCTGTACGACTAATGCTATCGCCCCGGTTCTGAAGGCACTGGATGCGAAGTATGGTGTAACTAACGGTCATGTCGAGACTGTTCACGCTTACACCAATGACCAGAATCTGATTGATAACTACCATAAGGGCGATCGTCGTGGTCGTGCGGCTGGCCTGAACATGGTTATCACTGAAACAGGTGCGGCTAAGGCGGTATCCAAGGCGCTGCCGCAGCTGGAAGGTAAGCTGACCGGTAATGCGATTCGTGTGCCTACGCCAAACGTTTCCATGGCGATTCTTAACCTGAATCTGGATAATCCAACCGATAAGGAAGAGCTGAACGCATACCTGCGTGATCAGGCGCTACACTCTCCTTTGCAAAAGCAGATCGACTACAGCAACTCTCCTGAGGCTGTCTCTTCCGACTTTGTTGGTTCGCGTGCTGCGGGTGTTGTTGATGCCTTGGCTACAATCGCTGAAGATAGCCGTTGCGTACTGTATGTTTGGTACGATAATGAGTTCGGTTACAGCTGTCAGGTTATCCGTCTGGCTCAGCGTATGGCTCAGTGCACCTTGCCCGCATTCCCTAAGGCAACGCGGTAAGTTAATAAATATCAAGAAAAAACCGCCTGATGGGCGGTTTTTTATTGGCTCTACTTTGATATTTCGTTTTATTATATGCTTATAATATAAAGTTCTATCTATGGTGTCGGATTAGTTAACTAAAAGCGGCGTTTCGACGGCGCTTTTGTAGAAAAATTACCGTCCGATCTTTATACTTAACCGGTTTTTGGGTTGGGGTTTTCCCGTCTATTGTAAGGCATTATCTTTTTCATCTGTGTCGCCAGGGGACAGCGCTGCAGGATTGAAGGGGGCGGCCTTCGCTGATGTGGGATCCTGAAGAATTATAATAGTGATTGGGTGAGGCGGATGATCAAGATCAAGAAGGGTCTAGATCTACCTATAACAGGCAGTCCTGAGCAGGTTGTTTCGGCAACTGTTGAGGCTAAGTCTGTAGCCGTGATCGGCTTCGATTATGTAGGTATGAAACCTACGATGCAGGTCAAGGTGGGAGATCGGGTAAAGCTCGGTCAAGTGATCTTTACCGATAAGAAAAATGAAGGTGTCAAATATACGGCACCAGCAGCGGGTGTCATCAAAGACATTAACCGTGGTGAGAAGCGAGTGCTTCAGTCTATAGTCATCGATGTTGATGGTGATGAGTCTGTTGAATTCAATAAGTATGCAGCATCTGAGTTGGCATCTCTGAGTGTCAAGCAAGTGCAGGATAATCTGGTTGAGTCTGGTATGTGGACTGCTCTGCGTACCCGGCCTTATAGCAAGGTTCCACAGCCAGGCTCCAAGCCTGCGTCAATTTTTGTAACCGCGATCGATACAAATCCGCTGGCTGCAAATCCTGAAGTGTATATCAATGAGCATCCTGAAGCATTTGCTAATGGTCTGACTGTTCTGACAACACTGTCTGCGGGTCCTGTATTTCTGTGTAAAGCTGCGGGAGCCAAAATTTCTCCAGCTTCTACGGTCTCCGTTGAAGAGTTTGACGGACCGCATCCAGCAGGTAATGCCGGCACGCATATCCACTTTTTGGATCCTGTATCCGAGAAGAAAACCGTCTGGACTATCGGTTATCAGGATGTGATAGCTATTGGTAAGCTGTTTACGACGGGTCAGTTGTTTACTGAGCGTGTAGTTGCGGTTGCCGGTCCACAGGTCACAGCGCCAACACTGGTGCGGACCCGTATAGGCGCTAGCCTTGATGAGCTGGTTGCCGGTAGAACTAAAGATGGCGACAACCGTGTCATCAGTGGTTCTGTCTTGAATGGTCGCACTGCTAATGGACCGTTTGCTTATCTGGGACGTTATGCCAATCAGGTTTCTGTTTTGCGTGAAGGGCGCGAGCGGGAATTTTTGGGCTGGCTTGCACCGGGTACCGATAAGTTCTCTGTGCTGAACATGTTCCTCTCCAGATTCTCTACAGGTAAGAAATTTGACTTCTCTACGACAACTAATGGCTCCGAGCGAGCGCTAGTACCCGTAGGTCAGTTTGAAGATCTGATACCTATGGATATCCTGCCTACACAGTTGCTGCGTTCGCTGATCGTGGGTGATATGGAATCTGCGATTCAGTTAGGCTGTCTTGAACTCGATGAAGAAGATCTGGCTCTGTGTACCTTCGCTTGCCCTGGCAAGTATGAGTACGGCCCAATCCTTCGCGATAACCTGACGACTATCGAGAAAGAGGGCTAGGCATGAGCTTAAGAGATATTCTTGACCAAATGGAGCCGCACTTTCACAAGGGTGGCAAATACGAGAAGTGGTACGCGTTGTATGAAGCAGCGGATACTATTTTTTACACGCCAGGTTATGTAACTAAAACAGCTGCGCATATTCGTGACGCAGTTGACCTGAAGCGTATGATGATCCTGGTATGGCTGTGTACTTTTCCTGCTATCTTGATAGGAATGTACAACATCGGCCTGCAGGCTAATATGGCAATGGGCGAGCTGGGGCTTACTGAAGCTGTTGGCTGGCGCGGTGCTATTGCAGGTGCTCTGTCTGGCTTTGATGCCGGCAGTATCTGGGACAATCTGATCCACGGTGCCGTTTACTGGTTACCGATCTATGCAGTGACCTTCGCTGTGGGTGGTTTCTGGGAAGTTCTGTTCGCTATGAAGCGTGGCCATGAAGTAAACGAAGGTTTCTTCGTAACCTCTATCCTGTTCTCGCTGATTCTTCCGGCTACAATTCCGTTGTGGCAAGTCGCTCTGGGTATTTCCTTCGGTATTGTTATCGGTAAGGAAGTATTTGGCGGCACGGGTAAGAACTTCCTTAACCCTGCATTGACTGGTCGTGCTTTCCTGTTCTTTGCATACCCTGCACAGATGTCAGGTGATGCAATCTGGACGGCTGTTGATGGCTTCTCCGGTGCTACTCCGCTGGGTCTTGCTGCTGCAGGTGGTGTCGATGCCATTATGGCTCAGGGAATTAGCTGGATGGATGCCTTTATCGGCTTTATTCCGGGTTCTGTAGGTGAAACATCGACACTGGCGATTCTGCTTGGCGGTGCTGTTATCATCTTTGCCCGCATTGCTGCATGGCGCATCGTTGCCGGTGTGTTCCTGGGTATGGTTGCTACTTCAGTGCTGTTGAATCTGATCGGATCTGATACTAATCCAATGTTCGCAATGCCGTTCTACTGGCACTTCGTTCTGGGTGGTTTTGCCTTTGGTATGATCTTTATGGCAACGGATCCTGTATCCGCAGCCATGACTAACAAGGGTAAGTGGTATTTCGGTGCCCTGATCGGTGTGATGGTTGTGTTGATTCGTGTGGTGAATCCGGCGTTCCCAGAAGGGATGATGCTGGCGATTCTGTTCGCTAACCTGTTTGCACCGCTGATCGATAACTTCGTGATGCAGGCGAATATCAAACGGAGGATTGCGCGCAATGGCTAGTTCTAAAGATACTGTTGGTAGAACGGTTACCGTAGCGGTCGTACTTTGTGTGGTCTGCTCGATTATCGTTTCCGCAGCAGCAGTGCTGCTGCGACCAGCCCAGCAAGCTAACAAGGAATTGGACCGTAAGTCCAATATCCTGGCCGCAGCTGGCATTTCCGATTCAAGCAAAACGGTTGATGAGCTGTTCGAGCAGATCACAACCCGTATGCTGGATATGGAAACCGGAAAGTTCACCGATGCAGTTTCTGCTGAAGGCTTTGATGCACGCAAGGCCGCGAAGGATCCTGCGTTGTCAATTAAGCTGACGTCTAAGCAGGATATTGCCAGCATTCGCCGCCAGGCGCGCTATATACCGGTTTACCTGGTCGAGAATGAAGGTGACATCGAAACCCTGGTCCTGCCGGTTCACGGCTACGGTCTATGGTCTACGCTGTATGGTTTCATTGCGCTTGAGGGCGATTTGAACACCGTCGCCGGCCTGGGTTTCTATGAGCATGCGGAAACGCCTGGTCTGGGTGGTGAAGTAGACAATCCAAACTGGAAAGCTCTGTGGTCGGGTAAGCAAGTTTACCCAGCTGGCTCTTACGAGCCTGCGCTTGGTCTGATCAAAGGCACTGTAGATCCTGCATCTGCTAAAGCCGCGTATCAGGTCGATGGTCTGTCCGGTGCAACCCTGACCAGTGTTGGTGTAACTAATCTGGTTCAGTTCTGGATGGGTGAGAATGGCTATGCGCCATTCCTGGCTAACCTGAAAGCAGGGGGGAACTGATTATGTCTGAGACTAAAGAAGTCGTATTAACGCCCATTTTCAAAAATAACCCGATCGCTCTGCAGATTCTGGGTGTTTGTTCTGCCCTGGCAGTAACAAGTAGCTTGTCGGTGACGATTGTAATGTGTCTGGCCTTGACCAGTGTTACAGCGTTCTCCAACTTGTTTATTTCCCTTGTTCGTCAGCAGATTCCAAACAGCATTCGGATCATCGTGCAGATGACGATCATTGCTTCTCTGGTAATCGTTGTTGATCAGATCTTGAAAGCGTTTGCCTACGAAATCTCCAAGCAGCTATCGGTATTTGTTGGCTTGATCATTACCAACTGTATCGTTATGGGCCGTGCTGAAGCCTTCGCGATGAAGAATCCTCCTGGAATCAGCTTCATGGATGGTATCGGTAATGGTCTGGGCTATTCCGTAGTGCTGCTGAGTGTTGGCTTTGTGCGTGAGCTGTTTGGTTCCGGCAAGCTGTTCGGTTTCGAAGTTCTGCCGCTGGTGACTGATGGTGGCTGGTATTACAGTAACGGTCTGTTGCTGTTACCACCGAGCGCATTCTTCCTTATCGGTGGCTTTATCTGGGTTCTGCGTACGGTGTATCCGGACCAGGTTGAGAAGGCCGATTTTGTCATGTCACCTAACACCAAGAAGGAGGCTGCGTAATGGAACATTATATCAGCCTGTTAGTTAAGGCGATTTTCGTAGAAAACATGGCGCTGGCTTTCTTCCTGGGGATGTGTACATTCCTGGCGATTTCCAAGAAAGTACAGACAGCGATCGGTCTGGGCGTTGCGGTTATCGTGGTACTGGCTATCACTGTGCCGGTAAACAACCTGATCTATAACCTGTTGTTGAAAGATGGTGCACTGGCCTGGGCCGGTTATCCGGAAGTCGATCTCAGTTTCCTGGGTTTGATCTCATATATCGGTGTAATCGCGGCTATCGTACAGATTCTGGAGATGTTCCTGGATAAATACGTACCTGCTCTATACAACGCGCTGGGTGTATTCCTGCCGTTGATTACGGTGAACTGTGCCATCATGGGTGCGGCGCTGTTTATGGTAGAGCGTGATTACAACTTTGGTGAGAGTATCGTTTACGGTACTGGCGCTGGTATCGGCTGGGCGTTGGCGATTGCCACCCTGGCAGGTATCCGTGAGAAGCTGAGATACAGTGATGTGCCTCATGGTCTGCGTGGTCTGGGTATTACCTTTATCACAGTTGGCCTGATGTCACTTGGCTTCATGTCATTCTCCGGTGTACAGCTTTAATCGGCTGCATGAACAACAGAAGGGTGTAATTCTATGAATGCAGAAATCATTCTCGGTGTTGTCATGTTTACTGCTGTGGTGCTTGCACTGGTAGCGGTAATCCTGGCAGCGCGTGCCAAGCTGGTTAACAGCGGTAGCGTGACCATCGAAATTAATGGTGATCCTGAAAAAACTATTCACGTTCCTGCGGGCGATAAGTTGCTGCAGACACTGGCGGGTCAGGGAGTATTCCTGGCGTCTGCTTGTGGCGGTGGCGGTACCTGTGCGCAGTGTTCTTGTATTGTTGAAGAAGGTGGTGGCGGTATGCTGCCCACTGAAGAGTCTCACTTCACTAAAGGCCAGGCCCGTGAAGGCTGGCGTCTGTCATGTCAGGTTGCTGTTAAGCAGAACATGAAGATTGAAGTTGAAGACGAGGTCTTCGGTGTCAAGAAGTGGGAATGTACCGTCGAGTCTAACCCGAACGTAGCGACCTTTATCAAAGAGTTGACGCTGCGTTTGCCTGAGGGTGAGAACGTTGACTTCCGTGCCGGTGGTTACGTTCAGCTTGAGTGTCCTCCACACGAAGTTCACTACAAAGACTTCGATATCGAAGAAGAGTACCGTGAAGATTGGGATAAATTTGACCAGTGGCGCTTTGTGTCCAAGGTTGATGAAACCACTATTCGTGCCTACTCTATGGCGAACTACCCTGAAGAGCGGGGTGTTGTTAAGTTCAATATCCGTATCGCTTCTCCACCGCCGGGTACTGATGTACCCCCGGGCAAAATGTCCTCTTACGTGTTCGGCCTGAAGCCAGGTGATAAGATCGCTGTATATGGGCCATTTGGTGAGTTCTTCGCTAAAGATACCGATAACGAGATGGTGTTCGTTGGTGGTGGCGCAGGTATGGCGCCAATGCGCTCTCATATCTTTGACCAGCTTAAGCGTTTGAATTCCAAGCGTAAGATGTCTTTCTGGTATGGTGCTCGTAGTATGCGTGAAGCGTTCTACGTTGAAGAGTACGATCAGCTGCAGGCTGAGAACGATAACTTCAAGTGGCATCTGGCATTGTCAGATCCTCTGCCGGAAGATAATTGGGAAGGCTATACAGGCTTCATCCACAATGTATTGTATGAAAACTATCTGAAGGACCATGAGGCGCCTGAAGATTGTGAATTCTACATGTGTGGACCACCGATGATGAACTCAGCAGTTATTAAGCTGCTGGAAGATCTGGGTGTAGAGCCTGAGAATATCCTGCTGGATGATTTCGGTGGCTAATAACCGATGAGAGATCACCTGGTTCAGGTATTCATGCGGCCGGCAGCTTTGCTGTTGGCCGCTTTGTTTTTAACTGCCTGCGGGCAGGATGCTAAACCCCGTGTGATCGGGTTTACCGGTCAGACCATGGGGACCAGTTTCACTCTGAAATGGGTGGTTCAAGATATTTCTCAGGTTGATGATATTCGGCAGGAAGCAGAACAGCTGCTGGCGCAAATCAACCAGAGTATGTCGACCTATATCTCCGATTCTGAGCTGTCATTATTAAATAGCAGTCAGGATTCTTCCGCTGTACCTGTTTCCAATGAGTTGTTTGAGGTGCTGTCGCTTGCTCAGGCTGTTAGTCATAATACGCAAGGGGCTTTTGATATAACGGTTGGACCGTTAGTTAATCTATGGGGCTTTGGTCCTGATGGTCGTGTGATTAAAGCACCGGATCCACAGCAGATAAGCCTGTTGAAGAACACGGTTGGTTACCAGCGGATACAGTTAAACAGTGATTTACAGCAGCTGAGTAAGCCTGCGGGCATGTATATGGATTTGTCTGCAGTAGCTAAAGGTTATGCAGTCGATAAGCTGGCCGGCTTGCTGGTGGCGCGAGGGATTGAAAACTATCTTGCTGAAATCGGCGGCGAGCTGCGTGCTGCAGGCCTTAAGCCGGATGGAGTTTCCTGGCGTATTGCCGTTGAAAGTCCGATTTCAGGCAAGCGATCGATTCAGCGTATAATCGAAGTTGTCGATATCGGTATAGCAACATCGGGTGACTACCGAAATTATTTTGAACAGGATGGTGTGCGTTTTTCACACACTATCGATCCTGCGAATGGGCGGCCGATTAGTCATAAGCTGGCTTCGGTGACGGTGCTAAGACCTACATGTGCAGAGGCTGATGCTTTGGCGACAGCATTTATGGTGATGGGTGAGGATGAGGCCTATCGATATGCGCTTGATAACGATATCAGCGCGATGTTTATTGTGAAGAATGGCGACGGTTTCATAGAGAAGACCTCGCCGGGCTTTACTCAGTATATAGTTGAGTGAGTGGTGATATGGAAGAGATGATTCTTGCCTTTGTTGTGATGTTAGTGCTGATTGGCGGTATGGCTATCGGTGTTATCGTAAAGGGAAAGCCAATTACCGGTTCCTGTGGCGGCATGAGCGCGTTGGGGATGGATACTGCCTGTGATGTGTGTGGTGGAGATCAGGAAATTTGTGAGACAGAGCAGCAAAAGAGCAAAAGTGTTGCTGCTTATGCTGAAGAAATGTCTTACGAGGTTAAGGCTAAAGGCTAATTTGAGTAATCTATAGCAGTAGCTATGCTGACCTGGTTCTGCAGGCGACAGGCTTTGACATTGATAGATACTCAGAAATACGCACATAGAATGATAATTAGACAGTAAATAGGGGAAAGTGATGGCTGTATATGACTATGATGTCATTGTGATTGGCTCGGGTCCTGCTGGTGAAGGGGCCGCTATGAATGCGGCGAAAAAAGGCCGTCGTGTTGCAGTAATTGAATCACAGGACTCCGTTGGCGGAAACTGTACTCATAAAGGCACTATACCCTCCAAGGCTCTGCGTCACTCTGTTAAGCAGATTATCGAATTCAATACTAATCCGATGTTTCGTGACATCGGTGAGCCGCGCTGGTTCTCTTTCCCTAAGGTGCTAAAGCGTGCTGAGAAAGTAATTTCCAATCAGGTAATGATGCGCACCAACTTTTATGCGCGTAACCGTATCGATCTGTTTTTTGGTCAGGCTGAATTTGAAGATAAAAATACGGTATTGGTAAAAGGCACTGTTAAAGGGGATGAGACTTTACGTGCCAAGAACATCGTTATTGCTACAGGTTCTCGCCCTTATGCACCCGCTGATATCGATTTTACTCATCCACGTATCTACAACAGCGATACGGTGCTGACACTGGAGCATACTCCGCGTACGTTGATTGTCTATGGTGCCGGTGTTATCGGCTCCGAGTACGCCTCAATCTTCAGTGGGCTTGGGGTTAAAGTCGATCTGGTAGATGCCATGGGCCGTCTGTTGTCGTTCCTTGATGTCGAAATTTCAGACTCGCTCAGTTACCATTTGCGAAATAATGCCGTTAAGATTCGTCATAACGAGACTTACGATAGAGTTGAAGCGGATGAGCGCGGAGTAACGCTGACGCTTAAGTCCGGCAAGAAAATTCGTGCGGATGCTTTCCTCTGGTGTAATGGGCGTACCGGTAATACCGATTTGTTAAAGCTTGAGAATATTGGTCTTGAGGCGAATGGACGGGGTCAATTAGAAGTAGATGACCATTACCGCACCGGTTGTGAAGGTGTTTATGCCTGTGGTGATGTGATTGGCTGGCCAGCTCTTGCATCTGCGGCTATCGATCAGGGGCGTGCGGCATCTTCCGATATGCTTGATGCGGATGATTTCCGCTATATCAACGATGTGCCTACTGGTATTTATACTATTCCCGAGATTAGCTCGATTGGTAAGACAGAAGAGCAGTTGACTGAGGATTGTGTGCCATACGAAGTGGGGCAGGCGTTCTTTAAAGATACTGCGCGGGCACAGATTTCCGGCCAGCCGGTCGGCATGCTGAAGATACTGTTCAATCGTGAAACCTTGCAAATTCTGGGGATTCATTGCTTCGGTGATCACGCAGCCGAGATCGTACATATCGGTCAGGCAATCATGAACCAGAAGGGTGAAGCAAATACGCTTAACTATTTCGTTAATACGACCTTTAACTATCCGACCATGGCTGAGGCTTACCGGGTGGCTGCAATTGCGGGTCTAAACCGCATAGCCAACTTGTAAAAGGCGTATCTTTTAGAGGCTTGCTCCTGGCCAGAATCAAGAAAACCGCTCATATGAGCGGTTTTTTTATTCTTATCTGCTGTTTGTAATAAATAGATTTGCAGATTGTAGTACCTTAATCCTTCTTATTATGTTTTTCCTGGTGCTTGTAATATTCGTCTTCGATGTAGCGGCCCTTAACTCCCAGCTTTCGCTCCATATAGCGGTTGTAGTGCTTCCAGGCGAAAAACGCGGGTGTCATGGCTATCATGATGCCAATCATCAGGCCTGATCCTGCATATTTATCAGGCATTAGCGATGTGATCCAGTCGAGAAATTCGGACTGGTCAATGAGTAGATAATAGGCAGCAAGTCCCAGTAAGCCAAATGCGGTGCCCAGGTGGTGGAGTACTTTGTTGTGGGATGATTCAGACATCTTTATCCTAAATAGCGGTGCGCCCTGAGGCTTGGCAGAAACGGCTGTGGGTCAATTTTCAGATCACTGCGTTCAATGCGGCTGCGAGCCTCTGGTGGCATGAGCGGTGGTTCATTGTGTTCGGGTAACATTGGTTTGTTCAGGTCCAGCTGTACCAAAATCGGCAGAGAAATATTGCGTGCTTTGCGAATGATTTGATCATTCTGTTTCCACACTATATTGGCCCGCATCACAGGTACCTGGGTTTGCAGTTGTGCCAGGGTATCTCCCGGGCGTAACCGACCAACGGCTTCAATCTGCAGCTGTATATGGCTTTGGCTGGTATCCATCTTGAGTAGTCGTTCCAGGGCTTGTTGCGGGGTGATCTTTTTAATACTGCGACCGCTAGTATACCAGCTGAAGCCGACTTTAGCCGGAGTGTTTTCAAGTACAGGTATCTGTCTGTAGCACTGCTTCAGGTGAAGTCGGGCCTCTCCCTGACGGCTTAGTAAGCTGGTGAGTAATGTCGAGCGGTGTTGCGTATCGGTATTTTCGTTGGTCTGGAAATCTGTAGCGTTTTGTCGGAAGAGGGCTTTGTAATTGTTAACCTCATTGGCTAACTGTATAAGGGGCTGGTCGGCACCGATCAGACCGTACTGCTGAATGGTGGCTCTGCCATCCTGACCATCTTTATACCAGATATCTGTGTAAAGCTGGCGTGTGGATTCAAGACTTAACTGTCCCTCTTTTACCGGTATCCAATAAGGTAACTTACTGCGCTGTAGTGCTTCGGAAAAAACCTTGAGACTTTGCTTTAGCAGTTCAAGGCTTTCTATTAGCTCGATCGCAGTTGCAGGCATTAGTCCTCGTCTTCCTGATTCTGGATTTGCCTTGATTGCGAGGAAATAATATGTCGTGCAATTATCATTCGGCTACTTTCCGGCATCCGGCAAAATTCGATTCCGGTATTGAATCCATCTTCACAGCTAACAGAATACAGGACTTTCCCATACAGCAGCAGTCCAATGCAGGATTCCTGAAAAATGAGTTTCATAGCGACAAAGCCATCAGTAGCCAACTGGCTGTTAGAATCAAAACTTAAGCCACCTTCGCTTAGGTTTGTTTCCTGTGCTATGAGGTTCTTGAACTCCATGTCGCTACTGGCAATGGTTTTGGCTATCGCTTCTACCTTGCTATTGATGATCTCCAGAAACGAACCGATCGTCGGGTCTTTTTGAGAAATTTTCCTCAGCAGGAAGGTGCTATCGGCATCCAGTTCCTGTAATTGGGTCAGCAAAGTGAAGTAGGGTGTAACCTCAAATTGAGTCGGTTGGGGACTCTGCTGCATTTCTTCTTCGCTGATTTCCTGGTAATCCAGTGAAATATGTTCGTTGATACGAAAAAACTGCCGGCGTTCTTGATCCAAAGCGCAATCCTCGACCTGTTGATAGATGTCTTTAAATTCGTTCAGTATCTTCTTTGTCTTCTTAAATGTGCTGCAGTGTGATCCGAGAAGAGAAGACCGTATAATTGCCGCAACCTTATTGTGCTGTCAGATAATCCTCTGGCTATTGCCGAGAGACTCCAGGGTTTATCTGATCAGAATTGTCCAGTACTAACGATCACCGACATAACTGATTTATCGTCTTGTCCCTTGAACCATATCATATGCCAGTACTGCACAGAACTTGCTAAATAGTTTTCTGAGTATAGCGAATATTATTATGATTTTGTTAGAGAAATTTATATGCCTGTGCTTTAATGCCGAGCCATGTTTAGACCATTTTCTATTTATGTAGGGCTGCGTTATACCGCAGCCAAGCGTAGCAATCACTTTATATCATTTATCTCGCTGGTATCCATGCTGGGCTTGATGTTAGGTGTTGCCGCATTAATTGTCGTGCTGTCGGTAATGAATGGCTTCGATCGAGAACTGAAGCAACGTATTCTCGGCATGGTTCCTCATGGCACAATTTCTGACTACGGCCAGCCACTTAAAGATTGGCAGGGGCTGGCACAGAAAATTGATGGCCAGCCCGGTATCGTTGGTACGGCGCCCTACATACAAGCTCAGGGTATGCTGACAAATCGTGGAGTGGTGCGCGGTGTGCTGATTAATGGTATTGATCCGCAGCTGGAAAGCCGGATTTCTATTCTTGATGATCATATCAAGGCGGGTAGTCTTGAGGCATTGCAGCCTAAAGGCTATGGGATCTTGCTGGGTGGTTTGCTGGCACGTTCAATGGGTGTTGCAGTTGGCGATAAAGTCACGCTGGTGTTGCCTGAAGCGTCTATCAGTGTTGCTGGTGTAATTCCGCGACTTAAACGGTTTCAGGTGGTTGGCTTGTTTGAAGTGGGTGCTGAGCTTGATGCGAATCTGGCGTATATCCATATCGATGATGCAGCCCGAATTAAGCGTATGCCTGAAGGCGTCGATGGCCTGCGGATTCAGTTCGACAATCTGTTTGAAGCGCCGGTGCGAATCCGCCAGATAATATCTCAGCTGGGCGAGTATTACCGCGCCAGTGACTGGACGCGTACCCATGGAAACCTTTTTCAGGCAATTCAGCTGGAGAAGCGGATGATCGGTTTGCTACTGTTTCTGATTGTTTTTGTGGCGGCATTTAATATTGTTTCTACCCTGGTGATGGTGGTTACAGATAAAAAGTCTGATATCGCAATACTGCGCACGCTTGGCGCAACGCCTGGTCGGATTATGCGAATTTTTATGGTTCAGGGGACTGTTATCGGGTTCATGGGGACGCTGCTGGGCACGTTACTGGGTACTGTCCTGGCGCTCACGGTCACCGATTTGATTGCCTGGGTTGAGCGCAGTTTTAATATTCAGTTTCTCAGTGCCGATGTATATTTCATAAGCTATCTGCCATCAGAGCTGCAGATAAGTGATTTGGTGGTGATAGTCGCTACGGCACTTTCGATTAGTTTTCTGGCGACTCTGTATCCGGCGTATCGGGCGTCAAGAACACAACCGGCAGAGGCCTTGCGCTATGAATGATAGCCTTGACGTGAATCAAGATCGTACGCTGGTTCTTGAGTGCCGGCAGCTGTGTAAGAGCTATGGCGATGGCAAGACGGTTGTCGAAGTGCTGAATGGTCTTGAGTTGCAGGTTGAGCAGGGTGAGCGGCTGGCAATCATGGGTAGCTCCGGCTCTGGTAAAAGCACGCTGCTTAATATTCTCGGTGGCTTGGATACACCGAGCTCGGGTGAAGTAAGTGTGTCAGGTAAGCCCTTGTATGCCATTTCAGAGAAGGTTCGTGCTGAGCTGCGCAACTATTCTCTGGGGTTTGTTTATCAGTTTCATCATTTGCTGCCGGAGTTTACTGCTCTGGAGAATGTGGCGATGCCTTTGTTAATAAGAGGCACTGCTATCAAAGAGGCACGTCAGCGTTCAGTCGAACTCTTGCAGGCTGTAGGTTTGGAGCATCGAATTGCACATAAGCCTTCAATGTTAAGTGGTGGTGAGCGACAGCGAGTCGCCATAGCAAGGGCGTTGGTTACCAATCCGGCTTGTGTGTTGATGGATGAGCCGACCGGTAATCTAGATCGCCATACCGCTGAAGATATTCAGCAGCTGATGCAGCAATTGAATCAGCAGTTTCAGATCTCATTTGTGGTGGTGACGCATGATCCCCAGTTGGCGCAACGTCAGGGGCGGGTTCTAGAGTTGAGAGATGGTGCGCTTTTCCCAGTAGATACGCTGTAAAAATATCTTTTTTATCTAAATTGAGTTAGCAGAAATTTTGCTAACTGATAAACCCGGCTTAGGCCGGGTTTATTGTTTTGGTTGTTTGGCTTTGGCTTTGGCTTGGCTTGCTTGAGTATTTTCTTGGGGGCTACTGGTGATATCTTCGGGACTGTCTTCAGAATTGACCTGGCAGCTGTCATGATGATCAGTTTTGCTGAGACTGCGTTTCTTCCAACTGTGGTTGACGCTCCATATCCAGAAGCGTTGCATACAAAAATAACCGAATAAGCCCAGCGCGGTGCCGCAAGTTAATGAACCGACAATCAGTGGGAGCCAGATGCTTGAAAGCCCGTTTGTAAACCATTCCAGTGTCAACTCAAACTCTACTTCCTGTAAGGGTGTTCCCAGTAGCTGGGTGCCGGTCCAGTAGGCGAAATAAAATAGCGGTGGAATTGTGAAGGGATTGGTGATCCACACCAGGCTTACTGAAATTGGCAGGTTGCTGCGCACTAAAAGTGAGGCAGCAGCGGCAATAAGCATCTGGGATGGTAATGGAAGAAACGCGCAGAAAATACCCACAAAGAATGCTTTGGATACCGATTTGCGCGTTAGATGCCACAGGTTTGGATCGTGGATATAACTGCCTAGCCAGTTGAGATAGGGATGAGATTTTAGCTTTTTCTCATCTGGCATATATTTTTTGATTAGTTTGCGCGGCATTAGTGACGCACTTATAGTTTCATCATGGGAGGTTTATTATGCCTACTCATTAGCATCTAATCCAACAGTGAGATCAAGGATGATCGAAATTTGCTTAGGGATCGTGCTGGTTGCTTTCTTGCCGGTATTACCATCAATATGGCTACTGCTTGTAGTCGTATCTATCAGTTTGATTCTATGGCTATATTTCCCCTGTAACAAGTTTATTTTACGCCTGGTATGTCTGCTGATGGCGATCGCCTACGCGAGTTTATGGGGTTACTGGAATCTGGCGCACAGGCTTGCTTCGGCAGACAGTCCCCTGGATGCGCAAGTGAGCGGGGTGGTGGTAGGGTTACCAAAAGTGGCTTCCAAGTCGGTGCGCTTTCAGTTTTCCGTCGAGGAGTTGATGTTAGAAGATGGTTCATCAGCCGAGCGATATCCCGCATTAAGAAACCTGCAATTAACCTGGTATAACCCGACCCACGCTATTGAGCCAGGGCAACGTTGGCAGTTCAGTGTTCGGCTTAAATCTCCCGGTAGTCTCAGTAATCCGGGTGGTTTCGATTATGCGGGCTGGTTGTTTCGCCAGCAGATCGACGCGCGTGGTTATGTAAGGGATAACAATATCCCGCAGCAAAGTCCTGCCACAGAGGTGGCGATTGATCAAATGCGTTTCAAGCTGATCGCATTATTGAATCAGGCCGGGCTTGCTGATTCTAGCGTGGCAACTCTTAGAGCGTTGATACTTGGAGATAAGAGTGCGCTTACGGCATCGCAGTGGCAGCTACTAAAAAGCAGTGGCCGGTTCACCTAATTGTCATCAGCGGGTTGCATATAGGTATAGCTTGTTTATTAGGCTATTTGTTGGGGGTGTTGTTGCAGGCAGTGGTTGGCAGGCTGAGGCCTGCAAGCTCTGACTTAAGGTTGCTCCGTGTCATACCTGCTTTGCTATTTGCTACAGGCTATGCCGCGCTGGCAGGATTTAGTATTCCTACTCAGCGAGCCTTGGTTATGGCGATTATGCTGTTAATCCCGCCGTTGTTTAATCTTATGCCCTCGTTGTGGCAGCGCTGGTGGCTTGCGTTGACTGTTGTCCTGGTATGGCAGCCATTGAGTATCAATCAGGCAGGGTTGTGGCTATCTTTCACGGCGGTGGCCGCTTTGCTACTAATATATCAAAGTGGCTCGAACAGGGGGCGCTGGTCAAAGGTATATCAAGTCCTGCTCAGTCAGCGCGCAATATTCATCGGGTTGCTGCCGTTGCTGGTAATGTTTTCCGGAGGGTTCTCTGTTTGGGCTCCGCTGATTAATCTGCTGGCAATTCCTTACGTGAGTTTTATTTTGTTGCCGGCATCACTACTACTGCTCGCTATGTTGCCGTTATATCCCGATCTTATTGTGTTTATTCTGGATGCCCTTATTTGGGTCTTCTGGGCGGGGCTGGATTTGGTTGCGGGTGAGCAGGCGCTGATTGATGTGCCTTCCCGCTCAATATGGGTGATCATTACTGCATCAATTGGTGCTCTATTGTTGGTGTTGCCGCGTTTGGTGTTCTTTCGTTTGCTGGGGTGTTTCTTACTGCTGCCCTTGATTAAGCCTGCATCGTCGTTGCCAGAGAACGGGATGTTTCGAGCCTGGGTGTTTGATGTCGGACAGGGGCTGTCGGTGATGGTGCAAACCCGGCATCATCTGCTGTTGTACGATACCGGTGCTGGATTCAGAACGGGAGGAGGCGTTGCGTTGTATTCGGTGATCCCTGCTATGCAGTCAATGGGGCTGCGCAGAATTGATCGTCTGGTTATTAGTCATGCTGATAATGACCATGCGGGAGGTTATGCGGTGATTGCCGAGGCGTTTGAGGTTGGGTTGCTAGAATCCGGCAGTCCTAAGTGGCGTCGCCGAAATGCTGCGAATGCCTGCGATAGTGGCCAGCGTTGGCGCTGGGACGGGGTGGCTTTTCAATATGTGCATCCGCAAAAGGCTGCTGTGAAAAGCGAGAACAACAATTCCTGTGTGTTGCTAGTGGAGTCGGCAGGCTGCTCCTTGTTGATTCCTGGCGATATTGAATCTGTTGTCGAACATCAAATCCTCAGCGAAATTCCTCAATTGAATGTTCATTGGTTAATAGCTTCTCACCACGGGAGTCGTTTCTCTTCCGATAAACGATGGTTACAGGGGTTGGATCCCCAAGAGGTAATATTCAGTGCTGGCTTGAGTAACTCCTATGGGCATCCAGCGCCAGAGGTAGTGTCTCGGGTTCAGGCTCAGGGAAGTCGTTGGCGCTCTACTGCCAGTGCTGGGGCGGTATTGCTTGAGGAGATTGTCGCCGGGTGTCACAGCAGTGCTTACCGGGATGAAAAAAAGCGTTATTGGTCAGATGGTTAATAGTTACTTTGGCTTGGGTCTCTATGATAAAGTATTGGCAATCTTTAGGAGGAAAACAGGTGTTTGAACTGATTCAGTCGGGTGGTTGGTTAATGGTACCAATCATTGGGTGTTCTATACTGTCGCTGGCGATCTGTCTGGAGCGTCTTTGGGGTTTGCAGAAGCAGCGCGTAGCCCCTGCTAATCTGCTGTCCGAGGTTTGGGCGTTGGTCCGCAATGGCGATCTGACACCAGAACGGATGCGGCAACTGCGCAGTCAGAGCGCGCTGGGCCAGATTATGGTTGCCGGGTTGAACAACTCAGGCCATAGTCGCGAAATCATGAAAGAGAGTATTGAGGAAGCCGCGAGTCATGTAGTGCATCATTTGGAGCGTTTTCTCAATCCGCTGGGAACTATTGCTGCAATAACTCCTTTACTGGGGTTGCTGGGCACAGTAATCGGTATGATCAAGGTCTTCTCGGAAATTATGCTGCAGGGTACTGGTAATGCGAATGTGCTCGCTGGTGGCATCTCTGAGGCTCTAATTACTACGGCCGCAGGTCTTTCTGTTGCTATTCCTACCCTGATTTTCCACCGTTTCTTCCAGCGCCGCATTGAGTCTCTGTTGATTGAGATGGAGCAGGAGTCCATTAAGCTGGTTGAAGTTGTTCATGGTGAGCGTGAAGTTGACTACGAATAATGAGGGGTACTAAGTGAAGTTCAGACGTAAGCCGCCTGAAGAGGTTAATGTTAACCTGACTCCTTTGATCGATGTTGTCTTTCTGTTGCTGATATTTTTCATGATTTCAACAACGTTCACCAAAGAAGCCCATCTGGAAATAGCGCTGCCAACAGCGGATGGTGAAGTGGCTGATGTGCAGGTTGATTCGGTAGAAGTGGTTATAAATGCCAAGGGCGCATACAGCGTCAATGGTCAGTCGTTGATTAATGCGCAAGCCGATACTTTGCGCCGTGCAATTCTTGATGCTGTAGGTGATCAGCGTAAAGTGCCCTTCATTATTTCTGCAGATGCCAAAACACCCCATCAGGCAGTTGTTACTGTAATGGATGTCGCTGGTAAGCTGGGGTTTGCCGGCCTGAGTATTACTACTCAGAACTCTCGGGCGGAACAGTAATTATGGGGCTGGAAAAAGCCTGGTATAACAGTAGTGCCTGGCTAATATTGTTGCGACCGCTTGAATTACTGTTTCGCTGGTTAGCTAAGCGTCGACGTGAAAAATATCAACAGGGCGTTAAGCCTTCCTGGACCGCCCCCGTACCAGTGATCATTGTCGGAAATATAAGTGTTGGTGGCACTGGTAAATCACCGTTAGTCATCTGGCTGATAAACTGGCTGCGCGCGCAGGGGTTGAAACCCGGTGTTATCAGTCGTGGTTATCGTGCTAAACCACCTGTATATCCCTATTTTGTAACCGCAGGGTCTTCGGCTTTTGAAAGCGGTGATGAGCCGTTAATGATTGTACGGCGAACAGCTGTACCGTTGGTTATCGATCCTGATCGGGTTGCCGCAGCCAAATTGCTGCTTGAGCAGACTGATTGCAATGTAATTATCAGTGATGATGGATTGCAGCATTATGCGCTGAATCGTGCTATTGAGATTGCTGTGCTCGATGGTAAGCGTGGCTTTGGTAATGGGCGCTGTCTTCCGGAAGGTCCGTTGCGTGAGCCAGTGAGTCGCCTGGATGAAGTGGATCTGGTGGTAGTTAATGGCGCGTCTGAAAACAGCTTTCTCTCGCAACCGATAAAGGCAAAGTGCAGTACAATGACGGTGGCTGCTACGCAGTTGTGCGCACTAAATCGCAGCCGGGTTCTACCTCTGAATCAATGGCAAGCTGAGCGACAGGTGCATGCTGTGGCTGGTATTGGTAATCCGCAACGATTTTATACAACGCTGCAAAATGCGGGTTTTCATCCATTGGTGCACTCATACCCTGATCACCATCATTTTACCGATCAAGATCTGCAATTTGATGATGGTCGGGCGATTATAATGA
This sequence comes from Amphritea sp., assembly GCA_036960915.1. Lineage (GTDB taxonomy): Bacteria > Pseudomonadota > Gammaproteobacteria > Pseudomonadales > Balneatricaceae > Amphritea. Next base: position 81,990 of record JBALVQ010000003.1, read on the forward strand.
CTGAAAAAGACGCGGTAAAATGCGATCATATGGATTTGAATAATGCCTGGTTTTTGCAGGTAGAGGCGCAGCTTGATGAGGATTTCGAGCTGCGTTTAAAAGATAAATTAAGCCAACATTTTAATAGGCACAGTTAAATGGATAAGAAGCTTCTCGATATTCTGGTATGTCCTGTATCCAAGGCGCCAGTTGAGTGGAATGAAGAGACAAACGAGTTGATCTGTCGTAGCAGTGGGCTGGCATACCCGATCCGTGATGATATTCCGGTAATGCTTGAAACAGAAGCGCGCACACTAACAGCTGAAGAACGCTTGAAAAAATAGGTCTGGCTATGGGATTTTCTATCGTAATACCTGCACGCTATGCGTCGTCACGCTTTCCAGGTAAGCCACTAGCTGATATCGCTGGCAAGCCAATGATTCAGCATGTTTACGAGCAGGCGCTTCGCAGTGAAGCTGATCGGGTCATAATTGCCACGGATGATGAGCGTATTGCTCAGGTGGCTGCTGGCTTTGGTGCAGAGGTGTGCATTACTTCGCCTGATCATCCTTCTGGAACCGATCGACTGCAAGAGGTGGTACATAAGCTGGGCTTCTATGCCGACGATATTGTGGTTAATGTCCAGGGGGATGAGCCGTTAGTTCCGCCTCGGGTCATCAATCAGGTTGCTCATAACCTGCAGGCGGAGCCCGAAGCGAGTATTGCAACGCTGAGCGAGCCCATCGAAGATATTGCCAATGTATTGAATCCTAATGTAGTTAAGGTAATAGCAGATGCTAAGGGCCGGGCTATGTATTTCAGTCGCGCTCCAATTCCCTGGCCTCGTGATGCCTTTGCGACAGAGGAGGGGCGTTCACAGTTACCTGCAGGGGTAAATTACCAGCGTCATATTGGTATTTATGCATACCGTGTAAAGCTGTTGAATGATTTTGTTCGCTGGTCGCCGGCTCCGATCGAAGAAACCGAGTGTTTGGAGCAGTTACGAGCTATGTGGAATGGTGCTGTCATTCATGTGGATGTGGCAGATGAGTTGCCACCTGCAGGTGTAGACACCCCGGAAGATCTAGAGCGTATTCGTGCTTTGTTCGAGACCTGAGTATGAAGAGCAGTTAAAGAGCATTAGCTGGTGAAGTCTGATGGACCGCCCCGCCCCGCCCCGCAGCGCAGAATTTGCGCGGAGGTCTGACTTCAGTCTTGGACGGAACAGCGCTCTAACAGGATTGAAAAAGGAGCTGCCGACTGATTCCTCTGTTAAGTTAAACCAGACTCGATCCGGTGGATATAGGGAAAAGCCTGATTTGGAGATCCTCGGTTACCCGATCAGGCATTTTACACTCATGTAATACGTCGAAATATTGCTGCAGCAAAAATAAGGCTGGCAAAAATGCACCCACCTATAACCATCTCATCGATACCAAGAAACAGTCCCATAAAAGTAACAACTACTGGAGCTACTAGCGCGAGCAATAGCTTGTGACGCTCAACGTTCATTTTTCTAACCTCTAGCCAATAATGATCTTGGAAAAATTATTTTATTTACTCGCTTGAGATCTGCAAGAGTAGGCGAGAGTTCAACCCCTAGCTGATAGCCTTTGGGTAGGTGGCGAATGTTCCAGTGCGCAACGCTTGCTGCTGTTGCTCCGCATACAGTGCATTCTGGCCCGGTTTACCGGCATGATTAATCAATCCAATCGGGTCAGCGTCTTTCCCTTTTTGTATCATTTTTCTTTCGAAAAACTATTTTGTAACTAATTGATTTATAATGTGCGAAATGACTGATTTTGCAGTCTTAAAAAACGGCTAAGATTACGGTTAAGTTATTGATTAATAAAAATAAAGTAAGTGTTCTATTTGTGTGCCTGGGTAATATCTGTCGCTCGCCAACAGCCCATGGCGTATTCCGTGCGCTGGTTGATGAGCAGGGGCTGGCTGGGCATATAGCGGTAGATTCTGCCGGTACGGCTGCATATCATGTTGGTAATGCGCCGGATGAGCGTTCTGCGGCAGCTGCCTTGCGCAGGGGTTATGATTTGGCTGATCTGCGTGCGCGTCAGGCGATAGTGGATGACTTTGCCGAGTTTGATTATATCCTTGCCATGGATGAGCAGAATCTAATCGATCTGGAGTCTATATGTCCTGTGGATTTCAGCGGTCATTTAGGATTGTTCCTTGAGCTGGCTCCCGGGCAGCGTCGTGATGTGCCTGATCCATATTATGGTGGCTCTGATGGTTTTGATCAGGTCCTCGATCTGGTCGAGCAGGCTTCACATGCGCTGCTGCAAAAAATAAGAGTAGAGCTGGGACAATAGAATAGAATGCAGATTGCCACGAATGTGTCACTCAGACCCTATAATAGCTTTGGCTTTGAGGTCAGTGCTGAATATTTTTGTATTGTTACTTCCCACGCAGAACTAAATCAGGCTTTGGATTTCGCTAAAGAGAAGGCGTTGACGCTACTGGTAATTGGTGGTGGCAGTAATCTGATTCTTATGAGTGATATCTCTGGTCTGGTGATTATCAACCGTATCTGCCATAAAACTGTTGAGCAGGTCGATAACGATTACTTCGAAGTGACTGCGGGTGCTGGCGAAAACTGGCATGATTTTGTTCGCTGGACGTTAGAGTGTGGCTATGCAGGCCTTGAGAACTTGTCGCTGATTCCAGGCACTGTAGGTGCGGCGCCGATGCAGAATATCGGTGCTTACGGCGTCGAGATTAAAGATCGGATGGTATCCCTGGATGCGCTTGATCTGCAAACTGGAAAGCGTCGCTGTTTCTCTGTGGAGGAGTGTTGTTTCGGCTATCGGGATAGTCTGTTTAAGCGACACTATCCTGGACGTTACCTGATTCTTTCGGTATGTTTTCGCCTCTCCAGAACGCTACGGCCGGTATTGGGTTATAGCGGTCTGGCGAGTGCGTTGGCTGCAGAAGGGATTGCTGAACCCACCGGGCTACAGATTAGTGATGTTATCTGTAAGGTGCGTCAGAGCAAATTACCTGCGCCTGAGCAGATAGGTAATGCGGGTAGTTTTTTTAAAAACCCGTTGATACCTGAGCAGCAGTGTCATGAGCTGCAGCAGCGTTTTCCTGATTTGGTTGCCTTTGAGGATAAGTCCGGTTTTAGAAAGCTGGCTGCTGGCTGGTTGATTGATCAGCTTGGCTGGAAGGGTAAGCGTCTGGGAGATGCCGGGGTTTATGATAAGCAGGCACTGGTTCTGGTTAATCATGGGCATGCAACGGGCGAAGAGATCATTACGCTGGCAGGGCAGATACAGGACGCAGTAAATGAGCGTTATGGGGTGAGGTTGGAAATCGAGCCGCGTGTATATCCTGACTGCTAGATCTGTGGTCAAACTGCTTTAATTCCCGGAATCGTTTAACTCTTAGCGCACTATTATTCAGACAAGTAGTTTGCTTTAAGCTTACTTGTAGTTCTGGGTTTGAAAATTTGGATAATAAAAAGCCGGCTATTTAGCCGGCTTTTTTGTGGTTGCTTGCTTTTAGCCTTCAGCGGATTTGTCAGCAGGCATTTCTACTGGCGCTTCCTGTGGTTGGCTGTTAGCTGGCTGCTGAGCTGCTCTTGGATCGTTCGGCGCACGGCGTTGGCGACGAGGGCGTGGTGAAGCAGCTCCTGCTGGTGGCTCAACCGGTGCAGCTTGGCGCGGTGCCGGTGTGGCAGCAACTACCGGAGCTTCAGTGCTCGTACTTGGCTTGCTGGCAGGTCGGCTGCGTACGCGGCGGCCGCCGGTGCGTGCAGGCTTTTCAGTAGTGCTACTGGTGGCGGCTTCTACCGGCGTGCTAGCTGCCGGTTTTGGTTGCTCAACAGTTTTTTCTGCAGCTGGTGCTGCTGGCTGAGGTTGCTCTGTTGGAGTCTTCGGCTGTGCTGTATCAGCAGTACTGGCTTTTGTCTCTACGGGTGCTTCTTTGGTTGTAGAGGCTGCCGCTGTTTCAACAGGGGCCTGGGTCTCGGCAGGTGCTGAAGCTTTTGGAACTGCTGCTTCTGGAGCTACAGTTGTGATTTCAGCAGGCTTGGCTGTTTCAGCTGCTGCAGTAGTCTCAGCCGGAGTCTCAGCCGGAGTCTGCTGGGATTTTTCCTCAGTAGTTGTTGCAGTTTCGCCTGTTGCTTCAGTCTTTCTTTCGCTGCGAGGGCGACGCTGGCGACGAGGCTTACGAGGCTTCTCTTCTGTGGTCGCTTCAGCCGTTACAGCTTTAGTTACGACTTCAGGAGCGGTCTCTTGTGCAACAGTCTTAACTTCAGTCTTAACTTCGGCCTCTACTGCAGGCGTAGTGCTTTGTGCTGGTGCAACAGTCTCGGCTGCTTGAGCCTCGCTAGATGTTTCTTTCTCAGTAACAACTGCTTCGCTACCCGTGCGGCGAGCATTGCGTTCTCCGCGACGACGGCGACCACGACGGCGTTCACCGTGTGCGCGTCCGCCTTCAGGTTGCTCGCTATCCTGTGCGACATCCTTGCTGGTGACTTCCAGCTCATCTTGCTTCTGACGCTGCTCACGAGGTTTCTGATCGCGTTCGCTACGGTTGCGTGAACGACTGCGCGAGCGGCCATCACGAGAGCGCTGTTCTGCAGGTTTGCTCTCGCTCTGGGTGCGGGTGTCGCCCTCATTACTGAGGTTGTCAGTCAGTGGTTGCTCGTGATCACGGTCGCGGCTGCGGTCACGACTACGGCTGCGGTCACTGTCTTTACGACGACGATTTCCACTACTACGGCTACTAGAGCGTTTCTGGCTAGGGCGTGCTTGTGGCTTGGTCTCTACCTGCTTTTGCTCTTCGGTATCGCTGCCGAACAGTCCGCTCAGGGTGGCCATGATGCGGCTTACCAGAGAGGGTTCTTTAGCTGGCGCTACTGGTGTTGCTGGCGCAGGAGCAGGTGCAGGTGCGGATACTGGAGCCGGTGTTGCTGGAGATACGGTGCTAACAGCTGCTTTCTCGCGGATTACTGGAGCGGTCGCTGCTTGAGTCTCTTCCAGTGGCTCTGGTTCTGGCTGAAATGTATAGCTTGCATCATTGGTGTTGATCACGGTGTGATCATCACGCAGGCGGACTACTTCGTAGTGTGGTGTTTCCATATTAGGATTAGGCACAACTACGACGCGCACTTTATGGCGCATCTCGACTTCGTGTACTTCGCGGCGCTTTTCGTTAAGCAGGAAGGTTGCTACAGAGACCGGCAGAATTGCGCGGATTTGAGCGGTACGATCCTTGGATGATTCCTCTTCAATCAGGCGCAGAATAGATAGCGCAAGAGATTCGGTATCACGCACGGTGCCCTGGCCGTTACAACGCGGGCATACAGCACCACGGCTTTCGATCAGGGAAGGGCGCAGGCGTTGGCGGGACATTTCCATCAGGCCAAAGCGAGATATGCGGCCAAGTTGAACGCGCGCTCTGTCAACCTTCATTGAGTCGCGCATGCGGTTCTCAACTTCACGCTGATTCTTGATCGGTGTCATATCGATAAAGTCGATTACGATCAGGCCGCCAATGTCACGCAAGCGGAGCTGGCGACCGATTTCTTCGGCAGCTTCAAGGTTGGTTTGCAATGCGGTTTCTTCGATATCACTACCGCGGGTGGCGCGAGCCGAGTTGATATCAATAGATACCAATGCTTCAGTTGGATCGATTACGATGGAGCCGCCTGAGGGTAGTTGTACTTCACGCTGGAAAGCGGTTTCTATCTGGCTCTCGATCTGGTAGCGGTTGAAGAGGGGGGTCGGCTCTTTGTATAGCTTTATTTTTTGTTCATAGCTAGGCATAACCTGCTTTACAAAGTTCAGAGCGTCCTGATAAACCTCTTCGTGATCGATCAGTACTTCACCGATGTCCTGGCGCAGGTAGTCGCGAATGGCGCGAATAACAACGTTGCTTTCCTGGTAGATAAGGAATGGGGCGCGGCGCTCTTCTGAAGCGCCTTTGATGGCATCCCAAAGTGTTAGCAGGTAATCAAGATCCCACTGCAGTTCTTCAGAGCTGCGTCCAACGCCTGCGGTGCGAACGATGACACCTGTTTTGGCTGGAATGTTGATTCCGTCCATGGCTTCTTTGAGCTGCTTGCGATCGTCGCCTTCGATGCGTCGGGAGATTCCGCCGGCGCGAGGGTTGTTCGGCATCAATACAAGGTAGCGACCAGCAAGGCTGATAAAGGTAGTCAGTGCGGCACCTTTGTTGCCGCGTTCTTCCTTATCAACCTGAACGATTACTTCGGTGCCTTCGGCGACAACATCCTTGATGTTGGGGCGGCCGCCTTTGTCGGAGCCTTTAGTAAAATACTCTCGGGAGATCTCTTTTAGCGGAAGGAAACCGTGGCGCTCTGAGCCATATTCTACAAAAGCAGCTTCAAGGCTTGGCTCTACCCGGGTTATTTTACCCTTGTAGATATTGGCTTTTTTCTGCTCGCGGGAGCTGGATTCGATATCCAGATCATACATGCGCTGGCCGTCAACCAGGGCAACGCGCAACTCTTCTGACTGAGTTGCGTTAATTAGCATTCTTTTCATATTCTGTTAGCGTTCTCTATATAACACTAACGTATCTCGTCTGCGCTTGGGTATCAGCGTTGTGTGGGCGAAATCACTATTTCGGCCGCGCCGGATCCAGTCTTCGTAACGACTTTATCTTTCAAGTTTTTGCCTGTCTCTCTTGTTTGGGATAGACAGGTCTTATCGACGGTGGAGGAAACGGCAGCCTCAATAGTTATATATCTGGCTGGGGCTACTTGAGTGCAAGCAGGTTCCGGGCTATCGACATCTCCACCTCCGACTGGCTCAGCAGTGATACCAGCAGGATGAAATACGTAGTAATTCTTTATGTTCTGTTTAATGCTGTCCGGGCCATCTTCAAATCGACAATTTGCATGATTCTTCATATACAGATGGCAAATAATCGAGAATTTCAAAATTAGCTAAAGCCAACTGCCCGCAGCAGCGTTAGAATATAGCAGCTATTACATACAGCATCAATTGAAAGCGTATATCTTATTAATATAAGAATAAAAACCATTGGTTGCTGTTTGAAAACAACCACTTAATCGCAAAATTAGCCCCCGCAAAACAGCCAAAAATCAAGAAACGCCCCCCTTTATAATCAAACACTTACAACATAGTTTTGGGGAAAGATTTGGTTTCTCGTGTCGCATAATCAAAAGTTTTAGGAAAGAATGGGCTGAATGCCAGGTCATTTACTCAACTTGGAGCGACCAATGCAAAATTGGTTGCTTTTTTATGTCGTAAAGGACCGCTTTGTGCCAGGAGCGACTAAACAGTACTAGAAGTAGCAGTTAAACGATCAAGTCGCTTTGTGCCAAAAGGAGTCATGATAGCTTTGGTGATTCGCGCTTGGGGTCAACCTCCTTGAGATCTGAAAGCAGACATCGGCTGTGCCGTTCTGAGCATCTGCAAGCGCTACAGTGCGGACATAACATAAATGAGATTCTTCTGCGTAAACAACCCAGCATAAAGAATTGTTAGTGTCTAAAAAACTAGTAGTTTGCCACCATTCTTTGATCCATTTTGATCATTATCCTGAATTTCTCTTAATCATTTTTCATTACAGCGAATAAAAAATGACTTTAACGTGGATACTCTGGGAATCATGGTCTAGCTTGTTATTTACATGCTTGCATGTATTCAGAGTTGCCCCTCTCTTTGGACCACCAACGCCCCAAGACCATAGCCTCTAGTTACAAGCACTGTTTGTCGAGTGAATTAAAGCCTGAAAACAAGGTGCTGCCCTGGCCACTTATTTTCAGAAATGTCTTTCGTTTCATGAGAAAGAATCAGTCAGCACATTGTTTGTTTGGGAAAGTGCAATCAGGAAAGCCAGATAACTTTCGGTGGAAACGAAATCAGGAGATGACACTATGCGTCATTCAAGCCTGCATACCTCGTTTTGTCTTGTGTTGGCCGCGATGTGTTTATCTATCCAGGCGCCATCGGAAATTCCGCCCCCACGCTGGACGGTATACGACGCGAAGCGATACGGCATTACGAGACCGGACGAAGTGCCGATGATCACCCAGGAGCGCGCCTACACCTCACCGATCTGGTACACACCGTAACTCCAAAAAACGGAGGAACTTATTATGAAATATATACCGATTATTAGTTTTTTATTTTTAATGTCTGTAGGTAATTATGGCTTTGCCGCAAATACGGATTCTTATTCCTCGCCTGGTCTTCCAAGTGTTGCAATATCGGCAGCTTCCGATGTTAGAACAAAAAACGTTGAAGGATTCGAAGGCATCATCGCTGAGAAATACAGTGACTCAAAGGAATGGTGGGCCGCCGAAAAACGCCCCAATAAAGATGCCCCAAACGTGCTTATCTTTTTACTTGATGATGTGGGTTTCGCACAGGTAGGCAGTTTTGGAGGTCTTATTAAGACACCCAATATTGATAATCTGGCAGCTAATGGCCTGCGCTTTAATAACTTTCATACAACCGCCTTGTGTTCACCGTCCCGTGCCTCATTGATGGCTGGGCGCAACCCTCACTCAATCGGATTGGGAAGCCATGCGCTAACAGCCATGGGTTTTCCTGGTTACAACGCTATCATGCCCGAATCGGCAAAATCCGTCGCAAACTACCTACAGGATGCTGGATATATAAACTATGCACTGGGTAAATGGGACCACACACCGCTTTATGAGGTATCACAAGTGGGGCCATTTGATCGCTGGCCCAGTGGTGAAGGTTTCCAGCATGCTTATACGTTTATGGCGGCCGATGTGCATCAGTTTGTTCCAGTGATGTGGAATGACCACACGCCTGAAGAATATCGTAAATCTGAACACCTGGATAAAGACTTGGCAAACCGCGCTATTGAGTGGATTACCGGTCATAAATCTATCAAGAAGGATTTACCATTTATGATGCTGTGGGCCTCGGGTTCGATGCATTCGCCCCATCATGCACCGGATAGTTATATTGATAAATATAAAGGCAAGTTTGATATTGGCTGGGACAAGGCGCGCGAAAAGATTTTGCAGCAGCAAATAGCCCAAGGAGTAGTACCGTCCGGCACAAAGCTTACCGAGCGTATAGACCAGATACCCGCCTGGAACTCACTACCTGAACAAGAGAAAAAACTCTATGCCCGCCAAATGGAAGTCTTTGCCGCGCAAATGGAGTGGGTAGACCACCAGATTGGCCGGGTTGTGAAAGAGCTGGACAGAATTGGTGAACTGGACAATACACTGATCTTCGTGACCGCAGATAACGGCGCCAGCGGAGAAGGAGGTCTCGCCGGGACCTTTAACGAAACCTATGTGCTGAATGGCCTGCAGACACCACTGGAAGCGAACCTGGGCCATCTTGAAGACTGGGGCCGGGAGAATACTTATCCCCATTATCATGCCGGTTGGGCCATGGCGGGCAATACGCCGTTCCGCTATTTCAAGCAAAGCGAACATCGCGGGGGGCAGCAGGATCACATGGTAGTGCACTGGCCAAACGGCATTAAAGCGAAAGGCGAAATTCGCAGCCAATATCATCATATATCCGATGTTGCACCGACAATTATGGAAGCGGCGGGTATCACCGTTCCTGATGAATACAACGGTGTTAAGCAACAGCCTATGGAAGGCACCTCGATGCTATATGCTTTCAACAAGGCGGATGCCCCGAACCAGAAAAAGCGCCAGTACTTCGAGATGTTTGGCAATCGTGCAATCTGGGTTGACGGATGGAAAGCGGTTTCACTGCACGCCAATCGTATGCCTTGGGATATCAATGTTGTCCTGCCTTTTGATCAGGATAAATGGGAGTTGTATCACGTGGCCGAAGATTTCTCGGAAAGTACTGATTTATCCGAAAAATACCCAGAGAAACTGGCGGAGCTTCAAAAAATCTTCGACGAGGAAGCCTGGAAGTACAACGTCTATCCTCTCTATGACGATATGATCAAACGCCTCGGTGCGCAGCAAGACCGCCTGTTTGGTGATCAAAAAGAGTTTGTCTATTTTTGGCCGGGCGCGGTTCGTATTGCCGAGAAGTCCTCAGCACCGGTGAAAAACCGTGCACATACTATCGAAACGCAGATCGATCTTAAGGGTGACGAAGAAGGGGTCATTGTGGCTGTCGGTGGTATGACAGGTGGCTACACCCTGTTCATTAAGGACAATCGTCTGTACTACGACTACAACTATCTTGACGGCGTGCACTACATCCTGAAGTCATCACCACTGCCCAAGGGCAAAACAGACCTGAAGTTCAGTTTTACAAGGACTCAGCCATTTGGCGGTAAGGGTGAGCTTTACGTCAACGGAGAAAAAGTCGACGACGTAGAAATGCCACAAATGCACATCAGTACTTATTCGCTGGCCGAAACGTTTGATGTAGGTCGAGACACCGGTACCCAAGTCTCCAAATTATACACCGGAATCTTTAAATACAATGGCGAACTAGACAGAGTTATTTTTCAAGTATCAGACGAAAGCACAGTGCCCCCCCGTGCACTTCCCGCAGCGTATTACTAGTATTGGGGATTATTTAACTGGAAAGGCTTACTCTGCGTGAGCCTTTTCAAGGGTTAATAAATGATGCTTAAAATTAAACTAAAACTAACTATTGTGGTTGTTCTCACTGTTTCCGCAGATGTGATCGGCTGAACCCTGATCTCGAAAGCTTAGAAAAGGACTACCGAGACTAGACAGGTGGAAAGAAGAACAATATCGCATGCCTGCTACTGGCGACTGCGTGCTCTCATGTGAATGTTGGGTCGATGGCTTGGCTAGCTCATAGAATCGCTTCTTTTGGCGCATAGGGGCCGATCTCTACTACCGATGCCAGTGTCCGCTATAGAGAATTTGAAGCGATGTGGGTGAGCCTTGCTAGGAAGAGGCTGTATGTCTCTTGTGTGTCAGGAGCGACCAAACAGCACCAGAAGTAGCTGCTCAACGATCAGGTCGCTTTGTGCCAGGAGCGACCAAATAGCACCATAAATAGCAGTTCAACGATCAAGTCGCTTTGTGCCAGCAAGCGACGTTATTGTTTGATATGAAACGTGGGCATTACTTTTTCTTTCTTGTGTCCGTTCCTGAAACGCTGCCTGAAGGCGGTCTTGCATATCAGCGCGGCGGTCAGGGGGAAGTTTCTTCAGGTATGCCCGGCGCTTTTCAAGTGACCAGCTGGCCAGCATGTAACGCGCAAGACAGTCTTTTAAAAAGGCGGGGTCATAGTTCCCCTCCGTTGTGCTGGTGGTCACGGTTCTAAGACTGTATAGACGCTGGCGGCGTCCTCTAATGGTAGAGAGCCCTCTTCGGGATATTCAGAGAAGTGAACAGATGTTCCGTTGAAAGTAGTGCCATCTTCCATTTTAACCTTTCGGCCGCATTCAATTGTGAGCTCAGTTTCTAGCTGATCTGAATCATTATGGTGAACAGACATTTCTTCATTGATGGCTAGTCCTGCAAATTCAGCCAGTTCAATAATCTGTTTTATCGTAAGTGTTGCGCCTGCCGGTTTATCTGACAGTTGTTGTTTTAATTCCGCGTTCTCTTTAAGCAGTGTTTCATTCTGCGCGGTCAAAGTGTCTATCTGTTCAAATGTGGTCATTGGTTGTGCTTCCTTAATCAAATGGCGTGACGTGTCACGCTGTTGTAATTCCTTAAAACATGACGGGTCATGCTTCAACATCAGCAAAACGTGACGGGCCTGGCTTAATACCAAACAATTCTTCAAAGCGTGACGGGTCACACTTCATGTGCTTATGTGCTGAATGAATCATCAGGGTCATGACTTCAGTGGTTTCATCAAAGCCGCCAAATTCTTTCAGTTCATCAACTGCTTGGTGGGTTCCCTTGAGGGCGTCAAAACGAATTTCTTTCACGCCCGCTGCTTCATTTTTTCCCTTTTCCCTTTCGCGCTGCCTTTGCTTGCTTTCCCTGTTGAGGCGGCGTTTTCTATCAGCCGGGCTTTCTTCAATGGTGAACATTGGTGTCACCTTCAGGGCTTTCAATGATTTGATATTCATCTTCAGCTACCAGCTTCACAGTGATTTCTTCTACATTTTCAACTTGATAAAAAAGCGGCTGATTGTTGGTTTCAGTAGCCCATTCTTCAAAGGCGGCTTTTAGCTTTTCATTTAACTTGTTGCCATCATCAGCCGTGACATCTGGCCACCCGTCAGCGGCTTCACCAACCGCGTTGAAAGCTTTTTCACTGAGGGATTCAAGCACCCAATCAAAATGCGGGGCGTATTCTGAAATACTGGCCTTTTTGCAGGTGCCGCGGTGTATCGTTGTAGTGTCACCAACAACAGCCTCAGGAAAGTCAAAGGCATATTCACAGACAGAAGGAAAATCTTTATTGAAGGTTTCAGAGCTGCTGCAATAGCAATATTCAGGGCCATCAGAAGCGGCGGTTTCTTCCTGGTTCATTGTGTCAGTTCCTTCAAGGTCTAATGAAAATTGATCTGTGCTATAGGTGAAAACTGAATCACCTTCCTTTTTAAAGCGCTGAACGGCGCCACCAGCCGCACCTTTTAAGGTGCTGCCTATATCCTGGTATGACGTGTCACAGATTGCCGCCAGCTGGCTTGCGGTGTATTCCTGGCCGGGCGTCATGTTTGAAATAACGGCTAATAAGTTCATTTTCCTTTTCCTCCTTGCTTATCCTTTAAGCGCAATCTTTATGAATTCATGACCCCGGGCGTCAGCATAGATTTCAGTTGTTGACTGATTCTTGTGGCCTAATAGGTGTTGTGTGTTGATGCCTTGCTTGCGGTGTTCACGTTCAGCCAGGGAACGCAATTCATGAAAGGTGGGGTTGTTGTATTTCCCCCAATCCTCTTGAACGGCTTTGACAGCCTGGGTGAACTTTGCGCTTATGCGCTTATGGTCAATAGGATCACCAACTTTGACCTTGCCCCCAATTACCTTTGAGTGGTGAAAGATGAAGGGGCTGGCCACGCTGTCACGGCACAGCTTGACAATCTCTTTGATGCTGAAGCCAACGCATTCAAGGCGCAATGATGTTGGGATCAGTAGCTTTGACCCGTGACGCCCCTTGCTTTGTTCAACCCGGAAAAATTCAATGCCTTCTTCTTCAACAACATCTTTGAAGCGGGTGGCGCCGACATCTGACAGCCTTTGCGCGGTCAGAAGGGTGAAAACGTAGGCTTTCCAGTATTGCGGCCGCTGATTCTCTTTTGCCCATTCAAGAACCCTCAGGAAAAATTCAAGCGTCAAGCGGGCCCGTTTTACTTCCATGCGTGGCGCGGTGGCAACGTGGGCCGGGTTCGGTTTGTCAGCCGGGAAGAAGCCCCGGTTCATTGCCTCTTTGAACATATCCTTCAGCATTGCCCGCAAAACCTTTGCCCAAGCTGCCTTGTCTGCTTTTTGATATTCGCGCAACAGATTGCTAATGGTGACAGTATCAAGCTGTAATAGGGGCAGGCTTGCAAAGCGCTGTCTGATGACGCGTGCCTGACTTTTGCGTTGCTTTACAGTTGCCGGTTTGATTTCGTTGGCCGCTTGGCGTTCATCAAGAATGCTTTCATATTCGTCAAGCATCTTGCCAACCGTCATGCCTGAAAATTTGCTATTGCCTGATAAAATTTCAGCGGCTTGCTTGTCAATGATTTCCTGGGCAATCAGGGCGTTCAGCTGACGTGCCTGAAATTCTGCAATCTGCAAGTCACTTCCCATGCCGTGCCATTCTTTGGCCGCGTTGGGTCTGATGTCACGGTATTGAATCGAAAGGCGCCCGGTTCTTTTGTCGCGCTTGGCGTAAAGATTAGGCACGTTGGTCAACTTGGTTTTTCTGGGTGCTGACATTGCTCATTATCTCCAATACCCTGACATCAATTTCAGCGGCGCCAACTGGATGAACTGCCAGGTCATCAGTCATGGCCTTTGCTTGCTTCAAAAGTGTCAAGCGGCTTCTGTTAGGGGCTTGAAACACGGCATCAGACCGCACAACCCATTCACGCCCATGCTTTTCAGCTGGTGGATTGAACTTCCCGTCTTTTGCCCAATTGCGAAGCGTTGAAAGTGAGTGCGGGCAGCTTGGATAATTCGCCTGATCCCAATCTTTCAAGTTTAGCCAGTGTTTCATGAAGCCCCTTTGCTTTAATTATTGGTGATTAATTGGAAATCTGTTCTGCTAACAGATCAGCCATAAACGGCCGGTATGTTTTGGCCTCGCTGATGCTTTCACAGATGTCATCAAGCGCGGTGTGCTTGTATTCCTTCTGAACTTCATTGGCTATTGATGGATTCCAGAACCGGAACGCCAGGGCCAGGGCTGACACATCAAACAGGCGATAATGAAGAAGCGCCCCCAGCGCTGGCATCTGGCAGTCAACAAAGGCCCGATCAAAGGCAATAGAGTTGCCCGCCATTACCGCCCCGGTTTTTGCCTTGCGGTCATAGGGCTGAACCCCCAAGCTTTCAAGGTGGTAAAGAATGCGATGTTCTGCGTTCTGAAGGGATATTCCTGACTCTCTGACTTCCTTCATCAGCCCTGAATTAATGTGCATGTTGGCGGCATATTCGTCACAGCGTTCAATCATGCGTTCAGGCTGAAAGATCACCAGGCGCAACGGCTGACCAATCTGATTCAGTTCAAGGTCAGTGACAATGACCGCAATTTCAAAAAGTGGGTAATACTGCTGACCCATACGGCGGGGGCCGTCAAAGTGACTGGCAGGGCCAGTCAACCCGCCTGTTTCAGTATCAATCCAAACCAGGTGATTCATTGGCGGTTGTTGTTGTGCGTTCATGCTGTTCACTTCCCTTCAGTTTGTTGTGCTGGTGGGGCTCTTAATAGCGCCGCCCTTTAGATTGAAGCCGGGCAACAGTGCGGCGGCTGCGTTTCAGGTCATCAGCTATCATGCTTCCTGAGTCCTGGTGAAGTTCTAACAAGGCAGCTTCAGCGGCAATTGACCGCTGCCTTGCTACCTTCTTCATGGTGGTGGTTGTTGCTTTGGTCACTGAAACTGCGGCCCTGGCAGCTTTCAACACAGTGTTTTCATTAAGAAAAACGTGTGACTTGGCGCCCCTTCTGTCAGGGTCATTGTCAATCTTTTCAAAGCCATCACCGCCCATGCTGAAGCTTTGAAGTCTTGCCGCCCGGTGTTTCATTAATAAGTGGTTCATGTATCAATCAATCCATTCTGAAGTTGTCTGTCATGCCCTTGTATGGGTCATGCTCGTTTTCTGGCAGCTGTCTCTTCAGGTGTTGAAGAAGAGCGTTTTTCTGCTTTGCCCTTTCATGAAAAACAAAGCAGGCTTCATGAAATTCAAGAAGGCGCCCGGTGTCTTTTTCAACAAACCCGGCACCGCCGCAGGTGAAGCAAAGCAGGTCATAAAGCATTGGCTTTGTTTTCCCTTGCTTGTTGCAGTCAGCGCAATCATCAACCGGGGGCGGGGTCAGCGTCAGCGGTGGCCCTACTTTCTTCATGCGTCAACCGCCGATTGTGTGATTAGCTTTTGAATGGCGTATTCGTAACATTCCATTCTGATCAACTTCAGTTGAAGCGGGGCCAGGTCATCAACCGTATTGCCGTTCAAATCAGTGACTGAATGAATGGTCATGGTCTTTTGCTCTGGATAGGCTGAAAACTGAACTTCAGCCGCCTGTTCAGTTTCACGGCCCCAGCGGTCAGGTATGGGTATTAGCGCTTCATACCGCATTGCAGCCAGGTCTGATTTCTTCTTTACCATTCGTTCAGCATTGACCTCGTTGCTTTGTAGGCTCCCTCACCGCTTAGCACTCCTTTGATGGCATAACCCGCCAGAACAATCAGATACGCGGTAAGCAGTAGGGCACCACAGCCTACTGTTATCAGTAGAACGACAAACAGGGCGCTCATGCTGCCACCTCTTCAAACGTGTTGACCCATTTAGGGACTAATGAAATCTCGTTTTCTAGGAAGTCGGGCAGGTCGCTGGCTTCTTCCAGTGTGGCGAAGTCGCGAGCTCTGCGGGAGCGTACTCTGCGTGCTATATCGTCTTCGCCAGATATCAGGTCGATCATTACTGACATGATGATGCAGAGCTTTATCAGCGCCCCTAAGTCAGCAAGCTTGTCCAGCGCTACCACAACATCACTGGTGTGCAGCTTGTAGTAGAGGCTTTGCCAGTACTGCTTAATGTTAGAAACACTACAGTGAAGCTCTCTGGCTGCTTCTCTCTGACTCAAACCGTTCTTTCTGCACACAGCGGCGCGTATCTCGCCGCCAGTGATCTTTTCACCGCTGCGCAACGGGATGGATCGGCCTTCCCAGTCGTGCAGTGCATATCCGCACCGCCTTTGGTGCGTTTTCTGCTGACAATCAAGAGCTTTTGGATACGTGCCTTGACAACATGGAATGTTCAGTTGATAGCGCCCGTCAGCAGCTGCTGAACGCGCTTGGTGAGAATTCCCCAGCGCCCGCCAAAAAGCCGGTCATTGAAACGCCATACAATGACGCGGGTGACAAAAACTTTATTGCTAACGTGGCACAAGCGCTGACTTTCCGCGCTGGCCTTTCTGCTGAAAAAGACGCTGGCCCAATGCGCGGCTATTCTCTGACAGAAATTGCGCGTATGTCGCTCGAGCGTCACGGCGTCAGAACGGCAAACATGGACAAGATGAACCTGATTGCCAACGCCTTCACGCATTCATCAGGTGACTTTGGCGCTGTACTGGCCAACACCGCAAACAAAGCAATGCTGAAGGGCTGGGAAGAGACAGAAGAAACCTTTCAGGCATTCTGTTCTGATGGTGAACTGTCTGACTTCAAGGTTGTTGACCGCGTTGACCTGGGAACCTTCCCAAGCTTGCGCCAGGTGCGCCCGGGTGCTGAATACAAATCTGTCACTGTTGGTGATCGCAGTGAACAGGTTCAGCTGGCCACATACGGTGAACTGTTCAGCATCAACCGTCAGGCAATCATCAATGATGATTTGAACGTATTTACACAGATTCCCCGCAAGATGGGCCGCGCTGCAATTCGCACCATTGGTGATCTGGTCTTTGCAATCCTGAACAGCAACCCGAACATGAAAGATGGCGTTGCGCTTTTCCATGCCACCCACAACAACTTGCTTGGCGCTTCTGGTATCAACACCGCTGGCCTGGATGCGGCCCGCGTGAAGATGGCCAAACAGAAAGACGGTGACGCAACCCTGAACCTGATGCCTAAACACATTCTTGTTCCAACTGATTTGCAGACAGCGGCAACCGTTGCGCTGCAATCTGAATTTGAAGTGGGTGCTTCCACCAAAAACAACACCACGCCAAACGGTGTGCGCAACATGGTTGACAGTATTATTTCTGACGCCCGCCTTGCTGCTGGCGCCTGGTTCTTGCTGGCTGACCAAAATATGCACGACACCATTGAGGTTCAATGGTTGGACGGTATCAAACAGCCAAGCCTGGAACAACAGAACGGCTGGAACATTGACGGCGTTGAATTCAAGGTTCGCATTGATGCGGGCGTGAAAGCGCTTGATTCCAAAACTATGAACAAAACCCCAACTACTTAATTGATTGATTGACCTGGTAACGGGTCAGCCCTGATGGGCTGGCCTGACTTGGCTGTTCAACTTCTTCTTTAGAGTGAGAAAACAAAATGAAAAATTATATTCAAGACGGCAAGAACCTTGAACACGTTGCGGCGGCTGATTGTGTGAGCGGTGACGTTTTGGTGATGGGTCAGCTGGTGGGCGTGGCGGTTGATGATATCAAAACCGGCGAAACCGGCATTGTGACATTGTGCGGCGTTTTTGAGCTGCCAAAGAAAGCGGCAACTGCTTTCACTCAGGGTCAGCGCCTTTTTTGGGATGGCGCCGAAGTCACTGACGTTGCAACAGCAAATGACTTCATGGGCTGGGCTGCGGCGGTTGCGGCTTCAGCTGACGCAACGGCGGCGGTTCTGCTGGGTGCGGCTGATCAGGCTGGCGTCTAATAATGGCGCTTGATTGGCAAGCACAACAGGCGCGGCTTAATGCCCGCCTGTCTGACGTGTTTGGGGTTGATGCTACCAGGTACGCAAAGAAAGGGGCTTCAGTCTCTTCAGCGTCCATCAGAGTTGTTCTTGATGAAAATATTCAGGCTAGCACTGACAGCAGCAGCAACATTGAAACCCGCTTCATGACCGGCAAAACAATCCTTTCTTTTATTTCGGCAGATTGGCCAGCGCCCCGGCGCGGTGATTACGTCAAGATAGGGGAACGGCGTTTTGATCTTGACCGGCCGGTTTCAAATGACGGCCTTGCGGTCTGGGTGGTGACGGAAAATGACAGCTGAAGTGAATCAGTCAGACTTGGCTGAAGTCAGGCGGTTGCTTGACAACATACCAACGGCATTGACCGGCGCCCCCAGGACTCAGGCGCTGCGGGATACAGCAAGAGCCGCCAGGGATATCACCCGGCTTAAAATCAGGGACGTTTCAACCATCAAGGTGAAATACCTGAACCGGAATGTGTTTCCTGATTTGCGCCAGGCTACAAACGGCAAAACCGCCCTTGTTGTTAAGGGGGAAAGAATACCCGCCGTGGGTTATCAGCACCGCGTCAGCAAAGCCAACGGCGTCAAGTTCAGGCCGTTAAAAAACGGCAGTTGGACACAATACCTTCACGCCTTTAAAACAACCGTTGGCAGTCATAAAGGTGTGTTTGAACGTGACATTGATCATCAGAACTATGATGGCCGGTTGCCCATATACGAAAAAGGCGGGCCAGCAATGTCAGCTGTTCTGAACAACCATCCTGGGGTTTATGCCCACGTCATGAATTCGTCATCAAAAGAACTGCTGGAACGGGTTCAAAAATACAGCTTTGACTTTCTGAAGGGGGTTGCATGATTCAAACCATCAGAGAACAAATTATTTCAGGCTTTGCTGATTCCCTGATCAATCTAGCCAGTTCAGCGGTTGAGCGCTGCGCGGGCTTTCGGGATCAGGAAGAGTTGCCCGCCGTCACGGTCTGGGATTTGGACGAAGATGCCAGCAAAGACCAATATTCAAGGGTCAATTGTTCATTGCCGCTGGTGGTGGTGTATGCCGACAAGCTAACAGGCGACCCCAGCAAAGCCGCAAACGATATGCTTGGTGCGCTGATTCAAGACGCTTTGGCATCTGAAACAACGCTTGAACCCCTGATTGACAGTATTGAATATTCAGGCAGCACGGTTGATTTCCCTGATGGCCGTGACCTGGTAATTGTGCGCGCAATCTTTGCGGTCAGATATCACTGGAAGGGCGACCCCTTCACGCAATAAGTCACACAGCTGACGCGGCCCCACTTCAGCTTCAGTTTCATTTTTATTTTTAACGCACAGCCCCCGGTTGCTTTTGTGCTGCCTGGCGTTGTGCCTTTTGCCGCCTGATTCGGGCGCTTTCAAAAAGAGGAAATTTCAATATGTCTGCTGCTGACAAAGCAAAACTTGAATTTGAATCAGGTCAAACCGCTGTCCCAATGGCCAAGCTGACTGATTCAGGAAACAAAAAACTATTCACGGCTGCGGCTGGTCTTTGGTCTGGTGTTGAGGGCTCTGAATACAACGTGAAGCCCAACGGCCTTGCAACAGGCGGCGTGGCTTCCCCGGCTGTTTCAGTGACCAATGACCTTGTTGATGTGACGGCGCTGACCTGTTACCTGGCAGGCGTTCTGACTGCTGTTGGTGCTGGGGTTGATACTGCAATCACCCGGGCGGCAACCCTGACACACCAAATCAGTTCAGTGACCGTCACCGCCGCTGGCGCGCTGGCTGTTCTGGCTGGCACTGAAGGCAACGCTTTTGTTGAAACCCGGGGCGTTGCTGGTGGCCCGCCGTATATCCCAACTGACAGCATTGAAGTTGCGCAAGTGCGCCTGGCATCTGGCGCGGCGGCGGTAATTACGGCATCAGAGATTTTCAGCACCGTTGGCCTTCACACTGAAAAGTATGATTACCCGGTGATGTCTGTTGATGAACTGAACGGTGAAGTGACCTTTGCCGCGGCGTTGCCTGCTATCCATACGGGCGATATTAGCAAAGAGGTTTGGGCATCTTATGCAACGCCTGATTTCTTTGAAGTGGTTGACGCTTATGACTATGTGCCGCCTGAAGAATCAATTTCTGTTTCATCCAAAGCGGTTTACAACAGCGTAAAAGGCAGCACGTCAGCATCATTGAGTCAGGGTTCATTCAACACGTTGCTGAAAGACGGTGTGACTGATGACCTGGTTGCGCAACAGGGTCAGAAGCTTTGGTTCAGATTCTACCCGAACCGCAACAAGGCGCCGTATATCTTGTGTCAGGGCGTGTTGAGCTTCAAGCGTTCATTCCCTTCAGCTGGTGACATGGTTATGGCTTGCCAGATTTCAGCAGAAACAAAGTCAACGGGGTTTTCTAGCTAATGCCTTTTGATGTCAAACAATTTGACCGGGCAACCTTCAAGGCGCGGGAAGCTTTTGCCAGCTTCCCCGCCCTGAAGGGCTTCTTTGATGAAGGTGAAGAACCCGGCTTCACAGTACGCGGTTTAAGTGGCACTGAAATTGCGCTTGCCAAGCAAGACGCCCAACGCGGGCGCCTGGTCACTGAAACCTTATTGCAAATGAACAGCGCCAATGAAAAGGAAAAGGTCAGCGCAATGCTTCAGGAAATGGGCATTAATGATGATGACCCGGCTGAAGTGGCACAACTTCTGTCACACCTGGAATATGGGATTATTGAACCCAAATTGACCCGGGCGCAAATTGTCAAGCTGGTTGAGTTTTACGGCGTTGATATGCTGGTCATTGGGCGCAAAATTCTTGAGTTAAGCGGGCAGGGGGCCGTTGCTGAAGTAAAGCCCTGAAGCTGTTGCGCGACCCTGGCACAAGAACCGCTTTGGCATTGTGTGAGAAGCAAGGCGGTTTTCTCTTTCAAGTGCGCCCTGACCTATTCCCTGAAGGCTATTTGACCCCAGCTGAACAGCATCTTTGGTGCTTATGGTATGAAGAACGGGCGGCGGCAACAGCAGGATAAAAAACAACATGGCTGACATTCAGAAAACAATTGAAATCATTTTTGGTGCGGTTGATAACACTGGCCGCACTGTTGAAGGAATAGGCAACAACCTTCAGTCACTTGAAAGCAGCGTTGGCAGTGTGACCGGCCCAATGGCCAACCTGACTGAATCTATTCTTGCTACTGAAGCGGCTATTGTTGCGGCATCTTTGGCAATGGCGGCTTATGCCTTGAACCAGGCCGGTGACTTCAAAACATCTGTCACAGAAATTGGCACATTATTCAACGGCACTGAAGAACAGGTTCAGGGGCTGTCTGATGAAATCATTGCCTATGCCAGAACGTCAACCGCGTCAATTGATGAAATCAATCAGTCAGTTTACAAGGCTATATCAACCGGTACTGATTACGCTGACGCGGTGGCGCTGGTGGCTGATGCTGAAATACTGGCAACGGCTGGCCGGGCTGACCTGGCTGATACAACCGCGCTGCTGACATCATCCCTGAACGCTTATGGTGAAAGCACATCAGAAGCGGCTGATTATTCTGACGTGTTATTCACGGCGGTTCAATCAGGCAACACAACAATGCCTGAACTTGCTGCCAGCCTGGGCAAAGTCACGGGCATTGCGTCAGCGGCACAAGTTCCCTTTGATGACCTGTCAGCGGCCCTGGCTGCGCTGACTATCACATCAGGCAACACCGCTGAATCAACAACGCTGCTGAAGGCGTTGCTGACTGAACTGATTACCCCGTCAGATGAATTACAGAAAGCGCTTGGCACTGTTTCCCTTGAGGCTGACGGCCTTGACGGTGTGATGTCACAGCTGAAAACCGCAACGGGCGGTGAAGCTGCGGCAATGGCTGAACTGTTTGGCAGCACTCAGGCGGTACAGGGTGCGCTGGCCCTGGCAAACGATAACAGCGGCGCCTTTGCTGGCGCCCTTGACGGTATGGCAGGCCGGGCCGGGATTGCGTCAGCGGCAAATGACGTGCTTTCAAAAAGCTTTGAATCAGTGAATCAGAACTTGCTGAACATGATTCAAACAACCTTCATTGGGGCCGGGGAACCGTTGCTTGATGACTGGTCTGATGTTGCTGGTGGGCTGGGGGCTATCTTTGAAAACCTTCAGCTATCTTTTGGCAATGACGTTTTCACACAGCTGTTTGACGCGGCTGACACCGCTTCAGCTGATCTGACAGAAACTTTGCAAGGCATAGCTGACGCGCTGCCTGAAGCCCTGAACAGCATCAACATTGACGGCTTGCTTGATGCCTATGGTTTATTGGGTGAAAACATAGCGGGCATTTTTGGTGAACTTGACCTGACCAATGCTGATGACCTGGCCAAAGCAATTCAATTCATCATTGACGGCGTTGAATCTCTGACCCGCGTTTCAGCGGGCGTGGTTGATGGGCTTCAGCCGTTCCTTCAGTTGCTGGGTGATCTGATAATCAAGATCAATGAATCTGATGACGGAACGCTTGACCTGGTGGGGCAGTTCCTGGGCTGGGGCACGGCTATTGATAAGGTGTTGCCCGGCCTGGGGTTGGTAGCAACCGGCCTTCAGACATTGGGCGGGGCAATGGCCTTTGTTGCGGGCGCAAGATCGCTTGGGCTGCTGACAGGCGGGCTGGGTGGTTTGGCTTCCCTGTTGACCGGCCCAGCCGGTATTGCGCTTGCTGTTGGTGCGGCGGGCGTTGCTATTTATGAATTCGGTTCAGATATTTCTGACACCAATGACCTGATTGCTGAAAACAAGCGGAACCTTGAAGTTTGGCAGTCTGCCTATGACCAAACTGACAGCTGGGAAGCGGCAATTATATTGCTTCATCAGATGGGTGAAGATGTTGGCCACTTGTCAGAAGTGTTCAAAGAAAATTACGGCGTCACAATTGAAATGGCGTCAAAGTATGACGGCGTTGCTGAAGCACAGGCGGCGCTTGCTGAAGAGGCGGGCAAGGTAACAGCGGAAACAGAAAAGCAAAATGTTTCAATGTTGTCAGCCGGTGAAATTCAGCTGATCAACATGAATCTTGCTGAACAGTATGGGTTGGTGCTGGGTGACGTTGCCGTCAGTACAGATAGCGCTGGCAACGCTGTTGAAACCCTGGCTGATCAATACAGGGCAATGACATCAGAGCAGCGCGCCGCGCTGACTGAAGCTGAACGGTCTGAATATATTTCAGCCTTATCAGCTGAAGCCCTGGAAAAAGAACGCGCCGCCCGGGTTGAAAGCACCAAAGCAGTTGATGAACAGGGTGAGGCCATCAAGAAAGAATCAGATGAACGCCTAAAAGAACTCGAGCTTTTATATGATTATCAGCTTGGCCTTGAAGAAATTGCCAGCAATGAACGGCTAAGGAATATTGAAATAGCCTTTGACCTGAATGTTGCCGCCCTGGAAGCCGACACCAAAAAGGCGGTTGCAGTTATTGAAGGGCTTTCAGACACCATAGATTCAACCGGCAGCCTGCTTGGTGATCTGTTTGGCATCTTTGCTGATGACAGCATTTCAGCCTTTGACCAGGCCACAATTGAACGTCAGATCAGGCTTGAAAATGAACGGCGTCAGGAAGCGCTTGACCTGCAAAAGAAAATGACTGAAGCGCAGATTGAAAACATCAGAGCGCAGACCGACAAGCTGAACAATGATGATCCTTTGATCAAGATTGAAGCTGACGGCCTTGAACCTGAAATCAGGGCGTTCATGTATAAAATTCTGGATAACTTGCGCCTTGAAATGACGCAGAACAGCCTTGAATTCTTGACCGGGGGCGGGCAATGATTGGACTTTCAACGCGGTCTTTTGACCTGGCTGGCGCGCTATACCTTCACGCTGCTGACCTGGATTTATCACAAACCAAACTGAACAGCATCAGCAGGCGGTCAACCAGAACGCCAACGCTTGACGGCGGCGCGGTCTTGTATGACCAGGGATTTTCAGCCGCTGACCGCACCCTGACGGTTGCCGTGAAAACCACCAGCAAGACGGTTGCGGATTCAGTCAAACACCTGGTTCAGACATATTCAGAACTTGTTGTTTCCCTGGATGATGGCGCCTACCTTTGCAACCCCCAGCGGGTCTATGATCGCGGTGAATATCTGGTGTTGACGCTGCTGATATATCAAGAGGCGTGACAATGGAGCTGAACAGCTATCTTTCAGGCGGGGCCAGTAATGCTGACCCCGCCTTTTCTTTGGGCGGTGATATCAGTTCAAACCGCTTGTTCAGAAATGCCGTCACCATCAGCACCGCCAACATTGCCGGGCTGACCGGCGTTGACGCGGCCGGGCTTTCAAAGCCCTACAGCATCAGGCATCAGTCAGGTTCTTTGCTGCTGGTGGACTCTGACAACAACCAGGGGCTTGAAACACCTGTTTCAGCTTCTGGCCCATATCTGCTGAAGCCGCCTTTTGGGGGCGGGGATGATTCAGGCTGGCTGCTGCTTGATGTTGATGTGACTGGCTGGCCCGCTGCTGACGCAGATGACGCTTTCACGCTTTCCCCTATAGAACGCAACCTGTTTGATGATATCAGCGCACAGCAAGCCCGTGACGGCCTGGAAGATTACCGCTGTTTTTATCTGAAGAATGACAGCATTGCCGACACTTACACGGTCAAGCTGTTCATGACTGAAACGGCTGCGCCTGATCAATGGTCAGTTGCAGTTGACCCGGCCGGGGTGAATGGTGCGGCTGAAGTCATTGCTGATGAAGCAACGCCACCAGCCGGGCCGGTGTTTTCTTTGCCTGATTATTTTTCCCCGCTTGACTTCACGCTTGCCCCTTCACAGTTTCAGGCGGTCTGGATAAAACGCCAGATGACAACGCTGAATTTCTTTGAAGGGCTGGTTTCCCCAGCAATTGAAATATTGGTTGTGTACTGATGAATAAAATTCTTTTCAAATTGGTTGTCACTTCAGGGTCAGGTTTGGGTGATGTTGAGTTGCCCTTGAACAGCTTCAGAATCACTGACAACCTTTTGTCATTGTCTTACTTTCAGGCGTTTTCTGTTTATACCGCTGACAACTTGATTGCTGCAACTGACCGCCTGGATGGTGAGCTTGTTTTGAAAAAATACGTTGGCAATGATGATGACGGGTTCACTGAAACTGAAACCTTCAGGGCCAATTTTGATTACCTGGACTATTCAAAGGGCGCCCGGTCTGGATCGCTGCGCCTGGATGGTTCAAAGACAATCACCAACAGCAGCCCAAAAGCCGTGACCGTCAACGCGCTTTCTGGTGTTGATGTCAACAGCGCCGGGGCGCGGGTGTTTTCAGTTGTCGGTGACATTGACATTGCTGCGGGTGATTCAATCATTGTTGACCTTGAAACCATTCAAATTGAAAAGGTCATCATCAACACCAAAAGCAAAAGCACGTCAGCCAAGCTGACAGAGGCGTTGTGATGAAGCTTTCTGAATTGGCCGTAAATGCTGAAGCCAATGCTTTTGCAAAGCTTCTTGACGCTGGCAGCGTTGAGTTTTACACGGGCGCCCCGCCTGCTGACACTGACCAGGCGGCAACCGGCACTTTGCTTGCTATCCATCAGCTACCAACCCCGGCATTTTCGGCGGCGGCTGGTGGCCAGGCGGCAATGAATCAAGCCTTGGTTCACGCCATAACAGCAGCAGGGCAAGCGGGTTGGGCGCGGCTGAAAACGCGCTTTGGCCTGACGGTTCAAGATGTCACGGTTGGCACAAGCGCCGCTGATCTGATCGTAAACAATGACAGCTTTGCCGTTGGCAAAAATATTCTGATTTATTCCTATACCTACACAAGACCAAGGGGCTGACAATGGCTGACCTGATTTATGACAAAGGCCGTCAGGCGTTTCTTGATGGTGATATCAGTTGGCGTGATGGCTCAATTGTTCCCATCCTGATTGATGCTGAAGATTATGTTGTTGATGGGGCTGCTGATCAGTTCCTTTCAGATGTGCCAGCGGCGGCGCGGGTGTTTGTGGGCTCAGCCCTGACCGGCAAAACATCAACCAACGGCATTGCCGGGGCTGACCCGGTGACGTTCCCGGCCGTCACGGGCGACATTTCAGAAGCGGTTGTTCTGGTTCAAGATACCGGCGTTGAAGGAACTTCCCGGCTGATTGCATACCTTGACGGGGCAACCGGCTTGCCGGTCACGCCTGCGGGCGGTGATATCGTTTTGCAATGGGATACAGGCGCCAACAAGATTTTCAAGATATAGGGGCGGCGGGCAATGGCAACTGATATTTTCAGCATTGGTGGTGATAGTGAATTCTTAGATGAAACAAAAGCGCAAGGCAGGCGCAAAAGTCAGCTATTGCAAGCCGCCACAAGTGGAAGCCTTTATTTTGTCTACATGACAAGCGGGCAAATGATCCACGTTGCAAAAGCGGTCAACCCCCACCAGGGCGACAGCTTCACCCGGCCTATAGACGGGGGGAACGCAACCGGCATTGGGGCAATGAATTCATCATCCATTTACCACAAAGCCGCCATTCATGCCCATATTCACGGCGACACCATTCACCTATTCATTCCAACCTGGGACTATGCCGCCCCTGAAGCAGAAATTTGGTATCGAACCTTTGACACTACAACTGACACTTGGGGCGCGGCGGCTGTCAATCTGGTTACAACATCAAAGTCAGGTTGTGGCGGCAACGCAATTCATAAAAATGTTTTTTTTGGTGATGACGGGACGTTGTATACCACTTGCATGATCCAAAAAAATTCAATGGGGCAGGCATATTATAAGCCCGGCCTATTGTATAAGCCCCCGGGCGGCGCCTGGACTGAGTTAATGCCTGATGTTATTGACGCGGAAACTGCCAGCATTGTTCATGCTGATTGTGCCGTTGTGCGTTCAGCAGCTAACCCCGCCAAAATGTATCTGTTCACTGATTCAAGTGATAACAACAGATACAGGGTGCTTGAAATTGATATTGCAACCAAGGCCGCAACGCATAAGTTCTTTTCAACAACAACTGCCTCATTTGGCGGCGCTGGAACCCATAACGCCCAAGGCGCGTATGAACTGAAATGCCACTATATAAACGGCAAAGAATTTCTGTCTGTCAGCCGGTCTTATGGTTACGCCTCAATTTATGAACTTGATTTTGTTGGCGGTGATATGGTGTCAATGGGTTCATCAACAGACACCAGATATTCAGGGCTAGATTTTCCCGGTGAAAACCTGGTCAGCCAGGTTCATGAAGATACTGCCAACGGTGATCTTTATGTTTACACAATGGACTTAAACAAAAATATTATTTATGAAAAATACACGGGAGGCATAACAGAAGAAGCCGCCGTTGTGCTTGAAAACCTGGCCCCGCACCATATCAGCCAAGCAAAAATGATGCGGTCAGCAATGATTGACCGGGGCGGCAACCCCCGCCTTGCTTTCTATGCAACGGATTCATCAAGCCAGGGTGTCTATTTAGAAACTGATGATTTTTTTGGCACGGCATCAGTAACGCTTGAATTTACCGGCATCCCCAGCGCTGAAGCTTTTGGCACTCCAACCGTTGCAACCGCGCAGACTATAACCGGCGCCGGAGGCATCCCCAGCGCTGAAGCCTTTGGCGCCCCGGTGGTTCAGAATGACGCCTTTGTTGCCAATGGGGTTGTTGCTTCAACACTATCAACCGTCAGTTCAGCTGTTTACGCGGCGGGCGTTGCAACCCTTGAGCTGTCTGCCAGTTACAACATCAGCCCCGCCGTCTTTGACTCTGACAATTGGGGCTATCATGCCCGGGTCAATGGCGTTGACTTCCCCTTGTTGGGTATTGTGATTCGGGAATATTACGAAGCCGGGAAAATCATTCAAGAAACCGCTTTGATTGCTGTCAGAACGCAAGACACAGCCGCCGTCATTGCTGGTGGCGCTGACCTTGATGTTGCCGTATATGTCAGAACCTTTGACCAGGGCGGCGGGCATTCTGATTCAATTTATATTGCTGGTGGCTTTCAACGGACAGATGAAGCCAGCGCCAGGGCGTTCAGAATTGAACGCAAGGTTGAAGGGTTATCAAAAAGCGCGGGAACAATTACGCCCTCAAAGGTTGTGTTTCAGGCAGCGGCGCGGGTGCGTATTGAACAGAACCTTGCGGTTTCCGTTGGTGATTCCCTGATTGTTGATCAGCGGCCGCGTGAAGTCACGGCTGTCACCCATTATTCATACGTTGGCCAAGGGGCTTTTTCAGAGGTGGGGTTTTAATTATGGGATTGTGTCAGATTCAGACCAACAAGGGTGACGGGCTTTATTCAGTCAAGCTGTTCAGGGAAACAAAGAAGATGGCGGCGCGGCTGACACTGCTTCAGGCCCGTCAGACTGAAATTGAAACAAACATCATTCCTGGTGATGATGCTGACGTTGCAGCAAAGCGGGCGGCGGCTGATGCTGCTGACGCTGACTTGAACGCAAAAATCAACGCCCTGGTTGTTTGTTTCAATACTGCTGGCGCTGGCGCTGATGCTGGGGTTGTTGTTTGCCAGCCTGAAAATCAGGCGGTGACAGACGCCACCAAAGCACAACGGAAGTTGCTGCAAGCCTGGAAGCTGGCCAAAGAACTTGCCGCCAGTCACAAGGCAGAGCTTGCCAACGTCAAAGCAGAAATCACCAGGATTCAGGCGGCGCCGCAAGATGCTGAAGTTGTTGACCTATGGTGTGCTGATCTGTCTGACCGGCCTGAAGCCACACCAGACACTGACCCCGCGTATGAAGGTCACGCTGTTGAAATTCCGGTTGATGCCTGGATCAGAACCGCTGACATCATGACTGATGACGGCCTTCAGACGGTCATCATGCCCTATGCCGTGCCAGGGTATAGCAGTCACACAACCATTCAAAACGGGGCGCTTGAGCCCGTTGAAAACCTGACAGCCAGGCAAGCGGCGTTTCTTCATGCCTATGCGTTGCCGTCAGAAGCCTGGAAGCCAACACAGCGCTTGGCAACAATCAATAAGTTTGATTCAGCAGCGGCTGAAACCAGCCCTTCAACTGCTGTTGCTGATGTTCAGCTATTGGGGCCGGTTGTGGCTGGCGCTGATATCAATGAACAGCTGGGGCCGGTGCTGGCTGATGTTCCCATACAGTATATGAATTGCCCAATACTGCCTTTTTTGGCGGGTGACACGGTTGTTGTTGAATTTGTGGGGCGTGATATCAACAACCCGGTCATTGTCGGTTTCAAAGACAAACCAAAAGCTTGTAGGATTCGTCACGGCTATTGGGTATACAACAGCTATTTCAGCACAACAACGGGCTGGTTCATTTCACAGAACACCCAAACGGGCGCCTGGGAAGTTGAATCAGGCACAGCACAGAAGGGGGGTGAACGTGTTTGGCATGACCCTGAACGTGACCTGACGCTGACCATTGCCAGCACAGGCAGCCGCCCTGACATAGATGGGCAAGGCACATTTCACACCCCGTACTATGCCCGGGTCTTTTTCAATGGGGCTGCTTTGCCTGCTTGCCCTTATTCTGATTGGTATTTCAGGGCGGCGGGGATCGGTCAAAACGGGTTTGTCTATGCTTTTGCTGATTACATGGTTTATGGGTTCACTAAGAAACACGGCGTTTTTAAATATGTGGCGGGCAGCTGGCAGGAAATTTTTAATCAAGACACAGGGGTTGTTGCTGAATTCCCCTTTTCACACACGTTGGGTGAGAATCCATTCTTTTCTAGGGACGGTCAGAAAGTCATTTCTGGCAACGGTGATATTGTTATAAATGCTGATGAATCTTGCTATTTCACAGAAGAATTCCGCAACGGTGGCAGCAAGCAAGGCTTTGATGACTCAACCGACAGCAGACATACAAGTAAAAAATTCTATGATTATTATCTAGTAAATGATCCAGACAACGAAAGGCGAAGAATAAGAAAGCTTTCAGGTTATGGTCAGAATGAAATGCTTTCAACATACCCCAGCGGCAACGGGGCGACCCGCTACAAATTCACCCGGGAAACGCTTTTTCAAACGCTGGGCGTCTATAATCCAGAATCGCATAACTGGGCAACATTCGACACTGAACAATGGTGGGATGAAATCACTATGACCGCCGTGAACGGTGACGCAATGTTGTCAGGGGATTACATAAAAACAAAGCGCTGGCGGGGCGGGTTTTCTGACAAAACAGACACTCAGGAAATGAATTATGCGCTTTATGTGAATCCCTTCATGCCGTATCAGATCAGAAGCGAGGTCAACTATTCTGAAGGCGGCGTTTCAGAAGCGTATACCCGGCATTATTACAACGGCGCCGTCTTTAAAGAAAGCGCGGGGTCTATTACCTGGCACCCAACGCCTGACAACTGTTTAGGTGATATTGGCTGGGACGGAAGAACCCCGTCACATTATGATAACGATGGAACCAATGCGTCACCTGATTATGGTGATGCTGGTATCACGTTTTACAGCTACCCGGCCCAAGTTGCCATTGATAACATTGGCGCAACCCCTGACGGCGGGCTGATGCAAATATCAACGGCGGCTGACAGCGTTTTCAACCTTGCTGGCATAATGGCTTTGATTGGGACAGAAATAACCAACGCAGAAACAGGGGGGAAGTCTGACAAGTGGCGCATATGTATTGTTTAATATTTCACATCAACCGTGAATATCTGCTTCAGGAGTATTGTGAACAGCTGATTGAAATGGCGGTCTGTTTTGGTGTTGAACGGCTGGCGTTCATTGATCAAACTGACGGCTGTTTAATGGCCGGGGTTACAAACATCAGACCCGCGCAACTTGAAACGCATGTTTTCTTTGACCTGGCTGATGCTCTGGAAGTGTTGGGCGGTTCCCCGGTGTTCTTTGAAGAGGGCCAGGCAACCCCGCTGACAGCCTTTCAGCCACCAGCAAGGCCGGTTTATATATTCGGCCCTGATCTGGGCGGGCTGGTGGTTCCTGACGGCGCTGAAGGGGTCAGCATTGAAACCGCTTGCCCGGGTCACTTGTGGAGTCAGCAAGCGGCGGCAATTGCGCTGAATGATTTCAGGCTGAAGCTGTTGCCTGATTAATCAAAAGGGTGACGCTGTGTCACTGTTATTCAAGGGGGCAGTCTGAAACAAGCCTATTGCTTTTTGGTGTTGCTAGGAAGATAGCATTTCATGAGTTTAAGGCACAAAAAAGGCTATGTCTGAATTAGCTGTTGTAGCAGATACGAGATAGGTTAGAGGCCGTTTTGTGCCAAAAGGAGTCATGATAATTCTGGTAATTCGCGCTTGGGGTCAACCTCCTTGAGATCTGAAAGCAGACATAGGCTGTGCCGTTCTGAGCATCTGCAAGCGACTGTGGATTCAACTGGTCGACGCAACATATGCTTTTTTCACTCACCAACCGACAATCTTATAGCCAACTTCAATTGAGCCATCCGTTGGGCGATCTACGCCGACTCCGAAGCTCGGGCGAATATAAAAACTATGGCCCTTCAAATCAGTCCAGTTGGTCATCATCCAACCAAACTCCAAATCAACGATGGAAAACTCAACATCGTTTTCATTGTCGATGATAATTTGTGGGTCAGTGAAGAACCACGACTGCTTATCCTTGGCCATGCGCAGATAATTAAGATCAATCAGGAATTGGTCGATCTCGCTGCGTCCAGCATCTTCATCAACACTGAATTTATATTGCAGTCCAGGCGCAAAAAGACCGGTCGGCAGGAACTTGACCCAAAATATCTGGGGACCAAGCGCAGTTGCTCCGGATCCCAATGCATCTTCGGACGCAGTATCCAAAAATACCTCTAGTCCAGTGGCAATCGCCGTTTTATTGGCCTTATTCAGATAGGGCACCGTGAGGAACCTCATATCTGCATCGCCAACACCTGACTCATCGACATCATCGATACCATCATTGTTAAAGTCGGCGCTCAGAGAGTTGTAGCGAGCACGAACACGCCACTGCCACTTGCCGTCAAGGAATGGGGTTCGATACTCCAGGGTCGTCACATTTTGGCTGCCATCGCCCTCAGTATTGAGCCACAAATACTCGTTATAGACGCGAAAGTCTTTTGAAAAGTTGATGGGATTGGTGCCAGTTTCGTCCTTCTGCTGGCTTTCCTCCTGAGCAAAGCCAGCAGAAGAGAGCATTACCGATGTGACTAGTGAGATCAGCATAAGTCGGGGATTATTTGAAATAACCATAATAACTGTTCCTTTCTCCAATATTATTTGGCCGGCTCGTAAGGGTCCTTGGTCCCCGGCTTGATCGGCGGTTGCTTTCTCAGCGACACGATGTGTGCGCCAAGTTGCCCCTGGGCGGCTTTCGGTACCCAAGTCTCGCTCGGCGCCAGGGCCATGCCAAAGTCGCCGTATGTCCCGGGGATGTAATTGCTGTAGCCCCCCTCCGCAGCGCTTACGGGCTTATCTGCGTAACCAATGACGAGGCAGAACACGGTAAGAATGCGCAAAACAATCTTCATCGGTGAATACCTCTCTATGAGTAAGATTCCACTCCAGCAAGACAAGCTACTACAAGCATGATCATGCTACTCATGGAATATAGTACCAATGGTCGCTTTTGGCACAGGCTGTGTGAAAACTCATTCTGATGGTGAGCACAGGCTCCTTGTTTGGTTTTTGGCGGCGATAATCATCAAACAAGGCTACTCTCGTGCACGTTTTTCGAAGGAAATTAAGGCGTGTACACCCTGTTTCTGCGTTTTTACACAGTCTGGGCACATAGCTACCCAACTCTGACGCTGCGGCTTGTGTCCGCTTTCGGGGATTTGGATAAAGGCGAAAGCACCCTAACGGATCGAACGTGATGGTCTCCTCAGTGCCCAGGCTGTGTGAAAACTAATTCTGATGGTGAGCACAGGCTCCTTGTTTGGTTTTTGGCGGCAATAACATCAAACGAAGCAACTCTCGTGCACGTTTTTCGAAGGAAATTGAGGAGTGTTCACCCTGTTTCTGCGTTTTCACACAGCCTGTGCCAAATCCGGACTTTTAGGGGGTGCTAGATCTGACTTGTGTTCATTGTCACTCAAATGATAAACCGGACACTGCGACTACCGTTCTAAGGGGCCGTTTCCGGCAGGTTATGAACTGACCTTGTAGCACTGATGTTGTCAGCAAAGAAAATCGAAATCACCACATTTTAATACCTGAGCAATTACCTAGGGCATTTATTCCTTTTAGTACTAAGCTCTCATTAGTAAAAAATGATTTTAGATACGCCACATTATTCATTTTTTGTAAAGCCGCACGAACAATAATGAGGTAATAAAATGAAAACCAAGTTTAGTATGCTTGTGTTTGCTGTTGTTTTGTCAAGTACTGTCACATACGGTGAAGAGCATACCCTTTCAATTAAAAATACCGGTGGTAAGCCTGCGACACAGCAAACCCTGAAGGCGAATCAGGACTTTGCAAAAACCTTAAATTTCACAGATATTCGGGCCTTTGAGAATAATGATGTAGGGCTTATCGCTGAATTCGATCAAGAAACAGGCGACATCATCCGTAACAGTTTCAATTTTATCGATCTGGACACTGCTGCCAAAGCTCCCTCCACGGTAAATCCGTCTCTTTGGAGGCAGGCCGTATTGAACCAGGAGGCAAAAGGCTTGTATGAAGTTATCGCTGGCAAGATATACCAAATACGCGGTACAGATCTGGCGTCACTTTCTTTTATAAGAGGGAAAACTGGCTGGCTAGTTTACGATGTCCTTTTTACTAAGGAAGCCGCCGCACAGTCACTCAAGTTCTTTCTGAAAAATGTACCCGAAGGAGGCGACCTTCCGGTGGTAGCGATGCTCTACTCACATTCGCACGCCGATCATTTTGGCGGTGCGAGGGCGATTCAAGAAGCATTTCCAAATGTTAAAGTCTATGGTTCCAAAAATATCACCAAAGAAACTGTCGATGAAAATGTATTGGCTGGTAATGCCATGTCTCGGCGTGCCGCCTATCAATATGGTGCAACACTGGGTCGCCACGAGCAAGGTGTTGTGGACGCAGCCCTGGCTAAAGGTTTGTCGACAGGGGAAGTTACTTATGTCACACCTGATCATGAGCTGAACCTAAAGGGTGAAGTAGAAAACCTAACTATTGATGGATTGAAGATGATTTTTCTCGATGCATCCGGGACAGAAGCTCCATCCGAAATGGTCACTTATATACCCTCAATGAAAGCCCTATGGACTGGCGAGGTAACCTACCAAGGTATGCATAACATCTACACCTTACGTGGTGCCAAAGTGCGTGACTCCTTGAAATGGTCCAAGAAAATTAATCAAATGATTAGTTTGTGGGGCGAGGACGTGGAAGTCCTTTTTGCATCACACTCAGCGCCAATATGGGAAAATAAGGAAATTATAGATTACCTGAAAATGCAGCGTGATGCTTACGGTTTTACTCACAACCAAACCCTGAGACTCGCCAATAGCGGTTATGTGTTACAGGACTTGGGCGACAAAATATATGAAGTCATGCCAGATAGCATTCAAAAATCATGGCACACCAATGGTTACCACGGTACTTATTCCCATAATGCACGCGGTGTTTACAACATGTATCTGGGCTATTTTGATATGAACCCTGCAAATTTAAATCCCCTGCCGATTAAGGCGGAGTCAGCTAAGTTTGTAGAGTACATGGGCGGAGCCAACGCTATCATGGCAAAGGCGGAAAAAGACTTTGCTAATGGCGATTATCGTTTTGTTGCCACCGCACTGAATAAAATTGTTCAAGTAGAACCTAATAATCTTAAAGCTAGAGCCATGCTGGCTGACGCCTATGAGCAAATGGGGTATCAAGCTGAAGGGGCAGGATGGCGTAACACTTACTTAACGGGAGCACAAGAATTACGCCTTGGCAAGCCTAACCCGGGAACCCCAAAAACAGCATCCGCTGATGTACTATCCGAAATGGATGTAGGTATGTTGCTGGACTACATCGCAGTTCAGGTTGATTCAATAAAAGCCCAACACTCTCCATTTTCAATGAATATCGTGCTTAAAGATGAGGTTTACTTCGTTGAGATGTCCAATGGCAACCTCAGTAACATAAAGGTTGATAGGCCACATAAAGGTGCCGATGCAACGATAACCCTGGATGAGGAAGGCTTTACACAAATATTGCTGGGCCAGACACGGCTATCAGCACTCATTGAGTCGAAACAAGCCAGTCTTGAAGGCGATAATACAGTATTGAGCAAGCTAGTTAGTACATTAGTTAAATTTGATGCTGGTTTCGAGATTGTGCCATTTAGCGATAAAACTGTTGATGCCAATTTATACAATAAGTAATAAACACATATGTACTTAAAGCCACCTTCTTTGGAAGGTGGCTTTAAGGGCAGTTTTTGGCACAAAAGAGTCCAACCCTAGCGCCCAGATCTATGTCCGCTATGGGGGAATTCAATCGCTGAGGGCGAGCACTGGTCAGCCGATCTCTAACGGCAGGTATGTGTCATAAGCGGAACCTGGGGTTACTTGTCTTCTCAACAATCACTTCGTTCCTTCCAGCTTGTGACTTGCTTAGCCTCAACAGCTAATTAGTACATAGCCTTTTATTGGGTGCAGTTCATCACCCAATAAACGGCCTGACACCCTATTTTATGATCTGGATATAGCGCTTAATATTTTGGGCTGTTCCCCGGTGTTCTTTGAAGAAGGTCAGGCGCCGCTGGCGGGCTTTAAGCCACCAGCATAAGAGACAAGCAGCAAGAAAGGGCTTAGAATACCCGCCAATATCACCCTTTTTCTGGCTCAATTCCCCTGGGGGGTTTTGGGGGAGTTTTGGGGGAGTTTTGGGGAAAGAAAAAAATCCCTTAAAAATCAGTTTGTTACAGCCTATAGCGTATATCTTATTAATATGACAGAGAAAAATTCAGGTTCGAAGACAGCGGTACAGTGGTTCGAGATAGAAAGTGATCTGGAAGGTCAGCGCATTGATAATTTCTTGCGTACCAAGCTTAAAGGCGCTCCAAAATCTCTAATATACCGCATTTTGCGTAAAGGTGAGGTGAGGGTAAATAAGAAGCGTATTAAGCCTGATTATCGCCTCCAGAATGGGGATCTGGTAAGAGTGCCGCCGCTGCGCCTTAGTGAAGAGAAAGAAGTCGCCAAGGCCAGTGATGGTTTCCTGCAGGTTCTTGAGCAGGCAATCCTTTATGAAGATCCAGACCTGATGATCATAAACAAGCCTTCGGGGCTGGCTGTGCATGGCGGCAGTGGTATCAAGTTGGGTTTGATCGAAACGGTTCGTCAGATGCGCCCGGATGCCAGGTTTCTGGAGCTGGTACACCGCCTCGATCGGGATACCTCCGGCTGTATCATGGTGGCAAAAAAACGCAGTGCATTGCGTTTTCTTCATGAAGCCTTGCGTAATAAACAGATCACCAAGATTTATAATGCGCTGGTAGATGGCAAGTGGTCAGCGCGAAAAACCAAAGTAGATTCGCCGTTACTAAAAAATGAACTTAAATCGGGGGAGCGTATCGTCAAAGCACATCCCATGGGTAAACCATCGCTAACGGAATTTAAGGTTCTGCAACGCTTTGGGCCTCTCGCTACGCTGGTAGAGGCGCGGCCTATAACCGGCCGAACTCATCAGATTCGGGTTCACGCGCAATTTACCGGACATCCGATTATCGGTGATGACAAATACGGCGTCGCTGAAATCAATAAAGAGATGAAAAGAGTTGGCTTCAGGCGTTTGTTTCTGCACGCCGCGGAGCTTAGGGTACCACTTCCTTCGGGTGGACGAAGAATTATTAAAGCGCCTTTGGGTGATGAATTACTCGCTGGGTTAAGTAATCTCAAACAGCAGTTTGAGCAACAAGGTTAGTTGTTAAGGCAGTGTAATGAGCCAACAGATCAGTTCAGAACAGTTTTTTATGACAGCAGATGACTTTCTGCAAAATGGCACGCCGCCTACCGTTGAGCTAATGGTGGCGAAACTTGAGGTTGACGATGAGCAGATCGCAGCTGAGCTACTAGCCCAGTGGTGGGATAGTGTTGCCGGGAAGCTGCATATGAGCATGCCTGATATGCCAGTAATGCCCGATGTGCCGGCTTCCTTGGCGAAAAGCTTTCAATCCGTATGGATGCAGGCGTTACAGGAAGCGCAAACTGTGATGCTGCACGATAAATCGCATCAGCAGTACGCGAGTGAGGAAGCGAGGAAACATTCTGAGTCGGCACTCAAGCGCGCCCATGATGAGCATACTGAGCTGGAACATAATTTCCGTGAAGTGCGCCAGAAAGTTGAAGATGAGAAGAATCATGCGCAAGCACTGGACGCTGAAATTTCAGTACTAAAGATCAATCTGGCTACTGTGACCAGTGAGCTTAAATCTGAAGAACAGCGTCGTCTGAATGTTGAGCAAGACGCTGCATTGCTGCAAAAAACCTATGATGATTCCAAGCGTTCATTTGATCAGCGTGTAAAAGAGGAGCAGCGCAATAGTCTGGAGCAAGTCAGTAAGGCAGAGGCTGATACCCGTTATTATCGCCATACACTGGAAAAAATGCGTGATGAGAGTGGGCGTAAGGAATCTGCGCTGACTAAAGAGATTCACAGCCTGCAAGGGTTGGTTGCGAAGAAGAATGTCACCCTCGATAGCCATCGCAATCAGATAAAAACGCTGGATGGTGAGCTTAAGCGTTACAAAGGTGATACGACTCAAAGTGTTCGGGAAAGAACGAAAATAAGTGGGAGTTTGTTGTCCGAACAGAATAAAAATAAGCGTTTAGACGATAAAGTCAAAGAACTTAGGGAGGAGATTAAAACACTCGGCCAGAAGCAAATGGTTGCTGCCGCTGAAGCGGCGCGCCGAGAGAGCTTGGTGCGTGGACAGCTCAAGGATAAAGACGAGGATTTGATGCGTTCTAATGCCAAATTTTCCGGCCTGGAGAAGCGGATCGCCTCGCAGGAAGAAGAGATTCGTCGTCTCAAGTCACGCTTGTAAAGCGTTGGCCTTATTGCAGGATTTTGATACCGCAGGAAACTGTTGTAAGAAGCCTTTCATCTTGCTGAAGATGGTTGTGTTATAATTAAAAGTTATTAGCAACAGCATAGTTGTACTTAATAAGTGGTTGTACTTACTAGTAGTAGTTACTTATATGTAAAACCAGTACTTACAGCCAGTTATGCGTGTTATGGAGATATAGATGAAACTGCAACAGCTTCGTTACATTTGGGAAGTTGCCCGTCATGATCTGAATGTGTCGGCTACTGCTCAGAGCCTCTATACCTCTCAGCCAGGTATCAGTAAACAGATTCGTTTGCTGGAAGATGAGTTGGGTGTTGAGGTATTTGCCCGCAGTGGTAAGCATCTGACACGCGTAACCCCAGCCGGTGAAGCTATTTTGGAAGTGGCTGGTGATATCCTGCGCAAGGTGGAGAGTATTAAGCAGGTCGCTCAGGAATTCAGCGACGAGAAAATGGGTAGTCTGGACGTTGCAACTACCCATACCCAGGCACGCTACGCCTTGCCTGTTACTATTAATTCATTCATAAAAGAGTATCCGGATGTCTCCCTGCATATGCATCAGGGGACGCCCATGCAGATTTCTGAGATGGCGGCCGATGGTACGGTGGATTTTGCTATTGCGACTGAGGCGCTGTCTCACTTTAGCGATCTGATCATGATGCCTTGCTACCGCTGGAACCGTTCGATTGTCGTGCCTAAGGATCATCCTCTGGCACAGGTCTCCAGACTAACGCTGCAAGATGTGGCCAAGTATCCGATTGTTACCTATGTGTTTGGCTTTACCGGCCGCTCAAAACTCGATGATGCTTTTACCCGCGAAGGTCTTGACCCCAAGGTCGTGTTTACCGCGGTAGATTCCGATGTGATCAAAACTTATGTTCGGCTCGGATTGGGTGTGGGGATTATCGCCTCGATGGCATTTGAAGAAGAGATGGATAGAGATCTGGTCGCACTGGATGCCAGTCACCTGTTTGATTACAGTACGACCAAGATCGGTTTTCGTAAAGGTACCTTCTTGCGCGGCTATATGTATGACTTTATCCAGAAGTTTGCGCCCCACCTGACCCCCGATGTTGTCAGGCAGGTGCAGGCTTGTAGTAACCGTGCCGAGATTGAAGAGATGTTTGCTAATCAGGAACTCCCAGAAATCTGATCAGGCTATTGGATTAAACCGCACCCACTGAGTTAGTTGTTTAAGTTGCTAACTGATTTGCTTAACCAGGTTGAGTGCGGTTTTTAATGTTTTTTAGGTATGTCTAGGCTGCTGATTCAATTCCTGTAAATTCCAGCACTACGAACTACGAACTACGAACTACGAACTACGAACTACGAACTACGAACTACGAACTACTCTGAGCCTTTCCTGTAATTGCATCGATAGCTGGTTAACGGTACATTGACGCGCACACAATTTAGGAATCCTTAGCCTGAAAATTTCAGAAAGCTAATTCCCTCATGAAATATTCGGGTTAGAGATATCCTCTTCGCTTTTACACTCATAACTATATTAGGAGTCACTTGTGGAACTCGCATGTCTTGATCTTGAAGGTGTACTGATCCCTGAAATCTGGATCGCCTTCGCTGAGGAAACTGGAATTGAAGAGCTGAAAGCAACGACCCGCGATATTCCCGACTACGATGTGCTGATGAAGCAGCGCCTGCGTATTCTTGATGAACACGGCCTTACACTGCCTCAGATTCAGGCAACGATTGATCGCTTATCCCCGCTGGAAGGTGCCCGTGAGTTTATCGACTGGCTGCGCGAGAGATTCCAGGTGGTCATCCTGTCAGATACTTTCTATGAATTTGCTGCGCCGCTGATGAAGCAATTGGGTTATCCGACGCTGCTGTGCCATAAATTGGAAGTAAATAGTGAAGGACGCATTACCGACTATACTTTGCGCCAGGTCGATCCAAAGCGTCAGTCGGTGCGTGCTTTCCAATTGCTTAACTACCGTGTAATCGCAGCCGGAGATTCTTATAACGATACCACCATGCTTGCTCAGGCTGAGGCGGGTATTCTGTTTCATTCGCCGCAGAATGTGATTGATGAGTTTCCTCAGTTTCCGGCTGTTCACAGCTTTGAAGCGCTGAAAGAAGAGTTTATCAAGGCCAGTAATCGTGACCTGAGTTTGTAATAAACCGGCTGTTACCGCAGCAATTCTAAAAGCCCTGTTAACACAGGTTTTTTTTGTGGGAGCGGCGCCTCGCCGCGAGGTGCGCCTCCTACTGTACAGTAATTATTTGAATATGTTTTGCTGCAGATACCCTGGCTGCTAGTTATCCCTGAGTGTCCAGTGATGATGTAGCGCAGCGCTGATATGCATGCTTAACAATAGCGGCAGCAATATATCAGGGCCCCAATCACGGTGCATCATGCCGAATGGCTCGGTAAAACTGATCATCAGGGTGCCAAAATAGTCGTTGATCAGCCATTGGCCCCACTCGAGACTTGCGAAGTCGGGGATCAGGTAGCGATTAAACAGCGCAATCTTCATTCCGGTACCCATATAGGCAACCAGAGGTAGCAGTAATAAAAGCCCGGTTAATGATGCTTGCACGCAGTTTGCCGCAAATCGCTTCCATGCTGGTAATTGCGGATCGACGGGGCGGGGAATAAGCAGGCGTAGCATCAATGCCAATACCGTAAGCAAAAAAATCAGCACGCCGATATTCATATGCAGCATGATCAGATACCAGTTTTCCACCTCCATCTGGGTGGTAAACCATTTGCGGTAGTAGGCAGTAAGGTAGAGCAGGGTCATAAGCAGTACAACCGACCAGTGCAGATAACGGGCTGTCCAGTGAAACTGCTGAGACTGATTTTTAGCCACTGACGATAACATTGAGTTCCCTTTGCTGATTAGATATTGCGGGTTATCGTAGCGGTAGCGACTTTGTCGCTGCGCTTGCGTTAAACAAAACACATGATTGTGGGCAAATAATCTAATTTATCCGATACATCCTTGTACGGAAATCATAGCGTTGAATGGTAGGAAGGTTCAACCGCTGGCTAATTTCTACTTGCTATTGCGGCTAGTCGAAGGGTAATGCTGGTGAGCATTCAAGCGCACTGAAAGAGTACTCTGGTAAGCGAAGACAGTTAAATACCAGGCAGTTAGATTAGTAGTTCTGTTTCTAGCGCATGTAGCAGGTTATTAACCTTGTTATAGGTCTCCTGGTACTCATCGGCTGTTTCAGAATCTGCCACAATGCCCCCGCCAGCCCAGCAATACATATTATCGTTATGGCACAGCAAGGTGCGAATGGTAATGCTGCTGTCCAGCTTGCCGTTAAAGCTCAGGTAGCCGATTGAGCCGCAATAGATTGTACGGCGGTGAGGCTCAAGCTCTTCAATGATCTGCATGGCACGAATCTTGGGGGCGCCGGTAATTGAGCCTCCGGGAAAACTGTGCTCAAGCAGATCAATAGCCGACTTATTGGTGTTAAGTTCGCCGGTAACTGTGCTGACAAGATGATGCACATTGGCGTAGGATTCCACCGCAAAAAGCTTCGGAACTTTTACGCTGCCATGCTTGCAGACCTTGCTGATATCGTTGCGCAGCAGGTCGACAATCATCAGGTTTTCCGCGCGATCCTTTTCACTTTCGATCAGCTCTTGCCGTAACTGTTGGTCGGTTGCTGGCGATTCCCCCCTTGGGCGGGTACCTTTAATGGGCTTGGTGGTCACCTTGCCATCATTTACTTCGAGAAACTGCTCCGGTGAAAGCGACAGAATGGCCCCTTGTTCAGTATCTATATAGGCAGAGTAGGGGGTTGGCGCATGTTCACGCAATACTTTGTAGGCCTGCCATGGATCCCCCTGGCAGGGTGCGTTAAAGCGCTGGGCAAAATTTACCTGGTAGCAATCTCCTGCCTGGATGTAGTCATGAATCCTGTCCAGGGATTGGTAGTAGCTTGCCTTACTCACATTGCTGGTGAACTTTGCCTGTAGCCGGAATGGACGCGAGCCTGATGCCGGGCTTAATTCTGGAGCAGGTGCTGTTTTCTGCAATAGCAAGTTAAGCAAGCTTTCTGCCTGATCAGCGTTTACCAGCGGCGTAGTGATGAGCGTGCACTGTTCTGACTTATGATCAGTGACAATAGCCCAGGGATAGATTGCGGCCTGCATATCAGGCAGATCTATCTCATTGCGGGTTTGCTCGGGCAGCGTTTCCAGCGTGCGCCCCAGGTCATAGGAAAAGTAACCGATCAGGCCACCACAAAAAGGCAGTCCGCGGATTGATTCCTGTTCGGGTTCGCCGCAACGATCCTGATGGCTGGCAAACAGCGCCCGCAGATGCGTAAACGGATTGCCGGCAAGTTGTTCACGGCCTTTACTGCTAATCAGGCAAGTACCCTGTTGATCGAACACTAGCCGGGCAACAGGAGCTGCAGAAATGATGTCGTAACGGCCATACTTGGAGGCGGGCTTGCCACTGTCCAGATACACTGGGGCAGAGAGATGGCGAACTCTCTCAAAGTAGTGATGGCTGTTGCTCAGATAGGGGAGTGTGAACTGTCTATACACTCAACGATCCTTTTAGTTTAAGCCTTTTTTCCCAGTGCAGGTGAGATAAAGAGCGGTGCTCAGAAGCCACTGTGTAAGTAGCTCCGCCAGTAAAGGGGCGATTGTAACCATCTGTCCATATGAATGCGAGACTGATTGCAGTTAATTAGCCAGTTTTACAAGATTTAAATTATCCGAGAGGATATTATCACTGTTTTCAAGTCGTTAAGCTTTTCTCAGAGCGACACGAGCATTCTCACTATTGATGCCAGGTAAGATGAAACATCCATTCAAAGTCAGCAAACATCAGTTTCAAGTAGCCGATCAGCATATTCACTACCGGCTATATAAAAACCATGACATAAAGCCTTGCCGGCGCCTGGTATTGCTGCACGGTGCCGGTGTCGCCGGTGAAGACACCTGGGACGCCATGGTAGGGATGTTGCAGCAGTGGGATGAAGTGCTGGTGCCCGATCAGAGGGGGACCGGGCAGACCCGCTATCCCGATGGTGAAGAATACCCCTTTACGGTCCATGAACTGGTTAATGATCTCAGTGCGCTGGTGGATCACCTCGGCTGGCGGCAGTTTGATCTCGGTGGTTACTCCATGGGTGGGCTGGTTTCTCTGCTATATAAGCAACGCTACGCAGAGCGGGTAAAAAAACAATATCTGCTGGAAGCGGCGGTGCTGGATCGCCCCTGTTGGGAGTCCACTGTTACGCTGCGCCAGCAATACAGTGTTGCCGCCGAACACCTTAAGGGCCCGCAGGCAGAAGCGGGTATTCGCACCTTTCTGGATACGATTTCACCGAATCGGAAAATCACGCCCCAGACCGAGTTGTTGACAATCCAGCGTCTGGGGATGCGTCCATTGGGATTTGCTCATGCGTTGGGCTGCGTCACCGACGCCATCAATACCCTTAATCGTGACGAGGTTGTTGCGGCGCAGGGGGATGTCACCAGCTTTATAGGTGGTCACAGCGTCGATCTGATGCACCAGTACCACCGGGAGCTGGCTGAGCGACTGCCTAATTGGCACTATTTTATGGTGACCGGCACCGATCACTCCCTGCCATTTCAGAAACCCCGCCAGATAGCCCGGGTAATGGGTCGCGAGCTGCAGCGGTATTTAGCAGGCTGTCCGAAAACAGACTGACCTCCTGGCCTGAAGAATCGATAAAATCACCTCTTAAGCCCCGTAATTTGGGGCTTTTTTCTGCCTGTAAAACTAGACTGGCAGTATCAGTAAATACCCCTATACTTTTGTATCATGTCGACAGTTTTGAGAGTTAGTACGGTTGACGAGCTCTAAATTGCGCTGTATTGTTGCTATCAGATTGAGATTGTCGACAATCCTGAGAGAGACTTGTAATGACAGAGTTAGCAGAGATCAGCAACAGTTCAAGCGAGCTTCGTACCTTGGCCGATAAGGTTTGCGAACAGTTGGTAACAGCGATTGTTAAGGGTGACATTCCGCCTGGTCATAAGATCAGCGAACCGGAACTGGCCCGTACCTACGGCATCAGCCGTGGTCCTCTGCGTGAAGCGATCCGCCGTCTTGAAGGCTTGCGCCTGGTTGTACGAATCCCTCATGTCGGAGCTCGCGTTGTATCCCTGACGACACAGGAACTGA
The DNA here is from genome assembly GCA_036960915.1 of Amphritea sp. GTDB lineage: Bacteria > Pseudomonadota > Gammaproteobacteria > Pseudomonadales > Balneatricaceae > Amphritea. The sequence goes on from JBALVQ010000003.1 coordinate 126,009, forward strand.
TAGAGATCTATCGCGTACGTGAAGCACTTGAAGGGATGGCCTGTCGACTGGCGGCGGAGAACATGAGCTCGGCGGAAATTTCCAGCTTGCGTGATCTGCTTTACCTGCATGAAAAGAATATCGAAGAGATTGACGGTCGTTCCTACTTCCAGAAAGAGGGCGACCTCGATTTTCACTACCGCATCGTACAAGGCAGCAAGAACGAAAAACTGCTTGAGCTATTGGGTGGCGAACTATACCACCTGGTACGCATGTACCGTTATCAATTCAGTGTCTCCAAATCTCGTCCGCAGCGTGCCTTAAAGGAACACCATCGTATTCTTGATGCGATTGAGGAACACGATGGCGAGCTGGCAGAGCTGCTCATGCGTCGCCATATCAGTGCTGCACGCCGGAATATAGAAGAGCGTCTGAATCCCACGAACACAGAAGAGAGGGAGTAATCCATGTCTAATAAACTCACCGCTGGCGGCCGTTTCCGCAAAGCACTTGAAGAGACTAAACCGCTACAGATCGTTGGTACTATCAACGCCTACCACGCCATGATGGCTGAGCGTGTAGGCCACAGAGCGATCTACCTGTCTGGTGGTGGTGTGGCAAACGCATCCTACGGCCTGCCTGATCTGGGTATGACTTCTATGAACGACGTACTGGAAGATGTACGCCGAATCTCCAGCGCAGTTGAGACGCCATTGCTGGTGGATATCGATACCGGCTGGGGTGGTGCATTCAATATTGCGCGCGCAGTAAAAGAGATGACTAAAGCCGGTGCTGCTGCCGTACACCTGGAAGACCAGGTAGCGCAGAAGCGTTGTGGCCACCGTCCTAACAAGGAAATCGTTTCTCTGGAAGAGATGGTTGATCGCGTTAAGGCCGCCGTTGATGCCAAGACTGATGACGACTTCTTCATCATTGCACGTACCGATGCTTTCCAGATGGACGGTCTTAATGCTGCGGTTGAGCGTGCCCAGGCATGTCTGGAAGCCGGTGCTGACGGTATCTTCGCAGAAGCGGTACACACTCTGGAAGATTACAAGGCTTTTGCCGATGGCATCAATGGCCAGCACCTGCTGGCGAACATCACCGAGTTCGGTGCTACGCCACTGTTCAACAAGGAAGAGCTGGCTGAAAACGGTGCCAGCATGGTGCTGTACCCACTGTCGGCTTTCCGTGCGGCTAACCAGGCTGCCCTGAATGTATTTGAAGCGATCCTGCGTGACGGTGATCAGAAGGCAGTTGTCGACACCATGCAGACCCGTATGGATCTGTACGATTTCCTGAACTACCACGATTTCGAACAGAAGCTCGATGCGTTGTTCAAAGAAGGTAAGAACAAGTAAGCAGCTTTATAGCTGATTACCCCCGGCTCGGACCGTTTTGAAAAACGCAGTTCCCGAGCCGGAATAACAAAATATAACTAGATCGAAAAAACTGTCACGGGAGCGGCCCCATATAAGAGCAGGCCTCCCGGAAACAGAAGGAGAGATAGGATGGCGGAAGCTAAGAAACTAAGCGGCGCAGGTTTGCGCGGCCAGTCCGCAGGTGAAACTGCGCTATGTACAGTAGGACAGACCGGTGCCGGTCTGACTTACCGTGGTTATGACATTAAGGAGCTGGCAGATAACGCCCAGTTTGAAGAAGTGGTGTATCTGCTGCTGTACGGCAAGCTGCCTAACCAGGGCGAGCTGGATGCCTACAAGGCACGCCTGAAAAGCATGCGAGCACTGCCGGACGCTCTGAAAACTGTACTTGAGCAGATCCCGGCCGACGCCCATCCAATGGATGTGATGCGTACCGGTTGTTCGATGCTGGGTAACCTGGAAGAAGAAAAAGATTTCACTGAGCAGCACGATCACATCGATCGCATGATGGCGGCCTTCCCGGGCATCATCAACTACTGGTATAACTTCAGCCACAACGGCAAGCGTATCAATGTTGAGACTGACGCTGATTCAATTGGCGAGCAGTTCCTGTGGACACTGCACGATAAGAAGCCTGAGCCACTGCACGTTAAGGTAATGCATGCATCGCTGATCCTGTACGCAGAGCATGAGTTCAATGCCTCGACTTTCACTGCCCGGGTATGTGCATCCACCCTGTCTGATATTCACAGCTGTGTAACCGCTGCGATCGGTTCCCTGCGTGGACCGCTGCACGGTGGTGCCAACGAAGCAGCGATGGCGATGATTCAGGACTGGAAATCACCTGAAGAAGCCGAAGATAAGATCATGGGCATGCTGGCGCGTAAGGATAAGATCATGGGCTTTGGCCATGCGATCTACCGCGACTCCGATCCACGCAATGCGATCATCAAGCAATGGTCTAAAAAGCTGTCTGAGCACGTTGGTGACACTCATCTGTATGTGGTTTCCGAGCGTGTTGAAGCGGTTATGTGGCGCGAGAAGAAGCTGTTCTGTAACGCAGACTTCTTCCACGCATCGGCATACAACTTCATGGGTATCCCAACCAAGCTGTTTACGCCGATCTTCGTATGTTCGCGTGCCGCTGGCTGGACTGCTCACGTAATGGAGCAACGTGCCAACAACCGTATTATCCGTCCATCTGCGGATTACACCGGTCCTGAATCTGCTGACTGGGTAGCGATCGAAGACCGTCCATAAGCGGATTCAACGCTAACAGCCTTGAGCGAAGATATGTAGTTTTCATCCCCCCGGGGGATGGAAGTTGCATAACCGCAATAAAGATCAAAAGGGGGTAGGCCGTGACCCTGGGCTCACGTCTACTCTGCCTCTGTGAACATTACTCGGTGAATTAAGCTATGAACACTGAATACCGTAAATCGTTACCGGGTACCGGCCTGGATTACTACGACACCCGTGCGGCGGTCGAGGCGATCCAGCCTGGTGCTTACGCCACGCTGCCATACACCTCCCGGGTACTGGCAGAACAGCTTGTACGTCGCTGTGAGCCGCAAGCGCTGACTGACTCCCTTAAGCAGCTTATCGAGCGTAAGCGTGATTTGGACTTCCCATGGTACCCGGCACGTGTTGTTTGTCACGACATCCTGGGCCAGACTGCGCTGGTCGACCTGGCGGGTCTGCGTGATGCTATAGCTGATCAGGGCGGTGACCCGGCGAAAGTAAACCCGGTTGTGCCAACGCAGCTGATCGTTGACCACTCGCTGGCAGTTGAGGCACCTGGTTTCGATCCGGACGCGTTTGAAAAGAACCGTGAAATTGAAGATCGTCGAAATGATGACCGCTTCCACTTCATTAACTGGACTAAAAAAGCCTTTAAAAACGTCGATGTGATTCAGCCGGGTAACGGTATCATGCATCAGATTAACCTGGAGAAAATGTCTCCGGTTATTCAAGTGCGTGATGGTGTTGCTTTCCCTGATACCTGTGTCGGTACCGACAGTCACACGCCGCACATTGATGCCCTGGGTGTAATCGCTATCGGCGTGGGTGGTCTGGAAGCCGAAACCGTGATGCTGGGTCGTCCATCTATGATGCGCCTACCGGACATTATCGGTGTTGAGCTGGTCGGTAAGCGTCAGCCTGGCATTACCGCTACAGATATCGTACTGGCGATTACTGAATTCCTGCGTAACCAGAAGGTTGTCTCTTCTTACCTGGAATTCTTTGGTGAAGGCGCTAAAAATCTGACCATCGGTGACCGTGCTACTATCTCTAACATGACGCCGGAATTCGGTGCCTCTGCCGGTATGTTCTATATCGACGAGCAGACCATCGACTACCTGAAGTTGACCGGCCGTGAGCCGCAACAGGTGGCATTGGTAGAGCAATACGCTAAAGAGACGGGCCTGTGGGCTGATGATCTCGTTAAAGCTGAATACGAGCGTGTGCTGAGCTTCGATCTGTCTAGTGTATGCCGTAATATGGCGGGTCCTTCTAACCCACACCGCCGTCTGCCTACCTCTGATCTGGAAGCGCGCGGTATCGCCGTCGATCTGGATAAGGCGCAGGCTGAAGAAGCTGAAGGCCTGATGCCGGATGGTGCTGTTATCATTGCTGCTATCACTTCCTGTACCAACACTTCTAATCCACGTAACGTCATTGCGGCAGGTCTGATTGCACGTAACGCTAATAAACTGGGTCTGGTTCGTAAGCCATGGGTTAAGTCATCCTTCGCGCCGGGATCCAAAGTTGCCAAACTGTACCTGGAAGAATCCGGTCTGCTACCGGAGATGGAGAAGCTGGGCTTTGGTATCGTTGGCTATGCCTGTACAACCTGTAACGGTATGAGTGGTGCGCTGGATCCTGAGATTCAGCAGGAAATAATCGACCGTGATCTCTACTCTACCGCGGTGTTGTCCGGTAACCGTAACTTCGATGGCCGTATACATCCCCATGCAAAGCAGGCGTTTCTTGCGTCTCCACCGCTGGTAGTTGCCTACGCTATCGCAGGTACCATCCGTTTTGATATCGAGAAAGATGTTCTGGGTACCGATCACAACGGTAACCCGATCACCCTGAAAGATATCTGGCCAAATGACGAAGAGATCGATGCAATTGTAGCGTCAAGTGTTAAGCCTGAGCAGTTCCAACAGGTTTACATTCCGATGTTCGATGTTTCCAGTGACGAGGGTGAGCAGATCAGCCCGTTATATGACTGGCGTCCACAGACTACCTACATTCGTCGTCCTCCTTATTGGGAAGGTGCGCTGGCAGGTGAACGCACCATGAAAGGTATGCGTCCGCTGGCTGTACTGGGTGATAACATCACTACAGACCATCTGTCGCCTTCAAACGCAATTCAGGCCTCCAGTGCCGCAGGTGAGTATTGTGCCAAGATGGGCTTGCCGGAAGAGGACTTCAACTCTTACGCGACTCACCGTGGTGATCACTTGACTGCACAGCGTGCAACCTTCGCTAACCCTAAATTGCTGAACGAAATGTGCCGCGATGAAAACGGTGAAGTGAAGCAGGGTTCTCTGGCGCGTATCGAGCCGGAAGGTAAAGAGAGCCGCATGTGGGAAGCGATCGAGACCTACATGGAACGTAAGCAACCGCTGATTATTGTAGCCGGTGCCGACTATGGTCAGGGTTCTTCGCGTGACTGGGCTGCTAAAGGTGTACGTCTGGCGGGTGTTGAAGTGATCGTTGCTGAAGGTTTTGAACGTATTCACCGGACTAACCTGGTAGGTATGGGTGTGTTGCCGCTTGAGTTCAAAGCAGGTGAAACTCGCGAAACTTATGGTATCGACGGTAGCGAAACCTACGACGTTGTTGGTGAGATTACGCCACGTTCTGATCTGACCGTTGTGGTTAACCGTGCTAATGGCGAGAGCGTTGAAATCCCGGTTACCTGTCGTTTGGATACCGCCGAAGAAGTGCATGTATATGGCGCTGGTGGAGTACTGCAACGTTTCGCTCAGGACTTCCTGGAAGCGAACGCTTAAGCACTGTTAGTAATTAGTGTTTGCTGGTAAGCGTTGCCAGTAGTCCTTACGGGCAGTCTTCGGGCTGGCTGTAAGAGGGCAACGCGTACCGGATTTATTTATTAATTAATTATTTAATGAAAGCTCTTAATAAGATCATCTGATTAGATAATTTTATTAAGATTTTTCTGATGCGCGGTGTCTATTTGTTACTGGCACCCAGATTCTCAAGATAGGATACACAGGACAAGACTGTTATGGCTTTCGTACCTCAGATTAAAATTCCCGCTACTTATATCCGTGGCGGTACCAGTAAGGGTGTATTTTTCCGTCGTCAGGATTTGCCGGAAGCGGCTCAGGTTCCCGGTGAAGCCCGCGACAATATTTTGCTGCGCGTGATCGGTAGTCCTGATCCTTACGGCAAGCAAACCGACGGTATGGGCGGTGCAACCTCCAGTACCAGCAAGACCGTGATTTTGGATAAGAGTAGCCAGCCCGGCCACGATGTCGATTACCTGTTCGGCCAGGTCGCTATCGATAAGGCATTTGTCGATTGGAGTGGCAACTGCGGTAACCTGACTGCAGCGGTAGGCGCATTTGCTATCAGTGGTGGCCTGGTGGACGCCGAGCGGATTCCGGAAAACGGTATCTGTACCGTACGTATCTGGCAGAAGAATATTTCAAAGACCATTATCGCCCATGTACCGATGACCAACGGTGAAGTACAGGAAACCGGTGATTTTGAACTGGACGGTGTTACTTTCCCTGCCGCTGAAGTTAAAGTTGAGTTTATGGATCCGGCCGATGGTGAGGGTTCAATGTTCCCGACCGGTAATCTGGTGGATGATCTGGAGGTGCCGGCTGATGTTGCTAATGGGGGTACCCTCAAGGCGACTATGATCAATGCCGGTATTCCGACAATCTTCCTCAATGCTGACGAGATTGGCTATACCGGTACCGAGCTACAGGAAGCGATTAACGGTGATCCAGCTGCGCTGGAGCGTTTCGAAACGATTCGTGCCTATGGTGCTGTACGCATGGGGCTGATCAGCGATATTTCCGAAGCTGAAGCCCGCCAGCACACCCCTAAAGTGGCTTTCTGTGCGCCGGCGCAGGATTACGTTTCCTCCAGCGGTAAGCAGGTAACTACCGAAGATATCGATCTGGTGGTACGTGCGTTGTCCATGGGTAAATTGCACCACGCGATGATGGGGACCGCTGCGGTAGCCATCGGTACTGCCGCTGCGATTCCGGGCACCCTGGTGAACCTAGCCGCTGGTGGTGGTGAGCGTAGCGCAGTCACTTTTGGTCACCCATCGGGTACTTTGAAGGTTGGTGCAGAAGCTAAGTTGGTTGATGCTGACTCTGGAAATAAAGAGTGGACCGCAACCAAGGCGATCATGAGCCGTAGCACCCGAGTGCTGATGGAAGGGTGGGTGCGTATACCTGGCGATGCATTTTAAGGCACGTCCGGGTTTACAAGTGCATAGTCCTGTTCGTTATTTTGAATTGATTGTTCAGGCCGTCACGATGCAGATCGAACCGGCCTGAACAATTAAACGCTGTTGAAGTGGCAGTCAGGCAGCAGGGTCTCCCTATCAAGGCCATGTTGCTTCACTTCACACCTTAGGCTCCGGGCTCACGCTCGGGGCCTTTTTTATGGTACTTCGTAAGAAAGCGTGGATCTTTTGTCGAGGGCTGGTTTGCATGCTTATTGACAGACGTGGCTATTATCTCTTTTCCATTGCAACCGATGTGACTCATTCTTCACCAGCACCCAACCTTCCTCTCTCAAGGGCGGGACCCGGCCCGCCAAAAGGCTGTGCAGCATAGATGTGGCGCCCCAGGTGGCGCCCGATGATTAATATCGCCTTTGGCTAGGATCTGCCTGAGAGAAAAAAATGCCAGTCAGAAGATTTAAGAGGCGCTCCCCAGTAATCAACGATGAGCCTTTTTTATTTCCAAGGATGCATAATTTCGCGTACCGGCGATGCATTCTACAGAGCGCTGCTAGTTTATAGGCACTCCTATACTGTAAGGGGCTCGACTTTTTCTGGCCCCTCACCACATAAGTAGGAGGTACGAAGATGTCTGCAAATGTAGATTCGAATGTGCGTCCGGATTACGACCAGGTTATTCAGGATATCGCAGACTACGTACTGGATTACGAAATTGAAAGCACAGAAGCACTGGACACTGCCCGTAACTGTTTGATGGATACTTTGGGATGTGGCTTATTGGCACTGCGCTTCCCTGAGTGTACCAAGCATCTGGGGCCGATCGCTGAAGGTACTGTTGTACCGAACGGTGCTCGGGTTCCCGGTACTCAGTATCGTCTGGATCCTGTTAAAGCCGCCTGGGATATCGGTTGTATCATCCGTTGGCTGGATTATAACGATACCTGGCTGGCTGCAGAGTGGGGACATCCATCTGACAACCTTGGAGGGATCCTGGCGGTAGCAGATTACATCTCCCAGGTTCGTATCTCTAAAGGTAAAGAACCACTGGTGATGCGTGAAGTGCTGGAGGGCATGATCATGGCGCATGAGATCCAGGGTGTAATCGCACTGGAAAACTCATTCAACCGTGTCGGCCTGTGCCATGTACTGCTGGTGCGTGTTGCGTCTACTGCGGTTGTTACCAGGATGTTGGGCGGTTCTCGCGAAGAGATCATGGCTGCCGTTTCTCAGGCATGGGTTGATGGCTCTTCCCTGCGTACCTACCGTCACTCACCTAACGCCGGCTCTCGTAAATCCTGGGCGGCAGGTGATGCGACTTCCCGTGCAGTGCGTCTGGCTGATATGACGATGCGCGGTGAGATGGGTATTCCGGGTGTTCTGACTACCAGGCAGTGGGGATTCTACGATGTATCCTTCAACAAGACCAATGCGGATCAGCAGATCAAGCCTGCCGACAAACAAGCGTTCAGTTTTCCGCAACCTTACGGCACATACGTAATGGAAAACGTGCTATTCAAGATCTCTTTCCCGGCGGAGTTCCACGCCCAGACCGCAGCCGAAGCAGCTGTTATCCTGCACCCACAGGTGAAAGATCGACTTAACGAGATCGACAAAATCGTTATCCGTACTCATGATTCTGCCGTACGTATCATCTCCAAGGAGGGACCTCTGGCGAATGCCGCCGACCGTGACCACTGCATTCAATACATGACAGCTGTACCACTGATCTTCGGCAACCTGGTTGCCGAGCAGTATGAAGACAGCTTCCACGTGGCTAACCCGATTATCGATGAACTGCGAAATAAGATGGAAATAGTAGAAGTAGATCAGTACTGCAAGGACTATTACGATCCGCAGAAGCGCTCGATAGCTAACGCGATTCAGGTGTTCTTTAACGATGGAACGGCCACTGAAAACGTCGATGTTGAATACCCCATCGGTCATCGCCGCCGTCGTGCCGAAGGTATCCCGCTGCTGGAGGAGAAGTTCAAAGCAAATTTGGCGACCCGTTTCACTGCAGGCCGTTGTGCTGAGATTTTTGCCCTGTGTAAAGACCAGGATGCTCTGGAAGCTACAGCAGTTAATGAGTTTATGGATCTGTTCGTTATCTGAACGAGTTATAGATTCTAACGAGTCGAAGTGCCAGTCAGGTAGCAAGTCCGCCCTATCAAGGACTTAATATTTCACTTCGCACTTTAGGCCTGGGACGCGAGCTCGGGGCCTTCGTATGTGTGGAATAGGAAAAAGAGGCGAGTTGTGAGTAGATAGTGCCTAGAAGGAAAAGCACTCTCCAGAGTGCCAGCTATTGATTAATATGCACGTGGTCTCGTTTTTTACTTAGGGTCATAATAGGATAGACATGTAGTGGGGTAGATTAGAATCCCGCCCTTGTTAATAAGGCAAAATGAGGCCGTTCTTTTTTTTCTGGACTAGAAAGGCTGCTTATCATCAATTATCCCTTTTTTTTCAAGTTATTACGCGCTTCGTTCGATGCAAGTCATTGCTGACAAAACGCGCGGTCGATATATACAAGTGTAAGGTACCTAAGTGGGGCAGAGCTAAACTTATGAGTTCTAAAAGTTGTGAATACGGTGTAGGAGATAATTCCTACAAAATGGCCGGTGAGCTAGCGGGCCTGACAAAGCTTGTGGATGAATTTTACGATATTATGAATGCTCTCCCAGAGTCGACAAATATTCGCGATATGCACCCCAGCGATTTAACGGAATCCAGAAAGAAATTAGTCTACTTCTTGTCTGGCTGGCTTGGTGGCCCAAAGCTGTATTCTGAAAATTTCGGAAAAATTAGTATTCCATCTGCGCATAGGCATTTATCTGTTGGCGTTGAGGAAAGTGAGGCCTGGATACTGTGCATGCAAAAGGCTGTCGAGAATCAGCCCTATGAAGAGCCCTTCAAAATTTATTTAATCGAGCAGTTAAGGGTGCCTGCGGAAAGAATTAGAGTGGCGTGCAGCAGCTAATAAACAAACGAACAAACAATTCATTGCCCTGTACATAGGACCTCCAAAACCGTGTCGCCAGTCATGGGGAACAAAAGTTGTGGCGCAAAGCTAGTGCTACAAAAAGAGGCTCCGTGATTTTTCAGCCTATGAATTGAGCGTTATCCACCCGAGTTACCCACGAATAGTAGACATCTTCAATAAATACGAGGGCCGGTGCGATTTGCTTGGCTCGCCGTTAATCCAGGGTTGTTATCACAACCGGGTAAGTCGATCAAACGCAACACTATTTTAAACCGGCGAAAAGGCTTATTCGGTATCAATCTCTGGCTTGATCACCGAATTTGCAAACGCCTTGAGACCGTCCTGTACCAGATCAAAGGTGGTATCGATTTTGAGAGCGATACCGCCCTCCATCACTTGCAAGCCATCAAGTATGTTGCGAGCCTCAATAAAGCCTACATTGATACCGCCGGAGGCCAGTTCGATAAAATTTTTCACTGCCGCTTTCAGCTCCATCTCGGGGTGCTGTTCCCGATATTCGCTGAAAAATGAGGTACTCAGCAGTGCAATCCGCGATGCTGTGGCTTCTGGCGTGATATCCAGGTTGGGGTCGTAGGAGTGATCGGTTGCGTTGGGGCCCAGGTCTGTTTCCAGTACTCTGTTGAGTTGATCAATCGTGGTGCGATAAAGCAGGGCGAGGGAGTCGCTACCAGCGTTGATGTCCACCTGCAGTGAGGCTGCTGGTGTCGCTTGGCTTTGTTCACTCCTGGCAGGAACCATCTGGTCTTGACTGCCTGTTTGATCAACTTTGCGAGACTGTTGCTCAGTGACCGAGGTGTTTAAAGGAGCCTGTCCTTGTACCGGTTGTATAGCCATAGTGTTATCCGTTAATAAGCCATGATACAGTCCCTATGGTATCGGCCATTAGCGGGTTAAATTGCATGAAAGATTTTCAAGTAGAAGTTAACTGATTGATTAAGAATAGAATTATTGGTTGCAGAGTAAAAAATATCGCCAATTCAGAGGGGAGTTTCATCGCCAGGCCATGCATCGTTCACCATAAGCTGCAGGTTTTAGTCAGTGAATCGTGAAAAGCACTCAGTCACATCTTTAACGACTCATAGCTGGCGTTGTTACCGGCTTTGAAAACTTAGCGCTACTTCTGAAAATTAGATCGACACGGCTTTTGCCTGGTTTCAATAATGTATTCAGGCTGAATGGGGGAGTGTTGCACTTCAAAGTTGATTTCGCGACATACGGGGCTGCCATATGCAATCGTTGAATGTTTAAAATGTTGGAGTTTTTTGCCGATTTAATATGTAGAAGAAATAAAAGAATGGATCTGACCAATTAGCAGTCAGATCCTTTAGAGAGACGCTGGAAACTACCTGCCGTTAGTGCAATAACAACAGCCACCACCCCCACCTTGCGGGCCGGTGACATAGCCATAACTCTGGTTCTTGGGGATATAAATCCAATCACCTACTGTTAGCTTAACATCGCCTTCAGGCAAGCCTGTAAACGTATATTCGCCAAACATTACAACGCGTAAGAAGCCTTTTGTATGAGAGTGCTCTTTAACTGTTACATTAGGCTTGCCATATACCATTGCAAATACACTGCCTTCAACAAAGGAGAAGGGTAGTATGCTTTTGGTAATGGATTGATCTGAGGGCATTTCGCTTGAAAACTGAGGATCCAGAAGGCCTAGATCAGCTAGTTTCTTAGAGTCGAAGAGTTTTTTATCTTTTTCAAAATCGAGCGATGTAAGAACGTTATCAATGGAGTGTCCATTTCTTTCGCAAAATGAATAGAAGTCAGCCGTATTTACAACAGCCCTTTCAAAATCATTACCTTCCATGGTAGTTTCCTTATATGAATCAAATTGTTATAAATTGATTATACAGTTTCATTTCTTGCAAAATGAAAAACCAACTATGCGTTTAAGCGCTTGGTTAGCCTATCACATGAGAGTAGATGAACAACTATTACATATAACAGGGCAAAGCAGTTCGCTGCATATGGCACTGGACTCTCAAATGCTTGCTGTCGTTAGCGGTATTATGTGATCTAGCTACTCAAGAATAGTAGACACAATCTATGTGAGAACCCACATTGGTTGAAGGTTACAGAATAAGCTCTGAATTAGAAGATATGGATCTGTCAGTGATTCATGACTTTATTACTCATTCATACTGGGCGAAGAACATTCCAGCGGATACATTGCAGCGGGCCATTGAAAATTCATTGTGCTTCGGGATTTTTTACCGTTTCCGAAGAGCAAGTGGGCTTTGCCAGGATGGTGACAGACTCGGCAGCTTTTGCCTATTTAGCCGATTTTTTTGTGCTTGAAGCGCATCAGGGTAAAGGGTTAAGTAAATGGCTGATGCAAAGCATCCTTGGGCATCCAAAGTTACAGGGACTCCGTCGCATGGCGCTTGCCACAAACGATGCCGACGGCTTGTATGAACAGTTTGGATTTAAAGCACTGGCAAATCCGCAAATCTTCATGGAGTTGCATGCTCCCGATGTATACGCCAAGGTATAACAAACCGGTTTATCTTATTTAAAAAGTGGCTGTATTATCGATCTAATCTGAATGTCCAGCCGTTATCGGGCAAGTAGCACGATTTCAAGCGCCTTTATGAAATATTGGGGCTACAGTCATAGCTGAAATAAATAATTACCAATTCAAATTGGTGAAGGTCGAAAGCGAATTTGTGTGGCATGATCACCTGATGCTTATGAGGTGTTTATCGTCATTGATGGTATTCTGGATATCGAATTCCGGGATGGTAAGGTTACCCTCCAGTCAGGTGGGGTGTTTGTAATTCCCAAGGATTGGAGCATAAGCCTGTAGCTAAAAATGCATGCAGGATCATGCTTGTAGAGCCTAAAGGGGTGGTCAATACTGGGGATACGGAAAGCGCGCTAACAGCCGAAAATGATGACTGGGTGTGAGATAGTTAAAAGGCTATCAAAGTCTTTCGAGCTTGACCTTTACAGGCTAAGCTTGGTCCGGCTCTTTATCGCGACGTTAGAAGACGGAGCTCTACTCTTTGAGAAACAGTATGAATTTAGAGACTGATGAAAAGGGTGCTGCGGTAAAATTTCCTCCACCACTGGTTTTCCTGGTGATCATAATTGTCATGTATGGTGTAGAGTATGTTTTACCTATAGGCCTTGGAGCCTCAGCGGTACTCAAATACGTCGGTATTCTTGTTGTTGTGTTGGGCGTTTTAGTCGTTTTCTTAGCCAGTAGATATTTCAAGCATGCAGAAACAAATATTGAGCCTTGGAAACCGACTACCAAGATTATATCTTCCGGGATTTACGGTTATTCACGTAATCCAATTTATCTGGCTTTTTGCCTTGTGCAAATAGGCATTGCGCTCTTCCTGAATAGCTTTTGGATTCTGATCAGTTTCATGGTCTCAGCTTCTTTGGTCTATCACATAGCGATCAAGAAGGAAGAAAGGTATTTGGAAAAAAAATTTGGAGAAGACTACATTCGCTATAAGAATAAGGTTCGGCGGTGGTTGTAATAACTTCTGATAATAGAAGTCTGGTGTCGCTGCAAAGCGCCACCTGCTGTAAGCGTTGGGCATTATGACGTTATCCTATACAGGTGTTTAATTATGAGTGAAAGTTGGGATGATTATGCCGACGAGTGCCCCCTGTGTCAGGATAGTTGTCACCCCTTAAAATCCACTATTAATTGAGATCAG
>JBALVQ010000096.1:0-18973 GCA_036960915.1 Amphritea sp.
GTAGAGCGAATTGCCGGACACTGGGTGTAACAACTTTTAAGCTGAACAGAGCCCTACCTTTGAGTTTTTACACTGACCCCAAATATTTGGTACCGAAATGACCTTACTTTGTAAGGGTGATAGAAAGGGTCAGATATAAATCAATTTTACTCTGACCCTAATTTTAAACTTCCACTCATCGATCAATAGTTGGAAATATAGATTTTCGAGCTAACGCCGCAATAAAAGGCGAGCGATAGCGAGTCCAGCTCACGCTTTTTTGGGCGATTTTTAATTGCCTTGTTAGGGCTTTTCATCTTCATTTTGAAACTCAATTTTCAATGGCAACTCAGACATAGCGTAATGAACAAATTGCTGCCCAAGCCCAGTAAGATCGTAACCTTCATATTCATCAAAGGCTGAAACCGCAGGTTTAGGGCCACTTCCCTTGGGGCGCCGTTGCGGAGCCTTTTGGATAAAATTACCATGATAATCTACTTCACGATGCTGGCGAATAATACTGCCCATACTTAAATCGCGAATTAATAATTTATATAAATCGGCATCCGCCGAATCTTCACGGACAGGCCCCTTTCCAATTTTTCTCCAGATTTCGCCACGAGTGATACCATCGCTATTGTAAATAGCTCCAATAACTTGAAAGTGTAATTCTGAGTACTGGTTAATCCAGTCGATATACATTCTAACTACGTCATCGCTGGATACTTGAGATGAAGCAGCATTTGAAAGAATGTTTCTTATGTAAATACGCTTGTCTTCACTTTCAGCACCAGACCATTCTCGAAATGTTTTCTTCACAAGTGATTGATATTCGGCACTAGAAATTCTTTCTGATATTGCTTCATCTTGTAGGTCAAGACGAGCCATTATTTCTATTATTGTTTCTTCTTTTTCCTTCAATTCGTCCTGCAACATACGAACCCAATCTTCAAAGAAGCGATTTACTTTGTCTTGTTCGCCCTCAGACCAAGCCCCTGCAATAGCAGAAAACACACCGCCTGCAAACGGCACTGCGCCACCGACAGCTTGCAAAGCACCCCGTGAAATCTTGGCTACCTTACCGCTTTCAGGGAGCTTCTTTTCATCCTCTGAATCATCACTCATAGTAAATTCCTTGCTGCCCTAACGCCTAGTGAATGGTCAGCTTTGTGGCTAAGCCACGCTTAAAGCTGTCCAGCCGCAGGCGATCATTGCACGCCTTGTTAAGTTTATTTCTTGGCACTAAACCTCACAACAATAGCTAACAATGGTATGACAAGAGCTAGGCCAACAAGTATAGGTTCATAGTTACCATCTGGATCTTTAAACCACATGCCAGCAATGAACATTGATGCTAGCAAAAGTGAGGCTTCAACACTCCAAAATATTTTGGTGCTAATAGGCATGGTATTGCTTTGCTTAAGCTCCAAAATTGCAACATTGAGTGTATTGTGAAAGTTTGCCATATCTGTAGAAAAGCCTTCTTTAACTTCAGGCAACATACGTTCATAAAGTTGGGGGCTTCTAGCAACTATAGTGTTTTTGTTTAATCTATCTAAGGCGGCTTCTTTATAAGTATCGTGAGCGGATTTTGCCAATGCTCGGATTTCTGTTTCTAGCATTGGGTGGTAATCAACACTGAGTGTACAAAGATGATCTAGTACGGTTTGATACAACTTAGAGCTACCAACCTCAATGAAATCCATGGTTTTTCTAATAGTATTTCCTGAGCCAATCATCCCATCTCTAGAATGCTCTGCAAGCATAACCCTAATCTGCTTATCTAGTGACTTGATAATGTCGATGTTTGCAAGCCTGATCTTTTCAGCAAAATTTTCTTTTATCTCAGGATTCATGTGTTATCCGGTTTTGAAACTTAACAACTTTATTATTGCGCCCGTGCAAGGTTCGATAGCTTGTAAGCTTTCTTTACTTGCTAGGTATCCCCCGTTTGGGCAACCATAGATTCTGAGAAAAGCTAAGAGGTAGCTACTACATTCTCGTCCGCTGAAAATGAGTAATCTCATTTGATCAGTTGCATGACACTGCATGCCATCCCTATTCCTTATAGCATCGATACTGCCCTAAGAATCAGTTAGTTACAATTGATCTGGATCGGGAGATTACCCATTTTGAAAGGCTTGTTGGGCATCGCTGCGTTCAGCACCAACCTACACATTGTGGGAGGTGCGCCTCGCGCCGAATAATTACCGACAAATCCATCGCGGCGGGGCGCCGCTCCCACATAACATAACGACAAACTACGGCTTTTTTCGCAGTGTTCAGGTTATACTTCGCGCTATCAATCCGAAGGAATAAATAATGGCTAAAAATCCCAAGAGCAGTATTTCCGAAGAGACTAGAACCGAAGCGATGAAGATTGCCAAGGCTACTCAGAAGCCCGGCCAGACGAAAGAGCAGACCAAGCTGATCACCCAAGGGATTCAGAAGGGTATCGATCAGTATAAGAAGCAGTATAAGGCCAAGGCCCGCGATCTGGATAAGCAGCGCAAGAAGTATCAGGCGCCTAAAGCACAAGCGAATACAGAAGAGGTTGAGACTGAAGTTGCTGTTTCTGAGACAACAGGGTCAGCAAGTAAACTGCCGTGGATTCTATTGGTTGTTTCCTGGGGATTGTTTGCCGCCTATCTGTATCAGCAATCGCTGTAGATCGCGCTTAATAACTTGAGGTTCGAGACTCTCGGATAGATTCTATCCACTGAATAAGGGGCTTTATTCGCGATTAAAATCCAAGCGATGGGGGATCGCATCGGCGCGAGGCGCGCCTCCTACAAGGGCTGTATAAATTAAGCATCACACTAAACAATCTGTGCGTCGTTGGCGAAGCGCTTCTCCCTGCCCTACACTGACTTTGTGTTACACCTCTTACCCATTGGTTGATCATGGAGTGAAAGATGAGCAGGAGAAATGCACTACGAGGCTTTACCCTGGGGCTGATTGTTAGCTTGGCGACTGCGGTTTCTGTGACGCCACTTCAGGCAGCAGAGGCAGTTAAACCGACCCGTTTGAAAGTGCCGCTTGCCTTTACCTCGGCGCTGCCGGCGGTGAAAAGCTCGATCCTGTGGGTGGCGGAACAGGCACCCATCATCAGCAATGGCTCGCTGCAGATTAAGACCTATGAGCCGGGTAAGCTGGTTGCGCCGTTTGAAATTCTTGATGCCGTCTCGACGAACAAGGTCAATGCCGGCTTTGCTATTTCCGGTTACTGGGCCGGTAAAATTCCCGCCGCGAATATCTTCTCCTCGGTACCCTTTGGCCCGGAGAGCGGTGAGTTTATGGCCTGGCTGTATTACGGCAACGGCCTGAAGCTCTATCAGCAGATGTATGATCAGGCCGGTTATGATGTAAAGGTGATCCCCTGTGCGATCCTGGCCCCGGAGAGTGGCGGCTGGTTTAAGCAGCCGATTAATACACCCGAGGATCTCAAGGGCCTTAACGTACGCTATTACGGCCTTGGCGGTAAGGTGTTCAGCAAACTGGGGGCATCGGTATCCCTGATCCCCGGATCCGAAGTCTATCCCGCCCTGGAGCGGGGGGCGATAGATGCCACCGAATTTTCTCAGCCAGCCATCGACCAGATGCTGGGATTTCACAAGATTGCCAAGTACAACTACTTCCCCGGCTGGCATCAGCAGGCCAGCGTGATCGAGTTACTGATCAATAAACACCAGTGGCAAGGGATGCATGTCAGCCAGCAGGCGACCATTGAAGCCCTGTGTAAGGCGGCGATGACCAACACCCTGGCACAGGGCGAGGCGATCCAGTATCAGGCGATGCAAAAGAATGTAGCCGAGCGCGGTGTCACCAACCTCTACTGGAATGCCGAGATGCTCTCGCTGTTCGAAGCAACCTGGCAGCAAGTAGTCCGTGAAGAATCAGAAGATCCTTTCTTCAAAATCGTGTGGGACGATCTTGCAAGCTTCAGGGAAAATTACAGCCTCTGGCAGCGACACGCTTTCCTGCCACGGCAGACCGGGCAGCAAACACAATGATGAACCCGTAGTTCGTGGTTCGTAAGAGCAAAAAAAGCCACTTGCAGGACGGGCTATTTACTGAACTTAGAGCCGCTCATGTAAAGCTGAGTGGCTTCTTCGGACTCTCGTTAGTGATTTAACCCACCTTTCAAGGACTTCGTATCAATATTTATGCCTGCCACACCACAAAGCAGGCATTATCTATCCGTCAACAGCTATGTGAGAGGCTTGATATTTACAGCGTGAATCCCTCGGTCACCAGGCGATGTATCGAACTCTACTACCTGACCTGCTTTCAACCCCTTAAATCCATCTGCCAGAATAGCAGAGTAGTGTGCAAATAGGTCTTCGTCATACTCTGAGGAAACAATGAATCCAAACCCCTTCGTATTATTAAACCACTTCACTTGCCCTAGGTGCATAGGTGCTTTCCCATCATTCGGTTAAGGTACTGTATGCCCTGTTTTGCCAGGCCATAACCAATTCAACTCCTTGAAAGACTGCTCCGTTTAAATTGAAGCTCACGGTATTCAGTCTGAATGTGAATGTATATAGGAATAATTCCTATATAGGGCCGGCTGATATTTTTTATAGTTAGAAGCCACTCAAAACACGGAGGTTGAATAATGGAATATGTCTGTAAGTGCCAAGAAGCAGAACGCCTCCTTTAGTGATCGTCTAGCTCTAAGCAGCCAGCTACCAACCAGCGTTCTTTACAGCTGCAAAAGTTGCGGCTCAACTTGGGTGTACAGTAGAAAGGAAGGGTGGGATTGGCTATTACTGCCGTCTCCTGCTGAAGATGATGCGGTAGCGCTGGCCGAAGCAGACAGTTAAGTATGGCCAGATCCGGTGGATATAGGGAAAAGCCTGACTATTCTGGAAAGTCCCCTATCGAGAATGTGAATCCCTCATAGGTGGCATCCTCAAAACCTTTATCAATAAGCGTCTCTACAGCTTCTTGAGCCTTACTCTCCAAATAGAAATTTTCATTGAGGTGTTTCCGTTTGCCATTTCCGTTGGTGAAAATAACTTGATAAGTAGTATCGCTCATTCTAATCAAACCGTTTTAGTGCTTAATTTTGGCGCATCCTATATAGCGCTCCCATGACGGAACAAGAGCTTAAATAACCATTTTGGTGTATGAAATTCCGAACAGCCGCCCCCACCCCATCGTACTCATCTACTGTTACCTGTAAATTAAGAATCCCGATACAGTCTAAGGTTTTATTTTATATCGTTCACCTGTCTTGAATCGGCTCTGATAACTTCGACAAGGACGTGATCTAGTGAAATTCAAGTCTAAATTCAACCATTTTACCCTGCACAGCCATATTATGTTGCGGGTTATTCTCCTGACATTGTTTGTTGGCGGCACCATCAGCTTATACAATTATCATCAAACCACTGAACTGATCCGCAGCGCAGCAAATAACCTGTTTGATCAGACGCGACATGAAATTGAACTTGAATTCCAGCATAAATATGCCCCCATTGCACAAACAGTCAACCTGTTAACCTATACCTCACTTGGCGAGGCTGAAACATTGGAGCAGCGCCTGCAGCATTTGCCAATGCTGGTTTCCGCACTGAGTAACCGCCCGGAATTAACGGCGATCGAGGCCGGCTATTCCGATGGTGACTTCTTTATAGTCCGGGTATTGAACGATCAACATATGCGGGAGGTATTTAATGCCCCGGCGCAAGCAACATTATCCATCGATAATATCGAACATGACCAGATTCCCCGAAAAATAACCCGGGTTTTTTTCGATCAAAATTTAAACCGCATTGGCAAACAAATACTGCTTAATACCGACTATGATCCCCGCGGCCGGCCCTGGTTTACCAAAGCACAGCAAAATCCACAGCAGGGTCAGTTAACTGAGCCTTATCTCTATTATTTTATCCGCAAAGTGGGTGTCACCTATGCCCAGCAAAGCCAGCAGGGCAACGCTATTATTGCGGCGGATATCGCCTTAGATATGTTATCGACCTCAGTACGGCAACAACGGGTAACACCCAATAGTCATTTACTGATTCTGGATCAATCCAACAAGGTGCTGGCCTATAACCAAACCGACCAGCTGATTCAAGACGCAACGGACAATAAAGTTCGTTTAAAAACCTTGCAGGACTTCAATGACCCGTTATTGCAACAAACCATGCGGCAAAACTGGCAACATCACAATGGCTTTAGTTTTGAATTGAATGGCGAAGCATGGCAAGGTCAGCTTAAGCCGCTTACAACGATAAAACAGGCCAACTTTAAGGTACTACTGCTCACCCCGGAAAAAGAGTTATTCAGTTCAGCCCAGCGTATCCAGAGAAACAGCAGTCTCATCACCCTTTTACTGCTATTGATTGCCATCCCACTGGCCTGGTCTCTGGCCCGAAAAGTGTCTAAACCACTGTATAAACTGGCCCGTCACAGCGTTCAGATTCAACACTTCAATTTAGACAGCCCGGTTCATACCGAATCAAATATAAAAGAGGTCGCCGACCTTTCGGTTACCATGAACCAAATGCAGAGTACAATTCAGCAGTTTCTGCGCTTAGTCGAACAAATCA
The DNA here is from genome assembly GCA_036960915.1 of Amphritea sp. Classification (GTDB taxonomy): domain Bacteria; phylum Pseudomonadota; class Gammaproteobacteria; order Pseudomonadales; family Balneatricaceae; genus Amphritea. The sequence continues at coordinate 6,543 of JBALVQ010000096.1, forward strand.
GTGCTGAACAAAATTATGAGAAGCTGCTTAAGCTGATCACTCTGGAAATTCAGCAAATCACCGCCTCGGAAGGCGCCATTCTCTATCTGGCCGATAACAACCAACTAAGCTTAGGCGCAGCCAGCCTGCGACAGCCAGAACTCAAAGCTGAATTACCACCCAAGTTTCAACTGGCTCAGGACTGCCTGCTGTCAAGAGCGTTAAGCCTCAATAGCACCCAGCAAGGTGTACTGGCAGCAGAAGACCAGCATTTACTCGGTAAACTCTGTCCTTTCTACGACTGCACCGTCAATGTTATTGCCATCCCGCTAAAAACCCGCCGGGGCGAACAACTGGGGGTCCTCGGTATCCTGATCAAAGACGATAGCCAACAAAATACCGAACAACACCTGTCATTTACTGAGGCATTGGCGCATTTCGCCTCGATGGCGCTGGAAAGTCGGTTAATGGCTAAAAACCAGCAAGATATGATGCAAGCCTTTATTCAGCTTATTGCCGGCGCAATCGATGCAAAATCGCCCTATACCGGCTCACACTGCCAAAAAGTGCCGGTGTTAACTAAGCTACTGACTCAGGCCGCTTGCGACAGTGATAAACCTGCATTCAAAGGTTTTTCGTTAACCGATCAGCAATGGGAAGAATTGCATATTGCCAGCTGGCTGCATGACTGCGGTAAAGTCACTACCCCTGAATATGTGGTAGACAAAGCCACTAAACTGGAAACAATCTATGACCGGATCCACGAAGTACGGATGCGGTTTGAAGTATTGAAACGGGATGCTGAAGTCAACTATTGGCAACAGAGAGCTGAACAAGGTGAGGATCGCCCATTAACTGCATTACAGCAGGAACTGGAGCAACTGGATCAGGAGTTTGCATTTATCGCCGAATGCAATATTGGCGGCGAGTTTATGGATGACGACAGCCTAGAGCGATTACGCGTCATTGGGCAACGGAAATGGAAACGTACCTTAAGTGACCGTATCGGCATATCACAGATTGAATTTGAGCGCCGCAACCGGGAAGGCCGGGAGAGTTTACCGGCCATGGAACCGCTGCTTGCGGATAAAACCCATCACTTAATCAACCGCCCTTATAGCATTCCGAAAGCTGATCAGGAGCGATTCAACCTGCAACAGACAGAGCACCTGTTTAACTATGGAGAAATTTATAATTTATCGATTCGCCGCGGTACCTTAACAAACGAAGAACGCTATATTATCAATGACCATATGGTCCAGACAATCTTAATGCTGGAACAGCTGCCTTATCCGAAACATCTGCAGAATGTCCCGCTGATCGCAGGAGGGCATCATGAAAAAATGGACGGCACCGGATACCCGTTAGGGATTAAAGCGAATCAGTTACCTCTGGCCAGCAGAGCCATGGCGCTGGCAGATATCTTTGAGGCACTGACAGCCTGTGACCGGCCCTATAAAAAGGCAAAAACAGTCAGTGAAGCACTGAGGATCATGTCCTTTATGAGTAAAGACGGTCATATAGATCCGGATTTATTTGAGCTGTTCCTCGAATCCGGCATATTCCTGCGCTATGCCGAGTCCCATCTGCAACCCAGCCAACTGGGTGATATTAATATTAACGATTATTTACTGGCACCGGCAAAACAGCCCAAAGCAGAGGCGCTCAGCGAGGCATAATGACTGACTTTATAGCCGACATGTGAACAACTGGTATTGGCACAAACCAGTCCTTGGCCATATATAAAAGACGACCAACGTAAAATTAGTCGCTCCAGGTTCAGCAAATAGCCCACTTGTTGAAGCTGCTTTATCATGCCCTTTGGGTATAGCCGCGAAAAAGTACTAAAGAATTAGGACTAGTTAGTTGTACAACATATCCTCTTTGCCAATAGTCGCGGCTCTTCGAATCAAGTTACCCTGAATTCTTACAGACAGAATTCAGGGATCTGCTTATCACGTTTTTCACAGCTATCAGGCACAACGTTCCGCTTATCTTGGGTCTGTTGATAATCTTATTGAGCAGCCTTGGCGGCAGTGCTTTCGCTCACGGGGTCGACGCCAGTACGGAGCAGTTCCTGCTCAATAACCAGGGTGTTGCGGCTATCCCCTATCTGTATATCGGCGCCAAGCATATGCTGACCGGTTACGACCATCTGCTGTTTTTGGTTGGCGTCATCTTTTTCCTGTATCGCAGCCGTGACGTTTTACTGTACGTCAGCTGCTTCACGCTCGGCCACAGCCTGACGCTGATGCTTGGCGTGCTGAATGACATCGCGGTGAACCCTTATCTGATCGACGCAATCATCGGCCTGTCGATTGTTTATAAGGGCTTCGATAATCTGGGTGGCTGGCAACGCATAGTCGGCCACCAGCCTGACACCCGGCTTGCCGTACTGATTTTCGGCTTATTCCACGGTTTTGGTTTGGCCAGCAAGCTACAGGACTTTCAACTGCCTGAAGAAGGCCTGCTTACAAATCTGCTGGCGTTCAATCTGGGCGTCGAGATTGGACAGTTCCTGGCACTGACTATCATCTTGATTGCAATCAGCTACTGGCGCAGGCACAGCAGTTACCTGCGTTTTGCTACTGCAACCAACACCCTGCTGATGAGCGGTGGGATGGTTTTGATGGGTTACCAGTTAACCGGCTATTTCTATGTTTAACAAAGCAGCTTTATGTTTAACCTTTGTTTTTATGCCTAAAAGAGCTTCGCTATGAATCAGTTTAATCCCTCACCTCCTTCAGCAAATACCCTGATAAAAGCCAGTACTGCTGCGACTATCCTGGCGGGTGCCATCCTGACGGTTGCGATACTGCCGGCGGAATACAATATCGATCCAACTGGGTTTGGCGAGACGCTGGGACTCACCACCTTGTCTGCAGTAGAACCTGTGAATCAGTCATCTGCCGAGCGCAAACCCGCTTATCAAAAGGATACTGTGAGTATCATGATTCCCCCGCAAAGCGGGCTGGAATATAAACTACATCTGTTAAAAGGCGCTAAGCTCAAATACCGCTGGACGACCGGCAGCTGGAAGACCGAAAGCACACCGCTCTATTTCGATTTCCACGGAGAACCGCAGGCCGACAACTCTTTTTACAGTAAGAACTACTTCGAAAGCTTCACGATCAGCACCGCAAACGACGTCAGTGGTTCTTTAACCGCTCCCTTCGAAGGTTCCCACGGCTGGTATTGGAAAAACAGCAGTGCCGAAGCTATCACCGTTACCCTGAATATTGAGGGTGCTTACGCGATTGAAGGGATAAAATAGTACGTATGCTATGGATGAAAATAATACGGGAGAGTACTTTCATACTCTCCCGCGCTTTGTCCGCAAAGCTGGTTATAAGTCCTTCAGCAACCGTAGCGCATCATAGATAGCCGCATGGGTGTTGCGTGAAGACACGGCATCACCGATACGGAACAACTGAAAACGCCCTTCCTCATTATTCACCAGGCTTTGCGGATTACCTGCGATCAGATCCGTCTGATTGACCTCACCAAGATTCGACGAGTGGGGTTTCAAATCGAAATAGATGTCATCCAGCGGAATAATGCCGTGGTTGATCACCACCTGATCGATGATGCGCTCCTTGAATGCGCCGCCCCCGTCTGTTGCGAAATAGTCGCTACCCACCAGAGCGCGCAGCTGATTGCCTTCGCGCACCACATCTTCCAAGCGGAAGGTTACCGTGAAGGTGACATCCTTTTGCTGCATGGAGCGCATATAGGGCACAAGGTTCATCGCCATGACATCCGGTGCGAAGGAGCGATCCGGTGTCATGATCTCCAATTTGGCGCCCGAGTCGGCAATGACTTCCGCCGCCTGAAGCGCTGCATGATCGCCTGCATCATCGAACAGCAGTACGTTTTTGCCGGGCTTAACATCGCCCGAGATAATATCCCAGGAGGAGACCACCAAATCATTGCCGCTCGCCAGTATCTCGGTATGCGGATAGCCGCCGGTGGCGATGATCACCAGGTCCGGATTTTCCGCCATGACATCCTCGGCTTCCGCCCAGGCATTGAAGCGAAAATCGACATCATGGGCCGCACATTGCGCCATGCGCCAATCGATAATCGAGATCATCTCGTGACGGCGCGGACTTTGTGCTGTCAGGCGAATCTGGCCACCCGGATCGGCAGCCGCTTCAAAGACAACCACCTCATGGCCGCGCTCTGCTGCCACCCGTGCAGCTTCAAGCCCGCCGGGGCCGGCACCCACGATAACCACCTTACGTGGCTTATCGGCCTTGGGGATATCATGGGGCATGGTCAGTTCACGACCGGTGGCGGCATTATGAATACAGAAGGCATCGCCCGCCTGATAGATTCGGTCCAGGCAGTAGGTTGCACCAACGCAGGGACGGATATCCTCTTCGCGCCCTTCCATGATCTTTTTCACGATGTGCGGATCGGCCATATGGGCACGGGTCATACCGATCATGTCCAGCTTACCTTCGGCAATGGCGTAGCGGGCGGTGGCCACATCGGGTATTTTCGCCGCATGAAAAGTCGGAAAATTGGTTGCGGCGCGCACTTCACCGGCAAAATCCAGATGCGGTGAGTTCTTCATGCCCATCACCGGAATCACGTCGGTCAGAGCCGCATCTGTATCGATGCGCCCACGGATAACATTGAGGAAATCTACCTGACCGGTCGCTTTCAAGCGCTTGGATATATCGATCCCCTCTTCGCGGCTGATGCCACCGGCGATCATCTCGTCAGCGGTGTAGCGCACCCCAACGATAAACTCGTCCCCCACGCGCTTACGAATAGCGCCAAGTACATCCATGGTGAAACGCAGGCGGTTATCCAGACTACCGCCGTAAGGACCATCCAGGGTATTGGTCAGCGGTGACCAGGTTTGATCCATCAAGTGACCGTAGGCTTGCAGCTCGATGCCATCAAGGCCCGCCGCTTTCATCCGCTCCGCGGCATCGGCATAGTCACGAATGATCCGCTCGAAATCCCAGTCTTCCATCTTTTTAGGAAAGGCTCGATGCGATGCCTCGCGATGGTGTGACGAAGACACTACCGGCAGCCAATCGCCTTTACTCCAGCCGGTGCGCCGTCCCAGGTGAGTCAACTGGATCATCACTGCGGCACCATGCTCATGGCAGGAGTCGGCTACATCTTTCAGCCAGGGCACCACCTCATCCTTATATGCCAGGATGTTATTGAATACCGGAGGGCTGTCGCGCGATACCGTTGCGGAGCCTGCAGTCATGGTCAGTGCCACCCCGGCTTTCGCACGCTCCTCATGATAGGCACGGTAGCGCTCCTTGGGCATGCCATCTTCCGGATAGGCCGGTTCATGGGAGGTGGTCATGATACGGTTTTTCAGCGTCAGGTGTTTCAGCTGATATGGCTGGAGCAGAGGGTCTTTAGAGTTCATAGTGCACTACCTGCTAACGGCGAAGGCAACCGCCGTAACTGATGTAATTATTATTCGAACTGCGACATGGTCTCATTCTGGCAGTAATAAACATCCCACTTCAAACGATTTTTTTGCCATCTGTCGCATGATTTTTTATTATGCGTAAACCGATATCATCTCCCTAAAGATAAGCCCTTAAAGAGAGCAACCGCCATGCCCAGCCTTAAACAGAAGCTGCCACCCTTGAGTGCCCTGGTTACTTTTGAAGCGGCGGCACGCCACCTGAACTTTACCGCGGCAGGCGAAGAGTTGCATGTCACTCAGGCCGCCGTCAGTCGGCAGATCAAGGCGCTGGAAGCCTATCTGGGGGTGCCTATGTTTGAGCGCGGTCACCGCTGCATCAACTTAACGGCGCCAGCCACCAAGCTTCAGCAGGCGGTCAGTATGGGACTGGAACATATCGCCACTGCGGTTAGCCAGATCCGCAACAATACCCAGAGCGGACAGCTAACCGTATCGGCGACCATTGCCTTTGCCTCTTTGTGGTTAAATCCCCGCCTGGCTGATTTCCAGAACCTCTATCCGGATATCGACGTGCGCATCCTGGCCACCGATCGGGATGTCGACCTGCAGAGCGAAGCCGTGGATTTGGCATTTAGCTGTGGTGATGCCGGACAGCATAGCGGCGTAACAGCGACCTACCTGTTCGACGATGAAGTATTTCCGGTGTGCAGCCCCGCCTATATGGACGCCCACCCGGAATTAAAACAACCGGAGGACCTGCTGAATCACAACCTGTTGCATCTGGACGAGGATCATTGGCAAGCCATCAGTTGGGAAGCCATTGACTGGCCTTTCTGGTTGAAGAGCCAGGGGATCGATCCCCTGCTGCAGTCGCGGGGTTTAAGAGTCAATAATTACCCGCTGCTGCTGCAGACAGCAATCAACAGTCAGGGCGTGGCGCTGGGGTGGCGACACCTGGTAAGTGATTATCTTGAGAAAGGCTTACTGATACGCCCCTTTGATACCTCGTTATGCACACGCAGAGGTTATTACCTGGTGGAATCCAATTTAAGTCCACTCACCCAAGAGGCACAGGTGTTTCGCGACTGGATCTTTCAGCAGATTAAGGCGTAGTACAAATAGATTCCCAATTTCGAGAATTAAGCCAGGTTAAGTCCGGCTGTCTCCTAGAGATGAATATCATGCGTTGCCAGTTTATTGTCTGACTCGCGCAGACGCCTGGCCATTTCTCGCGTCAGGTTGAGCAACAATAATCCAAAATCGGCAGGCATTGTGTCGTGTAGCGCATGGAATTGCTTAGCTGACACCTGTACGACAATACTGTTTTCTGCAGCGTAGGTATTGGCGACACGCTCATGCCGACCAATCATGGCAATGAAGCCGATTTCCTGGCCAAACACGTAGTCGCGGATATGGGTATATTGATTCTTATGGGGTTTCATGAACTGGATGCTGCCCTGCAATACAACATAGAAGCTGTTGCCGGGATCGCCGTATGCAAACAATTGCTCTCCCTTATCCAGCTGCAGCACCTGGCCTTGTTCAAGCAGGTAGCGAATTGCTTCATCAGATAAAGCGCCAAAGGTTGAGCCTTCCTTAAAATAATCTATTCCAAGCTGCTCGATCAATTGCCTCGCATTAAGGGTTTGCATCTCCAACGTCCAGGACAGTGAGAGCACAGTAATCACTCTCCACTAATTTATTATAGGGGAGTCCTAGGGAAAAATTGTTCAAACAGACACACCTGAAGCACTGTTTCCGGCCTGGGTTGCTTGTCGGTAGGTGGGAACAAAACCTCTTTCTTAAGAGGCTATGTTCATCAGGAAGTGTTCATTTGGAAATGACGGTTTTGAAGCAGAATTGAGCGTTTACTGAAAGGCCTGATTTATGGACGCTTCAGTGACTCACCGTTTTAGAAAATACATTAATAATGACAACACCGGCAATAATTAACCCCATCCCCAGTATCGCAGGTGTATCCGGTATTTGTTTGTAGATAACCGCCCCCACCAAAGCCACAAGCACAACCCCCACACCCGCCCATACGGCATAGGTGATACCAACAGGGAGACTTCTCAACACAAGGGTTAAAAAGTAAAAGGCAACGGCGTAACCAATCACCACGACCAGGCTGGGGGTAAGCTTGGTAAATTCTTCAGTGGCTTTTAAGGCACTGGTAGCGGCAACTTCCGCTACGATTGCAATCGCAAGATATATAAATGCCATACGCTGCTCTTCATATAAGTTAAAAAAACAAAAGCCACAACCACGTTATGCACTGGTACTTGTTACAGCACTACTTCGATTCACCTTGCTTCCACTGAAACTCAGGTGTCTCTGATTTCGCCGTTTTCTTATCGCGGTGCTTATGTTGCAAGCCGGTTAGAAAATTACGCAAAATCTGGTCCTGGCATTCACGATAGTTTTTATGCCCGGGCTTGCGGAAAAAGGCACTCAGCTCGTGCTTACTCATACGCAAATTAGCCAGCCCCATGATTTCCAGGACATCTTCGGCCGTCAGGTTTAATGCAATCTTCAGTTTCCTGAAAACAATATTATTGTTTAAACGCGTTTCCGGCTCAGGTTGTGGGCCCTCTTTTTTACCGCGCATCAGATTGATCAGACCGTTCAGAAAACTTGCCATCTGTACGTCGGTACATGCTACATATTCCGGATCGTCATCTTTTTTTAACCAGCCAGCGATCTGTGCCCGCGTTACTTTATAGTCGGCCAGGCGAAAAATCGCCACCATTTTTGAATCATTAAAATCAAATGTGTAGCGGATGCGTCGCAGTATGTCGTTATTGGTCACAGGCAAGCTCTAGTAAAAGCAGCAGTAGCATCACAACGAGCTACTGTCTGGAGTAGTGAACTTTAACAGATTTTCGGCTTTCTTAATGGGGAAACTGCGAAAAAATCCAATGTATTCTCTACAGGTTACAGAGCGGCCAGTACCCCGAGGGCATGCTAAGACGCAAGGATTTTGTTCGTGGATTCCCTGAATTATTTCTCTATAGTGGGCGCTTAATTAGTAGCCGGTTATGGCTGAACCGAAGGCTTATTTTACTGAGCATCACCAAGCAGTATCAGCCTGTAAGGCTGGCCCCAGAATTGATCATTATCTGGCTCTAGCTGGTACCAAGGTATAAGTCCTAACATGGCGCCCGAAAGCTGCCTGTGTTGCTTATTATGTAACTCACCAGTGCTACTGAATGTTGCAGCTTTCATGGCCTGGTCCATCCCTGAAATAGTTTTCAGGAATCTATAACTACTCCCTTTATTACAAAGGGTTAACAAGAAGATTCCCCCCGACTGTCTCAGCTCAAATAATAATAATCAGGTGTCTGTGAAAAGGTTCGCGCCTTGTCAACAGATCCAAAAGATCGCCCGAGTGCAACGATCTTATGCGCTATCTTCTATACTTCATTGAAGCAGACTAAACTTCAGCGAAGCTGGCAGCGCATGAACAACCTATTTTTTGAGCCCAGCACCTCCTGAGATGGAGTGCTATTGAATGAGAACACGCAAATCATGTCTGATTACCCAACCCTGAAAAAGATGGGCATTAAATCTATCGAGAGTGTAGAAAAATACACCCTGCGCCATCAGGGTGACACAGATGTACTCAAGGTCTATTACAAACGCCCAAAAGGTTCTTTTCTGTCACGCAGTAAAAAGTTTACCTTTATGCGCGGCCGTAGCAGCATCCCACTTGAAGCACGTAACTCCAAAGCGTTTGACCAGATGGATAAGATCAATCCTCAACTGATCATGGCCCTGGATGAACTAAAAGCACTCGATGCACGCCGTAAAGAGATCGATCCGCTCGATCCTAAAGAGAAGTTCCTCTCTGATCTTGATCATATGGAAAAAGTAATGACGTCCAAGCTGGCTGAAATACGCCGCCAGATCGAAGAGATGAAATAATCTCCTGCGCTAACGCGGTACTCCTGTCGAAGTGACACTATCGGTAGCTCAACTCAAACAGCGCTATGCAAAAAAACCGGCTCCAGAGGAGCCGGTAAAAGGCAGAGGCAAAGCACTCTATCTTCAGTTACATCTTCAGTTACAAATTTGCACCAGGGGACAAACATAACCGAAGTTCAAGCGCCTTTCCTGGTCGCCAGTCCCTGGCAAATGAACACATCAACTTACTCAACGTTATTTAGTTGTTACCGCCTGATCAGCCAAGCGCATTACGCGCCTTAAGTTGATCCACCAATTTCAAACGCTGCACTTTGCCCGAAGGCCCCTTTGGCAGATCGTCAAAGAAAAAGATGTTTTTAGGCGTTTTAACCTTACCCAGCTTATTGCAGCAGAAGTCACGTAATTCCTGCTCTGTCACCACGGCATCTTCTTTCACCACGACACAGGCTATCACTTCCTGTCCATAATGCTCATCATCAATGCCAACGGCTCCTGCTTCAATAATGCTTGGGTGGGAATAAAGTGCATCATCGATTTCACGCGGGGCTATATTCTCCCCGCCCTTAATAATCAATTCCTTGAGGCGGCCAGTCACAAAAATAAAACCATCCTCGTCCTTTTTCGCCAAATCACCGGTATGCAACCAGCCATCCGACTCGAGCGCTTCTGCAGTGGCTTCGGGGTTCTTATAATAGCCGCGCATGACACAATCACCGCGCACCATCAGTTCACCTTCTACATTCGCCGGCTGGGTATTACCCTGCTCGTCGACTACCTTAATCTCGGTACCGAACGCGATACCGGGAGAGCCGTATTTATTCTGCTTCGGCGGCATCGGGTTGGAGAGGATCTGTGCGGATGTTTCCGTCAGCCCCATTGTTTCGACGATTGGGATACCAAACTTGTCCTCGAAACCGGCATGCAGTGCAGGTGGCAATGCCGCAGACGCAGAACGCCCGAAACGTACCTTACCCAATGCGGTCTTTAACGCATCACCACTTAACTCGCCTTCATGGTGCATCAGGTAAGAGATGATTGTCGGTACCACACTGAACCAGGTTACATCATGTTTAATCACCCAATCCCAGAAAGATGACACACTAAAACTGTGTGGCAGTACCAGGCTGCTACCGCTTACCAGCGGTGCCATCAATGTCACGCACTGTGCATTGATGTGACAGAGCGGCAACACGCAAAGCGTTCGGTCTTGCGCCGTTAATTCATGTGCTCGGGCGGTATTCATGCCTCCGGCCAGCAAGTTTTTATTGGTCAGAATCACCCCTTTCGGACGACCGGTAGTACCTGAGGTATACATCAGCAGGCCATCATCATCACCTGCAACTTCAACCTGAGCCGCATCAGCAGCAGGTTCCAGTGGCCACTTCGGTCCCTGATCGATATCAGTCTCAATCAGGGTGATTGTACGATCCAGCGTAGCGGCGGCTTTAGCCACCTGATCTTGATACTTCTCAGAAACAAACACCACGCTGGTATCGGAATGGCCCAGCACGTACTCGATCTGGTCCTGGCCTGCTGCCGGATTTAAAGGTGATGACACACAGCCGCAATACAACGTCGCCAGAAACAGCTCGAAGCTGGCCTGACCATTTTCCATCATGAAGGAAACAGTATCACCCTTGTTCAATCCCAGGGCCTTGAAATAACGACTGTGCAGCTGCGCAGTCTGCTGCAATTGGGCATAGCTTAATTGAATATCCGTCTCTGGAAACAAAACAAACGGCTGCTCTGGCTGCTGCTGAGCAAACAAGTCAATGACAGCACGGACGGAGTCAGCAGGTGGCATATAAGAGATAACGTTCATGGCAAATACTTCCTCTTATAATCAGCAAAGATGTCATCGGCTGTCACTTCACGGGGTTCGATGGTGCGCACCACGCGGGTGATGTTCATATACTGCTTGTAGTGCACGTTCTCGTCGGTGATATTGCCTCCCCAGCTACCACATCCCATTGAGAGAGAGAACGGCAAACCATTATCAAAGCTGCCGCCGGTAGCAAAGCAATGTGGCTGATTTACGATAACCCGGCACACCGGCATCTCCAGACCCAGCTCCTGTGGACGGCTGTTGTCTTGCGTATGGATACCGAGGGAATGCCCCTTACCCTGATGATCCAGAACACGGCTGGCCAGCAGCTTGGCTGCAGCGAAGTCCCTGGCTCGATAGACCGTCAGCACCAGTGACATTTTCTCACCACAGAAAGGCGCTTCGGCGCCGACTTCTGTTTCTGTCACCATCAGAAAATCACTCTGCGCCAGGCCATCACGATTCAGGCCGGCTACGCGACACACATCCTCTACAGGCTTGGCCAGCACATCACGGTTCAGATGCCCGTCATGCCACATGGTGTCCTGCAGCTGCTGTTTCTCTTGCGCGCTCAACAACGCAGCATTAACTTTGCTCAGCTCCGCCATCATGGCGTCATACACTTCATCAACGATGATAATGCTGTTCTCGGATGAGCAACTGGTGGCGTTATCGAAGGTCTTGGAAGCCTTGATCTTGCTCGCAGCCGCAGCCAGATCGGCAGTTTCATCAACGATCACCGTGACATTGCCTGCACCAACACCATAGGCAGGAGTACCGCTGGTATAGGCCGCCCGAACGTTGTTCTGGGAGCCGGTACACACCACCAGATCCACTTGCTTGAGCATCTCCGCGCTCAACGCTTTACTGACCGGCACGGGTAACTGCTGCACCAGATCACGCGGCGCGCCTATTCGATCCAGTTCGGTATGAATAAGCTCTAGCAAGCGCGTACAGGAAGGCTGCCCCTTTGGCGAAGGCGCCAGGATAATTGCATTACCGCATTTCAGTGCATTTAGCGTGTTGTTCATCGGCGTCGCAATCGGATTGGTTGAAGGCACAATCACGCCGACAACCCCTGCCGGACGGCCTATTTCAACTAGGCCTTTTTCCGGGATCTCGCGGATAACACCCACCGTCTTCGCCTCTTGCAGATCCCTCAACAGACCCAGAGTTTTACGGTGGTTCTTGATAATCTTGTCTTTTACATTGCCAAGCCCGGTTTCTTCGACTGCCAGCTTGGACAGACGCTCATTATTTTCCGGATTAACAATCGCCCAGGCAGCTGCAATA
>JBALVQ010000004.1:0-138553 GCA_036960915.1 Amphritea sp.
ACGTGCGACCGCCTGGTTCGTAGCCAGGTACTCTATCCAGCTGAGCTACGGGCGCTTAAACCCAAACATTTGTTATCCCATCAATCTTGCTGCCACTTACTCCCGAAAGACTAAGTGGCGCGCCCGGCACGATTCGAACGTGCGACCGCCTGGTTCGTAGCCAGGTACTCTATCCAGCTGAGCTACGGGCGCTTGATGGCGGTGAGAGAGGGATTCGAACCCTCGATAGAGTTTCCCCTATACGCCCTTAGCAGGGGCGCGCCTTCAGCCACTCGGCCATCTCACCTTGACAACGGCGCGTATATTACAAGATTGATTTTAAAAAGAAAAGCGCTAAATTCAAAAAAGGAATATTATTCGTTATCTTCCTGTTTTCCTTCCTGTTTTTCCTTCTGAATACGCTGATAGATCTCTTCACGGTGCACAGAAATATCTTTAGGTGCGTTAACACCAATGCGTACCTGGTTACCTTTTACACCCAGTACAGTAACAGTAACATCATCACCAACCATCAGAGTTTCACCGACGCGACGAGTAAGAATTAACATGTATAAATCTCCTTATTTAACCGCCAAGTACACCCAGACGTGCCACGTCTACCTTGCAGCCATAATAGCAGCAGAAAGAGGCTGTCGCAGTCTTCTACCTTGCGTCAAACAAATTTAATGTGCAACAGCAGTCTAACTATAGACCACTGCTGCTTGTTTTTTTATTCACTAACAGTATCAACAGCATCCAGATCAAACGCAGAATGCAAACCACGAACCGCCAGCTCCAGATATTTCTCTGCGATGACCACAGAAACTTTTATCTCCGAAGTCGAGATCATCTGAATATTGATGTTATCAGCAGCTAATGTATCAAACATTTTACTCGCGACACCGGCATGAGAACGCATACCGACTCCGACAATGGAGACTTTTGCGATCTTATTATTACCAACCACTTCACGCGCACCCAGCTCAACCTTAACCTTCTGAAGAATTTCTTCTGCACTAGCAAAGTCGTTACGGTGAACAGTAAAAGTAAAATCGGTCGTATTATCGGCAGCCACGTTCTGAAGAATCATGTCCACTTCAATATTAGCGCGACTAATAGGACCTAGAATACGAGAAGCAACCCCTGGAATATCTGGCACACCCAGAACTGTCAGCTTCGCTTCATCGCGGTTAAAGGCTATCCCTGAGATGACCGGTTTTTCCACAGTATCCTCTTCCTCTGTTGTAATAAGCGTACCTGGACCATCCTGAAAGCTGTGTAGCACCCGTAAAGGCACATTGTATTTACCTGCAAACTCTACAGAACGGATCTGCAGCACTTTTGAACCGAGACTGGCCATTTCCAGCATCTCTTCAAAAGTTATCTTATCCATGCGTCGCGCACCTTCAACGACACGTGGGTCTGTAGTATATACGCCGTCAACATCAGTATAGATCTGACATTCATCAGCTTTCAAAGCAGCCGCTAAAGCAACACCTGTTGTATCAGAACCACCACGCCCCAGGGTAGTAATATTTCCATTTGGATCTACGCCCTGGAACCCTGCAACAACAACGACCCGACCCTGTTCCAGATCATGACGCATGTTGTCGACTTCGATATCCTGAATACGTGCTTTCATATGCACGTCATCAGTCAAAATCTTTACCTGACTACCCGTATAGGAGCGCGCTTTGACTGCACGCTCCTCAAGAGCCATACACAGCAGCGCAATGGTAACCTGCTCGCCGGTAGATACAAGCACATCCATCTCACGAGGATTTGGCTTCCCTTGCATCTCTTTAGCCAGTGCAATAAGCCTGTTGGTTTCACCGCTCATGGCTGAAACAACTATGACTATATCGTGACCAGCTTCACGAAACCTCTTTACTTTGTCAGCAACCGCCTGAATACGTTCTACAGTGCCAACTGAAGTACCACCATATTTCTGTACATATAGGGCCATACTAACCTGCTTCCTTAATCAGCCTCTTATGGCTGTTAGTTACAAATTCTTTTCAACCAGCGCCTTCACTGCCGCCAGAGTTGCGGGCAGAGCTGCGGTATCGGTACCACCACCCTGAGCAAAATCAGGACGGCCACCGCCTTTTCCACCCAGCATAACAGTCAATTCTCTAACCAGATCACCAGCCTTCACCTTGCCGGTTAAATCCTTGCTAACACCTGCTGCAAGACTTACCTTGCCTTCAGACTCTGTAGCGAGTACCACCACACCAGTGCCCAGCTTATTTTTTAGCTGATCGATCGTATCGCGTAATGCTTTGGGCTCAATTCCGTCAAGCTTTTCAGCCAGGACTTTTACACCCTTAACATCAATTACATTGCTCAGCAGATCAGCACCTTTGGCAGCAGCAAGCTTAGCCTTGAGTTGCTCCAGCTCTTTTTCAAGCTGACGACTCTTACCCATCTGCTCCTGTAGTTTCTGTTCAAGCTGCAGTGCAGACTGATCGATATACTGTAATGCTTTCTCGCCGGTCAGCGCTTCAATACGACGCACACCCGCAGCAATACCACCTTCGGAAACGATCTTCAGCAAAGCAATATCACCGGTTCGGTTGGCATGGGTACCACCACAAAGCTCAACCGAGAAGTCACCACCCATCGTCAGCACACGAACGGTATCTTCGTATTTTTCACCAAACAGAGCCGCAGCACCTGTCGCTTTAGCCGACTCAATATCCATAATATCGGTACGTACTTCAGAGTTCAGACGGATCTGCTGATTACAGATCTGCTCAATCTGTTGTAACTCTTCAGGCTTAACCGCCTCAAAATGAGAGAAGTCAAAGCGCAAACGACCGGCATCACACAAAGAGCCTTTCTGCTGTACGTGAGAACCCAGAACAATACGCAATGCTTCATGCAGGAGATGTGTAGCAGAATGGTTAGCGGCAGTAGCCAGACGCTTTGCAGCATCAACTCTTGGCTCTATAGCAACACCAACTTTCAGCTCGCCTGAGCTCACCACACCATGATGCAGATGATTTTTACTCTCTTTAGTACAGTCAGTGACAGCAAATTCAACACCATCAGCACAGAGCACACCAGAATCACCTACCTGACCACCGGACTCCCCATAAAATGTAGTTTCATCCAGCACAACAACACCACTTTGGCCTGTAGCCAACGTGTCGACGACCTCGCCGTCCTTAAACAGGGCAACAATCTTCGAGCTGCCTTGCAGTTGCTGATAACCGGTAAAAGAGGTTTCACTATCCAGACGGATAGTTTCGTTATAATCTACGCTGAATTTACCCGCAGCCCGGGCACGATTACGCTGATCTTCCATCGCCTGCTCAAAACCTGCCATATCAACAGACAACTCATTTTCACGAGCAACATCAGCAGTCAGATCAACAGGGAAACCATAGGTATCATAGAGCTTGAATACTGTTTCACCCGGGATAACAACACCATCAAGATTTGCGATAACCTCTTCCAACAGACGCATACCGTGCTCAAGGGTCTTGGCGAACTGCTCCTCTTCTTTGTGCAGAACACGCTCTACCTGAGATTGGTGCGCTGTCAACTCAGGATAGGCCTCACCCATCTCTTTAACCAGAGCAGCAACGAGCTTATGGAAGAATGGGCCTTTTGCACCAAGCTTATTACCGTGACGTACAGCCCTGCGGATAATACGACGCAGTACATAACCGGCGCCTTCATTAGAGGGTACAACACTATCAGTAATCAAAAATGAGCAGGAACGAATATGATCGGCAATTACCTGAAGCGATTTGCTTTCCATATCCTGCGTGCCTACAGCTTCTGCTGTGGCCTTTAGCAAGTTCTGGAACAGATCGATCTCATAGTTGGAGTGAACCCCTTGCAGCACTGCAGCAATTCGTTCAAGCCCCATACCCGTATCAACGGAAGGTTTCGGTAACGGCGCCATAGAACCATCAGCAGAGCGATTGTACTGCATGAAGACCAGGTTCCAGATCTCGATGTATCGATCACCATCTTCTTCCGGGCTTCCCGGAGGTCCACCCCAAATATCCGCGCCATGGTCATAGAAAATTTCAGTACAGGGACCACAAGGGCCAGTATCACCCATCGACCAGAAGTTATCTTCATCCAGTTTGGAGAAACGCTCTGGATCTACACCGATCTCTTCTTTCCAGATCTGTTCTGCTTCGTCATCGCTGAAGTGTACTGTGATCCACAGTTTTTCCTTGGGAAGCCCCAGAACCTCTGTCAGAAAGGTCCAGGCAAAGCGGATTGCATCACGCTTAAAGTAATCACCAAAACTAAAGTTACCAAGCATCTCGAAAAAAGTATGATGGCGTGCGGTATAACCAACATTCTCAAGATCGTTATGTTTGCCACCCGCACGCACACAACGCTGCGATGTTGTCGCTCGGTTATAGCTGCGCTTATCACTGCCCAGGAACACATCCTTGAACTGAACCATACCCGCATTGGTAAACATCAACGTAGGATCGTTAGCGGGTATCAGAGAGCTGCTATCAACAATCTGGTGACCGTTCTTTTCGAAATAGCGCAGGAATGCCTGGCGTAGTTCGGCGCTTGTCATATTTTTCATAGAGTTATCGCTCGCAACACCTTAATAGGGCAAAACTGTTGAAAATAAGACACAACAGCCATAACCAGCCCAAAAAATCACCTTAAAAATGGCGATGCAGTATATAACGTGTTGATAAATTGTTCGAATTTTTTTAAAGAGGATGGCTATAGAAGGTAGAGATTAGTACTTAATCATCGCTATCGCCAATTAATTGCTGAACAGCATAACGAGCTTCATCCATACTAAATCCGCGCTGCGTCATGTAACGGAGCTGCTTCGCCTGTGTCTTATAGTCCACCGTTACGGCACGGTTAAATTTTCTCGCACAGACATCCACTGCATGCGCAAACCAATCGACCGGCTCACTATCTAATGCTTGCTCAAGCAACACCCGATCAATACCTTTCTGCTTCAGATCAAAACTGATACGGACAAGACCATGCCCCTGGGCCACTCGCATTCTGACAAAACTTTCGGTAAAACGCTGATCACTCAGGTAGCCGCTCTCTTCCAGTTGATCGAGAACAGGTTGAATCACCGCACTTTCACCGCGGCGAGCCAACTTCTGGCACAACTCTTGGCGCGAATGTTCGCGACGGGCCAGCAACCTGATCGCCGCATTCTTAATCTCAGCACCTGTCTCTGACATGTCCAACTCCTGCAAAAGAGTATAAATAAAAAGAGCCTTAACACATTGCTGTTCCTGGGCATCCATGCGCCCGCAGCATACTTCCTGTTAAAGAATGTGCGTCCATGCCCATTGTCGCTCCTGCACATCCCGGTGCCCGCGACCCATTTCTTGTTAGAGAGAGTACGTCCCGCACATAAAAAAAGAGCCTTACGGCTCTTTTTTTATGTCATGTTAATTAAAGATCCAGCTGCGCTGAGTCTTTATCTTCTTCTGCAACTTTATTTGGCGAAGCAACGCTCAATAGCTTATCCCGAATTGCAGTTTCGATCTCGTTAGCAATTTCAGGCTTTTCCTCCAAATACTTAGCCGCATTCGCTTTACCCTGGCCAATCTTGTCACCTTTATAGGCATACCAGGCACCGGACTTATCAACCAGGCCTTCTTTAACCCCCAGGTCGATAACTTCACCCATATGGTAGATGCCTTCACCATACAAAATCTGGAATTCAGCCTGACGGAAAGGCGGTGCCACCTTATTTTTAACGACCTTAACCCGGGTTTCGTTACCTACAATTTCATCACCCTTCTTCACTGCACCGGTGCGACGAATATCCAAACGTACTGAAGAGTAGAACTTCAGTGCATTACCACCGGTCGTGGTTTCAGGGCTGCCAAACATAACGCCAATCTTCATACGAATCTGGTTGATGAAAATAACCAGTGTATTGGCATTCTTTACATTGGCAGTCATCTTACGCAACGCCTGGGACATAAGACGTGCCTGCAAGCCTACATGGTGATCGCCCATTTCACCTTCAATCTCAGCCTTTGGTGTCAGCGCCGCAACCGAATCGATAACCAGCACATCAACTGCATTAGAGCGCACCAGCATATCGGTAATTTCCAGCGCCTGCTCACCAGTATCCGGCTGAGAAACCAGCAAATCATCAACATTTACACCCAACTTCTCCGCATAATTGGGATCCAGAGCATGCTCGGCATCAACAAAGGCACAAGTCTTACCGGCCTTTTGGGCTTCGGCAATGACCTGCAGGGTCAAGGTTGTCTTACCGGAAGATTCAGGCCCGTAAATCTCTACGATACGCCCCATAGGTAAACCACCAATGCCCAGTGCGATATCCAGCGATAGAGATCCGGTGGAAATAGCAGGAATAACTTCACGGGGATGATCTCCCATACGCATAACCGCGCCTTTACCAAACTGACGTTCAATCTGACTCAGGGCCGCATCTAGCGCTTTTTTTCTGTTGTTATCCATAATAAAACCTATATCTCTGGATCAATTTATATACTGTACGTTTGACCAGCATTATTATCTTGCTTGGGCAATTTTGCAAGATAAAAATATGTTTTTTTATACAGTGTTTTTATCCAGTTGTTTTATAAGCCCTTTCAGCGCCTCATAGACGGCCACACGGCGTACTGAGTCTCGATCCCCCGCAAACAGAAAGCGCTGTGTGTTGATAGCTTCTCCGGCTAAAGCCCACGCCATCCATACGGTCCCCACCGGCTTTTCAGCACTACCTCCCCCAGGACCAGCAACACCACTGACAGATACGCTTAAAGTTGCCTCGCTGTTGTCGATCGCCCCTTGGGCCATTGCGGTTACTACCGACTCACTGACGGCGCCCGAGCTGATGAATAACTCCTGCGGCACACCCAGCATGCGATGCTTGGCTATATTGCTATAGGTAATAAATCCGCATTCAAACCATTCTGAGCTACCAGCCAAAGCTGTAATTTCAGTTGCAACCCAACCACCCGTACAGGACTCAGCTGTCGCTATACGAACATTTCGTTCCAGCGCCAGAGCAGCCAGCTCCTTCACCAGCATTTGTGTCGTTTTTTTCTGCATTAAGGGGAACCTCCAGTTAAGTCCATTACACCTTAGCATGCCCTCTGGGTACTGGCTTATCAGAGCGATCTGAGATCAAGTCAACGCACCCAGAGGGCATACTAATTGCTGGCATACTGGTTTAACACCGATATCTGAACGCTCTGAAAGCCCCTTCTATTAAGAACAAGGGGAGCGAGCTCTATAACGGCCACCTGCTTTGTCAGTCAGCTTGAAAAGGACAAGTCATTTCACTTCCTTTTTTACTCCCGTGCATTAGCATGCCCTTTGGGTATTGACCGTTCTATAGTCCGCAGAGAAAACAATGGACTAAACCAGAGGCTCCCAGACTACGCAACTATGTTCAATTGACGTAGAATGCTTGCCTTAACAGCGACACGCAAGTATTTCCGTCAATTTTAAAATAGCCACGATATACACTTACTTATGACCACAATGACTACCCCGCAAGCCAAGCACACACCCATGATGCAACAGTACCTTGGCATCAAGGCTGAACACCCCGATCAGCTTGTCTTCTACCGCATGGGTGATTTTTACGAGCTATTTTTTGATGATGCAAAAAAAGCTTCACAGCTACTGGATATTTCACTCACCGCACGCGGAAAAACCGCTGGCGAGCCAATTCCAATGGCTGGCATTCCATACCATTCAGCCGATGGCTATATTGCCAAGATAGTGCGTGCAGGCGAGTCCGTAGCGATTTGCGAACAAGTTGGCGATCCTGCCACCAGCAAGGGACCAGTCGAGCGCAAAGTAATGCGCATCGTTACTCCTGGTACATTGAGTGACGAAGCGCTGCTTGATGAGCGCAGCGACAGCTTATTGATCGCGATTAATGCTGCTCAGCAAAAATACGGCATTGCCGTTGTCGATATCAGTACCGGTCGCTTCAGTTTACTGGAGCTCGATGATGATGAAGCACTGACAAGCGAACTTGAGCGCTTAAAACCGGCAGAGATTCTCTATAATGACGGGGATACACTGGGGCAATTACTTGCCGGCTATCGCGGTTTACGCCCCCAGGCGCCCTGGAATTTCGAACTTGAAACCGCCGAGCGATTACTCTGCCAGCAATTCCAAACGCAGGACATGTCAGGTTTTGGCTGCGCACACGTCCCTGTCGCCTTAGGTGCTGCAGGCTGTTTGCTGCAATACGCAAAAGATACCCAACGTACCGCTCTACCACACATTCGTCGCCTGATACTGGAACAACGCGATGACAGCGTTATTCTCGATGCCGCTACTCGCAAGAACCTGGAGATAGATAGCAACCTTTCTGGCGGTAAAGAAAACACCCTGGCTTCAGTTATTGATAAAACCGCCACACCAATGGGTAGCCGTATGCTACGCCGCTGGTTAAACCGCCCCCTGCGCTGTCGTAATACTCTGGAATCCAGACAGACGGCTATCCAGTGGCTGATTGCAAATTACCGCTTCGAACAGATAGCGCCTTTATTGAAGCAGATAGGTGATATTGAACGGGTACTATCACGGATCGCATTGCGCTCAGCCAGACCCCGTGACCTCGAACGGCTCAAATTAGCCTTTCAGGTCTTACCCGAACTGCAACAGACATTAGTCAATACCACGTCACCGCAGCTGCAACTATTAGCGACAACCAGCAGCGAGTTCCCTGAGTTATGTGATTTGCTGCTAAGCGCTGTCATTGAAAACCCGCCGGTTGTAATTCGTGACGGCGGTGTTATTGCACCTGGATACGATGCCGAACTGGATGAACTGCGCGGCCTTAGTGAAAATGCCGGTGATTATCTCGTCGATCTCGAAACACGCGAGCGTCAACGTACCGGCATTGCAACACTGAAGGTTGGCTACAACCGTGTACACGGTTACTTTATCGAAATAGGTAAGGCCCAGAAGGGAGAAATTCCGGCCGAGTATATCCGCCGCCAGACGCTAAAAAATGCTGAACGCTATATCACACCTGAATTGAAAGAGTTCGAAGATAAAGCGCTGAGCGCCAAGAGTCGTGCCCTTGGCCGAGAAAAATCACTCTATCAAGCGCTGATAGAAGGCCTCGCTGCAGAAATTATTCCCCTGCAGGACAGCGCAGCCGCTCTGGCTGAGCTCGATGCACTTACCAACCTGGCAGAACGAGCCGACAGCCTGGAGTTTGTAGCGCCCAAGCTGGTTGATCATCCGCAGATTTCAATTACCAATGGTCGCCACCCAGTGGTTGAAAATGTACTGGATGACCCTTTCGTTGCCAACCACCTGTCTTTATCGGCCGAGCGTCAGATGCTGATTATTACCGGCCCCAACATGGGCGGTAAGTCCACTTACATGCGACAAGCTGCTTTAATCACTTTGCTGGCACATATTGGCAGCTATGTTCCGGCAGAAAGCGCCACCATCGGACTAATGGATAGAATATTTACCCGCATGGGCTCTTCAGATGATCTCGCAGGCGGGCGATCAACCTTCATGGTCGAGATGACAGAAACGGCGAACATTCTTCATAATGCGACTCAACACAGCCTGGTTTTGATGGATGAAGTTGGCCGCGGCACCAGCACCTTTGATGGTCTGTCGTTGGCCTGGTCAGCCGCCGAATATCTGGCCAATGAAGTAAAAGCGCTCACACTGTTCGCTACTCACTACTTTGAGCTGACCGTATTACCCGAGCTTTGTAGCAACGTATTCAATGTCCATCTAACCGCAATGGAACATCAGGATCACATAGTCTTTATGCATGAAGTCCAGGAAGGACCTGCCAGCCAAAGCTACGGCCTGCAGGTTGCGCAACTGGCAGGCGTACCCAGCCATGTGATTCTCCGCGCCCGGGAAAAACTGATTCAACTGGAAGAAGATGCAGGACACGGTGAGCAAAGCCGTCAGCTTCCACCACTGCAGGAAGACCTGTTTTTTGCACCCAAGCCCCACCCGGCTCTGGTAACACTGCGCGATCTGGAACCTGACGACCTGTCACCCAGACAGGCCCACGAATTGCTATACGCACTTAAAAAGGAAGCTGAACGGAAGTAATTCCCCCAAGTTTTTCTGGTGCGGTTCGCAGGCTCTACCCAATAGTCAATGGCCAAAGCACTTCGTGGGCTACGCTGAACGCTTCGCGGGGCATGCAAACCAGCACCCTACGGATTCCGGGCGTTAACCCTTTTGGTACGATATTTCGTAGGGTGCCGGTGAAGCATGAACCGCACCGATTGACTTGCTAGATATAAAAAAACGGACTAAAAGCCCGTTTTTTCACTGCATTGATTATTTCAGCAGATCTTCGCCGCTTAAGCCATTTCGCTCGACGATTTCACGCAGCTTACGCAGGGCTTCAACCTGAATTTGCCTGACGCGCTCACGCGTCAAACCGATCTCCTTTCCCACCTCTTCCAGAGTGCTCATCTCAAAGCCTCGCAGGCCAAAACGACGTGACAGCACTTCAGAATGCTTATCTGGCAGCATATCCAGCCAGTTTTCAAGATTGCCACTGATGTTGGTTTTTTGTAATAGCGTTTCGGGATCAGAAGACTCTTCATCTGGAATAGTCTCCAGCAACATCTTATCCGAGTCCTTACCCACCGGGGTATCAACTGAAGTGACGCGCTCATTCAGACCAAACATTCGCTCTACACTTTCAACCGGCTTATCAACTGCTTCAGCAATTTCTTCGACCGAGGGCTCATGATCCAGCTTCTGTGCCAATTCACGGGCTGCACGCAGATAAACATTAAGCTCCTTGACGACATGAATAGGCAAGCGAATAGTACGGGTCTGATTCATTATCGCCCGTTCAATGGTCTGACGGATCCACCAGGTAGCGTAAGTTGAAAAGCGGAAGCCGCGTTCAGGATCAAACTTCTCTACAGCACGAATCAAGCCGAGGTTACCCTCTTCGATCAGGTCGAGCAAAGTCAAGCCTCGATTAATATAACGGCGCGCAATCTTAACGACCAGACGCAGGTTACTCTCAATCATTCGCTTACGCGACGTCTCATCCCCCTGCAATGCCCGGCGAGAAAAATACACTTCCTCTTCCGCTGTCAGCAAGGGAGAAAAACCGATTTCATTCAGATAAAGTTGGGTCGCATCCAGAGTCTTAGCGTTGAGCAGATCATTATGGGCCATGCTGCCCTTGCCTCGTCCGCTATTAAGAAACTTTGGAATCTCTTTAGTATCCATACGTTCGCTGTCCTGTTGTTCGATATCAACGTGATCCATTTCGGCGCCCACTTTTATCTTATTCAGCTCACTATCTTCATTATCTACACTGTCCATTTCCCTACCCTGTCAGAGCATGAAATACACAACGTCAGCGCTTCCTCGGCAGGTATTTCATCGGATCAACGGGCCGTCCATCCCGCCTTATTTCAAAGTGCAGCATATCCCGAGTGGTACCACTATGTCCTATCTCTGCAATTTTAGCACCCAATTTAACCATATCATTTTCCTTCACCAGTATGCGACTGTTATGTGCATACGCACTCAGGTACTGCTGATTATGATTAATGATCACTAAATTGCCATAGCCTAGCAGGCCGCTACCCGCATAGACCACCCGCCCCGATTCGGCCGCATACACCGGATCACCACGATTTCCAGAAAGGTTAATGCCCTTATTAACCTTACTGCCATTGGAATAGCCCTGGATAACACGACCTTGCGCAGGCCACCTCCATGCAAGTCGAGTATTTGATACTGCCGTTTTTTGCTGCGTAGCAGACGCCTTTCTGGTTGCTGAATGCTTAGTTTGATTAACGGCAGGTTTAGCTTGAGTCTTAGCTTGAGTATAAGTTTTTTTCTGCGTATTGGATGCGACAGCAGGCGTTGATGCAGGACTTACGGATTTTGATGAAGAACTTACCCGTTGTGATGAAGAGGCGACGGATCCTGTGAGTCGCAGCTTCTGACCGGGATAGATCGAGAAGCTATTGTTAATTCGATTACGCTGAGCAAGCTGACGATAATCAAGACCGTACCTGAAGGCAATGGAGTATAAAGTATCACCTCTACGCACCTCATACACTGACGGCAACTTCTGAGCAGAACTAACCACTCTGACAGGTGTTTTAGCACCAATAGAACGTTCGCTAACCGGTGTATAGATACTTGAGCCGCCACAGGCAGACAATAAAAGCGTAACGGCTAATAACGCCGCCTGAGCTGAATATTGTCTGACTGTTAACTGCATCTATTCCTATCCCCTGCTGGCGTGACTCCGCTCCATCGCCATAATAACCAAGATCCCTGCTAACATCAGGCCTATAGCCGCAATCAGATAAGCAGGCTCTCCAGTAAACCCCTGATAGCTCCAGGGCAGTACATTATCCTGCTGCAGCGGTACCTGGCCCCCATGCCTGTTTATGCTGTACGCAACAGTGTATTTCCAGGGCCAGACTTTATTCAGTGAACCCATCATAAAGCCTGCCAATAAAGCCAACGTTAACACTTTATAATGCGCAAACATCCAGCTCAAGACTCTTGAAAAACAGGTTATTCCTATGATGCAGCCTAGTACGAACAGCCCAATAATTTGGAGATCCGCGCCTTTAACGGCCGCCAGGATCGGCGCGTACATCCCCATCAGCAATAAAATAAAGCTTCCGGAAATACCCGGCAGAATCATTGCACAAATTGCCACAGAGCCTGCAACTAATATCATCACATTGGTAGGTTCAACCGCAGCAGGGGCAATACTGGTAATAACAAAGGCCACTACCGATCCCACAATAAAAGCCACCAGAACAGGCGTACTCCAGATCTCAACATGACTCATCACCAACCAGCAGGAGGCAATGATCAAGCCAAAGAAAAACGCCCAAATCAGCACCGGATAGTTAGCCAACAAAAACAGCACACCACCAGCAATGAAAGCGATGCTGAAAACCATTCCGGCCAACAGCACAAGCAGAAAGGAGCCATTAACATGCCGCCAACAGGCCACAGGACCTTCCTTGAATAGCATACGCACTGACGTCAGGTCAAAGCCTTTTATAGTAGCAATCAATTCTTCGTAGATACCGGTGATAAAGGCGATAGTCCCCCCTGACACACCCGGCACTACATCCGCCGCCCCCATTAACATCCCTTTAAAAAACAGTAAGATAAACTGTTTTAGATCACGTTCTGTTTTCATCCTGGTTCACTTATATATTTGCCGGAAGCTTTAACCCGAATATTCCAGAAACTCCAATCCCTTCACGAAATAGCCGGGTTAACCTATTGTGCCACTTAATAGAGGCACAAACGTCACCCCTTCAAGCACTTGTGTTTCATATTCGGTTTCAGAAAGGCGCTCCACCAGCTT
Source organism: Amphritea sp. (assembly GCA_036960915.1). Taxonomy (GTDB): domain Bacteria; phylum Pseudomonadota; class Gammaproteobacteria; order Pseudomonadales; family Balneatricaceae; genus Amphritea. The sequence continues at coordinate 13,316 of JBALVQ010000004.1, forward strand.
AAGTAACTGCGCTCGCCCGCCACCAACCGGAATAACTAGACGGCCACCAACCGCTAATTGCTGCAACAGCTCAACGGGCACCTCTTCGGGTGCAGCCGTTACAAGGATACCGTCAAACGGCCCTCTTTCGGGCCAGCCCATACCGCCATCAGAGTGCTTCAACCAGACATTGCGCAATTTAAGCAAAGAAAAACGCTTGCGCGCCTTTTCCTGCAGCGGCTTGATCCGCTCCACACTGAAAACCTGATCGACCAACTGTGCTAAAACTGTCGTTTGATACCCGGATCCGGTACCAACCTCCAGAACCTTTCGTAACGGCCCTTCAGCAAGCAACAATTCAGTCATTTTGGCAACAATATAGGGCTGGGAAATAGTCTGATTGAAACCAATCGGCAGCGCCGTGTCCTCGTATGCACGATGCGACAATGCTTCATCGATATAGATATGACGGGGAGTGTTGCCCATCACATCCAATACCTGCGTATCGGTAACACCCTGATCCTTCAATCGCTGCACCAGCCTTGCGCGGGTTCGCTGCGAGGTCATACCAATGCCTTGCAACTGCAATTTATTCACGATAATTCCTCAAGCCAACTACTCAAATTATCCATCCCCGAATACTGTGTCATATCAATATTAAGAGGTGTTATTGAAACAAACCCCTCTTTTACCGCATAAAAATCAGTTCCCGAACCACAGTCAGCCGCAGCGCCAGCACCAGAAATCCAGTGACGCCGCACCCCTCTGGGATCAATCGACTCAACGGGCTTATCTGCCAATACCCGGTGCCCCAGCCGAGTTACATGAACTCCCTGTATTTCAGACAACGGTAAATCAGGTACGTTAACATTGAGAACGGTACGCGGAGCCAGGCTTAATTTCCGGATATCCCGTAACAACTGCTTAACCACTTCGGCTGCTGTTTCATAATGCTGTGGATTATTACCCACCAGTGACACCGCAATAGGTGGCAGCCCCAGATACCGGCCTTCCATAGCAGCGGCAACAGTACCCGAGTAAATAACATCATCACCCAGATTACCACCGGCATTGATACCGGAAATAACCACCTCAGCCTTGTCACTGAATATCCCTGAGATACCTAAGTGAACGCAATCGGTAGGGGTGCCATTAATGCCAATAAAGCCATTGATATGGTGGTGAGCCTCCAATGGACGATCAAGCGTCAGGGAATTACTCGCACCGCTACGGTTTCTATCGGGAGCGACTACCGCAATCTCCCATTCATCGCCCAAGACTTGAGCCAACATATCCAGTCCAGGGGCATACACACCATCGTCATTTGAAAGTAATACTTGCATTAAGCCAACTCCACTTTTGGTGCTGAAGAGAGATTGCACAGCTCGCGCAACACACTGGTAGCAAAAGAGCCTACAGCTAGTTCGAAGCTCAACTGATACTGAGATTCACTCTCGCGCTGGATTACCAGGTTCTCGGGCATTAATCGAATGGCGCGACGCTCCTGATTTAACCCCAGCTTTTCCAGCCCGGCCATCAACTCCTGATAACCATCTAACTGCGCCTGCTCCCACTCAAAAGCCTGTGCAGTACAGATGGAACGTCCCCGTCCCCACATTGCCGCTGTCAGATGCAGCTCCGTAGTTGCTAGCCGCTGTGCAATTGTGGCATCGCCAGCATCATAGCCAAAGCAGCTTTGACTACCATGGATCATCAGCACATCACCCGCCATACATTGGCTAAACAAGTTCTGCTTAACCCTGGCCGACACCAACTGATTAAACAGGAATGAGCGAACCGCCGAAATATACAGGCCTTTCTTATGTCGCTGACGCTCCTTCAACCTGCCGGCAATCAGCGCTGCACCCTTTTCCAGGTTACCGTAATGATGGCCAAAACGCTGCTCACCAAAATAGTTCGGCACCCCGCGGCGGATATTTTCTACCCGCTGCTGCAGCTCATCCGGATGAATAACATCACGTAAGCGAATGACAAAACGGTTACTCGTCAGACTACCCAGGCGCAACTTGCGAGTGTGCTTGACCGCCTTCAGTACTTTAATCGTATCCGTCTCGAACAGCGACCAGGATAGTGGCTTTCGTCCCGGCAAATGCACACTGAACCATTGCTCCGTCACAGCATGGCGGTCTTTCTTACCCGCATAACCTACTTCTTTAGGACTAACCTGACAGAAGCTGGCTAACTGACGAGCAACCCAGTCAGTATTTTCACCCGTCTTGCGAATATACAAAAAGACATGGTCTCCCTCACCTTCGGGCTCGAATGACAGATTTTCATAGACTTGAAAATCATCGGGTTCGGTACGAATAGTAGCGCTGCACTGTGGCTCGCCGTATAAATATGTAAGTTCTTTTGGAAATGACATGGACAGGAGTTCTATTTAAAAAGTTATTGGCGCCGCGGAGCCTGTTTCGAAGGATCGCCTACTGGTAACAAAGGCACCAATTGGAAGAAAGTTTCACCCTCTTTGACCATGCCCAATTCACTGCGGGCACGCTCTTCCAACGCTGCCAGGCCTTGCTTAAGGTCTTTCACCTCTGCGTCCAACTGATGATTACGCTCCACCAGTCGATCATTCACTGTTCGCTGCTGCTCAATGCTCTGCTGTAATGCCCAAACTTCGCGCAAGTTGGCCTCACCAAACCAGAGTCGGTATTGAAGCCCTGACAGGCCAATGATAAGAACAACCAAAATCCAACGAAACATAGACAATAAAAAGCGTTACACCAACAGTATCTGCTCAGTCAAAAAAGGGGGCATAACGCCCCCTCTTAAACAATGAAGTCAGTAGGATATTAACCCTGACCTTTTATCTCAGACAAGCCATTATAAGCAGCTTTTGCGCCCAACTGGCCTTCGATACGCAACAAACGGTTGTACTTGGCAACACGATCAGAACGGCACAGAGAACCGGTCTTTATTTGTCCTGCAGCAGTACCTACTGCCAAATCAGCAATCGTGGTGTCTTCAGTTTCACCGGAGCGGTGCGAAATTACGGCGGTGAAACCAGCATCTTTGGCCATTGCAATCGCATCCAGAGTCTCGGACAGTGAACCGATCTGATTAAATTTAATCAGGATAGAGTTACCGATGTTCTGCTCGATACCGCGGCTGAGAATTTTGGTGTTGGTAACAAACAGATCATCACCGACCAACTGTACCTTATCACCGATCTTGTTAGTCAGGTAAGCCCAGCCATCCCAATCAGACTCATCCAGTCCATCTTCAATCGATACGATCGGATAGTTTTCTGACAAATTCGCCAGATAATCACTAAAACCCTCTGAATCGAAGACCTTGCCTTCACCTGCCAGATCGTATTTACCGTCTTTATAGAACTCAGAAGCAGCACAATCCAGCGCCAGGGTAACATCTTTACCTAGAGTGTAGCCGGCATTGGCAATCGCTTCCTGAATGACAACCAGTGCTTCTTCATTAGACCCCAGATTCGGCGCAAAGCCACCTTCGTCGCCCACTGCGGTATTTAAACCACGTGCTTTCAACACTGCCTTCAAGGCATGGAAAATTTCAGCACCACAACGCAGAGCTTCAGCAAAGGTAGGCACGCCAACCGGCTGAACCATGAATTCCTGAATATCGACGTTGTTATCTGCGTGCTCACCACCGTTGATGATATTCATCATCGGAACAGGCATTGAAAACTGACCAGAAGTACCGTTCAGATCAGCAATATGCTCATACAGCTCAATACCTTTTTCAGTAGCAGCGGCTTTGGCTGCTGCCAGAGAGACAGCCAGAATGGCATTGGCCCCAAGATTGCCTTTATTTTCAGTGCCATCCAGCGCCAGCATTTTATTATCAAGTGCTCGCTGATCGATAGCATTCATGCCAACCAAAGCTTCACGAATAGTACCGTTGATAGCCGCAACCGCCTTCAGCACACCTTTGCCCAGATAACGAGACTTATCACCATCACGCAGCTCCAGCGCTTCGCGAGAACCGGTGGATGCTCCGGAAGGTGCACACGCCGTGCCCAGCACACCTGAAGCCAGAATAACGTCTGCCTCAACAGTGGGGTTACCACGAGAATCGAGAACTTCGCGTGCCTTGATATCAGCAATCTGTGCCATTGATCCAACTCCAAATAAAATTAATATTCGTTACTTTTGCTGCTCTGCCTGAGTCAAAGCCGCGTCAATAAACCCGCTGAATAAACCGTGACCATCACGTGGTGTAGAGGTAAATTCCGGATGGAACTGACAGGCGACAAACCATGGGTGATCAGGAACTTCAACAACCTCAACCAGCTCACCATCCACAGAACGGCCGGCGATAATCAGACCCGCCTCCACCAACTGTGGAACGTAGTTATTATTCACTTCATAGCGGTGACGGTGACGCTCTTTAACCTCAGTAGCACCGTATGCTTTGTGCGATGTAGTACCTTCGGTCAGATGGCAGACCTGCGCACCCAGACGCATGGTACCACCCAGATCATCCGCATGATCACGTTGCTCTTTATCACCTTCAGTGGTCATCCACTCAGTAATCAGGCCAATCAGAGGTGCCGCGGTATTTACATCAAATTCAGTACTGCTGGCTTCAGTAATACCGGCAACATGGCGGGCATATTCGATAACAGCAACCTGCATACCCAGGCAGATACCCAGATACGGTACTTTATTTTCACGCGCAAAACGAACGGCTTCAATCTTGCCTTCAACACCGCGCTCGCCGAACCCGCCCGGTACCAGAATAGCGGAAACATCCTTCAGCAAATCAACACCATCGCGCTCAATCTGCTCGGAATCGATATATTTGATATTTACTTTGGTACGCAGCTCGATACCCGCATGCGAGATCGCTTCGATCAGCGACTTATACGCATCCAGCAGCTCCATATACTTGCCGACCATGGCGATAGTCACTTCGCGATGCGGATTCAGCTTGGCATCGGAGACACGATCCCAGTCACTCAAATCCGCAGCTGGACAATCCAGATTGAAGCGTTCAACCACAATCTGATCCAGGCGCTGCTCACTCAACATACGTGGAATTTTATAAATGCAGTCAGAATCCGGCAGGGAGATAACCGCCCGCTCTTCGACGTTAGTGAATAATGACAGTTTACGACGCGCAGAATTTGGTATCGCCACTTCGGAACGACATACCAGAATATCTGGCTGAATACCGATGGAGCGTAACTCTTTTACCGAGTGCTGCGAGGGCTTGGTTTTAATCTCACCGGCAGTAGCAATATAGGGCACCAGCGTCAGGTGCATAAACATCGCACGGTTAGAGCCAAACTCAACTTTCAGCTGACGCACGGCTTCCATAAATGGCAATGATTCGATATCACCGACAGTACCGCCAATCTCGACCAACGCAATATCGGCATCACCTGCGCCTTCGATAACACGACGCTTAATCTCATCGGTAATGTGTGGAATAACTTGTACGGTTCCACCCAGATAATCACCTCGGCGCTCTTTACGCAGCACATGCTGATATACGCGACCGGCGGTGAAGTTATTCCGCTTGGACATGGTGGTACGGATGAAACGTTCATAATGACCAAGATCCAGATCGGTCTCGGCACCATCCTCGGTAACAAACACTTCACCGTGCTGAATCGGGCTCATCGTACCCGGATCGACATTGATATATGGATCCAGTTTCAGCATGGTTACTTTCAGCCCTCGCGCTTCAAGAATTGCTGCGAGTGATGCGGATGCGATGCCTTTGCCCAATGAGGAAACAACACCGCCAGTGACGAAAATATAACGCGTCATGTGGAACCTGTATCTGGTCGTGAAATAAGGTAAGTCGCCATGGAAAATAGCAACCCAAGATGGGGCTACAGGGTAGCAGATTCACCGCGGGCAAACAATGCAGAAGGCGTCCATTGCAAGGTAAATCCAGGGATATTTTTCCCCCTCTGCCAACCCTCACAAACACAAATTCCGGGCAGGGCAACAATTTCATCGCCGACGACCAAAACCGGCCATTCATCACGTAACCAGGCAGGAATCCTATTTTCTTGAAAAAGCTTCTTCAGACTGCAGGAGCCACCACGCCCGGTCGGACGACAACGATCACCCTCCAAACGATTACGTAACTCAACACCAACCAATGATCGTAAGGCCGTCTTCTCATCACCCAAAGCAACGCTTAACTGACCGCCAGCGGTATTTACAACGCCCTCAACCAGAGGAAAGCCACTCCAGACAATAGCTCCGCGCTGCGCATCGAAAAGATACAATTGCCGGCGAAAACGACGCAACACAAAATCATTCAGCAAAACTTCAGGCTGAGCATCATCGCTGGCACACATTACTGTCTGATGAATATTACCTAACAGAGCACCGCTGATAAGCTGCCCGGATAAACGATGTATCCAGTGCCGCAACAGATTATCCTGGCGCTCAACCGACAACTGCGTTAAGAGATCGAGTTGTAGCGCGCCATAGGATCCCGCTACGGCATTCTCATCGAGCTGAGCCAGATCATTGAGCAAGCACTGCGCGTCCTTAAGATGTTCGGCCGCCAGGCCCCAGCGCGAGCTAAACCCGGGCCAGCGACTCTCCAGCAAGGGCATGACTTTATGGCGTAGAAAATTACGATCAAATCCCAGATCCTGATTACTCGGATCTTCTACCCACTGTAGCAACTGTTCTTCAGCCCAGCTCAGTAACCGCTCTTTGGATAACCCAAGCATCGGCCGCAGTAATCGGCCCTGCCCTAGCGAGCGCTGCACTGGAATGCCGGCAAGCCCGCGCACCCCGGTACCACGCAGCAACCTGAACAACATAGTTTCAGCTTGATCGCCATTATGATGTGCCAGCAACAGACAGTCGCCCGGCAGCAAACACTCAGCAAAAGCTTGATAACGCGCATCTCTGGCTGCCCGCTCAAGGCTGGCTGCAGTATCTACGCTAACTTGAATAACTTGAAATTGAACGCCACGCACCTCAGCCTGCTGGCGACAGAAGTCGCTCCAGTTGGACGATGAGGCTTGCAGTTGATGATCGATATGCAGCACTAGCAACTGCTTAACAGGAAGAGTTTTAGCCGCCAGGGCTAACAAAACCATTGAATCCAGCCCACCACTGAGACCGACCACCCAGCGCTTCACACCGCTGACGAGTGCCAGTTGCTGGCTGAATATTGATTCGAGTTGTTTCTGAGCCATAAACAAAAACCGCCGGTATAAGCCGGCGGTATCGTTACTTACTGATCGACACCGTATGCCATCAAACGGTTATAACGTCGCTCCAAGAGCTCATCAGTCTCCATATCGACATAACGTTCAAGCGTTTCCAGCAGGTGTTTTTTCAGGTTAGCGGCCATCAGTGCGTGATCTCTGTGGGCACCGCCCAAAGGCTCATCAACGATTTGATCAACCAGCCCCAGTTCGTGCAGTCGATCAGACGTCAGCCCCATCGCCTTAGCAGCATCTGGCGCTTTATCGGCACTCTTCCACAGAATAGAAGCACAGCCTTCTGGCGAAATCACCGAATAGGTAGAATATTGCAGCATCATCAGCTCATCGCACACGCCGATTGCCAAAGCACCACCAGAACCACCCTCTCCGACTACGGTAGCTATAATGGGCGTGCGCAGGCGAGACATTACAGCCAGATTATAGGCAATCGCCTCGCTCTGACCACGCTCCTCAGCATCAATCCCCGGATAAGCTCCCGGCGTATCAATAAATGTCAGGATTGGCATTTTAAAACGCTCAGCCATCTCCATCAGACGCAACGCTTTACGATAACCTTCAGGGCGCGGCATACCGAAATTACGGCGCACCTTCTCCTTCACCTGACGCCCCTTCTGATGACCAATGACCATTACCGGGCGGCCCTCAATACGAGCGATACCACCAACCATTGCCTGATCATCCGAGAAGTGACGATCGCCATGCAACTCTTCGAAGTCATCGAAGATATACTCGGCATAATCCAGAGTATAAGGCCGCAATGGGTGTCGGGCGATTTGCGAAACCTGCCATTCAGACAGATCTTTGAATAATGATTCAGTTAGGCTGCTACTTTTTGCCTGCAGCTTGCCGATCTCTTCTTCAATATGCAGATCATTATCGTCACCGACCAGTCGCAACTCTTCGATCTTTGCTTCCAGGTCAGCAATCGGCTGTTCAAAATCCAGATAATTGGGATTCATGTGTAACGTATTCCGTAAGTTTCGCTTCGCCCAGATTAAACAACCCTAAGCGGGCGACGATTCTGAGCTGTAAAAAATTGCACTAAGTTTACCCGTAGATGGCTTTAAGAACCAGTCCAGTCAATAACGAATATTGACGGCATCGCCTCCAAACAGGTCTTTAAGTTGCAACAACAGATCATCATTAGGTTCCGCCTGCCAGGATTCACCCAGACAGATCGTTGCGCGAGCATCCTTACGCTGATAGCGTAGCGCTACATTCAATTTTGATTGACTCTGATGAGACTGGAGCAGCTTCTCATACGCTCTTAAGTCACGCTCTTTTAACTGCCCCGCATCACAGGCGATCTCGATACAGCGGGCATAGCGAGCGCGCGCCTGGGTAATATTAATCACCTTGCTGGCACGCACCTTGGTCTTACCGGAATATTCATCGTGAGCTATTTCGCCCTCGATCATCAGCATCGCATCCTTGGTAACTATATTTCGGTACTCCTCATAGGTATCACCAAATAAGGTAATTTCGATACGCGAAGTTCGATCGTCCAGCGTAACAAAGCAGAGCGGATCGCCTTTCTTGGTTTTCATCATCCGCAGATCAACCACCAGCCCCAGCATCTTTTGTTGCTGTCCACGGGCAGGTTGCAGCTCGACAATCCGTTTGGATATAAAGTGCGGCAACTCTTTTTCGTACTCATCAATGGGGTGCCCGGTAACATAAAGACCCAGGGTATCTTTTTCACCCTGCAGGCGTTCCTTGTCAGTCCACTGGCGCAGCTTCATATACTTTACGTAGGGCTCCCTGGGCTGCTCAGCCTCAACATCGCCAAACAGATCAAACATACCCGCGCTCTGATTTCGCTCTTCCTGATCGGCAGCTTTCAATGCCTCTGGAATTGCTGCCCACAACTGCGCACGGTCAGGCCCCAGCTGATCAAGTGCACCGGAGCGAACCAGCGCTTCCAACACCCGTTTATTGAGTTTCTTACTGCCGACACGCTTACAAAAGTCAAAAACATCTTTGAACGGCTCAGCGTCTGAGCGGGCAGCAACAATTGCTTCGATGGGACCTTCGCCCGCCCCTTTGATAGCCCCCAGGCCGTAAACGATTTCACCGGCATCATTGACGGTGAACATGTATTGACCGCAATTTACATCCGGCAGTACCAGTGGCAATTTCATGGTGCGGCATTCTTCGACAAAGATAACCACTTTATCGGTGTTCTGCATATCAGATGAAAGTACCGCAGCCATAAAGGGTGCGGGATAGTGGGCCTTCAGCCAGGCCGTCTGATAGGACACCAGCGCATAGGCGGCAGAGTGAGATTTGTTAAAGCCATATCCGGCAAACTTCTCTACCAGATCGAAGATATTGCCTGCCAGATCCCTATCAATACCGTTATTCTCGGAACCTTCAAGGAAAGACGCCCGCTGCTTAGCCATCTCCTCAGGCTTTTTCTTACCCATCGCCCGGCGCAGCATATCCGCGCCACCGAGGGAATAACCGGCCATCACCTGGGCGATCTGCATTACCTGCTCCTGATACAGGATAATGCCATAGGTAGGTTCCAGCACAGGCTGCAAACTATCCAACTGATAATCGGCATGCGGATAGGCCAACTCGGCCTTACCATGCTTACGCAAAATAAAGTCATCAACCATGCCGGACTGCAAGGGCCCGGGCCGGAACAACGCCACCAACGCGATAATATCTTCGAAGCGACTTGGCTGCAGGCGCGTCACCAGATCTTTCATACCGCTGGATTCCAGCTGGAATACCGCCGTGGTTTGCGCAGACTGCAACAGATCGAAGGTAGTTCTGTCTTCCAGATCGATCAGCGCTATATCCAGTGGTTCTTCGCCGGTTTTAGCGCGAATACGATCAATCGTTTTGACCGCCCAATCGATAATCGTCAAGGTACGCAGGCCCAGGAAGTCGAACTTAACCAGCCCCGCCTCCTCTACGTCGTTCTTATCAAACTGTGTTACCAGACCCTGACCAAACTCATCACAGTATGTCGCCGAAAAGTCCGTCAGCTTTGTCGGCGCGATAACAACACCACCGGCGTGCTTGCCTACATTTCGGGTCACACCTTCAAGTTTGAAGGCCATCTCCATGATTTCCTGAGCTTCTTCGCTACCCTCGACGAATTCGCGCATCAGAGGCTCTTCTTCCATCGCCCTGCTCAGGGTCATCCCTATTTCAAACGGAATCAGCTTGGACAGTTTGTCCGCCAGACCAAATGCCTTGCCCTGCACCCGGGCTACATCCCGCACTACCGCCTTGGCCGCCATGGTACCGAAAGTCACAATCTGGGATACGGCATCGCGACCATAGGTTTCGGCCACGTAATCAATTACCCGGTCACGATTATCCATACAGAAGTCGATATCGAAGTCAGGCATCGATACCCGTTCAGGGTTTAGGAATCGCTCAAACAGCAGATCATATTCGAGTGGATCCAGATCTGTGATCTTCTGAGCATAAGCGACTAGAGAACCGGCACCCGATCCTCGACCAGGACCAACAGGGACGCCGTTATCCTTGCCCCACTGGATGAAGTCCATTACGATCAGGAAGTAACCGGGAAAGCCCATCTGGGTGATGATATCCAGCTCAAACCGAAGTCGCTCTTCATAGGGCTTACGTTTCTCGACATAATCAGGATCATCTTTATCCAGCAGAACTTCCAGGCGCTCCTCCAGGCCGTTCCAGGACACATCAGCAAAGAACTGGTCCATAGTTTTGCCTGCGGGGATCGGATACTTGGGCAAGTAATAGGTACCCAAATCCAGGGCGGCATTGCAGCGCTTAGCTATTTCAACTGTATTTTCAATCGCCGACGGAACATCTGCGAACAGCTCAACCATCTCTTCAGCCGTTCTTAAATATTGCTGCTCAGTGTAATCTTTAGGTCGATGAGGGTCTTCAAGCGTCCGCCCCTGGTTAATACACACCCGCGCCTCGTGGGCTTCAAAATCGTCTGCGGTGATGAACATCACTTCATTGGTGGCTACCAGCGGACAGCCGGTCTGACTGGCCAACTCAACAGAAGCATGCACACAATCTTCATCACCCTGACGGCCGGTACGTTGAATTTCCAGGTAAAAACGCTCAGGAAAGATCTCCCGCCATTTTTCCAGCACATATTGGGCGGAGCCGTTCTCGGCAGTCATCGCACGCCCGACTTCGCCCTCTTTCGCCCCGGAAAGCGCAATCAGTCCAGCGGCTTGTTTAGCAATCCAGCTTTTCTTAAGTAACGCTTTCTCTGGAATAATGTTCTGGCCTTGCTCGTAAGCCAGCGAGATCAACTCCATCAGGTTACGATAACCCTGGTCATTCATGACCAGCAATGTCATCCGATAGGGTTCAGTTTCCGGCTCGGCATCATTAACTATCCATACATCTGCACCAAAGATGGGTTTGATACCCGCCCCGGTAGCCGCCTTATAAAACTTAACCAGCGAGAACAGGTTAGTCTGGTCGGTAATCGCCACCGCAGGCATCTGCTGAGACTTGGCTGTATTGACCAGCTCTTTTATACGTACCAGTCCATCCACCAACGAGAACTCAGTGTGCAACCGCAGATGAACAAAAGAAGGATTAGTCATTTAAATAGGCCAGTAAAAATAAATTAATAACACTCAGCCCAGCAGATCAGCAACCGGACGAAAACTGCGACGGTGCTCGGCTATAGGGCCCAGCAATTTCAAGCGTTCCAAGTGAAAGGCGGTAGGATAGCCCTTGTGCCTGGCAAAGCCATAATCAGGATAGCGCGCATCCAGCGCAGCCATTTCGTTGTCTCTAAAGACCTTGGCGAGAATTGATGCAGCACTAATCGCAGGCTCTTTCAGATCACCTTTAACAATCGCCTCTGCCGGGCAAGGCAGCCCAGGTGGACAGCGGTTGCCATCAATCAGGGCGAATTCAGGCCGCACGCTAAGACCATTTACAGCTCGCTGCATCGCCAACATCGTTGCATGCAGTATATTCAGCTCGTCGATTTCAGCCGGGCTGGCCCAGCTAATTGAATAAGCCAGGGCGCGCTCCATGATTAGCGGATAAAGCGCCTCACGTTTTTTTTCGGAGAGCTTTTTCGAATCTGTCAGGCCGGAAATAGGTTTCTCCGGATCAAGAATCACCGCAGCTGCAACCACATTACCCACCAGAGGGCCGCGCCCTACCTCATCAACCCCGGCAATCAACTTGCCGGCAGAATAATCAAAGTTCCGGGGTTGCATAAGTCCCCCCGGCTTTATCGTTAAGCAGCGCCACAATAGCATCGACAGCCCGCTTGTTTGCATTCTGCTTTAGCTGCACATGTATTTCAGCAAACCTTGCTTTAACCACGCTGCCCTTATCGCTATCCGCTAGCGCCTGTTCTACAGCGGGTCCCAATATCGCAGGAGTAACATCATTCTGTAGAATTTCCGGGATTAACTTCTCCCCCGCCAACAGGTTAGGCAAAGAGATATAGGGGCTTTTCACCAAACGTGACAATATCCAGTAGCTCAGCGACGCCATTTTATATGCCACCACCATCGGTTTTTTAAGCAACATGGCTTCCAGCGTCGCCGTACCTGAGGCCATCAACACAGCATCCGCCGCCAGCATCGCCTCTCTGGAATTCTGTAATATCAAGCGTACATTCAGATCCTGATATTTTTCATCCAGTAGCGTTCGCAGCTGATCGTAACGGATCTGATTAGCAGCAGGCATCACAAACTGCACAGAGAGGTCTCGTTTTCGCAACCAGCGTGCCGTATCAAGAAAAGGCTCAGCCAGATACTTCAACTCACCACCACGGCTACCGGGCATCAAGGCAACCAGCTTTACATCCAGCGGGAGATTAAGATCAATTCTGGCTGCCTGTTGCTCCGGTTCAAGCGGAATCATATTCGCCAGAGGGTGGCCGACGAACTCAACCGGCATCCGATGCTGCTGATAAAAACGCGCCTCAAACGGGAACAACGTCAGCATCAAATCAGTTGTTTTAAGGATTTTAAGGACCCGCTTACTTCGCCACGCCCATACAGAGGGGCTAACATAGTGAACGGTAGGAATACCCACAGCCTTTAATTTGCCTTCAAGATTGAGGGTAAAGTCAGGCGAATCGATACCAATAAAAACATCCGGCCGGGTGTTAATAAAGTGCTCTGCGAGCTGCTTACGGATAGCTAACAGCTCTTTCAAACGCCCCAGCACTTCAACCAGCCCCATAACTGAAAGCCGCTCCATCGGAAACAAAGAGCGAAAGCCGTTGGCGATCATCAGATCACCGCCGATACCTTCGATTTCTACTTCAGGAAAGCGCGACTGCAGTTCATTAATTAAACCCGAACCAAGGATATCCCCGGATGCTTCACCTGCAACAATACCTATACGCAACCGGCCTGTCATGATAATGAAAACCTAGCGAATAATGCCCCGATCAGAGGCCTCTAGTGAATCGATAATCAACTGGATTTCGGGCGTATCAACCGCCATTTCGTGTAATTTCAACAACGCTTCATCGATCTTTAAACCACCGCGATAGATCACTTTGTAAGCTTGTTTTATCTGCCTTATAGCATCTGAGGAAAAGCCCTGACGGCGTAAGCCTTCCGAGTTAATACCATGGGGCTTGGCACTGTTGCCATTGGACATCACAAAGGCTGGAATATCTTTAAGAACGACACTGCCGGCACCACACATACTGTAAGAACCAATATGGCAGAATTGATGTACCGCAGTAAAGCCGCCCAGAATTATATGATCGCCCAGATGAACATGCCCGGCGATAGCCGAATTATTGGCCATTATGTTATGGTCACCCACAACACAATCATGCGCCACATGGGCATTCGCCATGAACAGGTTATGGCTGCCAATACTGGTTATATTGTTATCCTGAATCGTACCCCGGTGCACAGTACAGCCTTCACGAAACACATTGTTATCGCCAATAACAAGCTCCGTCGGCTCACCGTTGTATTTCTTATCCTGGCAGTCTTCGCCAATACTGGAAAATTGAAATATGCGGTTATTAGCGCCGATACGTGCAGGCCCTTTAACAACGACATGCGGACCAATAACAGTACCCGCCCCTATCTCAACATCAGGACCAACAATACTCCACGGGCCAACCTCTACATCAGCAGCCAGTTTCGCAGCGGGATCAATAATTGCTCGGGAGTCGATCAAGATTAAACCTTTCTGTCGGCACACAAAATAGTTGCGGAGCTAGCCAATTCACCATCGACGGACGCTCGCACTTCAAACTTCCAGATACCACGTTTCTCAGAGAGAATTGAGGCCTCGAGTGTCAACCGATCTCCAGGCACAACTGGACGCTTAAAGCGTAGCTTATCAGAGCCAACAAAGTAGTAGATAGAACCATCTTGCGGCGTTTTATCCATGGTTTTAAAGCCAAGAATACCTGCTGCCTGAGCCATTGCTTCAACAATCAACACTCCAGGCATAACAGGATGGTCAGGAAAATGGCCATTAAAGAACGGCTCATTAACTGTTACATTTTTATATGCAACAATTGACTCACCCGGCACCAGCTCGGTAACACGATCTACCAGCAAAAAAGGGTAACGGTGAGGTAAATATTTGCGGATCTCATTAACATCCATCATTCAGACTGACCTTCAGTATTCTGTTGCTTAACTATTGATTCTAGTTTTTTTAAACGTCGAGTTACATCATCCAACTGACGAAAGCGCACAACATTTCGCTTCCACTGCTGATGCGGCTCGACCACTGTACCAGATGAATAAACACCGGCTTTTTTTAATGACTTGCTCACTAGTGACATAGCCGTAATATGCGTTCCATCTGCAATAACCAGGTGACCGGTAATACCGCAGCCCCCAGCGATGGTGCAATTACTACCAATTCTGGTACTCCCAGCTACAGCCGTACACCCTGCAATAGCGGTGTTTTCCCCAATAAAAACGTTATGCGCAATCTGGATCTGATTATCCAGAATAACGCCATCACTAATCACCGTATCATCTAATGCACCACGGTCAATGGTAGTACCAGCGCCAATTTCAACGTTGTTACCAATGACGACACCGCCCAGTTGATGGATTTTCACCCAGCGCCCGCGGTCATTTGCAAAGCCAAAGCCGTCGGCCCCCAGAACCGCTCCACTGTGAACAACACAATGCTCGCCTAATGAGACCTTAGAGTAAAGCACTACATTAGCAGCTATCCTGGCACCACTACCAATTATGCAGTTATCGCCTATCACCGTATTAGCGCCAATCACTACGTCATCAGCAATGACAACATGCTCACCAACAACAACGTTCTCACTCAACTGCACCCTGGTACCAACCTGTGCAGTAACCGCAACCACGGCAGACGAACTAATCTGATGAGGTGTTCGCTCTATGCTAATGTTTGCAAAGAGCGCTGAAGCTTTGGCATAGGCAAGATAGGGATCAGCAACAATCAAAGCAACCCCTGAGACATGATCAACATGCTCTGGTTTAACCAAAATCACACCGGCATTAGTGGTGTCAAGTTGATCCATATACTTAGCATTATGAAAAAATGACAGCTGATCAGACTGTGCATGTGCCAACGTTGCTATACCCGAGACCTGCAATTCAGCAGAACCGGCCAGTGAAGCATCAAGCAGACCTGCCAGTTCTGCGGTCGTATAACATTTAACACTCATCAGACTGATCTATTGCTTATTTAACAGATCGACAACTTTTTGAGTAATATCCAGCTCAGGCTTTACAAAGATCGTTGCTTGCTTATTGACAACGATATCATAGCCTTCACGCTCAATCAGATCACGGATAATCTTATCAAGTTTAGGGCGCATTTCGACAATAAATGCCTGCTCACGCTCGCGTTGTTTTTGCTGTAACAATTGACCTAAACGCTGATACTCACCAAAGGCTTTTTGAAACTGAATTCGCTGCTGATTAGCCACTTCCTTGGATTGAGTGCCTTGAGCTTTTTGCAACCCCTCTTGCATCTTTTTAACTTCGGCTTCCAGCTCAACCAGCTTTTTTTGCTCAGAACCAAACTCGGCTTTCAGCTGAGCTCTAAAGGCTTCTGCAGACTTACTGGAAAGAAGTGCTTGCTGCACGCCCAGGCTTGCAACTTTCTCAGCCATTACAGGCATACTAACGATCATAACAACCAATACAAAAATCGAACGAACATAACCCATAATTACCACTCCTTAGAAAGTTTTACCTAAAGCAAATTCGAAGAATCGTTCTTCATCACCCGTTTTAGCATTCAGTGGTTCACTGAGCGCAAAAGACAAAGGCCCGATTGGGGTCAACCAGCTAAAGCCAAATCCGACGGAGTAACGAATCTCATCAAATTCAATGCCTGAATTACAACCTGAACTATCAATAAGGCAATCCGTCTGAAATACGTTACCTGCATCAGCGAATATCAATGTCCGCATTGAACTGGAATCATCCACGAACGGCACCGGGAAGATTAGTTCACCGCTCACATCGATAGCAACGTTACCGCCAAAGGGATCATCTTCAGAGTCCCTTGGTCCTAACGAGTTACTATCGAAGCCTCGCACCGAGCGTAAGCCACCACTGAAGAAGTGCTTGTAGAAAGGGTAATCATTATCTCCTAAAGATCCCGCGTAACCCAGTCGAGTTCGGGCTGATGCTACCCAGCCATGATCCTTACTCAGTGGCCGGTACCAGCGAAATTTATACTGCTCTTTATGATAAGTCAGCGTGCTGCCAGGAATACTCAGCTCAACCGAAGCATTGTGCGAGTAGCCGGAGGTGGGGAAAATTCGACGATTCAGATGATTATCTGACCAATTCACCTTACCAATGACGTTATCATAACTATCACCTTCTGAAGCAATAAACCCCTTAACCTCTTCAGCAGTAGTAGTAGCGAAGGTATTTATCTGAATACCCTCATAGCTTAACCCGAAGCTCAAACGCTGATAGTCATCAATTGGATAACCGAAATTCACACCCGCAATGACTTCATCGGTGGTATAACTACTGATATTTTCCTCAGCAAAGTCGGTTTCACGAAAGCTCAAATTATAACCACGACTAACCCCGTCAACCGTATAATAAGGCTCAACGTAGCTGAATTTATACTCAGTGACCGTATCACTGTTTGTTATTCCGAAGCTGACATTGTCTCCTGAACCCAGGAAATTCTCCTGCGCCACACTCAAATTGAAAATAGCACCACTATTCTGCGAAAAACCAACACTGGCGGTAAAGTTCCCCGTCGTATCTTCGATCACTGAGTATTCAAGATCTATCTGATCATCAGTACCCGGTACCGGTATAGTCTCAACGTTGACATCTTTAAAATATCCAGTCTGAGCTACCTTCTCCTTAGAGCGCTCAATCTTCGCGGTAGATACTATGCCACCTTCCATCTGAGACAAAGAACGACGCGTAACGCTGTCTGCGGTACGGGTATTACCTTTTATATTGATACGGCGAACATAGGTACGCTTACCAGGACTGATAAAATAACGAATAGATACCGTATTATCTTCATGCAGTTCAGGCACTGGGCTTACATTGGCAAACAAATAACCATTATCACCAAGCAGCCGCGCTAACGCATCCTGTGATACGGTCATATCTTTACGCGAGAAGACGCTACCCGACTCGACAACAATACTCTTCAGCAGATCGGCCTCTGGCAGAACCAGCTCGCCTGCCACATCGACACTACGAACAGAATACTGCTCGCCTTCAGTAATATTAATAGTGATATAAACGTGCTTTTTATCAGGCGAAATCGAAACCTGAGATGAGTCTATATTGAAATTAATGTAGCCCCGATCCAAATAATGCGAGCGTAACCGCTCAAGATCTCCTGCCAGCTTCTCACGTGCATAGCGATCATCATTACTATAGAAGGTCCAGAAGCTTGGTAGCTTCAGGGAAAACAGATCCTTGAGTTCTTCATCGACAAAAACCGTATTACCCACGACGTTAATATGCTGAATAGTAGCGACTTTACCTTCTTTGATATTGATATTCAGGGCGACACGATTCTCAGAAAGCTCCTCTATCTCAGACTGAACATCAGCACCATAACGCCCCTGAGCCGCGTAAACACGCAGCAAGTCAAGACGGATCTGTTCGAGTGCTGCGCGTTTAAAAACGCTACCTTCTTGAATCCCTGTTTGCTCAAGCCCTTCCAATAAAGCTTCATCTTTCAGCACTTTATTGCCTTCCAGACGGATCAAACTGACGGCTGGACGCTCCTTGAGCTTCAAAACAATCACATCCCCATCACGGGTAATCTTGATGTCATCGAAATAGCCTGTCTTGAATACTCTACGCGTAGCGGCCGCGAGTGAAGCCTGATCAACAGTCTCACCAGAGTCGATATCAAAATTTCTAAGTACTACGCCAGGTTCAACGCGCTGCAGGCCTTCAAGACGTACGTCCTGAGCCTGAAAGCTTTCAGCCTGTGCCGTTGTCGACATCAGGATCAGGGAAAACAGAAGTCCGAATCTGATTTTCATGAACTACTTCTTATAATTGTCCGTTAAAAATTTAAAGTCGCATGAGATCATTGAAAATAGCGACGCCCATTAGCAAAAACAACAAAGCCATACCTAGCCTCAAACCCGCCATCTGAATTTTTTCAGAGACCGGCCGTCCTCTAATCAGCTCTACGCAGTAATACAATAAATGCCCCCCATCCAACATCGGGATAGGCAACAGATTCAATATTCCTAAACTAATACTCAGATATGCAAGAAAGCTGGCAAACGCCTCAATACCTGAAGCAGCAGAAGCCCCCGCAACTTTAGCAATGGTTATCGGTCCACTCAAGTTTTTTACCGACAAGACCCCTTCAAGCATTTTCCAAATGGCATCAAGCGTCAGGGTTATCATCTGCCAGGACTTTCTGAAAGCCTGCGGCACGGATTCCAGCAAACCATACTGAACAGTTCGCAGCATATGATCAGGCCAAACAACCGGCTGAACACCGGCACCAATAAACCCCGCCACATCGCCATTTGCCATCTGTTTTTCAGCCGGAGTGATGGGCAACTGCATACTCTGACCATCGCGACGAACAGATAAAACCAACGGTTGCTTTGGATGCTGTTGAATAATCTCGACAAACACCGACCAATCAGTCACCGGATTATCATCAACCTGGAGAACATGATCACCCACTTCAAGCCCTGCAAGCGCAGCCTGTCCATCATCAATAAGCTGACCAATAACCGCAGGAACCGGTGGCCGGTAAGGCGTTATGCCTACCGCCGTCAGCGGACTCTCATTCTCCAGGTCAACAACCCAGTTTTTCAGACGAAACTCTACCAGCTCTGGCCCACTAGCCCCAGGATACTGAACCTCAACCGGCACCCTACTCGGCTCGCCCACATGCGCAGCCAGCGCAAGATTCACCTCATCCCATGAAAAAGTGCGCTTACCATCAACACTGATAAACTCCCCACCGACTCTCAATCCCGCACGTTCGGCAATACTTTCCTGTTGAACACTGCCAATAACGGGAACGACCTTTTCAACGCCGGCAACAAACATCCCCCAATAGACAAAGACAGCAAAGAGAAGATTAACGACGGGACCGGCAGCCACCACAGCAATTCGTTGAAGTACCGGCTTGCGATTAAAAGCCTGATCTTTTAACGCGTCAGGAACATCCCCTTCACGCTCATCCAGCATTGACACATAGCCCCCCAAAGGGATTGCGGCAATTACATACTCGGTACCTTGTTTATCATGCCATTTGAGCAGCGGCTTACCAAAGCCAATAGAAAAACGTAAGACCTTGACACCACAACGTCTCGCTACCCAGAAATGACCGTACTCATGGATAGTTACCAGAATCCCCAGGGTAACAATTAAAGCCAGAATGGTATTTAGCAGTTCAATCAAAAGGAAAGATCCCTAGAATATTGGCAGCGCATGAGCGCCAAGTACAAACAGAGGTGCAGCTGAGGTAATACTATCAATACGATCAAGAACTCCACCATGGCCCGGCAGCAATCGACTACTGTCCTTAATCCCTCGATGCCGCTTAAGCATACTCTCAAACAAATCGCCTAAAACAGACGCCAGGCCTGCAACGACAGAAAGCAGCAACAGATAGACCCCAATCACCAGTTCAAGTTCAAGGAAGAAAACGAAGCCCAGTCCAATCAATGCACAAGTTGTCATCCCACCCCAGAGGCCTGCCATAGTTTTACCGGGACTAACCTTGGGTGCTAATTTTTTATTACCCCAGGTTTTGCCTGCAAAGTAAGCACCGATATCCGCGCCCCATACAATTAGTAGCAGCATCAGCAGCAGAAAGTCACCGCCTTCGCGCTGTTGAATACTCACCAGCGCCATCCAACTTGGCAGCAACACGACCAGGCCAATCAGCATTCGCTGCCAGCCTAACTGCCAGCCATCTGTCGAGGGATAACGCGCAACCCAAAACAGAGCCAAAATCCAAAAGCCAACAGCAAATAGCATTGCCACATCAAATTGCCCGGCAGGATACAGATAATTTATTAAAGCCAGACAGCCCGCAACCAGGGCCATATAGCCAAAACGCCCAGCAACAGAAGGAATTCCGGAAAGATTAGCCCACTCCCAGGCTCCCAGCAGAATGATCACGGCAATAAACAGCTTGAAAAACTCAATCGATAATAGAAACAACCCAGCCAGTACAAAAGGTGCCAGAACTACGGCCGTCCAAAATCGCTGCTTAAGCATTATCTGCCTCTAACTGTTCGCTGGTTTTTCCGAATCGCCGCTCACGCGTAGCATAGCTTTCAATTGCGCGACCCAGTGCAAACTTATCGAAATCAGGCCATAACAGATCACTAAAGTAATACTCGCTATACGCCATCTGCCAGATAAGGAAATTACTTATACGCTGCTCACCAGCTGTGCGAATGCATAGATCTGGCTTTGGAAGATCACTTAGTGATATATAACTACCCAACAGCTCTTCTGTTAAATCTTCAGGTGCATACTCACCTTTGGTACACGCCTGAGCAAACTGACGTGCAGCCTGAACGATATCCCACTGACCACCATAATTTGCAGCTATATTAAGGGCTAAGCCGCTATTATTTTCAGTCAATAGCTCAGATTTCGCAATTTTCTTCTGCAAAGACCGACTAAAGCGCGACTTGTCGCCAATCACTCGCAGACGAATATCATACTTATGGAGTTTTCTAACCTCACGATCCAGCGCCAGGGCAAACAACTCCATCAAGCCTTTCACCTCAAGCGCAGGTCTTTGCCAGTTTTCACTACTAAAGGCAAACAGAGTCAGGGCTTCAACACCCACTTCAGCACAGCCTTCGATGATACTGCGAACGCTGCTGACTCC
Source organism: Amphritea sp. (assembly GCA_036960915.1). GTDB lineage: Bacteria > Pseudomonadota > Gammaproteobacteria > Pseudomonadales > Balneatricaceae > Amphritea. The sequence continues at coordinate 34,803 of JBALVQ010000004.1, forward strand.
AGCTTTATGGCCGGAGAGACTACCTTTACGGTGTTTTTTCGCCCAACGATTGTTACCATCCATAATAACGGCAATGTGTCGCGGGAGGTGCGCACCGTCGGGCAAATCAATATGTAATTTTTCTGGCATCTAATCTCCCCGACAGCAGCATAAACTACCGCCAGGCATTCCCTATCAGATTTCCATCAAATCAGCTTCTTTAGCTTCAAGCAGCTGATCCACTTCGGCAATGAACTTATCAGTCAACTTCTGAATCTGATCTTCACCGCGACGGTTCTCATCTTCTGTAATCTCTTTCTCTTTCAAAAGGTCCTTCAGACTACCGTTTGCATCACGACGGATACTTCGAATAGCAACTCGACCATTCTCGGCATCCTGACGGGCCTGACGAATATAACCCTTACGAGTTTCCTGGGTCAGCGCTGGCATTGGCACACGTATAACCTGCCCTGCGGAAGATGGATTCAACCCCAGATCAGACTTCATAATTGCCTTCTCAATATCAGGCACCAGATGCGACTCCCAAGGAGAAATCGATAAAGTACGAGCATCTTCTACCGAGACGTTGGCAATCTGGCTAAGCGGCACATTTGAGCCATAATAGGACACCATTACAGAATCCAGAATACTTGGGTGCGCACGACCGGTACGGATTTTCTTGAACGTATTTACCATCGCTTCAAGACTTTTCTGCATCCGCTCTTGTGCATCTTGAGCTATCTCATTCAGCATATTTATCTCCTACCGTCTCTTTATTATCAATGACGGTTCCTTCTTCACCACCCAAAATAAGTTTGGCCAGTGCACCGGGCTTGTTCATATTGAATACGCGAACCGGCATATTGTGGTCACGTACCAGACAGATTGCGGTCAGATCCATTACACCCAACTGTTTTTCTAATGCTTCATCAAACGTCAGATGACGGTAACGCTTTGCCGTTGAATCTTTCATCGGATCTGAAGTATACACACCATCAACCTTAGTCGCTTTTATCACAACATCGGCGTCTATCTCAATACCGCGTAAACACGCAGCAGAATCAGTGGTAAAAAATGGATTACCCGTACCGGCAGCAAAAATCACCACATCACCCTGATTCAGGTAACGAATCGCATTTCTACGGTCATAATCATCCACAACACCGCTCATCGGGATAGCCGACATCACACGGGTTGCAATATTTGAGCGCTCCAGGGCATCACGCATCGCCAGCGCATTCATCACTGTCGCCAGCATCCCCATATGGTCGCCCGTTACCCGATCCAGGCCTGCAGCACTAAGTGCGGCACCACGGAACAGATTACCGCCACCGATAACCATTCCTACCTGAACACCAATACCCACCAACTGCCCTATTTCCAGGGCCATGCGGTTCAACACTTGTGAATCGATACCGAAGTTCTCATCACCCATTAGTGCTTCGCCACTAAGTTTTAAAAGAATACGCTTATATTTGGAATGTTGTTCCGGGGCCGGCATCGGTTTAGTCTCCACTCAGAGTGAGTTCGTACCAGTGTAACAAGAATAAAAGCGGTTGCGCACCCAGAACAGGCACGCAACCCATCAGTAAAGGGCTATTATCCTTTCAACTGCGCAGCAACTTCGTCAGCGAAGTCCTTTTTCTCAACTTCAATACCTTCGCCCACTTCAACGCGCACGAAAGATACCACAGAAGCTCCAGCATCTTTAGCCAGCTGACCCACTTTCACATCCGGGTTCTTAACGAATGGCTGCTCAAGCAGGCTGTTCTCGGCCAGGAATTTATTGATCCGACCAACAACCATCTTCTCAGCGATTTCAGCAGGCTTACTTGCCATATCAGGCTGTGCCAGGATGATATCCTTCTCTTTCTGCACAACATCTTCAGGCATATCTTCTTTACTAACAACCTGAGGATTCACTGCAGTAACGTGCATTGCAATGTCTTTAGCCAGTTCAGCATCACCACCACTCAGTGCAACTACTGCAGCCAAACGGTTAGTACCGTGAACGTAGAAAGAAACTACATCGCCTTCTACCAGCATGATACGACGCACACTGATATTCTCGCCAATTTTCTGAACCAGCGCTTCACGCGCACTGCTCAAATCGCCTGCCATCAACGCGTCAACATCAGCCTGCTTTTCAGCAAATGCCTTCTCAAGCACGGTGCTTACGAAAGCCAGGAAATTGTCGTCACGTGCAGCAAAGTCAGTTTCAGAGTTAACTTCGATTACAACTGCATAGCTAGCATCGTCTGCAACCTTAGCAGCAACAACACCCTCTGCAGCAGTACGACCTGCTTTTTTAGCCGCTTTCATGCCTGAAGCTTTACGCAGTTCTTCAATCGCTTTATCTACGTCGCCACCAGACTCTTTAAGTGCTTTTTTGCACTCCATCATGCCCAGACCGGTACGCTCACGCAGTTCTTTAACCTGCGTAACAGAGAAGCTAGCCATTTAAATATACCTCATTCACAAACTATAAATTCAAATTCAAAAAAGGGGAGCCTGGCTCCCCTCCTGCGTGTTTGAATAGTCTATCCAAACCGCTTGACAGTCTGATTACTCAGCAGCAGCGTCTTTCTCATCTACTTCAACAAACTCGCCTTTATCAGCAGCGTTTGCTTCAGTACCTTCAGAACACGCATCCGCGATCGACTTAACATAGATCTGGATTGCACGCAGCGCATCATCGTTACCAGGGATAACGTAGTCAACACCATCCGGGTTGCTGTTAGTATCAACGATACCGATAACAGGGATACCCAGTTTGTTAGCTTCGTTGATAGCGATACGCTCGTGGTCAACGTCAACGACAAACAGCGCATCAGGCAGGCCGCCCATATCCTTGATACCACCGATAGAACGCTCCAACTTTTCCATTTCACGCTGACGCATCAACGCTTCTTTCTTGGTTAGCTGAGCAAAGGTACCGTCCTGGCTTTGAGACTCCAGATCACGGAAACGACGGATAGACTGACGAATAGTCTTGTAGTTAGTCAGCATACCACCCAACCAGCGGTGGTTTACATAAGGCATGCCAGAGCGCAGACCTTCTTCTTTAATAGTCTTGCTAGCAGCACGTTTAGTACCAACAAACAGAATCTTGTTCTTGTTTGCAGCCATGCCTGAAACGACGTCCAGAGCACCATTCAGTGCAGGTAGAGTGTGCTCCAGGTTGATGATATGAATCTTGTTACGTGCACCAAAAATGTACTTACCCATTTTCGGATTCCAGTAACGCGTCTGGTGACCGAAGTGAACACCTGCTTTAAGCAGGTCACGCATTGAAACTTTTGCCATTTTACTTTCCTAAAATTAGGGTTAGACCTCCATGCATCCCATCTCCCAACCGCAAGCGGCACCCAAGGCGATGTGTCGATACATGTGTGGATTTAAAAACCTACATTCTGTGACGCAGATTTCGAGCGCGGATTTATACCATAAAACACAGCTATTTTGAAGCTTAACTTTTGTTCTTGGTCAGTTAATTGGCTACAATCCCTGCATTAGAAGTTTAGGCCATAATGGCATACTTACTTTAAGGGTTAATATGAGCATTACGATAAAGACAGCTGAAGAGATTGATAAGATGCGCATTGCAGGCCGTCTGGCCGCCGAAGTTCTTGAAATGATTGAGCCACATGTCAAACCCGGCATCACTACCAATGAGATCAATCAAATCTGCCACGACTACATCGTCGATACTCAAGGCGCTATCCCTGCGCCACTAGACTACCATGGTTTCCCAAAATCAATTTGCACGTCAATCAACCATGTTGTCTGCCATGGAATCCCCAATGATAAAGCACTCAAATCAGGCGACTCTATCAATATCGATATTACAGTGATCAAGGATGGCTACCACGGCGACACCAGCAAAATGTTTCATGTTGGGAAAGTTGCTCCGCACGTGGAACGCCTTGCTGAAATAACCCAAGAGTGCCTTTACATGGGCATTGAGCTTGTCAAACCTGGCGCCCACCTCGGCGATATAGGCCAGGTCATTCAGCAGTATGCAGAAAAAAACCACTATTCCGTCGTGCGTGAGTATTGCGGACACGGTATTGGCAAGGAATTTCATGAAGACCCTCAGGTACTGCATTATGGCAAGGCCAACACCGGCGTCGAGCTGCAGGAAGGGATGATTTTCACTATCGAGCCGATGATCAACGCTGGCAAACGCCATGTTAAGCTGCTTAAACGCGATGGCTGGACCGTCGAAACAGTAGACAAGCGCCTATCTGCCCAGTGGGAACACACGATACTGGTTACTGCTGATGGCTACGAAGTCTTAACTAATCGTACGGAAGAAAAATTCTAACCCGTCAATTGAAAAGAGCCCTCTATGCCTAATACCGCCTTTGCCGCCGACGAATCACTGTTCTCGGCGCAGGCGTTTGAATCCGCTCTCGCTGAATCAGACTCGCCAATCCCCGTTTTCAAAAACGCACTCACTACCGCTCAGACACTGATGGATGAGCGCTTCAGGAATGGCGAAGACATACGCAAACTGATCTATGGCCGCGCCTGGCTGGTCGATCAACTGCTGTTACAGGCATGGAAACTGTTTGACTGGCCCGAGCAGAAACACCTTGCCCTGATCGCCGTCGGCGGCTATGGCCGTGGTGAATTACACCCACGCTCCGATGTCGACCTGCTCATCCTGCTGGATGATATCGAAGACGCCGTTGTCCAGGAGAGCATCAGCAGCTTCCTGACCCTGCTGTGGGATATTAATCTGGATATCGGATCAAGCGTCCGCACTCTGGATGAATGCTACAACGAAGCAATGAATGATATCACCATTGCCACCAATCTAATTGAATCTCGCACTCTTGTAGGCAATGACGATCTGCATATCCAGATGTACCTACAGGTCACATCTGAAGGCGCCTGGACCGACAAAGAGTTCTTCCTGGCAAAAATTAAGGAACAACGCGGCCGCCACGACAAAACCAACGACACGGAATACAACCTTGAGCCCAACCTAAAAAACTCCCCCGGTGGGCTGCGCGACCTGCAAACTATTGGCTGGGTTGCAAAACGCCACTTCGGCGCAACCTATATCCGCGATTTAGTGGATCATGGTTTTCTCACCGAGTCCGAGCTGGAAACCCTCAACAAAGGTGAACTGTATCTGTGGACCGTGCGCTACGCTTTGCATATGCTCTGCAACCGTCGCGAAGACCGTCTGCTATTTGACCACCAGCGCACCCTTGCTGATTTCTTCGGTTATCAAGATCGTGACGGTGCCCTTGCTGTAGAACAGTTCATGATCAAGTATTACCGTGTTGCAAAAGCGATGTCAGGCTTCAACGACATGCTGCTACAGTATTTTGATGAAGTCATCCTGCGCCACGAAGAAGAACAGGTAATAGAGCCGCTCAACAATCGCTTTAATCTGCACAACGGCTTCATCAAGGCAGCCTACCCCACAGTCTTTGAACACCATCCATTTGCGATAATGGAGTTGTTTGTTTTACTCGCCCACAATAACGAAATCAAAGGCGTGCGTGCTTCTACTATCCGCCTGATTCGGGACCACAACCGGCATATTGATGATGAATTCCGCAACGATATCCGCAATACTTCCCTCTTCATGGAGCTGCTACGCTCCGAGAACAAGGTCTCAACCGAGCTAAAACGGATGAACCGTTACGGTATTCTGGGCAGCTATCTGCCTGAATTCGGCAAAATTGTCGGCCAGATGCAGCATGATCTGTTCCACATCTATACAGTTGATGCACACATACTGAAGGTCATCCAGAAAATCCGTCAGTTCCGACACAGCGACTATAAAGAAAAATTTCCGATCGCCCATCGCCTTGTCAAGCAGCTACCCAAAATTGAACTGATTTATATTGCCGGCCTGTACCACGATATAGGCAAAGGCCGTGGTGGTGACCACTCTGAGCTGGGCGCCGAGGATGCTATCCACTTCTGTGAACGGCATCATTTAGGCAAATGGGACACCCACCTGGTGCAATGGCTGGTACGTAGCCACCTGTTGATGTCGATGACAGCACAGCGCAAGGATATCTCTGATCCGGATATAATCCACCAATTCGCCATGCAGGTCGGTGACATTGTCCATCTGGATTACCTTTACATCCTCACTGTGGCCGATATCAACGCCACCAATCACACGCTTTGGAACAGCTGGCGAGCCACCTTGATGCGCCAGCTGTACACAGAGACCAAACGGGCGTTGCGCCGCGGCCTTGAAAATCCGATCGACAAGGATGATCAAATTGAACAGATCCAGAATGAGGCGATGGCGATTCTCCATCGCATGGGGTATGCAGAAACCGATATCCTGGAATTCTGGAGTTTGCTGGGCGAAGATTACTTCCTGCGCGAACAACCCCAGCACATTGCCTGGCAAACCCAGGCCATTCTTGAGCATGGCGATTCCGACCTGCCCTTGGTAATGATCCGCAAGACGTCCTACCGGGCATTTGAAGGCGCTACTGAAATTTTCATCTATATGCGCGATCTGCCCAACCTGTTTGCAGCTGCTGCCTCCGCACTGGACCAACTACACCTGAACATTCAGGATGCGCGCATCATGGTTGCCGACAACAATCAGGCTCTGAATACCTATACCGTTCTTACCGAGGACAACCTCCCCCTATCGGATGATTCGGAGTATCTGGATCAGATTCAGCTGCGCCTAACCGAAGAGCTTGATGATCCGGATGATTACCCAGCTATCATTCAACGCCGCATTCCCCGGCAGTTAAAGCTGTTTGCCACGCCAACCCAGATCAATCTGAGCACTGATCCACATACCCAATTAACCACCCTTGAACTATTTACGCCGGACCGCCCCGGCTTACTGGCACGCCTGGGAGGTATTTTTGTCGACTTTGGCATCTCGGTACGTAAAGCCAAAATCGCCAGCATTGGCGAGCGGGCGGAGGATTTATTTTTCATCTCCGATGATCAGGGCCAACCGATTAGCGATCCGGAACAGTGCAGACGCTTACAGGAAACCATTTGCCAGCAACTGGACGAACACATCCAGTCCGAATAAATAAGGAATAAATCTACATGAATAAGCAACAACAAACCGAACTGGAAGCCGCAGCTTTCCGCCGTCTGGTCAAACACCTGGACGGGCGTAAAGATGTACAAAACATAGACCTGATGATTCTGGCCGGATTCTGCCGCAACTGCCTGTCTAAATGGTATAAAGCCGCAGCGGATGAGCAAGGTATCGAACTAAGCTATGAAGACGCCTGCGAACACGTATATGGCATGCCTTACGCCGAATGGAAAGCTCAGCACCAGAAAAAAGCCACGCCTGAACAACTCGCCGCTTTTGAGACTACGCAAAAGCCCGAGTAGTCAACAGTATCATTGCAGCGTCATTCATGGCTCTTTAAGCACGCCGTACATCCTATCGCTGCACCGCCATCCATGGCTCCTTGCAGCCCAGTTCTCGTTAAAAGGCGTACATCCTGTACATCGTCGCTCGTGCACATCCATGTACCTGCGACATACTGTACATCCTGTACATAAGCCCTGCTCCTGCGCATCCATGCGCTCGCAGGCCCTTTCTTGTTAGAGAACTACTTCCATGTATAAAAAACGCAGGCAAAGCCTGCGTTTATTTACAGATCATTATAACCTTAATGACTGCTCACCCAGGCACGTTGTATCTGATTAAGATCAACCTCCAGGATCGTGGCATACGTATCATCCTGCACAGGGTAGCTTTTCACCACCCGGGCGCCACGCACGATACCTGCGACCGCGCCTTGAAATTGATTATCCTGCAGCACCATATCCTTCACCTGCGTGGTTCCCGCCAAGTACTGGCCATGCACCACAGCCGTCAATTCCCGATAGGCATCCAACTTGGAAGCCTTCATTGCCAGTAGCATTTTATGCTGTTTAGTCTGACCAGACTGCAAACTGATGGGCGCATAGCCCGTCACCTGCACCCAACTGGGCTCAAGCGGAGAGTTTTCCACACTGGGCGGCAGATCAGGCATCGTCGATTTAATACCATTGGTTGATTCGACAAAGGTTTCACAACCACTCAGCATCAAGACCAGAAAAACACTCAACAGTCCACAATACAGCCTAACCATTCGCGTCGCCTTACTCACCGGCCGATCCCCTCAATCTACTTGCGCCATTCTCAATAATCATACCGCTATCCAATGATTTAACCGGATCATAACCAGGCAAGGCACCTTCCAACCGCGATCCCGGAACATGGATCTGAGCGGCAGCCAAAACCTGCCGGGTTGTTGTATCAAGAACCCGGGCATTGATAATCACGCCGTCAGGATGCTGAGCATAGGTGCCCGTTAACACAAAAAAGATGCGATTGCGGTTATGCAGTGCGGAAAGGTTATCCCTGGATAGAGGATCCTTTGCAGAGGTATTCAAACTAACCGCGCGGTAATCTACCAGGTTATAGCCATGCTGCTGGAGCTGAAAAATAAAATTTTCACTAAGACGCTCACCCGTGCGGGTACCGGATGCCTTATCTCCCAGACTAACGAAAGGTAAAATGGCTATCGGCAGTTTTTTTACTCGATTCTGTTGCAAACCGACATTCAGCTGGACTGCCATTTGCGCGGCAGCTTCACTCAGGGGATCGGCACCATACCCCTGCGTATCGATAACCACTACTTCATGCTTAGCCAACTCTCTACGCGCTTCAAGATTAGCCGCTTCAGCCTTGCGCATTGCCTCCACAGCCTCGGGAGTTACGCTCTCCAACGTGACAGGAACCGGCTTATCCAGTGCACAGGCGGACAGCAACAACACTGATAGCAATACCCAATATCTCATTAACAAATCACATCCGCAGTTACATATCCGGTTAAACTATCATAAATCAGTTGCTTAAACAGGTGTTCCAGCAGTATTTGCAACCGGCCCACAAATTGAATACTTTACACTATTATCGGTCACCAACAGATTATGTTTAATCCTATGCTACGTATTACGTTATTCCTGTTAACAAGCTTATTGTGGCAATCAGCCCAGGCCATCACGATGGAAGCCGAGGGTCGCGCGCTAATCTTTAACAAAGATATCGATTCGGCCCGCATGGCAGCAATAAAAAATGCCAGCCAGCAGGCCTCCTTACAAGCCAGCGCCTACGTCAGCAGCACCCAAAGCATTAATCAGGGCGTATTGAGTGTTGATAACATGCAAGTCAGCACGCTGGGCTTGATCAGCAACGTAGAAATACTGGATGAAAAAATCCAGGGACGCATGCTGTGGGTTAAAGTGCGTGCAGAGGTTGATTTTGAAGAAGGCTGTGCAGGCGGCCTAGAAGGACATGGCTACCAGAAATCCGTAGCGATCACCGCCTTACCCCTACTTTACCCACAACAAGCCAATCTGGGTAACCTGGGTAATATACAGACCGAGTTTAGCGCGCAGTTGAGCAACGCCATCAATCAAACCACCAACCTTCGGGCACTGAATGCCGGGCAGCTAAGCATTCATGAAACCTCCATCAGGGTCCCCAACCGGCAACTCAACGTAAATGAAACCACGATGATAGCCCCCCCCAGCCGACAACTCAGCGCCGGCGCACTGACTACCGTACTCGACCATACGCGCCAACTGGAGATGCAATACATTGTCTCCGGTGTGATCCGTGACTTGAGTATGCAAGACCCCTCGGTGATCGCAACAAAACGCAACATCCTGGTCGATCTCTACAACAAGCTAGATCACCGCAGCCAGCGCCATCTCAGAACCCTGACACTGGATCTGTTTATCCATGATGGTTTCTCCGGCGCTCTGCTGTTCAGCAAACAGTACAGCATTGCTGGCCGCTGGAACCTCCCTCCTGAGAGCCGCATTGGCTTTGCCAGCGCAGCATTCTGGAAGCAGGACTTCGGCCTGCAGACCAAAACCCTGATAGACCAGATCGCCTTAGACCTCAATAAAGAGCTACGCTGCATGCCGTTTTCTGCCAAAATTACACGTAGCGATAACCAATACCTCTGGTTTAATGCGGGGGCTATATCCGGCGTTAAAACGGGCGATAAATTAACTGTATATCGAAAATCCAGTTTCTTCACCGATGATATGCGTAGCCATGTGCAATTAATCAACACCCGCAACACCCTGACGGTTACCGAAGTTCAGCCGCTGTTTTCAATTGGCCGACTCAGCCAGGAAAGCAGTACCTATAACATTCAACCGGATGATGTGGTGATTGCCTGGTAAAAAACCACGCTTACAACGCTGCGCAAGTAGTGCAATGTTCTAGTAACTAGCAGCAACAAGCAAAAAAAAGCGGGCTTTCGCCCGCGAGTACTTTTGATTTATGACTGATTACCGCGAATACTCACCTCTACGCGGCGATTCTGGGCTCGGCCAGATGACGTTTCGTTGCTTGCAACCGGGTAACGCTCACCGTAACCGCGAGATTGCAGACGCAATGCAGCAACACCATCGCTGGCCAGATATTGAGAAACACTCGCCGCACGACGCTCAGACAAGGTCTGGTTATGCTCAAAAGAACCGGTACTGTCCGTAAAACCATCGACATTAACGACAGTCTTATCAAATTTAATCAGTACCTTAGCCACAGAACCCAGCACCGGATGGAACCCCGAAACAACATCGTACGAATTGGTAGCAAAGGTAATATTACCCGGCATAATCAACTTGATCTCATCGCCAACACGTTCAACCCGTACGCCAGTGCCTTCCAGCTCCTGTCGCAACAGCATTTCCTGTTGATCCATGTAGTAGCCAATACCGCCACCGATTGCGCCACCGACCAATGCCCCCGTTAACGCGCCCTTGCCGCGGTCTTTTTTACTGGATACTGCAGCACCCAGAATTGCACCGGTAACCGCACCAATACCGGCCCCTTTAGCAGCATTACCCGTCTTTTGCTCCTGGGTATAAGGATCCAGAGTCTGACAGCCCGCTAACGTTAATACAGATACCAAAACTGCAATTTTTTTCATTACTGACACCTTAAATTCGAATGGCCGTTAGTCATACATGCAACGGACAAGTTCCATGAATATGAGAAATCCTAGTTAATTTTACCTGAATACTACCTTAGTGAGCCAAAATAGCGATATATCTCTAGTCAGTGCCGACAACAACTTATAGAATCTTGGGTTAACTAATTTGTAAGACTCTGTATTGATCAGCTCCGAGGAAAGTCCCTTGTCTCAGCTTCCTGTTATCGTAGGCTTTGGTGGTGTTAGCCCCGCCGGTCGTAGTTCATTCCACCATGGATATCGCCGCCTGATTCTGGATAATCTGGATGAAACCAGCCGCAACGAGACTCTACTCGCACTTGCAACCCTAATGGGGCTCGCCGAATTTTCTGATGGCAGCTATATTGATTGCGAAGGGATGCGTCGCTCTGCCACCGAACTGGCTGATGAAATAGCACAGCAAGTCAAGGATAACACCCTGATCCGGCGTATTCAGGGAGACTGTTTTGATGTTGACCATATAACCTTCAACCGTCCGGCAACTATCACCACAGAAGACGAACTGCGTTTCACCTTGCGCAAGCGCCACCTACCACAGAACATTCCTGATAACTGGCAGTTAACAAGCCTGTCACCGACTCAGGTGGAAGTATCGATTAAGGGTAACTGCGACGTCATTTTCCCTGACACCAAACAAGCTCAGGTGCAAGCTGCCGGCCAGCTGCCAACCGGGTTTAAACCGGGCACGCTATACCAATCACGCAACCATCCCCGCAATCTGCAGATGACCGTATTTGGTGCCTCAGACGCAATCCTGTCATCAGGTATTCCCTGGGATCAAATTGCGGCCAGTGTTCGTCCTGACCAGATCGGCGTCTATGCCAGCAACTCGATCGGTCAACTGGATGACTTCGGCTTTGGCGGTTTAACCAAGTTCGCCTCAATTGGTAAACGAACTACTTCAAAACAGATGCCCCTGGGCTATGCTCAGATGCCAGCCGACTTTGTTAATGCCTATATTCTTGGCAGTGTTGGTGTTACCGGCGGAGCCCTTGGCGCTTGTGCCACCTATCTATATAACCTGCGCAGTGCAGTAAACGATATCCGCTCGGGTCGCCGCAAAGTTGTCCTGGTGGGAGGCAGTGATGCCCCGGTCACACCGGAAATCATCGAAGGCTTCCGCGCAATGGGGGCACTGGCAGAAGACAAAGACTTACTGGCGCTGGATGGACTGAGTAAATTAAGCAATGACGATTACCGCAAAGCCTGCCGTCCATTCGGCAACAACTGCGGCTTTACCATTGCGGAATCATCCCAGTTCACTCTGATGATGAGCGATGATCTGGCCTTGAAACTTGGCGCACAGATCTATGGCGCCGTACCGGAAGTCTTTGTTAACGCCGACGGTCATAAAAAATCGATCTCAGCACCAGGCATCGGTAACTACATTACACTGGGCAAGGCCGCAGGATTGATTCGCAGCATGCTGGGTGAAGAATCCCTTCAGCAACGCAGCTTTGTGCAGGCACACGGTACCAGCACACCGCAAAACCGCGTAACCGAATCCCATGTCATCAACGAGACAGCTAAGGCCTTCAACATTCCAGCCTGGAACGTAGCCGCCCTGAAATGTTATCTGGGACACTCTCAAGGTACCGCCGGCGGTGATCAGCTCAACCTGTCGTTAGGCATTTGGCAATACGGCATCATTCCCGGCATCGCGACGACACCGGCGTTTGCCGATGATGTGCACGCCAGCAACCTGCGCTTAAGCAATAGCCACACCGAGGTTGGCACTACCTATATGGATTCAATGGTCCTCAACTCTAAAGGCTTTGGTGGCAATAACGCCAGCGCAATAGTGCTGGCGCCGCACATAACCCGGCAGATGCTGCTAAAACGCCATGGCAAAGAAGCATTACACCAGTACCAGGCTAAGCTGGAAGTCACGCAAGCGACTGCAAAAGAGTATGATCAACAAAGTATCAAAGGCCTGACCCGACCAATCTACCTTTACGACAACAATGTGCTCAGTGGTGAAGATCTGGAGCTTACTGACAGCGAAATAAAACTGCCGGGCTATACCAACAGCGTAAGTCTGAATATCGAAAATCCTTTTGAAGACATGAGCTAATCAGCAGCGTATTAAGGACACAACCATGATCAGAGTTTTACTGACCTCACTGCTGGCACTGCTAGTCAGCGGTTGTCTTAGTACTATCCAGGAATCAGCTAAGGCAACGGACACCAGCTACTATAAGGTCGACCTGAAGGATTACACTTTCTGCCGTGGCAACTCCAGACAATGCCATAACCTTAATGCCATCCTGAGTGCTACAGAGTTTGCACAGCCAATAGAAAGGGCCTATAACCAAAAAGTCACCGGACCTAACTACAGAGCCAGCCTGATACGCATGATGCTTAATCCACAAGATGGTAGCTATGAGGCTGAAAAGTTAACCGCTAATGGTCGTTTCTACAAACTGCCTAAAAATGAAAAGACCGATACGGTTTGGAAATCTATGACGGCACTCTATCAGTCCCTCTACAACGACGACAATTAGAGCCGTTGATTCTCACAGTGACAACAGCTGTACCGCTGTAGCGGTTGTCACTTCTGCTAATTTGTTAATACTTTCCTGCCGCAACACTGCCAACTGTTGCAGCACAATCGCCACACGTTCGGGATAATTAACCTGACCCTGATAGCCACATAGCGGCATATCCGGCGAATCCGTCTCCAACACAAAACTCTCCAGCGGTAGGTTGACCACCAGCCGCCTGAGTTTTCTGGCACGTTCGTAAGTGACTGAGCCACCGACTCCCAGCTTGAAACCGAGCTTCAAATACTCCAGGGCCTGCTGTTCACTTCCGGAAAAGGCATGCACGATACCGGCACGTGGCAAGCGATAATGACGCAGCTGTTTCAGCATCTGATCATGCGCCTTACGGACATGCAGCAGAACAGGCTTATTATGGCTATGCGCGATCTCCAGCTGTCGTTTAAGCACGCTTAACTGCTGATCCAGATCCGCTTCAGGCATAAACAGATCCAGGCCGATCTCACCGACCGCAACAATCTCACACTTTGATTCAAGAAGGCTATCCAGACGTTGCAGATCCTCACGATGCTCACCGGAAAGAAAACAAGGATGAATTCCTAACGCCGGATAGAGCCCCTGCTTGCGCTCACAAAGGGATAATACTGCTGACCAGTTATCACCATTCACTCCAGGCACAACAAACTGTGCGACTCCCTGAGCCCTTGCACGCGCAAGCACCGCATCGATCTCATCTTTAAACGCAGGAAAGTCCAGATGACTGTGGGTGTCGATTAGTTTCATAGCCTAAGCGTAGCGTCAGTAGTAGAAAAATAGAAGCCTCTCTGCGGCATACTAATGATCCCGCGAACCTCTGTACTCTAGAAAGGGTACATCCTGTGCATCGTCGCTCCTGCACATCCCTGTGCTCGCGACATACCGCACGTCCTGTGCGTAAAAAAGCCGGCAATAGTGCCGGCTTGATACATTCAGAAGAATATTAGTGCTCGCGGGTTGCGCGGAACTGAATATCCGGCCAGCGCTCTTCGGTCAGGCTCAGATTTATCCGGGTCGGAGCCAGGTAGGTCAACAAACCACCACCATCCATCGCCAGGTTCTCTCCGCCCTTACGGCGGAATTCATCCAGGTGACGCTCATCATCGCACTCCACCCAACGGGCAGTCGCCACATTGACCGGCTCATACAGACAATCAACCTTGTACTCATCCTTAAGACGATATACCACCACTTCAAACTGCAGCTGACCTACCGCGCCCAACACCAGATCATTCTTGGCTATTGGCTGGAACAGCTGCACCGCGCCTTCTTCCGACAACTGTCGCAAGCCTTTCTGCAACTGCTTCATCTTCAGCGGATCAGTAGGGCGTACCCGGCGAAACATTTCCGGAGCAAAGTGCGGAATGCCGGTAAACTTCAGGTCTTCCCCTTCGGTAAAGGTATCCCCAATCTGAATCGTGCCATGATTATGCAGGCCGATAATGTCACCCGACCAGGCTTCTTCCACATTAGATCGATCGCCAGCGAGGAAGGTTACCGCATCGGCGATTTTCACATCCTTCTTGATACGCACATGGCGCATCTTCATACCCTTGGTGTAGCTGCCCGAACAGACGCGCATAAAAGCGATACGGTCACGGTGCTTGGGATCCATATTCGCCTGGATCTTGAACACGAATCCGCTAAACTTCTCTTCATCCGCCGCAACATCACGGCTGATCGTCGAACGGCCAATAGGTGCGGGTGCAAACTCAACAAAACCATCCAGCATCTCGCGCACACCAAAGTTTGACAACGCAGTACCGAAATACACCGGCGTCTGGCGACCCGCCAGATATTCATCCCGATCAAACTCATGGCTGGCACCACGCACCAACTCTACTTCATCGAGGAAATCATCGTAGAGATCATCCAGCAACTCTTTAGCTGCGTCACTTGCAATACCTTGCACCTGGATATCATCCGGGATAATGCTGCCCTGGCCCGGCGTGAATACATGGATAGTATCGGTATACAGGTTATACACACCGCGAAAATCCCGCCCCATGCTGATCGGCCAGGTAATCGGTGCCGCAGCGATCTTCAGCACCTCTTCGATTTCATCCAGCAACTCGATCGGATCACGTATATCGCGGTCCATCTTGTTAACGAACGACAATATCGGCGTGTCACGCAGGCGACATACCTCCATCAGCTTGATCGTCCGAGCCTCGACACCCTTGGCGCCATCGACCACCATCAGCGCCGAATCCACAGCCGTCAACGTACGGTAGGTATCTTCCGAGAAGTCTTCGTGTCCCGGAGTATCCAGCAGATTAACGATACGGCCGTTATGCGGAAACTGCATCACCGATGAGGTAACGGAAATACCCCTTTCCTTCTCCATGCTCATCCAGTCAGACGTCGCATGACGATCGGATTTTTTGCCTTTCACGGTACCGGCTTTCTGAATCAGATTTCCGAACAGCAACAGCTTTTCGGTAATGGTGGTTTTACCCGCATCGGGGTGGGAGATAATAGCGAAAGTCCGACGCGTCGAGACTTCTTGAGCAATAGCACTGCTAGACATAGTGATCCGGCTTAAAATAGAAAAGACAGCATCTGGCATGACTATCAGGTCCAGACTACTGCAGAGTTAACGTTAATTGGTTGCTATTTTCCCTGAAACCGTCACGATCCACAATGCTAAATAGAAACTTGCCCGCTTCATATATTGCTGAAAACCAACTTGCTGCAATCACAGAGAGTAAGGACCGGAAATAAAGTCACTTATCTTGAGGCACAATTTTACTGCTCGTCGATGTATTTCCGGGCATCAAAAGTTCTTATCCAATCAGGATAAAACACCATCATAGCGGTCATGATAATACCGTTGAGCAAACCTTCCGGGAACATAATAAGCGGCAGGAAATCGATGTATTCATGGTTAATTTTTTCCAGGGTATAGACATCACTTACCCACAGCAAAAAGCCCATGGTTAAGCCGCCACAAACACTCGCAACACCGGCACCAAAAAAGGCACACAGGAAAAGATAAACAAAGAAATTGCGCGGCAACCTGGCTTCCACTATCCGCAAGATGGCATAACTGACCAGCGCTGGAATCACCACCGTACATAAGCCATTCACAGCAAATCCCTGCCAACTCTCCTGGCCGACGATTGTAATACCCACTAAAGCCAGGCTGGCAGAAAGAATCGCCAGATCCCAGCCAAACATCAGTGTCAGCACAGTGAGACCAAGGAAATGAATTGCCAACCCGGGAGAGATACCGGCCCGCATCTGCCAGAGCAGCATTAGAATAACCGTAGCGCCCAATAACAGGTGCTGTAACTGTCGTGTCTTCAACAGAGTGCGCCAGGGAGCGGTATACACTGCAAGCAGAAACACCAGAATATAGAGAACTTGTGCTCCCCAAAACCAAAACCCGCTCAACAGCCCCGCCGATAAACTCATCGCGTTACCCTAACTATCCATCCCCTGAAAATTGTACAACGGATCACCCTACAAATAGAGCGTTAGGCATTGCTACAGCTCATTAAAATGGCGTCTTCACGTCCGGTCGACGATGAGTAATAGCCTTTACGACGACCATCCTCGCAATACCCGAGCCCTTTATAGAGGGCAATCGCAGCAGCATTTGAGCTGCGTACCTCAAGCAGAATCCGAGCAATCTTTTCTGTCCTGAGCATATTATGAGACTCTCCCAACAGCATTTTTGCACCGCCCTGACCACGAAATTCAGAAGCAACACCGATCTGCAGCAGCTCGGCCTCATCCAGCACCCAGGAAAAAATAGCAAAGCCCGCCAGACAGTTACCTGTAGTGGCTTGAGCAGCATAAAGCCCAATGCAGCAATGACGCTCCTGACGCAGGTACCTGGCAATAAAGTCCCGGGACCAGGGTGAAGAAAAGCAGTCGTTCTCGATAGCACAGACAGCATTCAGATCGGCGCCACCTAACCTACAGATTTGCCAGTCAGACATCAGGACTGCGCATTTTCAATATGCTGAAGCAATGGTTGCAAATCCATCCACACATCCCGTTTACAGCCTGGAACACTGATCATCTCGGTTAAACTGGCACTGGCCAGCGTCTTCACGTCAGAACGCAGACTGAACAGCAATCCACGCAACTGTTCAAGAGGCTCGGAACGCTCCAGAACCATTTGAGCAGCGGCTTCACCTAACAGTAAAACATAGTGCACCTGGGTAGTTTGCAGGCTCTTAGTAAGCTTATGCTGTACAGTCATGCGCGCCTGATCGGCTCCCTGATCCAACGATTTACTGGCAAACATTGGCCAGGGCAGCATAAACAGATCACCAACAGCGCTCCCCTGCAGACCAACAGACTGCAGAATTTTTCCAAGCAGCGCCTGGTGTTGATCGGAAACACCTTGCCGGGATCGCGGCGGCAGGGAGTCGACCACCAGACAATCGCCGTAGGTCATAAAAGCCAGTTTGAAAGGCGCCTGTTCAGTCGACTCTGCAGCGCTGGTGATAACCACCTCTGGCGCGCTCTCAACCGAGTCAACCGGGGTCTGAGCCTCAACATCTGCACGCCGCTCAACCCTGTCAAGAACAGGAGCCGCGACTTCCTGCGCCGTCTCAACTTTCTCTGCGCGAACAGCGCTAGCAGGATTCGGGGCGGAAAAGCTGGCAGCCAGATCAGTACGCGCCTGAAGGGCCGCAGCGGCAGTTACTTGCGGCGTTACAGCCTGCTGCTGTTTCTGTTGTTGAGAGCGCTCGGCAACCGGGGCTTGAGAGCTGTCCTCTTCCGGGTAGACAAACTCCCACACCCAATCCGGCGTCGGCTTAGCACCTGCCAGGTGCTTGCGCGGCAACCAGCTGGAAATCCCCATAGCCTCAAGATACTGATGGCGTTGTTGTTCCTGCATAGTGGCTACCTATCTGAATTTAATACCGAGTACCGGTTAACATAACTTGCTGCAGTTACACCTGAGGATGCGCTTTCTCCACGGTGGACTCAAGCATGTTCAGCGCATGGATGTATGCCTTGGCGGATGCAATGATAATATCGGTATCAGCTCCCAGACCATTGACGATACGTCCGCCCTTCTCCAGGCGAACAGTCACTTCACCCTGCGAATCCGTACCGCTGGTGATGGCATTTACCGAATACAATTCCAGGCTCGCCTCGGACTCAACGATCGCTTCGATCGCTTTAAGTGCAGCATCAACCGGACCACTGCCGGAAGCCTCAGCAGTCAGCTCAGCATCATTCACCGCAACAGTCACGGTTGCAACGGGTACTTCACCGGTCTGCGAGGTCACCGACAGGCTGCTCAGCTTGTATTTCTCATAATGAGACGCCTGGGTATCGCTGACCAGCGCCTGCAGATCCTCATCAAATATTTCATGCTTCTTGTCTGCCAACTCTTTAAATCGGGCAAAGGCATCATTCAGTTCGGCTTCGGTCTCGAAACTAGTGCCCAGCTCCTCAAGGCGGGAGCGAAACGCGTTACGCCCTGAGTGCTTGCCCATCACCATACGGTTAGTGTTCCAGCCAACATCCTGGGCGGTCATTATCTCATAGGTTTCACGGTGCTTCAGTACGCCATCCTGATGAATACCGGACTCATGGGCAAAGGCATTCGCGCCAACGATCGCCTTGTTAGGCTGAACAGGAAAGCCAGTCACACCTGAGACCAGACGGGAAGCCGGCACTATCTGCGTGGTATCGATATTGGTATGTAAGCCCAGCACATCCTGACGGGTACGTAGCGCCATGACGATCTCCTCGAGCGATGCATTGCCGGCACGCTCACCCAGACCGTTAATGGTACATTCGACCTGACGGGCGCCATTGCTCACGGCGGCCAGGGAGTTGGCCACCGCCAATCCCAAATCGTTATGGCAGTGTACCGAGAAGATCGCCTTATCCGCATTGGGGATACGCTCGATCAGCTGCTTGATGGTATGGCCATACTCTTCAGGCACCGCGTAGCCGACAGTATCCGGAATGTTGATGGTACGGGCACCGGCATCAATGACCTTCTCGATAATCTCACACATAAAGTCCATTTCGGAGCGGCTGGCATCTTCCAGGGAAAACTCCACATCATCGATCAAATTACGCGCACGCGTTACCGCATGGATCGCCTGCTCAACCACCTTCGATGGCTCCATCTGCAACTTATACTGCATATGGATTGGAGAGGTGGCAATGAAGGTATGGATGCGACCGGAGTTCGCGCTGCGTATAGCTTCGCCGGCACGGTCAATATCTGCATCCAGAGCGCGGGAAAGCGAACAGATCGTACTGTCTTTAATGGTTTCCGCTATCGCCTTGATCGACGCGAAGTCCCCGGGGCTGGCAATAGCAAAACCCGCTTCAATAACATCGACACGCATCTTCTCCAGCTGTTTGGCTATGCGCAATTTTTCTTCACGGGTCATCGATGCGCCGGGACTTTGCTCACCGTCACGCAGTGTAGTATCAAAAATAATAACGCGGTTGTTATCAGTCATAGCCGAACTCCGAAAACTGGTCGCTTCGTCTGCAGATATAGGATTGGACGTAGCGGATTAAATTCTTTTAAAGTTGTAATACTTACACTTAGTGACGGGAATAAATATAGTCGCCCCTAGGGCAGGATGCGCGCAAGGGAGATGAGAGACATAGCGCCAACTGGCCGGACAATAATGACTAAACAGATTGTCTTATCGGTCTCTTGAAATTGCATCGCTACGAAACGTCATCTAAATTAAATTTGTACCGCCTAATATAAAGGAACCTCTGAATATGTCCAGCGTGTTCTCTGCGGGTTATAGAACGCTTATTACCCACAAGACACGAAGAAAACTACGCCATGAAATTGCGAGCTATTTACAACGCAATGACGTACAAATAACAATCGATATTCAGTTTACTACATTCGGGATTCTACGATGAGCAAAAACCACTTTGATCAGCCTGTCGACCGCCGCCCGACTTCCAGCCAGAAGTGGGAGAAATACCACGATACCGATATCCTTCCGATGTGGGTTGCCGATACCGACTTTATGGCACCGCCCGCTATCATTGAAGCGCTGCAGGCACGTATCGACCATGGAATTTTCGGCTATACAAACACCCCTGCCGAGCTGAACCAGCTGGTAATCGACAGGCTGCAGACCCTCTATGACTGGACCATTGAGGCCGACTGGCTGGTGTGGTTGCCCGGACTGGTTTGCGGCCTCAATCTGGCGTGTCGCAGTATCGGCGAGAGTGCTGATAGCGTGATTACAGCCAAACCTGTCTACCCCCCCCTTATGTCATCTCCGCGACTCTCAGATCGCAGCCTGATCACCGTACCGATGCGACTGGAAGACAAGCGCTGGCTGATCGACTTTGCCGCGCTGGAACAATCCATTACCGCCAACAGCCGTGCCTTGCTGTTTTGTAACCCGCATAATCCGGGCGGTACCGTGTACCGCCGCGAAGAACTGCAACAACTGGCAGCGATCTGCAACAAACATAACCTGACGGTATGTTCGGACGAAATTCATTGCGACCTGATTTTAGAGCCGGGCCTCAAGCACATTCCGCTGGCATCCCTGAACGCAGAGATCGCCAGTAAGACCATCACCCTGATGGCCCCCAGCAAGACCTTCAATATCGCAGGACTGGGCTGTTCATTTGCCATCATTCCGGACCGCCAGCTTCGTCATCAGTTCCATAATGTACGCAAAGGCATCGTGCCCGACGTGAATTTACTGGGTTACACGGCAGCCATGGCGGCCTATCAGGATGGCGATCCATGGAATCAACAACAGCGGGACTACCTCAAAGGTAACCGGGATTTTCTGGTCAAAGAGATCAATCAAATCCCCGGACTGCAACTCAACCCTATTGAAGCCACCTACCTTGCCTGGATCGACGTATCCGCCGCCAAACTGGAAAACCCGGCGCACTTCTTTGAACAGGCCGGCGTTGGCATGTCTGCGGGACGTGACTTTGGCGATGATCGCTTCATGCGCCTGAATTTCGGCTGCACACGGGCGATGCTGATCGAGGCTGTTGATCGTATCCGACGGGCGATGCTAAAGCAGCTACCCGGAGGATAGCAGCCGCGAGTGGCTAGAGCGCAGCAAAAAGCACTGCTAGCTAGTGGCTAATAAAGCTATAAGAACCGTAATTCAGAGTACGAGCGGCAAAGGACGCTGCTCGTTCGTCGCTCGAAGAGTCTTCTTAAAGCTGATTATGCATATAGAAATGTACAGCGTAGTCGGGAGTTACAATCTAGTCGTCCCGACTAGGCCTTTCAGTAGAGAACAACGCCAGATTAATCTGTGATTAAAGGGTAAGTGCTATTCCCATGGCAGTGTTGGCAAAGCTTGCAATGCTTTAATGTACGCTTTTTCATCAAACTCTTTGCCATCTCTTATAATGTCGAATATTTCCGTCGACACCACGCAACCGATGTACTTCATCGCCTCATCGTGCGGTATGCCCCTTGAAACCAGGCGATCTAAGGTGATTTTAGTTTCTTTAGGATTATTGTCTCGTATCTGGTTTTCGATAACTTCAAAAACCATCTCACGGAGCCGTTCATTTTCTTCCACGATTATTCCTTCCGTAGGTAGTTAACCTCGCAGTAAAAGTACGCAGCAAGCCCTGTTTGCGGAGGTCCAGCCAGCTCGCCGGCTATTTTTGACTGCCTTGTTATGCGATTTTACTGCACTTAACCTGACACTGGACCTATGAGGCATTCAATACCCTCTTTTTCTATAGCACTCAGCACTTCTTCAAGAGCTGCTTGATCAGAAGAGAACGGATCATCCCACAGGGTAGAATTATTGAATTCATCCACTGTCTCAAGAATCCAGCCGCCTTCTCCATTTTCGTATATCTCGATTTCTACAGTTTTTCCATCGCGCTCAAACTTTTGGCACAAGGGAGACATTTTTACTTCAAATTCTTCAGTCATCTTCAAATCTCTATTTATTGAACGGCGCGTAACAAATAAGCGTTCTGACGTAAAAAAGCGCGTTAATTTGACGTACAACTCCAAAGAGGTTTTCAGAAAATAGCGAACAACACATTGATATTCATAAGACGTCCTTCACTTATCGATAAACTTTATTTTTAAAAGAAACGTTAAATTACTCCTGTATCCTTACACAATCAGATCTAGCAGAAAACACCTTACAGGTGATTAACCCTTATCTGGCACAATAGATTGAAAAAGGCTTTTTGCGAACAACGAACAAGCAGCGTTCTTTGCTGCGATCGAACTACGGACGTCGCCTTTTAAGCTCTATCAAAAGGAAATGCGATAACTTCCTGAATAGTGCCGACACCCAGCGCCAGCATCACCAGTCGATCGACTCCGATAGCGACTCCCGCGCATTCAGGCATTCCGGCAGCTAATGCATCCACCAGCAGGTTATCCACAGGGCGTTGCGGTAAACCTTCGCCCTGTCGCACAGCCAGATCCTGCTGAAAACGCCGCGCCTGCTCACAGCTATCGGTTAGTTCATGGTAACCGTTGGCCAGTTCAACTCCGCCGACAAACAGTTCGAAGCGGCAAGCCACCGGCTGCCCGTCACTGTTTTCCGTCACCTTCGCCAAGGCGGCCTGTGATGCCGGGTAATCATAGACAAATACCGCTCCCCGACTCGCCAACTGAGGCTCGATCACGTGCGACATCAGCAGGTTCAACCAGTTATCCCGGTTGTCATCCTGCATATCCAGGTCAATGTGCTGTAAAGTGATCGGCTGTAACTCAGCGGCGGTAGCGGTATGCGGATTGATGCTCAAGTACTGCTGGAACACCTCCCCATAGCTGATTCGCTCACAGTCCGATATGTCCAGCAGATCGACCACCAGCGCCTCCACCTCAGACATCAGTTGCAGGTGATCAATCCCCGGACGATACCATTCCAGCATGGTGAATTCCGGATTATGCCGCCGCCCCGCTTCACCGTTTCTAAACGCCTTGCCAATCTGATAAATCGCGCCACTGCCAGAAGCCAGCAGGCGCTTCATTGCATACTCCGGAGAGCTTTGCAGATAGCGCTTCTCAGAGGGTTGATTTGGCACCGGGTTATAGCGACACTCGATTGTATCGATATAAGGATCGCTCACCGCCGCTGCGGACATCACCGGCGTATCGACTTCCAGCACATCACGTGCGGCAAAAAAATTTCGGATATTGCCGATTATTTCCGCCCGGGCCCTAAGGTTGTCAATCGGCGCTGTCGCCTGCCAACGGTTTTCCATAAGAATCATTTCCCAGAAACAGAAACGGCAGCCCAGGCTGCCATTCAAAATGATAAAAGCGTTATGAGCGCAGGAAAGACAAGGCATAAAGTTGCGAGCAAGCGGAATTTAGTAATCTAAATGAGCGTTGCGAGCAACTTTATAACGCCGTATTTACAAGCGCAGTAGGTTTTATGCGCGGGAAACGTAAGCACCGGTACGGGTATCAATCTTCAGCATCTCGCCCTCTTCGATGAACAGTGGTACACGAACCATAGCGCCGGTTTGCAAAATAGCTGGCTTGGAGCCGCCCTGAGCGGTATCACCTTTCAGGCCAGGATCAGTTTCAGTTACCTGCAGCTCGACAAAGTTAGGCGGCGTTACTGAAATAGGGTTGCCATTGAACAGCGTCACCTGACACTTGTCTTGTTCTTTCAGCCACAGGTGCGTATCGCCAATCGCCGTTTTATCTGCTTCAACCTGCTCATAGCTGGTTGGATCCATAAAGTGCCACATCTCACCATCGTTATACAGATACTCCATATCGGTATCCATCACATCCGCTCCTTCAACACTCTCACCGGACTTGAAGGTACGTTCCCAGGTGCGCCCAGACATCAAATTTTTCATTTTCACACGGGTGAATGCCTGACCTTTACCAGGTTTTACGAATTCAACATCGACCATGGAGCAAGGATCGCCATCTAACATGACTTTCAGGCCGTTCTTAAACTGATTCGTAGCGTAATTTGCCATAACGATCTCAAAAATAAGTGAACTCTAATGACGGAAGACCGTCTCTAATTGACAGTCATTCTACTAGAAAGGAGAATGCGAGCAAATTTTCAATTGAAATAAATCTCAAACCTATGATCTCATCCATCCCTCTGCAGGAAAACTGGCAGTCAATTCTTAGTCAAACTATCGACTCCCCCAGGGAGTTGATCAACTATCTGCAGCTGCCCGATGAGCTGATTGATCCTGCTGAAAAAGCCTGTAAAGGTTTCCCCTTGCGTATCCCATTGCCTTATCTGCAACGCATCAGCAAAGGGAATCCGAATGATCCATTACTGAAGCAGGTCTTACCGCTGGGAACGGAGCTGATACCGGTTGCCGGTTATGTGACTGATCCACTGGCAGAATTAGGCTCAAACCCCAGCAACGGCGTCATCCATAAATATAAAGGCAGAGTACTGTTAGTGTTAACCGGTGCCTGTGCGATCAACTGCCGCTATTGCTTCCGTCGTCACTTCCCCTATCAGGACAACCGACTGGGGCCTGAGCAATGGCAACAGGCGCTGAATTACATCCAGGCAGATAACAGCATCGAAGAGGTAATCTTTTCCGGGGGAGATCCTCTGGTATCCACAGATAATCGACTCAGCAGGATGATTGCAGATCTGGAGCAGATACAGCACCTTAAGCGTTTACGGATTCATACCCGTCTGCCGGTTGTCATTCCACAACGCGTCACCGGGCAACTCACAGACATCCTGTTTAACACACGGCTAAAAACTGTGGTGGTATTGCATATCAACCACCCTAACGAAATCGATGCGACGGTCACCAGCGCCGTGCAACGCTTAAAGACAGCGGATACCACCGTACTCAACCAGGCGGTGTTACTAAAAGACGTAAACGATTCTGTGCCCACATTGAAACAGCTCAGTGAAAGGTTATTCGACAGCGGTATTCTGCCGTATTATTTGTTCACCTTCGATCCAGTCGCAGGAGCGGCTCACTTCGATATTCCAGACGCTGAAGCCCAGCAATTGATGCAACAGCTGCATAAAGAGCTGCCGGGCTATCTGGTGCCTAAATTGGCAAGAGAAGTGCCCGGCAAGGGCGCTAAAACAATTCTTCCGCTGATGTTTGATTAAATACTTTCGCTGACGTTTGTTGAGAGACTGCCGATAACCCTGTCTGGCACTCTTACGCGTCTGCCGTTAGCCGAATATTTCGTGAAGGGATTGGAATTTCTGAGAAATCTGGCTAAGCAGTTGGCTTTATCTTTCGCCAAGCCCTGGTCACTCCAAGGTTCAAGGAAGATGGAGCCAAATGCAACGCCAGATTTTTTAGAAAACCGATCAGCGGCGAGCTGGTTACATAGTGTAACGTTCTAATATAAGCTGCAAGACCCGTAAACATAAGGTCTGCATCGTGATTTCAAGCGCCTTTATGAAATTTTCGGGTTAGCATAGCGATGACTTTTATCCACAAACCGGGAACCTGTAATTATGCGTTCAACAGCACAAACCACCATACTGCTCTTTGCTGCTTGCATGTTTGCTATTGGTAGCCTTATACAGATCGCTGAACAACCCGATAATCTACAACTCAATGTTATCTACAAGCCGATCCATTCCCCTGTGGATATCGTCAGCATACCCGGCCCGGAGGTAATGCCTATCGCCTATACCCGGGTTACTTCCTTAGCGGGCTTACAGGTCGACACAAAAAAAATTAAGTTCATCGAAATGATGCTGCCAGCCATTCTCATCAGCAAAAACAGATTACAGCAGGAACGTCAGAAACTGATCACTTTAGCTTCTCAAAGCAGGCTAACGAGTAAAGAACAAGCCTGGCTGGAACAACAGCAACAGCGTTTTAAGGCTAAGACAATCGATGAACTTGTTTTCCGTATGAATGATATGCCCACCAGTATAATTCTGGCCCAGGCAGCGATTGAGACTGGCTGGGGCACATCACGCTTTTTTCTCGAGGGTAACAATGTATTCGGCGTCTGGTCCGGCAACCCAAAAGAGCCTCGCATCCGGGCCAGTGAATCCCGCGACGGTAAAGCAATTTACGTCAAAAAATACGCCTCCTTACTCGAAGCAATCGATGATTATTTCCTTACCATTGGACGCGGTGGCCCCTACCAGAAATTGCGCCAGGCACGCCTCGCCAGCAGTGATCCACTCAAGCTGATTAACTATCTGGGCAGCTATAGTGAGCTGGGCTCAGTCTATATTGAGCGCTTACGCTCCATGATTACGCATAATAAGCTGCAACGCTACGACCAATCCCGTTTGGCTATTTAACTAAGCAAACTTAGGCGGAAATTTCGTTTTTACTGCTAAGTTCCACTAGTAATTGATCTAACGGTTTGGGTCGTCCCAAACCATAGCCCTGGGCGTAATCGACACCTATCTCTTTCAAAGCGTTGAGAACAGCCTCATTTTCTACAAATTCAGCGATCGTCGTTTTGCCCATCACATGGCCAATATCATTGATTGACTTCACCATCGCCAAATCTAGCTCATCATCCACCATGCCCTTCACAAACAATCCATCGATTTTAAGATTATCGACTGGCAGATTTTTCAAGTAGGCAAACGAAGAAAAACCACTACCAAAATCATCCAGGGAAAACTGACATCCATAGGCCTTCAGCCCATGAATGAAACGCCGGGCTTCAGAAAGATTCGCGATAGCAGAGGTTTCGGTAATCTCGAATTTCACTTTATAAGGCAACAGTGTCGAATCATCAAAATAACTAACGATGGTGTCTTTAATTGCCTTATCCCCTAGCGAGGTACCGGACAGATTAATGGCACAGCAACCGATATTCTGTACGAAATCCTCGAAATTATCCTGCAACCACAAAAAGGCATTATTCACCACCCATTGATCAATCCTGCTGGACAGATGATAACGCTCTGCTGCTGGCAGAAAGGCTCCGGGAGGAACAATATTCCCCTCCCGATCCAGCATCCGGATCAACAATTCGATATCCGGTTTTAATTGTGGGTTCTG
Organism: Amphritea sp.; assembly: GCA_036960915.1. GTDB lineage: Bacteria > Pseudomonadota > Gammaproteobacteria > Pseudomonadales > Balneatricaceae > Amphritea. The sequence goes on from JBALVQ010000004.1 coordinate 62,254, forward strand.
CAACGGCTCGATCACTTGTCCATAGAGAATAAAGCGGCCATCTTCCAAGGCCGAATTAATCTCGGTCACCCAGCGCATATCGCCTTCTCGCTGCACCAGCAGCTCATCCCTATGCTGATACACATGCACTCGATTACGCCCGGTATCTTTAGCCGTATAACAGGCAGAATCGGCCTGTTTTAAGACTTCGGTCAAACTGATGGAATTTTCATCAATAGCCACAACACCAATACTGGCGCCGATACTAAAAACCTGCTGCTCCCAACTGAATTTAAACTGCGCTATTGCATCACGGATATCCTGGGCAATCGCTTCAGCCTTATTCAATGGGCAGTTATGCATCAGGATTCCAAACTCATCCCCCCCTAGGCGGGCGAGGGTATCAGTACTGCGAACTTTGTCATGCAGCAATGAAGAAATTTGCCGCAACAGCTCATCACCCGCAATATGACCACAGGTATCGTTAACCACTTTAAACTGATCCAGATCGAGAAAGCAGAAAGCGTGCGGATGCTCATGTTTAGAATGCCGTTTCAGTAGCTGTTCCAGCCTTACCTCGAATTCCCGCCGGTTCACCAGGTCGGTTAACTGATCGTGGCTGGCCTGATAATTCAACTGTTCAGAGACCAGACGAGCCTCGGTAACATCTTGCTGGATAGAAACATAATGGGTCAGCAGACCTTCACTATCATAGATCGGCGCAACATTTACCTCCGCCCAGAAGAGCGTACCATCCTTTTTCTGATTGATTATCTCACCGCGCCATTCAGGCGTTTTTACCAGTTCTTGCCATATATCCGCATAGGAACATTCGCCGATTTTTTCATAGTGAAGGATATTAATGTTTAGACCTTCCACTTCATTTTCCTGATAACCTGTAACCTCTGAAAATTTAGGGCTGGCATACTCGATCACACCATCAGGTTTGGTAATCAGCACCATATAAGGGCTGAATTCCACCGCCTTTGAAAGCTTACGCAACTCTTGCTCGGCCCGCTTGCGCTCTACAATTTCATGACGCAAGGACTCGGTACGCTCACTAACCAGTCCCTCAGTTCTTGCTGTTCGGCCAGTCAATGACAGTAACCAGCCTCCCAGGAGCGTGGTAAACAACATGCCCGCCAGTAAAACAATCCAGCTATTCCACTGCCCCAATGCCCCCAAAACACCTAATACGGGCCGATACTCAAAACGATATGCTCGACCACCCAATTGATAGTCGGTTTGCCACTGCAAACCTTTAAGCTGCGGAACATCTGACTCTTCGTCATATACAGAGGTTTTAAATAAAATCACTGGTGCATCTGTAACATCCGTTATTTTCAAACTGATATACCTGGAAAGCTCCTCATGCTGGCGCATTATCCTGACTACAAAGTCATCAACCCGGTAGACCCCTGCAATTAATCCAACTCCCGGCATTCCACTCTTCATGCCTGAATGATTGCCGCCAAGATAGGCAACAATGCCTTTCTGTTGTCCATTTTCCTGAATCAATGTTATCGGGGCAGTTAAAGCCAGCCCTTGCTCAGCAAGCGCCCTTTGCTGAGCCTCATGAGCAACCGGATTTGAAGCAACATCATAACCATAAGCTCGCTCATTGCCCTTTAACGGCTGCAGATACATCACCGGATAATACTCGTCACGGGGCAAGGCCTGAACTAGTTGGCCATCACTGGTTCGTTCCAGAATAGCGCCGGGCCCCTCAAAAAAATTTTCAAATACTTGCCGTTCGCTGTGAGGAATACGAGGAATCCACTCCAACGCCTGTATTTCAGGATACCTGTCAACTTTGTACTCACTGAAACGGCTAAAACCAGTCTCCGAAATCTGCTTGCTACTGCGAAAGAAACTACTCAGCGAATACAACACTTCCATATTGGCTTCAAACCGATCTTCAATATGTGTATGCAGCGCCTGCGCCTGGCGATTAAATACCCGCTTACGCTCATCTTCTTCGTGGGAAAGCGTAATAAAAAATATCGCCGAGATAACCAGCATCATCGCCAATAGAGGTAAGCCTACTGTGATCCGACGATTATAAAAAGCGGCTTGCTGACGCTGAAACAGGGTGAGCAATAGAGGCACCATCAACATGGCACCGATACTGTCTCCGATCCACCAGGTCAGCCAGTTAACCAGAAACTCTGCCGGGGGAAGGATATTGAATATGACAAACACTGACATCGCTACTGTAGCGGCCACCAGAGACGCCACCGGCCCAACGATAAACAGAAAACGAATAATAATCCGGTCATCAATGAGCGTATTGTTACGCCCAACAAACCGATCAATCAGAAAAACCGCCACCGCGGCCTGCAGCAACGCTGCTACCGAGAGTAACGCAGAAAAAGAAAGCGATCGGACCAGGTCAGCAAACGAAGTTAGGCTAAGCCAGGAATCCAGGTAAAACAGCAGTAATGCGATGAACAAACCCAAACAGGCGCGGTAGCCCAGCAGCATAATCGCTGAAATTGAAATACCCGCTGCCGGCCAAATGGCCGAAGCGTCACTGGGGGGGATAGCAAAAAGAGAAATGGATAACTTCGCCACCAGAATATAGGCTAATCCCGGTAATATATGTACGCAAAAGAAACGGTACACGCTTGCAATAACGCCCTCTCCAAACAGCAAAAGTCACCCCAATACTACTAGTTATGACTACATCAAAATGCCGCCAAGTAAACAAAAAAACAGCTTATCAAGTTACCCGCCAGCGATAACTTTAATACTGTATATCACAGGTAAAACACTGGAGTACAAATAAATAGTACCCATAACTAGTATCCCGAAATAACCGCTCACCTCTGGCCCTGCGATCAATTCGCCAAGCAGAATCAGAAGAGTTCCCCATGAAACTCTAAATCCAAACTAATCAAGAGAGAGTTGCGATAGTCAGGTATTAACAGCTAGGGAACCTGCGAATAAGTCTAATGCTTTCTCTGCGGGCTATAGAACGGCCAGATGCGCGAAAGACAGTGCAGTAAAATGTCTGGACCTTTTCAAACTGACTGACAAAGCAGATGGCCGTTATAGAGCCCGCCCTTCGGGGCTTTCAGAGAGACCGGATCTCAGCGTTAACGATTGCCGACGTACAACCAGTATGCCTGTAATCGTTGCCTTAACCTCCAATCTCTCTGAAAGCCAGAGGCGTATGGGACTTGTTCGTAGGTTCCTTAGGTCAGCATGGCGGTTATTAAAGTCCGAACAATCGACCAGAAGAGTTTTAACCAGAAATGATCGCCACACTGCAAACAAAAATCCGCCAGCGAAGCGTAGAATTGAACAGCCACCGGATTCTATTACTACAACTAATTACTTGTGCCGCGGGGGCATGACGGGGAAAGCCGCAATGGTTCCCTTGGCGGTGGTGATCTTTGCCACGCCTTCCTGTTTCACTTCATCGATACGGATAATCGATTGCATTGGAATATAGCTACGCTCAACCTCTGCAAACTGCTGTTTGAGCTTCTCTTCTGATGGATCAACCACCATCTGAGTCTGGCTACCAAACACGAAATTCTCTATCTCCAGAAAGCCCCACAGGTCACTCTGATACACGTCACGGGCGTAGATCTCATACACCTCGTCCTGATTGATAAACTTAATTCGATAGATCGCTTCTTTTTCCATGTTACAACGCTTAGTCCCGCAGATTTAATTAAAAACTATAAAATTCAGTCACCGCTATATGGGGCCGTACAGTTATAAATACAAGACGAGAAGCTTTCAGTTTAAAATCAGCCCGGATATTTCGTGAAGGGATTGGAATTTCTGGAAAATCTGGCTAAGTAGTTGGTTCGATCTGCCGCAAAGACTTGGTTCTTCCAAGGATCAAGGGAGATCGTACCAAATGCAACGTCAGATTTTTCAGAAAACCAATCAGCGGCGCTCGGCTACATAGTGTAGCTATCTAATATAAGTTAAACTTCCGGTACCATCAGCTCTACAGCGATATTACCAGCGCCTTTATGAAATGTTCGGGCTAGGCAGTAATCCTCCCTTAAAGTATAATCTCTGCCCCTTTTAAAACTCCCTTTGTAAGAACAGGTGTGTAATGGCGAAGAAGCTATTCATTAAAACCCATGGTTGCCAGATGAATGAGTACGATTCTGCACGTATGGCCGATCTACTTGGTGAAAGCCACGAGCTTGAACTCACAGATAATCAGAACGAAGCTGACGTACTGCTACTGAACACCTGTTCAATTAGAGAGAAGGCCCAGGAAAAGGTTTTCCATCAGCTGGGCCGCTGGAGAAAGCTTAAGGAAGCCAACCCAAACCTGAAAATAGGCATTGGCGGTTGTGTCGCCAGTCAGGAAGGTGACGCGATACTTAAGCGTGCCCCCTATGTCGATATGATCTTCGGGCCGCAGACCTTGCACCGCCTGCCGGAAATGATCGACCTGTCCAATGACAGCAAGAAGGGCATCGTCGATATCAGCTTCCCGGAAATTGAGAAATTCGATCACCTTCCGCCCCCCAAGGTCGAAGGTGCAGAGGCCTTTGTTTCCGTCATGGAAGGCTGCAGTAAATACTGTACTTTCTGCGTGGTGCCCTACACCCGTGGCGAGGAAGTCAGCCGCCCCCTGGATGATGTTCTGAGTGAAGTGGTTGAACTGGCAGAGCAAGGCGTACGCGAAGTTAATATGCTGGGCCAGAATGTTAACGCTTACCGCGGCCCCACCCATGATGGCGATATTGCCGATCTGGCTGAACTTATACGTTGTGTTGCCGCAGTCGATGGTATCGACCGTATCCGCTTTACAACCTCACACCCGGTGGAGTTTACCGACAGCCTGATCGCTGTTTACGAAGAAGTTCCCGAACTGGTCAGCCATCTGCACCTGCCGGTACAGAGCGGCTCGGATCGCATCCTGATGGCGATGAAACGTGGCCATACCGCCCTGGAATACAAGTCCAAGATTCGCCGTATTCAAAAGGCACGCCCTGGCATCTCTTTGTCTTCTGACTTTATTATTGGCTTCCCGGGCGAAACGGACGCCGATTTCGAAGCCACCATGAATCTGATTCATGAAATAGGTTTCGATAATTCCTTCAGTTTTATCTACAGTCGCCGCCCGGGCACACCAGCCTCAGACCTGCCAGACACAGTGACAGAAGATACCAAGAAACAACGTTTAAGCATCCTGCAGGATCGCATTATCCAGAACGCAACCCAGATCAGCCGCCGTATGGTGGGTACAACCCAGCGCATTCTGGTTACCGATTATTCTAAGAAAGATCCAGGCCAGTTACAGGGACGCACCGAAAACAACCGGGTGGTTAATTTCCGTTGCAGCAATCCTGATCTGATCGGCCATTTCGCCGATATAAATATCGTTGAAGCCTACTCTAACTCCCTGCTGGGCGAGCTAATAAGCTCGGAACTGGAAACCTCTGAGTAGGTTTAGATACGCCTGGCCAGTAAGCTGGGCTAAACTTAAAGAGCCAGTCACTTAAGGATTACTCATTGAACAGCGCACAAACAGTTAATCTCACACTACAGCCGGATAACCCGCATCACCTTTCTAACTTATGCGGCCAGCTGGATGAACACCTGCGATTGATAGAAGAACGACTGGGAATAGAGATCAGTAACCGTGGAAACAATTTCCAGCTTGCCGGCCAGGCCAATGTAATCCGTGCCGGAGCCAAGATGCTGGAACAACTGTATGAAGAGGCGCAAAACGGTGCCCTGATTACGCCGGACCAGGTACACCTGACACTGCAAGAATCCGGTATAGAACAAATTAAGGGGAAAGCGGCGAACTCAAAAGTTGTGCCTGACATCAATATCCAGACTCGCAAAGTCCTTATCCGTCCCCGCGGAGCGAATCAACAGGACTATGTACGCTCGATCCTGACCCATGATATTAACTTTGGTATTGGCCCTGCCGGTACCGGTAAGACGTATCTTGCCGTTGCCTGTGCCTGTGAAGCTCTGGAGCGGGACGAAGTCAGCCGCATACTGCTGGTGCGGCCCGCCGTTGAGGCCGGGGAAAAACTGGGCTTCCTACCTGGCGATCTGTCACAGAAAGTTGACCCTTATCTGCGTCCTCTCTACGACGCCCTGTACGAAATGCTGGGGATAGAGCGGGTTAGCAAGCTGATCGAACGTAACGTCATTGAAGTAGCGCCGCTGGCTTACATGCGCGGACGCACCCTGAATGGTTCTTTCGTAATTCTCGATGAGAGCCAGAATACCACCCGTGAGCAGATGAAGATGTTTCTCACCCGCATCGGCTTTGGTTCAACTGCGGTCATCACCGGCGACACCACTCAGATAGACTTGCCTAAAGGTGTTCGTTCCGGGCTGATACACGCCGCTGAAGTACTCAAGGGCGTTCCGGGAATCGGCTTCACCCGCTTCAGCGCCAAAGATGTGGTACGCCACCCTCTGGTACAGCACATTGTTGAAGCCTACGACCATTTCGAAAAAAACGATCCCGGGGCTGATACCAGAAAATGAGTTACTACATCGACCGTCAGTGTCAAATCGAAGACATCGATCTGCCCTCTGAAGAACAGCTCACCCAGTGGGTAGCTGCCACCCTTAAAGGGCGCATGGATGCTGGCGAACTGTCAATTCGTATCGTCTCTGTGCAAGAAAGCCAGCAGCTTAACAGCGAGTATCGCGGCAAGGATAAGCCCACCAATGTGCTCTCTTTTCCGTTTGAGGTACCCGAGGGCATAGAACTGGATCTGCTAGGCGATCTGGTGATCTGTGCCGAGGTAGTTGCCCGGGAAGCGCAGGAGCAGGATAAACCTGTGCTACACCACTGGACGCATATGGTTATTCACGGAACCTTGCATCTACTTGGATTCGACCATATAAAGGACGATGAAGCGCAAGAGATGGAGGCAATCGAGCAGGAAGTTCTCGCAACCCTCGATATTCCAGATCCATATCAGATACGCTAACAAGCTTGCATATAAACCTTGGTGACAACGATGAGCGAAGACCGATCGGGCAATGGCCCACAGAAATCATGGCTAGGCAAATTAACGCAAGCCTTTTCTGATGAGCCGAAAACCCGAGAAGATCTGCTGGCAGATTTAAAAGACGCCGCTGATGATAACATCCTGGATCAGGAAGCCTACAGTATTATTGAAGGCGCTATGCAGGTATCAGATCAACAGGTACGGGATGTGATGATCCCCCGCTCCCAGATAGTTGTGGTCGAAGCGGACCAGACACCCAAAGAATTTCTGCCAATTATTATCTCCAGCGCCCACTCCCGCTTTCCGGTTATCGGCGAAAATCCCGATGACATCCTTGGCATTCTGCTGGCCAAGGACCTGCTGCCGTTGATCCTGGATGATGAAGGTCTGGAAAATTTCGATATTACCCAGCACTTACGTAAGCCCACGATTATCCCGGAAAGCAAACGGCTCAACATCCTGCTGAAAGAGTTCCGTGCCACCCGCAACCATATGGCAATCGTTGTCGATGAGTATGCAGGGGTATCCGGCCTAATCACCATTGAAGACGTGCTGGAACAGATCGTTGGTGAAATCGAGGATGAGCACGACAGCGAAGACGATGAAGGAAATATAAAACCGTTCGATGAAAACGGCTATATTGTCAAAGCACTGACTCCGATCGAAGACTTCAATGAGTTCTTTGACGTAGGCTTACCCGACGATGAATTTGATACTATTGGCGGCATCGTGACTCAGAAGTTCGGTCACTTGCCTCGCAAGGATGAAACAGTACAGATTGATGAATTTAATTTTAAGATTCTCAGCGCGGACAATCGACGTATCCGCCTGCTTCAGGTTACCAAAACAGTCTAGGAAGTCCGGCAATGGCAGTTAGCACCCAATATATGTTTTTGAGGGCATTGCTTGCTTTAGCTGCCGGGGTTTTGGCGCCGCTCTCCCTGGCGCCGTTTGATTTCTGGTATCTGGCACCGCTGTCTGTCGCCCTGTGCTTCTTTACTCTACAGGGCACCACCTCCCGCGCGGCAATGCTGCTTGGCTGGTGCTTTGGACTAGGCTTTTATGGTGTTGGAATATCCTGGGTCTATATCAGCATGCACGAGCACGGAAACGCTTCGGTATTGTTGGCAGGCTTTCTAACCGCCCTATTTGTTGCAGCCCTGGCACTTCTGATGGCCTTGCAATGCTGGCTATATCGGCGCTGGCTATACAACGTCTTCGGCTTTGTTGCCTTGTGGGTTGTCTTTGAATGGCTGCGCAGTTGGCTATTGACCGGTTTCCCCTGGCTGTTTCTTGGCTATTCACTGCTGGATACACCGCTTGCGGTCTATGCCCCCTTCGGTGGAGTATGGCTACTTAGCTTTTACGTGGTACTCTGTGGCGCGCTGACAATTACTGTTTTCAAACGCCTGAATCATCCATTGCAAGCCCTGTCCTTGCTGGCACTTATATTAATTCCCTGGGGTGGCGCCGATAAAGTACCTGCCGACTGGACCATAAATAGCGGTAAGGATCTACAAGTCATGCTAGTGCAGGCCAATATCCCCCAGCAGGCGAAATGGCAACGCGACCAGCTGCCAGGTATTCTCGAGCAATACAGTAAGCTAAGTCAGGACAGTGAAGAGGTTGATCTGCTAATCTGGCCGGAAACGGCAATACCAACCTTTTATCGCAATGCGCTTGAGGATTTAAACCCTCTACTGCAACAGCTTGAGCAGCAGAATACCGCTATGATCAGCGGCATTCCATCAGTCTTTCGCGACAACACCAAGCCTCGTAATACCGGCTACTATAACAGCTTAACAATCTTCAGCGGCGGCAATGGCAGCTACCATAAGCAACGCCTGGTACCATTTGGTGAATATGTTCCCCTGGAGAGCCTGCTGCGTGGACTGATCGATTTTTTTAACCTGCCCATGTCCAGCTTTAGTCTGGGACCTGTAGAACAACAATTACTGCAAGTTAACGGGGTAAAAATTGCGCCCTATATCTGCTATGAAATTGCCTACCCGGAATTGGTACGCGAGTCCAGCCTTGAGAGCAACTTGCTGTTAACCGTCAGTAACGACACCTGGTTTGGCCACTCTATCGCACCAGCCCAGCATCTGCAGATCGCCCGTATGCGGGCACTGGAAACGGGTCGTTGGCTTATCCGAAGCACCAATAATGGTATAACAGCCCTGGTTTCACCTGAGGGCAAGATAACCGCCACGATTCCACAATTTGAAACCGCCGTACTACGCGGCACAGTCAGTTTAATGGAGGGCCAGACACCCTACCAGCAATACGGCCTGGAACCCTTCAAAATAACGCTGGGAGCAATGTTATTCTTCGCCTTCCTGACTCGCCCAAGGCGCAGAAAGGCGTACAAAACTATCTGATCCGCAGCGGTGACATGGTTCGATACGACTGGTCTGCTTCAGAGAAACATTTTCGCCGCACTTAACGCAGGTCAGGGTACCTGCTGCGGCGACTTCACCCACCACATACTGATCCTCTCCCTGTTCCAAGCGCAGCTCCAGCTCGGTAATACCAATACGGGTGCGATCCGCCATATCCATTAATTGCTTGGCAACTTTCTTTTCCAGGATGTTGAGGTCGAAACTCAGCCAGGCGGCGATTCCCTCGCCGGTCTCATGGGCGTAATAGCCAAGCCGCTTCATATCCCGCTTCAGATAAGCACTGAGAAGATCCATCTCATCACGCGTCATTTCCTCTGCTGTCAGCTCTAGCTCGACCGCTTCTTCAATACGGCTCTGCAGATAATCCCAGGATTTATACTCGGCATTTTCCAGATTCTGGCGCAGCCGATTTAAAACCCGATCATATTCTGCTGAACGGTCTGGAGCTGTATCTCTTTTATCGCTCATATCCCTCTCCCAAACTCTCATATCACTATCTGTAGGATGGCATATATTGTATGCTATGCACCATAGCTGAAACTTTCCATTTTAGATTAAAACCGGCAGCAACACTCAGGCCGGTTTTCTTATGACTGAGTCAAAATGAACGAACACTACAAGCCGCGGCATATTGAACCTCAGGTTCAGCAACACTGGATTGAAAACAACAGTTTTAAAACCACTGAAGACCCATCCAAAGAAAAATTTTACTGCCTGTCCATGTTCCCGTATCCAAGCGGTCGACTGCACATGGGGCACGTGCGTAACTACACTATCGGTGATGTCGTTTCTCGCTATCAGCGTATGCAGGGTAAAAATGTACTTCAGCCAATGGGCTGGGATGCATTCGGCCTGCCCGCTGAAAACGCTGCGTTAAAAAACAATGTCCCACCGGCAGACTGGACCTATGAAAATATCAACTACATGCGTAACCAGCTGGACCAGATGGGTTTTGGTTACGACTGGAGCCGCGAAGTAGCAACCTGCCATCCTGAATACTATCGCTGGGAACAATGGTTCTTCACCCGCCTGATGGAAAAGGGTGTTGTTTATAAAAAGGAAGCTGAAGTTAACTGGGATCCGGTTGACCAGACAGTACTGGCTAACGAGCAGGTTATTGATGGCCGTGGCTGGCGCTCTGGCGCCCCTGTAGAGCGTAAGAAAATTCCCCAGTGGTTCCTTAAGATCACCGATTACGCCGATGAGTTACTAGATGATCTAGACAAGCTGGAAGAGTGGCCGGAACAGGTACTCACCATGCAGCGTAACTGGATAGGCCGCTCTGAAGGCCTGGAACTGGTGTTTGATGTCGCAGGCTTTGGTGAACTGGACGTATTCACCACCCGCCCGGATACATTGATGGGTGTTACCTATGTAGCCGTAGCACCAGGCCATCCGCTGGCCCAGCAAGCGGCAGCGAACAACACGGAGCTGGCGGCATTCATCGACGAATGCAGCCACATGAAAGTGGCCGAAGCAGATATGGCCACTATGGAGAAAAAAGGCTTTGCTCTGGGTATCGAAGCAAGCCATCCGATTACTGGCGAGAAATTGCCTGTCTGGACGGCCAATTTCGTTTTGATGGAGTACGGCTCCGGTGCGGTAATGTCAGTCCCCGGCCATGATCAGCGCGATTATGAGTTCGCCAAAAAATACGCTCTGCCAATCAAGCAGGTCATCCGTCCAGCTGATGACAGCATTGCTTGCGATCTGGAACAGGCAGCCTTCACAGATAAAGGCATTCTGGTAAACTCCGGCGATTTCGACGAGCTGGAATTCGAGATGGCCTTCAAAGCCATCGCCGCTGAATTGCAAAGCAACCACAAGGGCAAGGTTACTATTAACTACCGCCTGCGTGACTGGGGCGTTTCCCGTCAACGCTACTGGGGCACACCAATTCCTGTCATCAACTGTGACAGCTGTGGCCCAGTGCCTGTACCTGAAGACCAGCTACCGGTTGTGCTGCCAGTCGATGTCACCTTCGAGGGCGTAGGCTCGCCAATCAAGAAGATGGACAGCTTCAAACAGACCAGCTGTCCCAAGTGTGGTGGCGATGCCGAGCGCGAAACCGATACCTTCGATACCTTTATGGAATCATCCTGGTATTACGCACGTTACGCTTGCCGTAATGCAGACACCATGCTGGATCCGGAAAAAGCCAACTACTGGCTGCCCGTAAACCAGTATATCGGTGGCATTGAGCACGCTATCCTGCACCTTTTGTACTCTCGCTTCTTCCACAAACTGATGCGTGACGAAGGGTTAGTCTCTTCTGATGAGCCGTTCGAGCGCCTGCTGTGTCAAGGCATGGTATTGGCCGAGACGTACTACCGCGAAGACGACAAAGGCGGCAAGATCTGGATTTCACCGCAGGACGTCAAAGTCGAGCGTGATGACAAGGGCCGCATAGTCAAAGCGGTTCACACTGAGGACAATCTGCCGGTTGAATCTGACGGCATGGGCAAGATGTCCAAATCCAAGAATAACGGTATCGATCCACAGATGATGATCGATAGATACGGTGCCGATACGGTACGCCTGTTCATGATGTTTGCGGCACCTCCGGAGCAAACTCTGGAATGGTCGGATTCCGGTGTCGAGGGTGCGCATCGCTTCCTGCGCCGCCTGTGGAAACTGGTCTATGATCACCTGCAGTATCCGGGTGAAATCGCTGCATTGAATCCTGATGCTCTAGACGAGCGGCAGAAAGACCTGCGCCGCAAGACCCACGAAACTATCAAGAAAGTTAGCGATGATATCGAACGTCGCCAGACCTTCAATACAGCTATTGCAGCCGTAATGGAACTGAGCAACACCATCAGCCGCTTCGTTGATGCCAGCGATCAGGGCCGTGCAGTCACCCATGAAGCACTGTCTGCTGCGGTTAAACTGCTGTCGCCGATTGTGCCGCACATAGCTCACCAGATGTGGCAGGATCTGGGCTACACAGATGAGCTACTGGATTCTCCATGGCCGGTAACCGATGAGGCTGCAATGACCCGTGCAAATGTACAAATGGTCGTTCAGGTTAACGGTAAAGTCCGCGCCAAGATTCAGGTAGCAGCTGATGCAGACGAAAGCGTCGTACTGCACACCGCTTTAGCGGATGAAGCCGTACAACGTCACATGGGGGGCAAAACCATTCGCAAGCAAATCGTTGTGCCTAACAAGCTGGTTAATATAGTCGTTGGTTAACAGAGGACGTTAAGATGACTCGCTACCTGCGTAAATCGTCTGTCGCAGTAATATTAGCGTGCTTCAGCATGCTGCTAACCGCTTGCGGCTTTCAGTTGCGTGGTCTGGTTGAGATACCCCAGGCCTTACAACAGCTGGCTATCACAACACCTGAAAAGAAGCGCAGTGAAATAGCCAAGCCGCTAAAGCGCCACCTGCAGGCAAATGGTGTTGAGATCGTGCCAAGCACGGCGGCAAACTATCAGCTGGAGATCCTCGAAGAATCTCATACCCGTCGTGCCGCGACCCTGAGTGCGTCTGCTGATATTGATGAGTACGAGCTGACCAGCAAGGTAGTCTTCCTGGTGCGTAACCGCGCCGGAGACATTATTATCAATGACCAGCCCGTCTCGGTAGAGCGTACCTATGATTACGATGCCGATAATCAAACCGCGAGTAACTCGCAAGAAGCGTTGCTTCGCAATGAGATGTATCAGCAACTTGCCAGCCAGATCGTGCGCTTCTATACCGCAATTAATCCTGACCAGGAAATAGCGCCGCCAGCTAATGAAGATTAAACCGGAGCAGCTCGCCAGCAAATTCAATCAGCCTCCCGTTCCGGTATACCTGATTAGCGGCGACGAAACCCTGCTGATTGAAGAAAACTGCGACCAGCTGCGCCAGTATTTTCACCAACAGGGTTTCACCGAACGGGAAACTCTGTATGCAGACGGCAGCTTCAAATGGGAATATCTGCTGGAGTGCGCTAACGCACTTTCCCTGTTTGCCGAACAGAAAATTATCGAACTGCGCCTGGGGCGTACCAAACCCAATAAGCAGGCCAGCGAGATTCTGCGTCAATATCTTGAAAATCCGGCTCCGGATAACGTCCTGCTGATTATCGCCGACAAGCTTGACGGTGCTGCTCAGAAGAGCGCCTGGTTCAAGGCGATCGATAAAAGTGGCATTATCGTACAGGTCTGGCCGGTGGAACTACAGCAACTTCCCGGCTGGATTAATCAGCGCGCCCGCCAGATTGGCCTGACACTGGACAATGATGCAACACAACTGCTCTGCGAGCGTGTCGAAGGTAACCTGCTGGCTGCCAAGCAGGAACTGGATAAACTAAACCTGCTCTACCCCAACCAGACCTTGAATGCCGACATGGTCATTGACAGCGTATCCGACAGTTCTCGCTACGATATCTATGGTCTGGTGGATGCCGCCATCCTGCAACAGGTGCCCCGCTGCACAAAGATAATCAGTGTACTGCGCCAGGAAGGTACAGAAACAACTGTCGCCTTGTGGGCCATCAGCCGCGAAATCCGTTCACTCATGGCGGTGCAGCAAGCCATGCAGGACGGCACGCCTTTCGACACGGTGTGTCAACGCGAACGCATTTGGGGAAAAAAGAAGAATCTAGTCCGCAATGCGGCACAGCGTATTCCAGCAAACAACCTTAAGCAGATGCTCAGCCGCTGCTTTGAAGTGGATCAGCAGATAAAAGGCGCACCCGGAGATCCCTGGCTGACCTTAACGGGAATCATCTTGCAACTGGCCGGTGTTCAATTAGCCCTTGAAGCTAAATTATAGTAGTTAGAGCGCAGCAAAAAAAACGCTGCTCGCTAGACGTCGCAAAGAGCGCGACTTGCTAGTAGCGAGAAAGCCATAATTTGTGGTTCGATCGCAGCAAAGAGCGCTTCTTGTTCGTAGCCCGAACAGCCTTCTGAATTTCTCTCATTCCTGTTACAAATGATCAACACTTCGTAAGGCGATCTGATGCATTGAGGTACCGATCATTTGAGAATCATGTCCACTTTTTAACTTTGAGCTCAAAGAAAAGAATACTCCTAGGCAACTAATTTTCGTATTCAACCTGCCACTCTTCAGCTAGTTTCTGCGCACTTTCGATTTCTCCAGGCGTCATTTTTTGAGCAACAAAGCTTAGCTTATCGGAACGATCTCCATTTTGCTGTGCGATTGAAAACCACATGTAAGCTTGAATATTGTCCTGTGGTACCCCTTGCCCATTTTCATATACCTCCCCCAAAAGATACTGAGCCCTACTGTGCCCCTGTTCAGCAGCAAGTGTGTACCACTTAACTGCAGCATCAAAATCCTGAAACGCGTCCTCTTCTCCCTTTGCGTATATTTCAGCCAGACTAAATTGGGCTTTGGTGAATCCCTGCACCGCAGATTTTTGTAGCCATTCAATGGCTTTCACTGAGCTTTGTGCCACCCCTAAACCTGTTTCATATAACAACCCCAGACGATACTGAGCGACAGCATGGCCCTGCTCAGCAGCGAGGTTGAACCAGGGGACAGCAATTTCAACCTCGAATTTATTCATGTGCATATTTCCCACACTGAATTGCGCATCAACATACCCCTGATCAGCAGCGAGCTTAATCCATTTATAGGCCTCTTTAGTGTCATGAGGTAGACCATACATACCCAAGTACATCATTCCCAGCCAGTACTGTGCAACTGCCAGCCCCTGTTCTGCGGCCTGTTTGATCCACTTCACTGAGATCTTATACGTGAAGTCCAGAGAAACTCCCTCTCCTTTGAAATACATGACTCCTAATTTAAACTGGGCTACATCTAAACCCTGCTCTGCTGCGAGTGTGATCCATTTCACCGCAGCTTCATGATCTTTAAGCACACCCTCCGCTTGCAGGTATATAATGCCCAGCACGAACTGGGCTACATCTAATCCTTGCTCTGCTGCGAGTGTGAACCACTTTACCGCAGCTTCATTATCTTGAGGTACACCTTCGCCTTGCCGGTTCAAACTGCCTAACATGAACTGAGCTTCTGCGTTTCCCTGTACTGCAAGCGGGGTCAATTTCTCCAGAGCAGTTACATAGTCTCTTTTTTCATAGGCACTTAATCCCGCTTCCATTTGAGTACCAGCAGAATATACAGGTAAGGCGTTTATTAAACTCAGAACCAGAACCAGCCATCGGCAAAATTGCTTAGCAAACACATCATTAATAAACATCAGGCGAATAGAACTCCTTGTAAATAATATTGACATAATCCCTGTCCAATTTAATGCTATGCTCAAGACGAGTAGCAGACTTCAATGAGTAATAAATAGGTCTTAGCCTGCTATAGAAAGCAGGCATTTCTTACTATACTGGCCATAAAAAGAAAAAGCCGGCAGACCTGATGGTCTGCCGGCTTTTCATTTGCTATGAGACTTTCCCGATGTTGGGCATCGCTTCGCTCACCCGCAACCTACTTACAAAGCGCCGATATTTTTCCACATCAAAGTCCAATTTAGAAGGTCTTTCGGACCACGAACAAGCAGCGCCTTTTGCTGCGATCGGACCTCGGACTACGTCTTTTTACTGAGTCCGGTTGCTATTTTATCTCTTCGCCCTTGGCTTGCAGGTCCGCATGGTAGGAAGATCTTACCAACGGTCCGCTAGCTACCTGAGAGAAGCCCAGCTCTTTTGCCACTTTGGCATACTCATCGAACTCTTCAGGAGTCACATAACGCTCTACCGGCAGGTGATCGCGACTAGGCTGCAGGTACTGCCCTATTGTCAGCATATCGACATCATGTGCGCGCAGATCTTTGAGCACCTGAAAGATCTCTTCCTTCGTTTCACCAACGCCAACCATCAGGCCGGATTTGGTACGAATCTCGGGAAGCCGTTGCTTGAATTTCTGCAACAGTTGAAGAGACCATTTATAATCAGCACCCGGACGGACTTTACGATACAGACGGGGAACTGTTTCCAGGTTATGATTGAATACATCTGGCGGAGTCTGAGCCAAAATATCCAGCGCGACATCCATGCGGCCACGAAAATCCGGTACCAGCGTCTCTATCTGAATACTTGGCAGCGCCTTGCGTGTCTCACTGATACAGCGGGTAAAGTGCTCGGCACCGCCATCACGCAGATCGTCACGATCGACTGAGGTAATCACCACATAACGCAATCCCATATCGGCGATAGCGGCTGCCAGCTCCTGCGGCTCATTTTCCGGTAACGCATTAGGACGGCCGTGAGCCACATCACAAAAAGGACAGCGGCGGGTACAGATATCCCCCATAATCATGAAAGTAGCAGTACCGTGGCTGAAACATTCGCCCAGGTTTGGACAGCTGGCCTCTTCACAGACCGATGCCAATTTATGCTGCCGCAGTTTGTCTTTGATACCCTGAACTTTGGGTGACGATCCCAGTTTCACCCGCAACCATTCTGGCTTACGCAGCATCTGGTCACGTTCAGTAGGTATTACTTTCACCGGGATGCGAGACACTTTTTCAGCGCCTCTTAACTTAACCCCGGCCTCTGCACGTTGCGGTTTTTGGCTCTTTTCTGACATTCTTGTTCAGTCCAGTGTGGTTTTTCTGGTCAGCTCGGTATAGCCAAGTCTTTTAACCAGTATCTCGGTTAATGCTGCACGCGCAGCGTCAGGATCAACCTTATCCGCCAGCTGGGTCAGACGGGTTACCGCCATCCCGGCATAGCCACAGGGGTTGATCCGATTAAAGGGTTCCAGGTCCATGTCCAGATTAAAAGCCAGTCCGTGAAATGAACAACCGCGACGTACCCGTAAGCCTAAGGATGCTATCTTGGCATCAGCTACATAGACTCCCGGAGCATCCGGTTTGGCATATGCAGCAACGTCATATTGTTCAAGTAATTCAACAATACTCTGCTCCATGCGAGCAACCAGCTCCCGCACGCCGAACTTCTTGCGGCGTAAATTCAGCAACAGGTATACAACGACCTGGCCGGGGCCATGATAGGTAACCTGGCCGCCACGATCCACCTGCACCACCGGAATTTCACCGGCACCCAGCACGTGTTCGGATTTACCCGCCTGCCCCTGTGTAAACACCGGCTCGTGTTCCAACACCCAGATCTCATCGACAGTATCGGCGTCACGGCTAGCGGTAAAATCCTGCATCGCCTGCAATGTAGGTGCGTAGGGCTGCTGGCCTAAATCACGAATTATCAGCTGTTCATCTATTGGCATCACATCACCATCTGAACGCGACCGCTACTGATAAACTCCTTATGCAGCTCTTCCAGCTGATCAGCTCCAGTAGCCGTAATCATCAGGCGTACCGAGAGAAATTTGCCATTGCGGCTACCCTGTTCAGTTACCTTGGCTACATCCAGGGTAGGATCGTATTTTTTCATGGTATCGATAACGAATTCTTTAAAATCCGGCGCATTACGACCTATAACCTTGATCGGATAATCCGCGCAGGGGAACTCAATTTTCGGTGCTTCTGTTTCGCTCATCTCATTATCTCAGAACGTTATTTAACTTATCTAACCCGCATATTTCATGAGGGGATTGGAATTTCTGGGAAATCTGGTCAAGTAGTTGGCTTTATCTTCCGCCAAGCCCTGGTTATTCCAAGGCTCAAGAAAGATGGAGTCAAATACAACACCAGATTTTTCAGAAAACCAATCAGTGGTACTACCTTACATAGTGTAACTTTCTAATATAAGCTGCATATCCAGCCATTAACGGGCTCGCAGCACTCTTTCAAGCGCCTTTATGAAATATTCGGGTAAGGTAGTTATTCAGCCTCGCCCTTCATCCGGCGTTTCTCATACTGAATAAAAAGCTCAAACATCTGCGCCCATAACGGACCTTTGTTACCATCACCCACCGGCTTACCATCTATCTGCAATACCGGTACAACAGCGCGGGTCGAGCTACTGATCCATACCTCATCAGCAGCCATCAGGTGGGCATAATCGATATCAACTTCCTGGCAGGGAATACCTTCATCATCGGCCAGTCTCAATACCAGTTCCCGAGTGGTTCCACCCAGGATCTCGGAGCTGTGTTTCGGGGTATAAATCACCCCTTTATCGACCACAAATACATTACAGAAGGCACCCTCAGTCAACAGACCATCACGGATCATCAATGCCTCATCAGCGCCGGCGTGCCTGGCTTGCTGCACTACCATAATATTGGGCAGTAACCCGGTGCATTTTATATCGCAACGATGCCAACGCAGGTCGGCAGTGACAATTGCAGTGACACCCTCTACCTGATCAGGGCCATCATGGTAGATATCCTTTATCTCTCTGCAGCAGGCAAAAATTGTCGGCTGCATACTATCAGCGTAGCTTTGGGTACGCTCATCTGCACTACCCCGGGTAACCTGCAGATAGACCGACAGATTGCCACTGCCATTTGCCTTTACCAGCTCATTCAGGATCCCCTGCCAATCACAGTCAGACTTGATATGAACAGCCCGCAAGCTGTGCTTCAATCGCTCAATATGCTCCCGTAAACGGAACCCCTTACCCTGATAGAACGGTATGACTTCATAAACACTATCGCCAAACAGAAAGCCCCGGTCGAACACCGATACTTTAGCTGCGTCTGCTGGAATAAGCTTACCGTTCAAAAAAACTGTATTCATCTTAAAACGACAAATGCCCACATCAACTGATGCAGGCATTCCTCCCTGAAAGACCTCAACTGTTAATCGAGATCGTCTAGTTGATCAAATTAAAAAAGAACAACGCAATTGCATCCCAGATTCGCTTCAGCAAGCCTGCCTCAGCAATGCTTTCCAGTGCAACCACCGGGACTTCTGCAACCACTTGTTCATTCAGCATGATTTTTACCAGACCGTATTCCTGGCCTTTAACAACCGGTGCCTGAATAACCTTATCCAGATCCAGTACCGCCTGCAGCTGCTCGTTCTGTCCGCGTGGCACAGTGACTGCAAGCTCATTGGTCAGCCCCAGTTTCAGGTTATCTGTTTCGCCTGCCCATATTTTAGTCGTTTCCAGCACTTGCCCGGCATCATACAATTTATGGGTGCGGTAATAACGGAATGCGTAAGCCATCAACTTCTGACTTTCCTGGGCACGCGCTTCTTCGCTGCTGGTCCCCATCACAACCGAAATGAGTCGCATACCTTCACGCTTGGCAGATGCGACCAGGCAATAACCCGCAGCTTCAGTATGACCGGTTTTCAGACCATCAACACTGTTATCCCGCCACAACAGCTTGTTACGGTTAGGCTGCCGGATCTTGTTGTAGGTAAAATACTTTTCCGAATACATACCATAGTGCTCCGGATAATCCTTGATGATCGAGCGGGCGAGTAGCGCCAGATCATGTGCCGAGGCGTAATGGTCTTCAGCAGGCAAGCCTGTGGCATTCATAAACTGCGAATTTTCCATACCCAGTAAATCCGCATGCTGATTCATCAAATCAGCAAACGCCGCTTCACTACCGGCGATATATTCGGCTACTGCCACACTGGCATCGTTTCCGGATTGAATAACAATGCCTTTCATCAGATCACTCAGCAACACCTGGGTGCCTTCCTGAATAAACATCCTTGAACCCGGTGCACGCCAGGCCTTAACAGAAACAGGCACCAGATCATTCTTGCTAATATTGCCTTTGGCCAGTTCAGCCGCAACAATGTAGCTGGTCATCATCTTGGTAAGGCTCGCCGGAGGAAAGCGCTCCTCCTCCCGGCTGGACATAATCACCTTGCCGGTGTCGGCATCCATAATAATATAGGCGCGGGCGGCCACCTGAGGCGGAGCAGGAATCAACGTTGCGGCCTGCAAAGGCGCAATAATGATGACTGTTAGCAATAGTACGGCGCGAAGCATTAGTGTCTTAATCATGTTTTTTATAAGTATTTTCTTGCAGTTACAGAAGGTCCAGAAACAGATAGGACTCGCTTAATCGTAAAAGGTTCTCATTCTACCAGATGAGGATGCAGATAGCCTGCTGCTTCAACCCGTGAAACCAACTCGGCAAGATTAGCATCCACGCGTACGGGGCCTATTTGCACCCGGTACAGGGTTTGATCCTGGCGTTGCAATGGCGCAACCCTAACCTGATGGCCGGGTAACAGTGTCTGCAGCTGCTGCTTACTATCTTCCGCAGTCGACTGCAGACTGTATGCCCCAACTTGTAAATATCGGCTACCCCCTGGTAGCGGTCGACTCACCGGCGGCTTATTTCCCAGCGCCACCACCGTGGCTGAGTTGTTCCAGTTGCGCGGATCAACAGCCTCTACCTCCACCCGGGCAGTTCCCATACCGAGCATATCCAGCTTCTTGGCTGCCGCGTAGGAGAGATCGATTATGCGCCCCCCATGAAACGGACCACGATCATTGACCCGCACAATGACGCTTCTACCGTTGGCGAGATTAGTTACTTTGGCGAATGTAGGTAAGGGTAATGCTTTATGCGCCGCGCTCATGCCATACATGTTATACACCTCACCATTGGAGGTTTTGTGGCCATGAAACTTCTTGCCATACCAGGACGCGACTCCCCGCTCCTTATATCCCAGGCTGCTGGGCATTACGTAATAAGTTTTGCCCAACACTTTATAAGGGCTCTTATTGCCGCCGCGACTCTTTGGCTCAACGCGGGGCACAGCATCTGGTACCTTGGAGACATCGACATCTCGCCCGGGCCCATGATCATTTTTTATCGCATAGCGGCTACCACTGCTGGAACAACCGACTAAAGTCGCCAGCAACAGCATACAGATCAGTTTAACGCCGTGTTTCATAGCTTATCCTGCCACGCTACTGCGCTGTTTCATTACCGCCTGACTCAGCTCATAGACAGCCATGGCGTATAGTCGGCTGTGATTGTAGCGGGTAATGACATAAAAATTATACAACCCGAACCAATACTGATATTCACCTTCCGTCTCCAGGCGCATCAGTGTCGCAGAGTTTCCGCCGGCGAGATTTTTCCGCGTGGTAATGCCCCGTTCAGCCCATTGCATTAACGTTAATTCCGGTTTCAAACCGTTGTTGAACCAGCTCTCATGGGCCGCTTGGCCCATCACCACATTGGAACGAATCCCTTCACCGCTCTTCCAGCCATGGGCGTTAAAATAATTGGCAACACTGCCGATAGCATCCACCGGATTGTTCCAGATATCCTTTTTGCCATCGCCATCAAAATCTACTGCGAAGCTTCGAAAGCTACTCGGAATAAACTGCCCATAGCCCATCGCACCGGCATATGAGCCCGTCAAAGAGAAAGGATCCATAGCTTCGTCACGTACCAGATAGAAATATTCTTTCAGTTGGCCACGAAAAAACTTGCCCCGTTTAGGATAATCAAATCCAAGCGTGGATAATGCATCGACAACCCGATAGCTGCCCATATTCCGACCATAACGGGTTTCCACACCGATAATGGCGACAATTATCTCGGCGGGTACTCCGTAGGTCGCTTCAGCACGCACCAACGTATCAGCATGCTGCTCCCAAAAAGCAACCCCCTGATTAACGCGCTTTGATTTCAAGAATATATTACGGTACTCGCCCCAGTTAAGCCGTTTTTCAGCAGGACGGGAAATTGCTTTTAAGATGCTTTCCTGACGAGTTGCCTGGGACAGCACACTCTCTACCGCAGCACCATCAAAGCCTTCGGCAACAAGCTCTTCAATCAATGCCTGCGCTTGCGGGTGCTTGGCATAACTGACATCCGCAACGGCAGGCTGAACGATCACCAGACCGGAGGCAACCAGGCCAGCGGCCAGTAACTGCTTACATATTTGTTTGATCATTAGGTCCCCTTACCTCGATATCTCTACTCTAAATACGCCGACTAAAATCACATTTCAACTCCATTTTCAGGCGCTATTCACAACTTAAAACTGACTGCTGCATATATTCAAAGTTCCACCGTTAACAACACAACTGTTCAAACTCTTATTAACTGCTGCATATTTAACCGATAAGTCGATTAACGGGCAATCATCTGCCGGTGGGAATGCACCGACATTAACAGCCCAAATCCAGCCATCAGGGTGACGATCGATGTCCCACCATAACTTACCAGCGGAAGCGGCACTCCGACAACCGGTAGCAAACCACTTACCATGCCGATGTTAACGAATATATAGACAAAGAAG
Source organism: Amphritea sp. (assembly GCA_036960915.1). Classification (GTDB taxonomy): domain Bacteria; phylum Pseudomonadota; class Gammaproteobacteria; order Pseudomonadales; family Balneatricaceae; genus Amphritea. The sequence continues at coordinate 84,687 of JBALVQ010000004.1, forward strand.
GTTAACGTAACACTTCCGGCAACCAGTCGTCCAAAGCTATCGTGTGCCTGTACGGCGATGATCAAGCCACGGCTAATAATAAGTACATAGATCGCCAGCAAAGCCAGCACTCCAACCATACCCAACTCTTCTGCCAGCACCGCAATAATGAAGTCGGTATGACTCTCGGGCAAAAAGTCCAGCTGCGACTGGGTGCCCTGCAACCAACCTTTGCCTTCAATGCCGCCGGAGCCGATGGCCGCCTTCGACTGGATAATATTCCACCCCGAGCCCAACGGATCACTCTCAGGATCCATAAATGTCAGCACCCGCTGTTTCTGATAATCCTTCATGACCATCCACAGCCCGGGTAACCCAGCCGCCCCGACAGCTATTGCGCCAAAGATGTAGCGCCAATAAATACCGGAAAGCAGTAGTACAAAGATCCCCGAGGCAGCAATCAATAACGAAGTCCCCAGATCCGGCTGTTTCATTATTAGCACCACCGGTACAAACACCAGCACCAGAGAGATGCCTATATGCTTGAAACTTGGAGGTAAGGCGCGGTTAGCCAGATAACAGGCGATCATCAGCGGCAATACCAGCTTAACGATCTCTGACGGCTGAAAGCGAAAGCCCGGTAGTGCGATCCAGCGTTGCGCACCTTTCGCACCGACACCAAACAGTAGCACCGCCAGCAATAACCCCAGACTAATAACATACAGCGCAGGTGCCCATCGGGCAAAGACCCGTGGACGAAACTGGGCAAGTATAATCATCACCAATAAACCCGCCCCCATACGTATAGCCTGGCGGGTCACATACCCCATGTTACCGCCGGATGCACTGTACAAAATCAGCAGGCCATAACCGCAAAGCAACAGGATAAAAAACAGTAACCAGCCATCCAGATTGGTATACGACCAAAGCCCCCGACGGCGTGCCAGATGAGACTGGGCCTCTGGCATACTGCGTTCAAAATCACGCATCAGAGTTCCCCTCCGGCAACCAGCGCATCGGCGCTTTTCAGGGCCATAAACGCGTCGATCACCCCGCGTGCAATCGGTGCGGCGGTACTGGAGCCACCACCACCATTTTCAACGATTACTGCCACCGCAATTTCCGGTTTATCTGCCGGCGCAAAAGAGATAAACAACGCATGGTCACGATTTCGCTCGGACAGTTTCTCGGCATCGTATCGTTCATCCTGTTTAATACCGACAACCTGAGCCGTTCCGGTTTTGCCGGCAATCTGAAAATCTATCCCCTTACCGATACGTCGGGCGGTTCCCCGCTTGCCATGAACTACAGCAATCATACCGTCGATAATGCGCTTCCAGTATTGAGGATTTTTAAGCTCGACATTAGGTAGTACCGCACCGGTGCCTTCCAGTCCGGAGATATTAATCACATTGCCATCGCGATGTTGCTCTGCGGCGGTTAACTGCAGCCCCTCTGCATCCGGCTCGATTCTGGACTGCATGACCCCTTTAAGCATCCGCGGCTGCTTCCATTCTCCCCGGTTCGCCAGCACCATCGACGCGGTCGCCAGCTGCAACGGCGTTGCCAGCATCCAGCCCTGCCCAATACTCAGGTTCAGCGAGTCTCCGGGGTACCAGGAGCCGCGACCGGTGCGTTTCTTCCACTCTCGAGACGGCAGAATGCCTGGCAAAGCTTCCGGCAAGTCCATACTGGTCACCTGGCCAAAACCAAATTGCCCCAGGTAGCTGGAAATTATATCCACGCCGGCGCGGTTACTGACATCATAAAACCACACATCGCAGGACTGATAGAGCGCCATATCCAGCCCTACCTTGCCATGTCCACTGCGCTTCCAGTCACGGTAGCGCCGACCACCTTTTGACAAGGTATAAAAGCCCGGATCATACACTGTGTGATTGGGACTGACGGCACCGCTATCGATAACGCCCATAGCGACAATTGGCTTGATGGTAGAGCCTGGCGGGTACTGACCACGTAACGCACGGTTGAACAACGGCAGGTCTATAGACTCACGTAGCGCCTTGTAGTCCTTGGTACTGATGCCGGTAACAAACATGTTGGGGTCATATCCAGGATTACTAACCAGCGCAAGAATGCCGCCACTGGCAGGATCGATAGCCACTATCGCCGCGCGCCGACCTTCCACCAGTTTTTCAGCCGCCTGTTGCAGGCGGATATCCAGATGCAACACGATATCCTTACCGGGAATCGGATCGGTGCGTTCCAGCACACGCATCACCCGCCCACGGGCGTTAGTCTCAACTTTATGGTGGCCTACTTCACCGTGCAGTAGAGGCTCATAGAACTTCTCAATCCCCAGTTTGCCAATATAGTGCGTCGCGCTGTAGTTAGTAGGGTCAACTTTCTTCAGTTCGTTTACATTGATCCGGCCAACATATCCAAGGGCATGTACCAGGCTGGCGCCATAGGGATAATAGCGGATCAGATCCGCCTCAACCTGAACACCCGGCAAGCGTTGGTAGTTCACCGCAATACGCGCAATTTCCTCGTCAGTCAGACGAAAACGCAATGGCACTGTTTCATAGGGGCGGCGGCGCTGCTTAAGACGCTTGCGAAAGGTTTTCAGTTCACGTTCGGTGATGGGAATCAGCTGCTGCAGTTCAGCGAGGGTTGCATCTACATCCTTCACTTCCTCTTTGAGCAGCGTAACGCTGTAACTGGGACGATTATCCGCCAACAAGACACCGTTGCGGTCGTAGATTAACCCCCGTGTCGGTGCCAGTGGTTTTAGCTGTATCCGGTTATCGTCGGAAAGCGCAGACAGGTGTTCATGCTGAATGACCTGCAGATGGTAGAGCCGACCGACAAGCACACCCAGCAGCAAGAGCACCAGAACGAAGGCGATGACCACCCGCGAAAAGAACGTCTTACCCTCTCTGGTATGGTCTTTTAAACTTTCGAATGCCGGCATTTACACTGCTGCTTCTCTGTGGCTCATAAGATGTATGGTTACTTATTAGTTAGCCAGGTTACTTGTGGTATGGATGCCCCTGCAGAATGCTCCAGGCACGATACAGTTGTTCCGCCAATAAAATACGTACCAGAGGGTGTGGCAGGGTTAGCCCGGATAGCGACCATTTCTGATCAGCAATCGCCACACACTCGGGCGCCAGACCATCAGGCCCGCCCACCAGCAAACTGACATTCTGACCAGACATTTGCCAGTTTTCGGCCTGCTCCGCTAACTGTTCAGTGCTCCAGTTTTTACCACCGACTTCCAGGGCAATGACCCGGTCACCTTTGGGGATAGCGGCCAACATCTGCTCGCCTTCCTGGCGCTTGGCTCGAGCCAAATCGGCTCCCTTACCACGGTGCCCCAATGATATTTCAATGACTTCCAGTGAGAACTCAGCGGGCAGCCGTTTTATATACTCATTACAACCTTCGCTTACCCAGCCAGGCATTTTGGTGCCGGCAGCAATTAAACGTATTTTCATCAGTATTGATACCCTACCAGCTTACTCATTCAGCTCTGCATAGCCCCTCTTAGGGTAATCTGCCAGCATCTGTTCGTCTTTCTGCTAACGCTTGGCACGCGCCAAATCGGCTCCCTTACCACGGTGCCCCAATGATATTTCAATGACTTCCAGTGAGAACTCAGCGGGCAGCCGTTTTATATACTCATTACAGCCTTCGCTGACCCAGCCCGGCATTTTAGTGCCGACAGCAATTAAACGTATCTTCATTGGTACTGATTATCTTGCCTGCTTAGACGTTCTGCCTTGTATCGAAACCCCATAGGGTGAGCCGCCAACATCTGTTCGTCTTTCTGCTGACGTCTGGCACACACTAAATCAGTCCCCTTGCCCCAATGATATTTCAATGACTTCCAGAGAGAACTCAGCGGGCAGCCGTTTTATGTACTCATTACAGCCTTCGCTGACCCAGCCAGGCATTTTGGTGCCGACAGCAATTAAACGTATTTTCAAGACAGCGTAATTTTATCCACAATCAGGACTGTACTTGCTCGTCTGCATCAAATCCCCACAAACGTTCCAGATCATAAAAACTGCGTGCATCGGGCATCATGATGTGTACAACCACATCACCCAGATCAACCAACACCCATTCACCGGTATCCTCTCCTTCGATACCCATCGGCAAAATACCTTTCCCTTTTACCTGTTCATGCACATGTTGAGCGATCGAAATAACATGACGCCGGGAGGTGCCACTGGCAATAATCATACGGTCGGTTACCGATGATTTCTCGGTCACATCCAATTCAACGATATCCTTCGCTTTCATATCATCCAGTGCTGCCTGCACAATACTGATCATCTGATCTATTTCCATCGGTTATTGCTTACCTTATTCTGTTGTTAAATAGCCATAAAGCTGTTGTTGTTGAATATAGTTCCATACCCCATCCGGAATCAGATAACGGGGAGAGTGCCCGGTACTTATCAGCTCACGAACCTGAGTCGCAGAGATAGCCAAAGGGGTGAGTTCATGAAAAATCACATGACCAGCTGGCGAGTTCATCAGCTTATCCTTATGAGTCACTTCGTGTGTCCGGGTCAGGCGGCGCATCACTTCATCGGGTTTGTACACCCACCCAGGTCGTTTTACTACCACGATATGGGCCAGCTGCAGCAGTTCCGTCCATCTATCCCAGGAAGGCAAAGACAGAAAGGCATCCATCCCCACAACCATGCAGATTGGCACCTCTCCCCCCAGATCACGGCGCAGTGACTCAAGCGTCAAGACCGTAAAAGAAGGTTGCGAGGAAAGAACTTCCCGCTCATCTGCATACAGCGCCGGCTCATCGACCACCGCTATCCTGAGCATTTCCAGACGCTGCTGCGCACTGCGTCCCGGTGCTAAGCGATGCACTGGTGCTTTCGAGGGCATCAGAGCAACTCGCTCGATACCCAGCCATTGCTGAATTTCCAGCGCCGTACGCAGGTGACCGTTATGGATAGGATCAAAAGTCCCCCCCATGAAGGCCAGTATTTTATGCGTCATAATCCGTTATTCACAGATAATCACTTACGAATATGGCCATCACCCAGCACCACATATTTCTGCGAAGTCAAGCCATCCAGCCCCACCGGCCCTCGGGCATGAATCTTATCAGTGGAAATACCGATCTCGGCACCCAAACCGTACTCAAAACCGTCGGCAAAGCGGGTTGATGTATTCACCATCACCGAGCTGGAATCCACCTCGCGCAGGAAACTGCGGGATTTGGTGTAATTCTCTGTAATAATCGAATCCGTATGGTGCGAACCATAGCGGTTGATATGCTCGATCGCGTCATCCATATCAGCAACCAGCTTGATTGCAAGGATTGGAGCCAGGTACTCGGTTTCCCAATCCTGGTCAGTCGCAGCATTTACAAACGGCAGCAATTCCCGTGTCAGCTCACAACCACGCAGCTCAACCCCTAACTCCTGATAACGCTCTACCAGCTCGGGCAGGATATCCGCAGCACAAGCCTGATGAACCAGCAACGTCTCCATGGTGTTACAGGTGCCATAACGGTGCGTCTTGGCATTCAGTGCCACATTGATTGCCTTGGTCTTGTCAGCATCTTCATCGATGTACACATGACAGATACCATCGAGATGTTTGATCACCGTCACCTTGGCATCACGGCTGACACGCTCAATAAGCCCCTTACCGCCACGAGGAACAATTACATCCACGTATTCAGGCATCGTAATTAGCTCGCCTACCGCTTCACGGTCGGTAGTCTTCACAACCTGTACAGCATTTTCCGGTAAACCGGCGGCTTTCAAGCCAACTTTGATACACTCGGCCACCGCAGCATTACTGTGAATCGCCTCGGAGCCGCCCCGCAGGATGGTTGCATTACCCGATTTCAGGCAAAGGCTCGCGGCTTCAACTGTTACGTTGGGACGGGATTCGTAAATAATACCGATCACCCCCAAAGGCACACGCATTTTACCCACCTGGATACCGCTAGGCAGATAATTCATATCGGTAATTGCGCCGATGGGATCGGGAAGAGACGCAACCTGACGTAAACCTTCAATCATTGTATCGACCTGCGACGGTTTCAGCTCCAGCCGATCCAACATCGCATCATCCAAACCTTTTTCGCGGCCCTGAGCCAAATCTTTAGCATTAGCAGCCGCCAGGCTATCACGCGCTGCATCGATAGCCTCAGCCATCGCCAGCAAGGCACGATTTTTAATCTCGGTATCCGCTTTCGCGACTGAGCGGGCAGCAACTCGCGCCTGCTGTCCCAGCTCTGCCATATATTCTTTTACGTTCATACTTATCCTTCCCGGTCAGAGATCGACCATTATACCCTGCCTCAAGCCACCGGTCATTGCGCCAATCCCTTATTCCGTTAAAAAAGCCATTTATCGCGAAGTATAGATACTGCTATCATCTGCACGTTCTCCACTACATAACTAAAATTGCCGAAACATGGACTTAGCCCAGAGCCATTCAGATACCGATAACAACCAGCGTAGCCGTCTGGTGATTATCGTCGCCTGCACATTACTCATCGGGTTACTTTTATCCGGTCTTTATCTCAGCCTGGTAGCTGATCGCCTGGCAAAACAGCAAGTCGCCGCTCAGGGACAGCAACTCAGCCAACAAGTTGTCACCCTGATTAAACCGGCGCTACTCGCCGCAGACCCCGTCAGCCTGAACTTTTTACTCAACGAACTGGTTAAACAGGATTCTATCGACGCGATTATATTGAACGACAGTAAAGATCGCCTGCTAGCCCGTGCGGGCGAGTCTACCCGGGACGATGCAGTCATTCAGGAAATAATCATCAGCCAGCAGGAACAACCGCTGGCTTTCCTGCAATTGATCATGAATTCAGCTCCACACTTGCAACATCTTCAAGAACTGTTAATTCAGGGACTGATACTCAGTCTGATGGTTTTGATTCTGACGCTTTCAACACTGTGGTTCTGCCTGCGCCCCAGTGATGACACGGCAACGGAAAGTGACAGGAAATACTTTAAGAAACTAAAGCCTTTTAAAAAACTTGATGGCATCGATTTTACCGATACAGATTCTGACCGTGTTTTCTCTAACAAGAGTAATTCTGACAAGCCTGCACCCGCCTTTGAGAACGCAGACGCTCTGGTAGATCTACTGCGTCCCGCTGACAACGCCCCGGAAATGCCAGATTTTGCTCCTTTCTCTGAGGACACATCAGCCCCCCAACAAGAACAGTTAAAGGCAGCTCCTGATCAATCACCGATCATTGAAGAGATCAGCTTAACCACCATCTCCCCGGCAGCTAAAAAAACCAAAAATCCACTGTTCGACAATGAAAAGCGTGAGATACAACTTGATCTCTATGCATTCGAACAAGAACTTGAGTTAATTGTTAGCGCTGAAAATGCCGGTTACCTGCTATATCTGGACCTGACCAGCGGCCATTCAGAGAATATTAAACCGGAAGAACTGCAGGAAATGCAGGAATACTATTATCGGATGCTCGAGATGGTTACCGGTATTTATCAGGGCGAAGCCGCCAGGATAAATAACGGAAACCTGCAGCTGGCTTTCCTTAAACCCCACAAAGATGACTCGCATGGCGTCAACGCCGTCTGTGCCAGCCAACTGTTTAATCGACTCTACAAACTGTTTAACCAGCAGCGTATCCGCCAGTTACAACCGGTACTGAATCTGCATATGGCCCTGGTGCGCGGCCACTACAAAAAGCTGCCACGCCTGCAGGAAGAGGTTCGTTACCTGACCCGCACCACCGAAAGTAACGAGTTGATTACCCACACAGCCCTGAGTGAAGCACCTGATCTGAAAGTCAGCCTGCTAGCGGGTGCTGAGATCAAGCGCGCCGAAGAAGACAAAGTATTAATCCTATCTGTAAACGAAAATTATCAAAAATTACTCGATAAACAGGCCCAACACCTGCTGAAAAAGCTGCTTCACTAGGAGGTTGCCGCGGCCATACTTGCGAGCTTAGCTTAGCGTCGAGAAGACATCCGGCAGTTTTTATCCGTACCTTTCGTCGCTAGCACAACAGTGTATTAAAGACTCGGCATTAAACCCTCCAGCAGTACAGTTATCTACAGATTGACTAGCAAACTGTATCTATCTGCTAGCGGTACAGAGATGCTAACCTGTGCCATCAGTCATCAGCTATCCAGATATTTATGTTTCTTGAACTACTGTTTCTCTTTGCGGCAGGCTTCTTCGGCGGCATCATCAATTCAATTGCCGGCGGTGGGAGTTTTATCACCTTCCCGGCACTGCTATTTGTCGGCGTCCCTCCGATCAGCGCCAACGCGACCAACACCTTTGCCTCCTGCTCCGGCTATATGAGCGGCACCTATGCTTTTCGCAAAGACTTGCGGGCACATCGGGATGAGCTACCCAGATTCATAATCATCAGCCTGGTGGGAGGGATTTTCGGCGCCTGGTTATTACTGCAAACTCCGGAAGCCCTGTTTCGTGAAGCAATTCCCTGGCTGCTGTTATTCGCCACCGTGCTGTTTATCTTCGGGGGACAATTGAACAGCGCACTCAGGCAACTTTCTTCACGGCACCGCCATGCGTCAGCGGTAGGAGGCATTCTGCTGATGATCTTGTTATTTGGTGTCTGCCTGTATGGCGGGTTCTTCAATGCCGGACTGGGAATCATTGCGCTGAGCTATCTGGCGCTGGCGGGGCATACCAACATGAATGCGATGAACGGCCTGAAGCTGCTGATATCTACATGCGTATCGCTGATCGCTATTGTGCTGTTTATCTACAATGATGTGATTGCCTGGTATGAGGGCAGCATTGTCCTGATCGGCACGCTGACCGGCGGCTACATGGCCGCCCATATCTCCCGCTCATTGCCACAGCAGTATGTGCGGATGTTTGTGATTCTTGCCAGCATCGGCATTACCCTATACTTTTTCTACGCTGTTTATTTTTCATAATTAAAAAATCGTTGTTCGTTGTTCGTTGTTCGTTGTTCGTTGTTCGTTGTTCAAAAAGTAAAATCGATCAGGACCGGTATCCGGAGTTAAAGAATGATCAGGAAATTAGGGATTATCGTTGCAGGGCTGATCGCGCTACTGAGCCTATCTCTCGATTTAAATTGGCGCGATACGCCACAAGATGCAATACCTCTCGCAAAACAACCAACCCGGGCCAGTGACAGCCTTTTACTGCAAGCATTCGAAAACCGGCAAAGCGACCTGCAGATCGAAGGCAGTGGTATTGTGGTTAAAATACTCCCGGATGATCTGCAAGGCAGTCGTCATCAGCGATTCTTACTGAAACTCAGTCACGGCCAGGTACTGCTGATCGCTCATAATATTGATTTGGCACCGCGTATTGATAAGCTCCATGAGGATGAACGGGTGGCGTTTTATGGAGAATACGAATGGAATGAAAAAGGTGGCGTTATCCACTGGACTCATCATGATCCCGGGAAGAAGCATAACGACGGCTGGCTAAAGCACAAGGGTAGGACGTATCAGTAACCGTAATTCATATTTCGTGCAAACTATGTAGGAGCGATTTTAATCGCGAATATGCCCAAAGGGCACGATGATACCCAGAGGGCACAATGATTCGCTCCTATACAATACACGCAAAAAGCGAAGGTTGTTCTTTGTTTACCCCTTAGCTTTCAGTTGACACAAAATAATCATCCCAGCGCCGATCCAGCTTTTTGGTGGCCTCCACTATGGGAATGGCCGATAGTTTTCTGCTTACTTCCGTCACCAGCCCCAACGCAATCAACTTATCCAGCGCATCCTCAATCTCAAAGTCCACTCGACAGCACCATGGGCTCATTAACCACTCTTCTATCTTTTTATCGAGTTCAGCCCGAGACAATGGCTGCTTGCTGATAAGTAAAAAATAGTACGCCAGAATCGCCTCTTTACATTCCTCTTCCTCAGCATCATCGGCCAGTCGATGAAACACCCCCGCGTTGTTATCCAGATTTTTGAAATAGAGATTCTGTGTCAGCACCTGCATGAACTTCAACTTGCGGTTTTTAAAACTATTAAACTGCTTCCACAGATAACCGCCAAGGGCACCACCGCCGGCCAGCAGCGCCAATAGAGCCGCCTTGTCCAATTCAACCGAATCCCTGCTGAGCCCCAACCAAAAGCCAAACAATGATCCCAGCAATACTAGCGAAGCACCCATCTTCGTGGTCAGTACGATACCACCGCTGACCATCGCGGGTATGCCGATAAGTAACTTGTCCACAGTGCGCATGCGAACACGGGTATTAGGAAACAGCATTTCAAGATCGGCCTTAGGGACATTCTTGAACAATTTAAGCAACGTAGCGCCTGGCTTGCAGGAAGGTAACTGCTGTTTTGACTGAACATAATCATCCCGGAAGCGGATATAGACCACCACCCGTTCGTAGTTGGTAAATTCAATGATTTTAGAATCCAACCCCATCCAGCGGGGAACACTTTCCTGGCGGATAGATTCGCCGCGACAGAACAACAGTACCTCGGAAAAATCATCAAAACCCACTTGCAGGCGAATCTTGAACAACGAGGATTCGCTGAGCGCAGCATCGAGGTCCGCCTGAGTAACCTGTTCATAATTGGCTTTCTCCAGCAGGCCACCCAGCAGCTCAGCGAATTCCAGATCAGAGAGTCGCTCGGCATTTTCATACTGACGGGTATCAGAATCAGGATCGATCGCCGCATAGGTATCCTTCAGCGCTTCGATAATCTGGTGAAACTCGAAATGAAACACGCTGCCCAGCATGTAATACAGATTACGAAACGCATCTTCCTGCCCCGCCAGTTGCTTATCCTGCAGACACATTTCGACAATATCGTGCTTGCGATAAGGGATGAAGCGGAAGTTTTTAACCGTTTCTTGTTTAGTCATGTTTCATTCGTAGTTCGTAGTTCGTAGTTCGTAGTTCGTAGTTCGTAGTTCGTAGTTCGGCCAAGAAAAAAGAATTTATACCAACAAATAATAAAAAGGTGCAGCTCTCGCTACACCTTTTATATTGCTTTTAGCGACTATCAACTCGCCACTCGCTACTGCTGTTACTCTCCAGCCGGAGCCTCAGGCTCTTCCGCCTCAGGCGCCCTGGCAATCACCTCCAGCGAATCCACCCGCTGATAACCCCGCGGCAACTTGTTGCCCCGGCGTCCGCGATCTCCGCGGTAGTGCTCCAGATCTGACGGTTTCATCTTCAGGTGCTGGCGGCCGGAGTTGACCATCAGGGTATCATTAGGAGACAGGGTAATCAGGCCAGTTAACAGCTCTTCACGGGCCGAGGCACGGGCCGATGGAATGTTGATAATCTTGTTACCCTTACCCCGTCCCAGCTCTGGCAGATCGGTTACCGGGAACACCAGCATGCGGCCTTCATTGGTTACCGCCACCAACAACTCATTAGCTTTGTCTTTCACCGCCAGCGGTGCCATTCCCTGGGCGTTTTTCGGCAGAGTCAGTGCCGCTTTACCGGTACGTGTTTTACTGGTGAGGTCGGCAATCTTGGTGACAAACCCATAACCGGCATCGGATGCCAGCAGGATCGCATCGCTATCCTTACCGGCGACCACACCATCGATAGTGGCGCCTTTTGGCAGGGTCAGCTTGCCGGTCACCGGTTCACCCTGCCCGCGTGCCGATGGCAGGGTATGGGCTTCGAGCGAATACGCTCTACCGGTACTGTCGAACAGAATCACCGGTTGATTCATGCGGCCAAGACAGGCCAGCTTAAAGCCGTCGCCTGACTTGTAGCTAAGCCCGGTTGGATCGATATCGTGGCCTTTGGCGGCACGAATCCAGCCCTGCTTGGAGATGACGGCGGTAACCGGATCGGCGCTGAGGAGATCTTTCTCGTTCAGCGCTTTTGCCTCTTCACGCGACACAATCGGCGAGCGACGCTCATCGCCATACTCTTTGGCATCGGCCTTCAACTCATCCTTGATCAGCTTGCGCATCAGGCGATCGGAGCCGAGAATCTCTTCCAATTTTTGCCGCTCCAACGCCAGCTCACCCTGCTCTCCACGGATCTTAAACTCTTCCAGCTTGGCCAGTTGACGCAGCTTGATCTCGAGGATCGCTTCAGCCTGTATCTGGCTGATATTGAAGCGCTCCATCATCACCGCTTTGGGCTCATCCTCAGTACGGATAATCTCGATGACTTCATCGATATTAAGGTAGGCAACCAACAAGCCTTCGAGGATATGCAGGCGAGCCAACACCTTGTCCAGACGGTGCTGCAGGCGACGACGTACGGTTTCGGTACGGTAGTTGAGCCATTCGGTGAGAATCTGCTTGAGGTTCTTCACCTGTGGCCGGCCATCGACGCCGATCATGTTCATATTGACGCGGTAGGTACGTTCCAGATCGGTGCTGGCAAACAGATGTGCCATCAGCTGCTCAACATCGATCCGGTTGGAGCGCGGCACGATCACCAGACGGGTCGGATTTTCGTGATCCGACTCATCGCGCAGATCCGATACCATCGGCAGCTTCTTCTGCTGCATCTGCTGGGCGATCTGCTCCAGAATCTTGGCACCGGAAACCTGATGAGGCAGCGCGGTGATAACAATATCGCCTTGCTCCTGGGTATATACTGCACGCATCCGCAGACTGCCACGGCCGGTTTCATACATCTTGCGCAATTCCTGGCGCGGGGTAATCAACTCGGCGTCGGTGGGCATATCCGGCCCCGGCATCAGCTCACACAACTCTTCAATTGACGAGCTTGGCTTGGATAACAACAGCATGCAGGCACTGACCACTTCGCGCAGGTTATGTGGCGGAATGTCGGTGGCCATACCCACCGCAATACCAGTGGTGCCATTAAGCAGGATATTCGGCAGCCGCGCCGGCAGTGTCAGCGGCTCTTGCAGCGAGCCATCGAAGTTTGGTCCCCACTCGACAGTCCCCTGGCCTACTTCGCGTAGCAGCACATCGGCATAACGAGCCAGTTTGGCCTCGGTATAACGCATCGCTGCAAAGGATTTAGGATCATCCGGCGAGCCCCAGTTTCCCTGACCATCGATCAACGGATAGCGGTAGGAGAATGGCTGCGCCATCAATACCATCGCTTCATAACAGGCGCTGTCGCCGTGGGGGTGGAACTTACCCAGTACATCCCCCACGGTACGGGCGGATTTCTTGTACTTGGCGGTGGACTTAAGTCCCAGCTCAGACATTGCATAGACGATACGACGTTGTACCGGCTTCAGGCCATCGCCAATATGTGGCAAGGCACGATCCAGAATGACGTACATGGAGTAATCCAGGTACGCTTTCTCGGTATATTCTTTCAGCGAGAGGCGCTCAACGCCTTCATCGATATGTACGGTTCCGCTCATTATTCTTCCTATAGCTCGGCCTAAACGTCAGCCTGCACTTCAGCGCACAATTAAGTCTGCGCTTAAGTCGGCCCGTCAATCTGTTCTTAAATCTAAACGTCGGCTAAATTACCTTTACTTTCCAACCACGCTTTACGATCAGGAGAGCGTTTCTTGGCCAGCAACATATCCATCATCTCGTTAGTATCGTCACCGGGCTCTACAGTCAGCTGCACCAGACGACGGGTATCACGGGACATGGTAGTCTCGCGCAATTGCAGCGGGTTCATCTCACCCAGTCCCTTAAAGCGCTGCACGCCGACTTTGGCATTCTTGCGCTCCGCCTTGATACGATCAATCACGCTGTCTTTCTCGCCTTCATCCAGGGCATAAAACACATCCTTGGCGACATCGATACGAAACAGCGGCGGCATCGCCACAAAGATATGCCCGGCACTCACCAGCGGTTTAAAATGGCGCACGAACAACGCACACAGCAAGGTTGCGATGTGCAGACCGTCGGAGTCGGCATCGGCGAGAATACAGATCTTGCCATAACGCAGGCCTTCGAGATCATCAGAGCCTGGATCAACCCCGATCGCGACGGATATATCATGTACTTCCTGAGATGCAAGGATCTGATTGGAATCCACTTCCCAGGTGTTGAGAATCTTACCGCGCAGCGGCATCACCGCCTGATATTCACGGGAGCGTGCCTGTTTGGCGGATCCACCCGCGGAATCACCCTCCACCAGGAACAGCTCCCCCTGCATAGCATCGTTACCGGAGCAATCTGCCAGTTTACCCGGCAGGGCAGGCCCTTGAGTGACTTTCTTGCGGATAACCTTTTTATTCGAACGCAGACGCTTCTGGGCGTTGCTGATCACCAGCTCCGCCAGCTTTTCACCGTCTTCTACGTGGCGGTTAAGCCACAGGCTGAAGGCATCCTTCGTAGCGCCTGAGACAAAGGCGGCAATGTAACGCGAAGACAGGCGCTCCTTAGTCTGACCGGAGAATTGCGGATCCTGCATTTTCACCGACAACACATAGCAGCAACGCTCCCAGATATCTTCTGCAGATATCTTCACGCCACGGGGCAGCAGATTGCGAAATTCACAGAATTCACGCATCGCATCCAGCAAGCCGGTACGCATCCCATTAACATGGGTGCCGCCCTGCACAGTAGGGATCAGGTTAACGTATGCTTCACAGGTCTGTTCTCCCCCTTCAGGCAGCCACTGCAGCGCCACATCCATGGCATCGATATCGCCTTGCAGAGAAACCGTAAACGGTGCCTCCGGCAAGGTTTCGTAAACCTGGGTAGTCCCCTGGAGATAATCCACCAGACCATCTTCGTAATACCACTCGTCTTTCTCTTTAGTGGCACCGCTGGCATCGGTAAAGGTTACCTTCAGACCCGAGCAGAGCACCGCCTTTGCGCGCAGCATATGCTTAAGCTTGGTCAGGCTGAATTTTGGATTATCAAAATACTGGGCATCGGGAAAGAAGCGTACCGTGGTACCGGTATTGCGCTTGCCGCAGGTATCGATCACTTCCAGCTCGGAAACCTTTTCACCGTCGGCATAGGTCATACGATAAACCTGACCATCGCGCTTAATGGTGACTTCCAGCAGCTTGGAGAGCGCGTTTACCACCGATACACCCACGCCGTGCAGACCACCGGAATAGTTGTAGTTTTCGTTAGAGAACTTACCACCGGCATGCAAGCGGGTGAGGATCAACTCGACACCGCTGACGCCTTCTTCCGGATGGATATCAACCGGCATGCCGCGGCCATTATCGCTAACACTGACTGCGCCATCTTTGTGCAGCACCACATCCAGCTGGGTCGCATGCCCAGCCAATGCCTCATCGACACTGTTATCGATCACTTCCTGAGCCAAGTGGTTGGGGCGATCTGTCTCGGTATACATACCGGGACGACGCCGTACCGGATCCAAGCCGCTCAGTACTTCAATTGCATCCGCATTATAATTGGTCATCGAGAATTTCAGTCCTTCTATCAGGCGGTATTAAGGCGTCGGCACGCAGCTCTTATCGCTTTAACACAGCCGTCTTATCTCTAACTATTTGCTCTGATCTGTCAGATCAGTCACATCGGGTAACTCAATCCGGCCTTCGGCAAATGCCAGAATCACCGGAATTACACGCTCAAATTGCTCAAATCCGTGGGAACCACCCTGCTGCACCAGCTGAGGTGAATCCGCGAATTTGTCCACCGCCTCGGAGTAATCCAGGGTTTCATCGGCTGTTTGCGTCAACAGCAGATACTGCTGTGGATAACTCAATACCGGGCAATCAATCGCCAGCAACTGCTCCAGGTGTTTACGGGTCAGTATATAACGCTCATCGGTGTAGTAGTTGCCCTGCTCGCCAAGCAGCTCTTCCAGCAGATCATAGGGGCGCACCGCCGGATTCACCAGTACTGCCCGCACCTGATACTTCTCTATCAAATACTTCTCGACCAGATAGATGCTGTAAAAGCCACCTAGCGAGCTACCGACCAGCGTAATGTCCCGCTCCCGGTGCCGCTCTACCAGTTGTTCCAGCAATCTGATAGCACGCTCGGGCCAATGGGGCAGTGTCGGGATCAGCAGCTCATCACTGCGTCCGGCATCCGCCATCCATTGTTTGAACTGTTGCGCCTTGTGGGAGCCCGGTGAGCTGTTGAAGCCGTGTAGGTAGATAAAAAGAGGCTTGGCCATTCACCTTGTCATCCATTTTATATTGTCAGGAGCTTGTCGGACTTGGCCAATCGTCACGAGGAAACGTCGATTTGAGACAGCTTTTTCGTTCTTCCGAGGCGAATAGCGAGCTATTTAACGAGAAAGAACGTGAAAAAATGACCAAACTCGGATTTTTCGCAGTAGATTAGTGTTGAGTCCGATAAGCTCCTAGAAAAGTACCGGAGAGAATCAGTCGGCGCAACCACCAACAGCAACCCTTTTGACAGAAGTTTCTATTCGGCCGTCAGTATACAGGGCCAATGTGCGATAGGCGGGAAGCTGTAGAACAGGGTCTCCCTCCAATGTCATGGCATCACAGTGTTTTTTAAATTGCACCGAACTGGCGGGACAACTCAGTACACGCACGCCATTGCGTTCGATATCCCACTCTTGATGCACATGGCCAAAGATAACACCTTTTAGTTGCGGGTGACGCTCCGCGATATCCCAGAATGACTGCGAATTGCCAAGACGAATCTCATCCTGCCAGACACTCTGTACCGGGATCGGATTATGATGCAACACCACCAGACAATGACTGTCATGAAATGCTTCTAACTGCTGCAGGAGAAATTCCAGCTCAGAGTCTGCCAGGGAGCCGCTGCCACGACCATCCGGCAATGCCGTACTATCCAGCAGAATCATACCCCAGCCCGGCACACGGAACGACCTCCGGTTGAGATCACCACCGAGTTGCTGCATCAAGGTTGCGTCATCATGATTGCCGGGGATCCAGTGGCTATGCAATTCCAGGGCACGAATTTTTTGCAACAGGCGTTGATAGCCTGCGGGGCCACCATGGTGAACCAGATCGCCGGTTAACAGCAGTCTATCGATGGCAGGATAGTTATGTTGCAAGTCGGCAACAACAGCATCGAATGAGGCTTCGACGTCACGTTCCCGATAGCGCTGCGCGGGATCATTTTGCAGATGGCAGTCGGTGATCTGTGCCAGGTAGTACGGCTCACTCATCCGCAGGAGAATACGGGCTCTGCCAGGTGGCCATGACTCAGGCAGTGGCTAAGCCATTCGCCCAGATATTGATTCAGCTGCGCCTTTTCATCAGGGTGATGCATATTGCTGTTTGGGTAACTATAAACCCCTTTCAGCTGCTTGCGCCGCTTCATACAGATCACTTCTGCCGCACGGGCATCATGGTACAGGCGGACGATCAAACAGGGAGCTTCCAGCCAGCGATGGCCAAGACTCTGGGATACCTGCACCGTTGTGGTGTACTTAAAACGTTCCTCAACCTGCAGCCGCACAGTACTGCGCTGCAGATGCCAATGGACCTCGAATTCGCGCTCATCGCGGGTATCAAGATCTGGCATCAGCCGCATAAGGCGTAAGTAGTTGGCCTCACACTCGGCCATCTGCTTTACCAGGTTGGGTATATAACGCTTCTTCATCAACTACTCGGTATCTATTATTGCCTTACAGCAGAGTCTTGGGTTTGAGTTCAGGTTCGGCTACAGTTCCATTCTTTCACTCGTAAACTTCACTTGCAGGCTTCACTTGTAGCCCATCGCTGTTGCAAAGATGTTTTATGTAGCTGTAACCATTGTAACGCAATTATGGTCGCAGCATTATCGATTACTCCATTTTCCAGCAGTTCGCAGGCCTGGGACAACGCTATCACATGCACCAGAATGTCCTCCCCCTCATGGGCCAGACCATGCACGCCCCCAAGGCTTCGGCTATCCACTCGAGCGCAAACTAATTCAATATACTCATCACTACCACCCGGGCTAGGCAGATAGCGAATAATAGGCACGATATCCGAAATATGCGCCCCCGCCTCTTCAACCGCTTCACGGCGGGCAACATCCTCCGCAGTTTCACCCGGCTCAACAATGCCCGCCACCAGCTCCAGTAGCCAGGGACTGCCAAACTTGGCCATCGCGCCAACACGGAACTGCTCAATCAGCACCACGGCATCCCTATCCGGATCAAACAGTAAAACACAGACCGCATCATCGCGCTGAAACTGCTCACGAACGACCTCTATATTGCCACCTAGAAACAACGCATGACGGATTTTCAAGCGATTAATCTTGAAGAATCCATCAAACACCCTGTCATCTTCAACCACAGCGAAATCCTGTTTACTAAAGCCCGGTTTCCAGCTACTCATGTTAATAACACCGTGTTTGATTCTTACTGATAGACTGCTCAATATAGCATGACTGGTCATTACCTAGCCCAACCGGTTATAATTATGAGATATATGCTTATTTCATTAAGCTATAAAAAGATCCAGTAATATTATGCGCTCAAAAGGTTGGCCCTATGCATAGAACGTCTCACATCTTTCCGTTCATGCAGTGGTTAAAAAACTACCATCGGGATAGCTTTGCCAACGATCTTGTCGCCGGTATCGTGGTTGGCATCATGCTGATACCACAGGGTATGGCGTATGCGTTTCTCGCAGGCCTGCCGCCGCAGTTTGGTCTTTACGCCGCAATCATTCCACTGTTTCTCTATGCATTACTCGGCTCCAGCCGCAGCCTGGCCGTCGGCCCAGTGGCGATCGCATCTCTGATGGTGGGCTCCACCATCGCTGAAACGACGAGCAATGGCTATGGCGACCCGGTCACTATAGCTATCAACCTTTCGCTGCTGGTGGGACTGATTCTGTTGCTGCTTCGCTGTTTGCGACTGGGCGCTATCGTTAACTTCATGAGCCATTCGGTGATATCCGGCTTTACCAGTGCCGCAGCATTAATGATAGCGATCAGTCAGATCAAGCACCTGCTTGATCTGGAGATACCTGCCAGCCAGTTTATCAGTGAGCCGATAATTTACCTGTTCACCCACCTGAACCAGATTAATCCGGTAACCGCCCTGCTCGGAGCATGCTCTCTGGGCCTGTTATGGTTTGTGAAGGAGCACCTTTGCAACCTGCTACGCCGCTCACCGCTTCCCGGCTGGCTGGTACAGCCCATCTGCCGAGCTGGACCGATGTTTGCGATGCTGTTCGGTATTACATGCGTTGCCTGGCTGCAACTGCAACAAACTCACGCGGTGACTATTGTGGGAATCATCCCGGAAGGCTTACCCAGTTTATCCGGCATACCGATCGACCTGCAACTGTGGAAACAGTTAATAACTCCGGCAATTCTGATCGCCTTGATCGGTTTTCTTGAAAGCGTCTCAGTCGGTACTACCCTGGCGAGTAAATGTCGCGAGCGTATAGACCCTAACAAAGAGCTGGTCGCACTAGGCGTCGCCAACCTGGGTTCCGCTTTCAGCGGTACCTATCCGGTCGCCGGTGGTTTTGGCCGCTCCATGGTTAACTTCTCTTCCGGCGCGCAAACCACTATTGCATCGATGATTTCAGCGCTGATCGTGGCACTGACAGTCGCCTTCTGTACTCCCCTGTTTTACTATCTGCCCAAAGCGGTACTGGGTGCGGTCATCATCATGGCGGTATTACCGCTGATCGACCTGCAAGCATTTATCAACAGCTGGCGGTTCAACAAGGCCGATGCGTTGACCCTGCTTGGCACCTTTATTCTGGTACTGCTGCTAGGGGTAGAACTCGGTATTCTCGGCGGTATCACCCTCTCTTTCCTGCTAATGCTTTACCGCAGCAGCCAGCCGCATATCGCGGTGGTTGGCCGGGTCGGTAACAGTGAGCACTTCCGCAACATTAATCGCCACGATGTCAGCATCGATAAGCATGTGCTGGCAATCCGTGTCGATGAGAGTTTGTACTTCGCCAACACCCGTTTTGTGGAAGACTTCATCCGCCAGCAATGTGTTCAGCAGCAAGACCTTAAGCACGTAGTATTGATCTGCACGGCGGTCAATTTCATCGATGCCAGCGCCCTTGAAACTTTGGAAATTCTGACCCTCGATCTGGCCGATGAAGGGGTCACCCTGCATCTGTCCGAAATCAAAGGCCCGGTGATGGACCAGCTACAGAACACCAGCTTCCTGCAACACCTGGAGCCCGGCAAAGTGTTCTTTACAACCGATGCAGCGATGCGGGAACTGGCAGCCTGTATGGCCAATGTGAAGCAGGATACAGTATAAACAATCAAATGATGCTAAATGACCGCAGCAGTTGAATCTCTTCTGCCCAGATTGTGTCGTCGATGGTCTCCAGCACCAGTGGAATACCACGAAAGCGATCATCCGCCATAATGAAACGAAACACTTCCAGACCGATCTCGCCCATCCCCAGACTGTGGTGTCGATCCTTGCGGCTGGCAAAGGCACCTTTGGAGTCGTTCAGGTGCATCCCTTTCAAATATTGAAAGCCAACTATCTGCTCAAAGCCGGCAAAGGTCTGCTCACAATCATCCCGGTCACGCAGGTCATATCCCGACGCAAAGGTATGACAGGTATCCAGACATACGCCGACGCGGCTCTTGTCTTCCACCCGTTCAATGATATGCGCCAGATGCTCAAAACGGTTTCCCAGATTACTGCCCTGACCCGCAGTATTCTCGATTACTGCGCTAACCCCTTCAGTCTGGTCCAGAGCAATATTGATCGACTCCGCTATCGTCGTCAGGCAAGTATCTTCCCCGACTTTACGCAGGTGACTGCCGGGATGAAAATTCAGATAGCACAGACCCAGCTGATTACAACGCTGTAACTCGTCAATAAAGGCCGCACGGGATTTCTCCAATGCGTCCTTTTCGGGATGTCCCAGGTTAATCAGGTAGCTATCATGGGGCAGAATCTGCTCTGCCTTGAAGTTGTGCTGTTCACAGTTTTGCAGGAATTTATCAATACTACTGGAGGTAAGGGGTTTGGCTTCCCAGCGCCGCTGGTTTTTAGTGAACAGGGCAAACGCATTTGCGCCCAGCTTTGCGGCATTCAGCGGCGCGTTCTCGACACCGCCGGAGGCGCTGACATGCGCCCCGACATAAAACGGTAAACGAGACTCTGTCACAGCTTGCAGGCACCGCCCAGGCAATCATCAAAATCCATATCTTCCAGCTCAGCACGCTCAGCCTGAGCCTTTTTGAAACGGCCCAACATTTCACCTTCCTGGCTGGCATCTTCGGCTACACCCGCTTTTTCAAATACCGCCAGAAGAATATTCAGCTCATCCAGTGTCAGGTCATTCATGGTTTATCTCACTCTTAAAGTAGGCTTACTGCCAACGTTATTGATTACAGTTTGTAATTACTATTTTGAGTTACAGAGGCAACAACTGATCGATCATCAATTGTAAACTGCGCTGCCCCCTGAATTCATTAATATCCAGGCGAAAGACCGCACGTACTCTCTGCACCGTATCATCCGGCCAGATTTTCATATCGGCATTAAAGTGGATGGCGTCTATCGCAATACCACTATCTGGTTCCATCAATACCAATTTCAAGTGCCGCTGCCCGACTATTCGCTGTTGCAGCAGTGAAAATTCACCATCAAACAGCGGCTCGGGAAAGTGCTGTCCCCAAGGGCCACCATCACGTAGCAGCTCAGCAACATCCCTAGTCAATTCTGCACCACTGAGGGCCCCATCGGTCAGTACCAAGTGTTGCAGCGCTTCAGGTGATAGCTGGCGACGAACTTCTGCATCGAATGCTTGCTGGAATAGCGGCAGCTTATCCCGGGATATCGTCATACCTGCGGCCATCGCGTGGCCGCCAAACTTCTTCAGCACCTCGGGATGCCTAGCCGCCACGGCATCCAGGCCATCGCGAATATGAAAACCGGGAATTGAGCGTGCCGAGCCTTTCAGCTCATCGTTATCGCCTGCGGCAAATGCCACCACCGGGCGATTAACTTTCTCTTTAATCCGCGAGGCAAGAATACCGATGACACCCTGATGCCATTCTTCATCATATAAGCAGAGGCCGAACGGCAACTCGCCTTCGGCATCCAGTTGCAACTCATCCAGCAATACCAGTGCTTGCTGCTGCATCTCCTGCTCGATACCCCGCCTTTCCTGATTCAGGGTATCCAGCTGCATCGCCAGTTCACGGGCACGCTCCGGGTCATTAGTCATCAGGCATTCGATACCGATCGACATATCATCCAAACGTCCGGCTGCATTCAACCGTGGCGCCAGGGCAAAACCCAAATCCGCTGCTACCAGGCGCTGCCGCTGGCGACCACTGATCTCTATCAGCGCCAGAATACCGGGACGCGCCTTCCCCGCTCGAATGCGCTGCAACCCCTGATAAACCAGGGTGCGGTTATTCTCTTCCAGCGGAACAACATCTGCTACCGTGCCCAAAGCCACCAAATCCAGCAAGGATGCCAGGTTAGGCAGCGGCAGGTTATGGCTCTTGAACCAGCCCTGCTGATCAAGCACCCGGCGCAACGCGGTCATCACATAGAAGATAACCCCCACCCCACAGGTGGACTTTGCGCTGAAATCACAATCCGGCTGATTAGGATTTACGATCGCGAAGGCTTCCGGCAAGCGTTCTCCCGGCAGGTGATGATCGGTGATCACTACATCGATACCCAAGGCATTCGCTGCAGCGACGCCCTCGATACTGGAGATGCCGTTATCGACCGTAATCAGCAGATCCGGTTTCTTCTGGGCTGCAACGGCAACAATCTCAGGGCTTAATCCATAGCCGTATTCAAACCGATTCGGCACCAGATAGCTGACCCGGTTAGCGCCCATCATGCCCAATCCCAGCATGGCGAGCGCGGTACTGGTTGCCCCATCGCAGTCGAAATCGCCAACAATCAGAATATGCTGATCCTGTTCCAGCGCTTCAACCAGCCGCGTAACAGCGGCATCCATACCGCGAATATCCTGACCAGTCTGCAGCTGCTTAAGGTTTCGCCCCAGGTTCTCAAGGTTGTCCAATCCGCGGCTGGCGTAAATACGCGCCAACAACGGGTGCACCTGATTATACACAGGCAGGTTTTCAGGCACCTCGCGGCGCCGGATGATCAGATCACTCAATCTTGTTCCTCGGCTGGTAACCAGCTATCGGTTTTCTCAGTTAAATAATAAGCGGTAAGCCCGAGCCACTCTCGCACGCCGATGCCCAATTCAAATAGATTCAGCGCCAAATTTGGCCGCCAGTTATCCAGCGTAATCGGCTTGGAATAATAATCCACCGGATAGGGAATCACATTCCATCCTTGTTTACGAAAGATACCCACCGAGCGCGGCATGTGATATGCGGAGGTGACCAGCAGCCAGCCCTCCTGTGCGTCAGCCATGATGCCATCTGGGAGCATATCGAGAGTGTACACGGCATTTTCGAAGGTGTTGCGCGAATTTCGTTCAATCTGCACTCGATCAGCCAGGCCCTGCGCCCGCAACCATTCCTGCAGAACATCGGCGCCCCGGTACTCTGGCTTCAGCACCGAACTTGAGCCGCCAGTATAAATTACCGGCGTATCCGGATAGCGTTGCAGCAGCGGTAACAGGTGCATATCCCTTTCGGCAGCCATATTAAACTGCGGCTGCTCCCAGGTTGCACTGAGTTCCGCCTCTTCGGCACCGCCAAGCACGATGATCCCGGCAATATCCTCCGGCAGGTTCTGCGGCGCTTGAAAGCGCTTTTCCAGTGGTTGCAGTAACAGGTTTCCCAAAGGATAAACTGCCAGCGCCAGCAAGCAGACCAGCACCATCGAAGTAAGCACTCGCCAACGCAACAGCAGGCCAGTAACAAGCAGTATCAGCAGCAGGTTGCCCGGATTAGCAACCACCCACAATAGCTTCGATGTCAGAAAAAAAAGATCCATTGCGCTTTATCCCCCCAAATAAAGTCACCAGCAGAACTCAAGCAATACGTCAGGCTCAGAGCAGCAATGACGCCATAGCATGACAGATACAGTTACACCGATGTTTTCGAAAAATATCGCTGCACCGCCATCCACGGCTCTTTGCAGCCCAGTTCTCGTTAAAAAGCGTACGTCCTGTAAACCGTCGCTCATGCACGTCCATGTTCCCGCGCCCATTCTTTTTAAAGAGTCGTACGTCCTGTACAAATCGCTGCACCGCCATCTATGGCTCTTTGCAGCATACCGTACGTCCTGTACATCGTCGCTCATGCACGCCCATGTGCCCGCGACATACCGTACATCCTGTACATCGTCGCTCATGCACGTCCATGTGCCCGCGACATACCGTACATCCTGTACATAAAAAACCCGCTGCAGTAGCCTGCAACGGGTTTCATTCTATCGCTGCAATCGCAAACCGTTAATCGTTATGCACGTGTTCGGCGACAAATGCCTGCACTGCGCCCAGATCGTTTGGCAACACAGTGAGCTGCTCTTCACGTTCGAACAGATCTGCCATGTGGGCTGGAAGCTGTGGCGACTCCAGACCAGCCTTTACAACCGCTTCCGGGAATTTAACCGGATGCGCAGTAGACAGTACGATCATCGGCACAGAGGCATCACGATTGTTCGCACGCCCTGCGGCAACACCAATCGCAGTATGCGGATCCAGCAAGTAACCGGTCTCATCGAATACCTTGGAAATCACCTCACAGGTTGCTTCATCGTCGCAGGCATGGCTATCGAACAGCTCACGAACTTTCGCCCAGCGCACTTCATCCAGCTGCACAGATTCAGTTTTAAACTTATCCATCAACTCACTGATTGCCGCACCATCACGGCCATAGACATCAAACAACAGACGTTCGAAGTTGGAAGAGACCATGATATCCATCGATGGTGACAGGGTATGTACCAGCTCACCCTTGCTCATATCATTGTCAGATATAGCACGGTGCAGAATGTCATTACGGTTAGTCGCAACCACCAGCTGACTGATCGGCAGACCCATCTGCTTGGCCAGATAACCGGCAAAAATATCACCGAAGTTACCGGTAGGCACTGAGAACGCGACTTCACGGTGCGGACCACCCACAGCCAGCGAGGCTGAGAAGTAGTACACGATCTGCGACATGATACGCGCCCAGTTAATGGAGTTCACTGCGCCCAGCTTACGTCCGCCCAGGAAATCCTGGTTGGCGAAACTGTCTTTGATCATCTGCTGACAGTCGTCGAAGTTGCCTTCCAGCGCGATGTTGAACACATTATCTTCGATAATCGTGGTCATCTGCTTACGCTGTACTTCTGATACGCGGTTATGCGGATGCAGGATAAAAATATCCAGGTGCTCACTGTGGCGACAACCTTCGATCGCAGCCGAACCGGTGTCACCGGATGTAGCCCCCATGATAACCAGACGTTCCTGACGCTTGGTCAGGGCATAATCCATCAGACGACCCAGCAACTGCAGGGCAAAGTCCTTGAACGCCAGGGTCGGCCCGTGGAACAGCTCCAGCACCCATTCATTGGTGCCAAGCTCTTTCAGAGGCGCTACCGCCGTGTGATTGAAACCGGCATAGGTTTCATCGATCATCTGCTTAAGATCAGCTGCATCTACACAATCAGCCACGAACGGCTTGATTATGTTGAACGCTAACTCGTTGTAAGGCAGCCCAGCCCAGGAAGCGATCTCCTCTTTGCTAAACTGCGGCAGTACTTCCGGCACATACAGGCCGCCATCGCTCGCCAGACCGGCCAGCAGTACATCTTCGAAGTTCAGCGCTGGGGCCTGTCCCCGGGTAGATATATATTTCACTGTTGTAAGTTCCTGATTAGCCTTCCAAATGCTCAACGCGGATACGGATAACCGCATCGTTAACGTCAGCCAGCGCTTCGATCTTAGCAATCGCTTCATTCATCTGCTTTTCCTGAACTTCCTGAGTCAGGATAATGACAGGTACCTGCTGCTCGTGGGTCTCTTTCTGAACGATCGCATCAATACTGATACCGGACTCACTCAGGATAGAGGTCACCATCGCCAGTACACCTGGACGCTCATTTACATTGAGACGCAAGTAGTAAGCGCTGGTAACTTCCTCAATAGCCAATACCGGCAGTTCAGACAGGCTACCTGGCTGGAACGCAAGATGCGGCACGCGGTTATCACGGTCTGCAGTCAGAGTACGAACCACATCTACGATATCTGCAACCACTGCCGAAGCTGTAGGTTCTGCACCGGCACCGGCTCCGTAGTACAGAGTCTGGCCTACGGCATCGCCATCCACCAATACCGCGTTCATTACGCCATGCACATTTGCCAGCAGTGCTTTTTCCGGGATCATTGTCGGGTGAACACGCAACTCTACACCGTTCTCGGTGCGACGGCTGATCCCCAGATGCTTGATGCGGTACCCCAGTTCTTCAGCGTACTGAACGTCTTCAGCAGTGATATTGCTGATCCCTTCGGTGTAAGCCTTGTCAAACTGCAGCGGAATACCAAACGCCAGAGATGCCAGGATCGTCAGTTTATGGGCTGCATCGATACCTTCGACGTCAAAGGTTGGATCGGCTTCGGCATAACCCAGTGCCTGCGCTTCAGCCAGTACATCGGCGAAGTCACGGCCCTTATCACGCATCTCGGTCAGGATGAAGTTACCGGTACCGTTGATAATGCCGGCCAACCAGTTGATCTTGTTCGCAGACAAGCCTTCACGGATCGCCTTGATAATTGGAATACCGCCGGCGACAGAGGCTTCAAACGCAACCATCACGTTTTTCTTCTGCGCAGCTTCGAAGATCTCGTTGCCATGAACGGCGATCAGAGCCTTGTTTGCAGTAACAACGTGCTTGCCGTTCTCGATTGCAGTCATCACCAGCTCAAGCGCCGTTTCATAGCCACCGATCAACTCAACCACAACATCAATTTCCGGGTTGCGGGCAACCTCAAAAATATCCGCGGTAATGTGTGTACCTTTGGTGTCACAGTCCGGGTTTTCACGACGCGCACCAATCGCCTCAACGACGATTTTACGGCCCGCACGACGGGAAATTTCTTCCGCGTTGCGTTTCAGTACGTTAAACGTACCCCCACCTACAGTTCCGAGTCCACAGATTCCAACTTTAACCGGTTTCAAACCATTACCTCGCGCTGTTGCATTGCTCTTCGAGTGGCAGTCATGACTGCGCATAAAAATAGGCACGCATTATACCGGAAAGATGCCTTCAGCTCTACGCAGTCTAACCACCGGACACAAAAAAGGGAGCAAAAAGCTCCCTTCATCGTAATCTAACCGGCCAATCAGTTGGTTACACCCAACATTTTTGCCAATTGCGCCGCAGGAACATAGCCAGGCACTAGCGAGCCATCTTCCAGAACCAGTGCCGGCGTGCCATTTACGCCCATTTTTTGCCCCAGCCTCCACTGCGCCAGAACCGGACTATCGCAGGTTGCCGGCTCAATAGCCGCACCCAATTTGGCCTTGGACATCAACGCACCGCGCTGTGACTCATCGGCGCACCAGATTGATTCCATGGTTTTGTGAGCCGCAGAGCCGGCACCGGCACGGGGAAAGGCCAGATAACGCACTTCTATGCCCTGACTGTTGATCGCCTGCATCTCTTTATGCAGCTTGCGACAGTAAAAGCAGTCTACATCGGTAAAAACAGTCACATGCGCCTTGGTTTCTCCCTGCGCCGGGAAGACCACCATATCCTTTGATTCTATTCCAGCCAGCTGATCAAGACGCTCGCCTTTCTTACCCTCTTCGGTCAGGTTAACCAACTGCCCATCAGCTCTGACTTTGTAAACCTCACCAACCAGAAAATGACTACCTTCTTCGTTAGCATAGAGCAGCTCACCACTTGCCAGTTTTACCTCATACAGGCCAGGGAACTTAGCCGGCTTTACCGAGGTGATCGGAATGGTAGCACTCAAGCCACGCAACGCTTCACGAATTGCCGCTTCCTTGGTTTCCTCAGCCTGTACATTTATCGCCAGTGCACAGAGTGTCATCATCAAAATAATAAGTTTACGCATAGAGTCCTCAAATGCCGCCTGCAAAGTTGCATGCCTGGTGCATAGTTAGCAACATCAGCTAGCTGTGATGTTTTAATTATTGCGTGTGACCTGCAGAGCCTGCATAAAGTTCATTACAGACAATACAGGAACCAGCAAATACGCCCATTATGTTCTCTGCGGACTTGTTCGTAGATTCCTTAGCCCCGCGGATGGTGTAGCTGATGTAATGATTGTAAACGATGCTGGGCAATATGCGTATAAATCTGTGTCGTTGACAGATCGCTATGCCCCAGCAACAGCTGAACTACTCGCAGGTCAGCCCCATGATTCAACAAATGCGTTGCAAAGGCATGCCGCAGCACGTGGGGAGAGGGCAGCTTATCAATCCCTGCCACCAGGCCATGCCGCTTAATCCGGTGCCAGAATGTTTGCCGGGTCATCTGTTGCCCGCGTCGACTGGGAAACACCACTTCATTGCTCGGATCATTGATCAGCAGTGGTCGCGCATCTTTGAGATAACGCAGCAACCAATATTCAGCCTCCTCTCCCAGGGGAACCAAACGCTCTTTATCCCCTTTACCCATCACCCGAACAACCCCCTGGCGCAGATTAACCTGCTCCAACTGAAGACTGACTAACTCGGTAACACGCATTCCTGACGCGTACAGCAACTCGAGCATCGCCCGGTCGCGAAAATCAATTGGATCACTGATATCAGGCGCGGCCAGCAACGCTTCCACTTCAGCCTCAGTCAGTGTCTTGGGCAGCGGCCGCCCTCGCTTGGGGCTCTCGATCTGTAACGTAGGATCTTCCGGAATCTTTTCTTCGCGTAGCCAGTAACGGTAAAAGCCCCGCAAGCAGGAAAGCATTCGCGAGGTGGATGTCGGCTTCATGCGCTGGCGCATGCGCCACTTCAGGTATGCCAGCAGATCAGTACGTAAGCCTGCCAGCAACGCAGTGCCACGCTCATTCAGCCAACAACCATAGAGGGACAAGTCACGCCGATATGATGCCAGCGTATTATCGCTCAGCCCTTTCTCCAGCCACAGGATATCCAGGTATTGTTCAATAACTTTTTGATCACTTTCCAGCGGGACCTTGCGTGCTATTTTTGTTGAATCAGAAGCTAAATCAGATATTGCAGACATTATTCTACTGGCCTTAAAACGACACAGAACGAGTACCAGACCCGCAGATTGGTTAGTTATTTATCAACGGGTCAGATAGCTCGATCAAGCTCCCAATGCCGAAATCCATATTACGACACCCCTTACGTAAACCAGTGTACCTGCTAGCGAATAACGTTAATAGATCTCCAGCACAGCCATCACCTAAAACGAGATTGCCTGCTGAGAAATCGCAGGCAACAAAAAAGGTGGCCTAAGCCACCTTTTCATAGTCAAGTTGACAAGTAATAAATTACTTAGCCAACTTTTCCTTGATACGTGCAGACTTACCGCTACGCTCACGCAAGTAGTACAGCTTAGCCTGACGCACTTCACCGCGACGCTTAACAGCGATGCTGTCAACAGTTGCAGCGAAAGTCTGGAAAGTACGCTCAACGCCAACACCGTGAGAGATTTTACGTACAGTGAACGCAGAGTTAACGCCACGGTTACGCTTACCAATCACAACGCCTTCAAACGCCTGCAGACGCTGACGCTCACCTTCAACTACCTTAACCTGAACAACAACGGTATCACCCGGTGCAAATTCTGGAATTTCTTTGTTCATCTGTTCAGCTTCGATCTGCTGAATGATTAGGTTCTTGCTGCTCATCGCTCGCTCCTAAAATTCTAATCCTGAGACGCGTTCGTCTCACGGATAAATTCGTTTAACAATGACCGCTGCTCTTTGTCTAACTCGAGGCTATCCAGCAATTCCGGACGCCTTTGAAAGGTTCGTCCCAGTTGCTGTTTCAGACGCCAGCGTCTGATCGCCTCGTGGTTACCGCTAAGCAACACATCCGGTACGGACATATCGTCAAGCTCTTCCGGTCGGGTGTAGTGAGGACAATCCAGCAGCCCATCACTAAAGGAATCCTCGGCCGCCGAGTCCTGATGTCCAAGAACACCAGGAACAAGACGGGAAACCGCATCGATCATCGCCATTGCAGGCAATTCGCCACCACTGAGAACAAAATCTCCCAGCGACCACTCTTCATCGATTTCAGTTTCCACCAGACGCTCATCAATACCTTCATAGCGTCCAGCCACCAGGATCAGCCGCTCACAAGCCGCTAATTCCTTCACTCCAGCATGGTCCAATCGGCGCCCCTGCGGTGATAGATAGATCACTCTAGCCTTCTCACCAGCAGCTTGCTTGGCTGCATGGATCGCGTCCCGCAGCGGCTGCACCTTCATTAACATGCCTGGACCACCGCCATAAGGACGGTCATCCACGGTTCGATGTTTATCCCCTGTGAACTCCCGTGGGTTCCAGCACTGCACTTCAAGTAACTCGTTGCGCACTGCCCTGCCTGTAACACCGTGGCGAGTAATCGCCTCGAACATCTCAGGAAATAGGGTTACAACACCGATCCACACCGGTTAAAACTCCGGATCCCAATCGACCCGAATCGTACCTTCTTCAAGGTTTATCTCTTTGACCACCTGATCAGGCAGGTAGGGGATCAATCGCTCTTTGCGATCGATACTATCCGCATTGCCTTTCACCACCAGTACATCATTTGAACCGGTTGCGATCAGATGACTCACCTTACCCAGCTTCTCGCCAGACTCGGTTAATACATCAAGCTTTTCCAGCTGGCTCCAATAGAAATCACCGTTTTCCAGTTCAGGAAGCAAGCTCTTCTCAATCGCGATATCCATGCCACAATATTGGCGCGCAATTTCCCGATCATCGACACCAACCAGCTTAGCCACCAGTCCCTTACCATGTTTCTTACCGTCACTAATTTTGACGGGCTGCCACTGACCGTTAAGTTTCAGTAGCCATGGTGAGTAATCAAGGATGCTCTCCATGGGCTCGGTATGGGAGTAAATTTTCACCCAACCTTTAACGCCATAGATCGTCGTGATTCGCCCTACTATGGTTATATTTTCAGACGTAAAGACACTCATCACTCAAATCCGACTGATCGCTAATAATTATGCGCTTTTAGCTTCTTTCAGAAGCTTAGCAACACGATCAGATATCTGAGCACCTTTAGCCACCCAGTAATCAACACGCTCCTGGCTTACGCGCAGACGATCTTCCTGACCCTTAGCCAGTGGGTTGAAAAAACCTACTCGCTCAATAAAACGACCGTCACGCGGATTACGAGAATCTGCAACAGTCAAATGATAGAAAGGACGCTTTTTAGCGCCACCACGAGATAGACGAATAGTTACCATGTGATTGGTCCCTTTATTAAGTGAGTTTTGATATCACTCACAGTTCACAGATAGCGATCCCGTTCCTGCATTTCTGCCCACGTAGATCACACCTAATGTAAAAAACAGGGCCGGAATTCTACTCGAAATTCCCGCCCAAGGAAAGCTTTTTGACTATTTAATAGGCGACAGCACCCATTGCCGGAATAGATTACATCCGTGGGAAGCCGCCCGGCCCGCCCATTCCACCGGGCCCACCCATGCCGCCTGGCATCATACCTTTCATGCCGCGCATAATTTTGGCCATGCCGCCCTTGGTGCTAAACTTCTTCATCATCTTTTGCATCTGCTTATGCTGCTTCAGCAGACGGTTGATATCCTGAATCTGGGTGCCGGAGCCTGCAGCAATTCGCTTCTTGCGAGAACCTGAGATTACATCCGGACGCTTGCGCTCACGCGGGGTCA
Organism: Amphritea sp.; assembly: GCA_036960915.1. Taxonomy (GTDB): domain Bacteria; phylum Pseudomonadota; class Gammaproteobacteria; order Pseudomonadales; family Balneatricaceae; genus Amphritea. The sequence continues at coordinate 116,233 of JBALVQ010000004.1, forward strand.
TGGAATTGATGATTGATTCCATCTGCATAAAACCTTTTTCTGCATTGGCCATATTGCCACCCTGCACCATTTGACCCATCTGCCCCATTCCTGGCAACTTGTCCATCAAAGATGACATACCACCCATATTCTGCATCTGCTGCAGCTGGTCGCGGAAATCTTCCAGATCAAAGCCTTTACCTTTCTTAACTTTCTTGGCGAGCTTCTCGGCTTTTTCCTTATCGACCTTATGCTCAACGTCCTCGATCAGGGAGAGCACATCACCCATGCCCAGGATACGGGAAGCAACACGGTCGGGGTGGAACGGCTCCAGCGCGTCGACTTTCTCGCCCACACCCAAAAACTTGATGGGCTTGCCGGTGATATGACGTACAGACAGGGCGGCACCACCACGGGCATCGCCATCGGTCTTTGTCAGGATCACACCGGTTAACGGCAATACATCGTTAAATGCTTTCGCGGTGTTAGCGGCATCCTGACCCGTCATGGCATCAACGACAAACAGGGTCTCAACCGGCTTAACAGCTGCGTGAAGCTGTTTAATCTCATCCATCATGCCGCTATCGACGTGCAGACGACCGGCAGTATCGACAATCAATACGTCAAAGTGCTTAATCTTGGCATGCGCAACAGCAGCATTAACGATATCGATCGGTTTCTGCTCAACCGTGGATGGGAAAAAATCCACTTCCACTTCTGCCGCCAGCGTTTCCAACTGTTTAATCGCGGCCGGGCGATATACGTCGGCAGAAACAATCAGTACTTTCTTCTTCTTGCGCTCACGCAAAAAGCGGGACAGCTTGGCTACAGAGGTGGTTTTACCCGCCCCTTGCAGACCCGCCATCATAACAACAGCTGGAGGCTGGGCAGCCAGATTAAGCTCTTCGTTGGCTTCGCCCATCACCTTTTCCAGCTCTTGCTGGACTATCTTGACGAAAACCTGGCCCGGACTCAGGCTTTTGCTTACTTCCTGGCCAACCGCGCGCTCTTTTACCTTGTTAATAAATTCTTTTACAACTGGCAGCGCGACATCTGCCTCAAGCAATGCCATGCGTACTTCACGCAATGTGCCTTTAATATTGTCTTCGGTCAGTTTCGCCTGACCGGTCACTGCGCGTAACGTATGTGACAGACGATCCGTCAGATTTTCAAACATAAAAGTGCCCTGAAGAGTTGTTTCGACTTCTGGCAGAAATAATCAAAAAGCCAGACGCAATCAAATTTAGGCCAATATTATACAGCAGCATTGATATAACCCCTAGTCCGGATTTTTCATAACCAGCAGCGTGAAAAGCAGCAACCCTGCGTTTCCCCACAAAAATACGGCTCAAGTTCGCGTTACTCGCAATACTGCCCATTCCTGACCATAGTTACAGCGATGATTCTGCTGCTAATAGACCATTGGCTAGGAGTACTTGCTGTATAAATCAAAATCTGTCACAAAATATTCAGGCACCTCCAGAACGTATTTGAAGCCTGCTACGTATTTCATCCCCCTGTTATTTATGACAAACTTAGCGCCTCATAAAGGAGAGTTCAGAGCTAATGCTAACGCTGTCGATTATAGTCGCTATCGTTTTTTACCTGATTGCTGCCGGTTTACAGTGGCGCATCTTGACTGGCCGCAGCCCGTCTGCGGGTCCGCGCATAAAAATTATCGGCCTAATCGCCTTTGCCGCCCATACCTACGCGACCTATCTGGACTTGCACCGCCCAGCAGGCATCTACCTGGATTTTTTCAGCGTTGGCTCACTGATCGGCTGGCTGGTTGCGGCGCTCGTACTGCTCAGCAGCCTGCGACAGATGATCGACAATCTATTTGTCGGCGTTTTCCCTGTGGCAGCCCTGGCGCTTATTTTCAATCTATTTTCCCTTGATACCAATATCGCCAAGGACTATGACAGCGCTCTGGTAATCCATATCCTGATTTCCATTTTGGCTTACAGCATATTCACCCTCGCTGCCTTCCAGGCAATCCTGCTGGCCAGACAGGATCATCAACTAAAGCATCACCGCACTCGCGGCCTGATCAAATCGCTACCACCACTGCAAACCATGGAAAAGCTCCTGTTCGAAATGATCTGGACCGGCTTCATTCTGTTAACCGCATCACTGTTAACCGGGGCACTGGTATTTGAAGATCTGTTTGCACAGCATCTGATCCATAAAACCGTGTTATCTATTTTCGCCTGGCTGCTCTATGTGGTCCTGCTAATCGGACGCCACCTGCTGGGCTGGAGAAGCCATCGCGCCATACGCTGGACTGTGGGAGGATTTATCGTTTTGATGCTGTCGTTCTTCGGCAGCAAGTTTGTACTCGAACTGCTCTGATATTCAGAAAACCTGGCTACCCGCGATTACCGCTAAAGGATTGCTTGACAGGATTTGCCGTTAACTCGACAATGACTGTCCTATTGGCAAGCTAAGGTTTAACCGTCTTGGAAGACGCATCGATCCAGTCCCTTCTGGGACTGCTCCTATTTCTTATTTTCTGTTCCGCTTTTTTTTCCAGCTCTGAAACGGGCATGATGTCGCTTAATCGCTATCGGTTGCGGCATATGGTTAAAAACAAACACCGCGCAGCCATCAAGGCCAATAAACTGTTACAACGCCCGGACAGATTGATCGGCATTATTCTTATCGGTAATAACTTCGTAAATATTCTCGCCTCCGCGATTGCCACTGTTATTGCCGTTCGACTATGGGGCGAAGCGGGTATCGCCATCGCTACTGCCGGACTAACCCTGGTTATTCTGATCTTCGCGGAGGTTACGCCAAAAACAGTCGCCGCATTGTATCCGGAGAAGATTGCCTTCCCGGCCGCCTTCATTCTGCATCCACTTCTCAAACTTCTCTATCCACTCGTATGGATTGTTAATGGTATTACTAACGGCCTGCTGAAGCTGATAGGCGTCAACACGACTGAAGGCAATCACCACCATCTCAGCACTGAAGAATTGCGCACCCTGGTAAATGAATCAGGGGCTGTGTTGCAGCAACGCAACCAATCGATGCTGCTTGGGGTGCTCGAGCTGGACGATGTGACAGTTAACGATATTATGATTCCCCGCAACGAAGTGCTGGGCATCGATCTGGATGACGATATTGACCTGATCATCGATCAGTTGAGCAAGACCCCTCATACCCGGGTTCCCGTTTATCGCGGTGAGCTCAACAAAGTGGTCGGCCTGCTTCACATGCGTAACCTGGCCCAGATTTTTCAGCAAGAAGCTGTCAGCAAAGCAACAATTTTACAGGTTATCCAGGAACCTTACTTTATTCCGGAAAGCACACCCCTGCAGACCCAGTTACTGAATTTTCAGAACGAGAGTCGACGCCTGGCCCTGGTAGTCGACGAGTATGGTGACATTCAGGGAATCGTTACCCTGGAAGATATTCTCGAAGAGATTGTCGGCGAACTATCAGCCAGTAACAAACATGAAAATCAGGATATTCATCCACAGGATGATGGTACCTACTTTGTCGATGGTACCGCCTATATTCGTGAGGTGAACAAGACACTGGACTGGGATCTACCCACAGACGGCCCCAAGACCATTAACGGCCTGGTCATCGAAATGTTGGAATCGATTCCTGATGCGAATGTCTGCCTGATTATCGGCCGTTATCAGGTCGAAACACTGCAAGTGAGCGGCAACCTTATTAAAACCCTGCGCATTGCCGAACTCACCAAGCGCGAAGACGAGGACGAGGACGATGAAGACTAGTCCCAGTCAACCTCAAAGTCAGTTTCCATCTTTGGCCTGACTGGTTCAGACTTATCCTCTATTGATGCACCCGATCAGATCGGGTGCTAATTCCTATCTTCACGTTCACGCTGGCGCACCAGTTCCATCACCGCCTGCTTTTGCTCATTAGTCAACACACCCCATTCGCCGATTTCTACACCAGTGCGGCGACAGGCGATACACAGATCTTTTTCATCCAGCGCACAGACTCCGATACAGGGAGATCTGACTGGCTGAGCGACTGTCTGTTCTGATATTGGTTTGCTTGATTCAGCCATAATTAGATATCCTGTCGCGAAAGCCCGGTAAGATAGCGACGCATATTTTCCACATAATGCTCCGCATTAGCCAACAGATCCTGTTGTTGCTTCTCACTCAACTGACGCTTTATTTTCCCGGGAGAGCCGACCACCAGAGAGCCATCGGGTATAACCATTCCCTCAGGGATAAGAGCATTTGCACCGATTAGGCAGTTATTACCAATTTTTGCGCCATTGAGTACAACTGCACCAATCCCCACCAGTGAACCATCACCCACATGACAACCGTGCAACATCGCCTGATGCCCCACTGTTACATTACGCCCTATGGTTAGAGTAAAACCGGGGTCCGTGTGCAGAACCGCTGCATCCTGGATATTGGAGCCTTCCCCAATGGTAATCTGATCGTTATCACCGCGAATCACCACGTTAAACCAGATACTGGCGCGATCATGAACCTCTACCGAGCCGATCAGCGTAGCGTTATGTGCGATAAAGTGCTCGCTGCCAACCAGGGTGACTTTGCGATCCTCAAGGGTGTAAAGCATGATTTAGCGGTTCCTTTTGTTAGCGATGTTCGGGGCGGGTTTTCATAGGAATATTGGCATCGAAACCGATATTCAGCATCTCTATCAGCATATAGGCAGTCAGCCCCCAGATAATATTCCCTTCGAACTCATAGGCTGGCACATAATGTGTCTTGCCTTTAAAGAGAATTGCATCGGTATGGTGGCGGTGATCCTCAAGAAAAAAGCTCAGCGGCACCTTGAACACCCGATCCAGCTCATCCAGATTAGGCACCAACTCAGTGTCAGCAGAGATAACACCCACAAAGGGGGTTACCCGCAGATTATGTTTGGACATCACCTGCCCCAGCGGCCCCAGCACTTCGACTTCCGACGGACTCAAGCCCACTTCTTCCTCCGCCTCACGCAAGGCGGTAAATAACAGATCGCGATCTTCCGCATCGCGTTTACCTCCGGGAAAGGCTATTTCTCCGCCATGGGTAGACAGATGCCCTGCCCGGCGGGTAAGCACCACTTGCGGATCCGCTGCATTATCGGTCAGGGCAATCAACACCCCCGCTTCTGGCCTGGCAGAATTGAAAGTGCGCGGAATATATCCATGTAAACGTTGTTTGAGCTTATTAATCATTTTGCATTACAGTAAGGGTTACGGAACCTGTGATTACGAAACTGTGATTACGAAACTGTCATTATAAAGGATGGCCTAACGAGCCTTCGACAGTTTTCGACATAAGGCAGCAGCTTTCAGGTATATCACCATCATCACCTGCTCGCTTCTGACCTTGCAGAGTGAGTATTGGTTCCTTTTACATTCATCATACCTTTCAGTTATCTGAAAGTTTAGCTCTACGGGGTCTGTTATGAACTTCTGCTGTCAATGCAGTTCACCAGTTAAGTTTGAAATACCAGAGGGCGATAACCGCCCCCGTCACATATGCACCAACTGCGGCACCATCCACTACAGTAATCCTAAAATAGTTGCCGGCTGCCTGCCGGTCTACGAAGGACGCATTCTGCTCTGTAAACGCGCCATAGAACCGCGTAGCGGATACTGGACTCTGCCAGCGGGCTATATGGAAAACCATGAGTCTACTCAACAGGCGGCGGCGCGTGAAACCCTGGAAGAAGCCAATGCCAGGGTCAGTAATCTGCAGTTATATACAGTCACCACCATCCTTCATGCGAGCCATGTACAAATGATCTATCTTGCACAACTGGATGACCTCGACTTCAGTGCCGGCCATGAAACAACCGATGTGCAATTGTTCGCCGAAGAGGATATTCCCTGGCAGGAGCTGGCATTTCAAAGCATTCACAACGCCCTGAACTTTTATTTTGAAGACTGCAAAGCTGACGAGTTCCCACTACGGCATATCGATATTAATACTCCTCCCAGGCGCTATATTAAATAACCGGATAGCGTTACACTGCGCAAAATCACGCTTCGCGGCAGAGAAAATAAGGACAATAGACTTGCCCTTATTTTCTTCTGCTTACCGGCAGATACTAAAACCAAACCTTAATCGAAATAGCGGCTATTCCGACTAGCCGCTACTCATCGAAAGAATCCGCCCCAATGACCCTATTAATCTCCACCTGGATAAAATTTTTCTTCCTGTTCGCACCCTTCTTTGTTGTCTCGATGTTTCTGGCACTGACCCGCAACGATACACCCGCTGAGCGCAGAACCATTGCCAACAAGGCGGTTCTTTCCGCCCTGTGCGCCAGCCTGGTACTGTTTTTCTTCGGCACCAAGCTGTTTGAAATATTGGGAATCACCATCGATTCATTCAGAATCGGGGCCGGCATTCTGCTTTTCCTATCCGCTATCAGCCTGGTAAAGGAAGGAGTCCGCACCAACGCTCAAATTCCCGGCGGTCCGCGTGAAGACCTGTCCGTTGTACCCTTGGCAATTCCCACCATAATCGGGCCGGCCACCATCGGTGCTATTCTGGTCTATGGATCTGAACTGGCGGGTATGGACCTGGTGTTAGGCCTGAGCGGCATGGTTTTGGCTTTGATCTGCTTATTAGTACTCCTGCATGCAGCATCCTGGCTGGAACGCCTGTTAGGCAATACCGGCCTGAACATCCTCAGCAAGATCACCGGCCTGATTTTAGCGGCTATGGCTTCCCAGATTGTCCTGACAGGCATTACCGGTTTTATGGCTTCAGTCAGTTAAGCACACCGCTGATTAACCGTTACAACAGCAACAAAGGGAACTATTCAGTTCCCTTCTCTGTTCACTAATAAACCAATTACAAGAAAGCCCCGCAGCATCGACTCTGCAGTGGATTACCCCACGACTACACAATACTTATCCAATGAATTATCCACAGATTTTGTGACTAACAACGGCACTTTTTCACCGCCAAATCAAAACCTGATCATTTTCGACACACAATTAAATTTATATTTAAAATCAAATGCTTACGCAAATTACACGGAGGTTGCTAAGGTATATTCCACAACCTTATGCACAGAAACTGTGAACAGTTTCAAAATCTTTATAAACAAGCCGTAAGCAGCTCTTAAAAGTTTGCCAATTGCCACACATCATAGGCGACTTCTTCATACGGATGCGCCTGCTTTAGTACCTCAACCGCCTGCCCAATGATCTCATCAGCGCAAACCATCTCGACCTTCCACTCAGCTAACCGCTCCACCCGTCCCTGAGAACCGATATGCGGATCACTGCCCGCCAGCGGGCGAAACTGCCCTTCACCCAGAGTTTGCCAACAGCAGCTATCGTAATCGCCTATTGTGCCGACGCCCGCAGCAAATAACGCCGTCTTTACGCTCTCAAGATGCGATTGTGGTACGAAAAAAGCCAGTTTATACATGCTACGTTCCTCTCCCTTCCCCCAAAAAACAAAAAACGGCTGAAAGGTGGAAACCGTTCAGCCGTATGTAAAATGCCTGTCGCCGGATTATCAGTCCGAGCAACTTTAGAGCTCTTCTATCTGGCGTCTGATATCTTCTACTTTGCGTGTAACAACCTTCTCCAGATGCGCAAGCTCTTCAAGCAAGTGTTCTTTCTTGTCTTTGCTCGATTTATCAGCCTGCACCAGCATATCCAATTCAGCTACAGCCCTGAGATAGTATGAAGAAGGCTCACTGGTAGCACGGTACGGTACCAGACCGCCATCAACCGGCAGGTTTTTGTGCTTACGCCTAAATTTGAATTTTTTGCTTTTCGCCATCCACTCACCGTGATGACGATGCACATAAATTTTTAAGACATCAACATCGTTCTCGGTGCGTGTTGTATAACGCTCGATATCATACGGGTCATCAAAACCCATTTCTGTAAGCGTGGAAAATTTTTCGGCCGACATGTAACTGCTCCTGTTGCGAACCTGGGAAAATAAACAGCCTGACTATACATATATCAAACCGTTCAAAGATAGAGAACATACTAAAAACTGTAGCTGAATGACACCAAAAAACCCACTCGCAAGCCCATTAATGAAACGCATTCAATAAAGTCCCACAAACAAGCCAGCGAACCCGGACATGAGACCACTCACTGAATGCTGTAAACGCCAGAGAAAAGTCTATTCCCGAGGCCAGGCCGGTGCCGATCAAGCATAAAAAAACCGTCTAACGACGGCTTTTTTAAGCCGTCAGTGGCTAATCGCGCAAGCTCAACACATCCTGCATGTCATAAATGCCATTTGACTTGCCGTTCAGCCAACGCGCAGCACGTACTGCGCCCTTGGCAAAGGTCATCCGCGAACTGGCCTTGTGGGTAATCTCAACACGCTCGCCATCGGTGCCAAACAGAACCGTGTGATCACCAACGACATCGCCGGCACGAATCGTCGCAAAGCCAATTTCCTGCTTGGTACGGGCACCAACCTGACCTTCACGTCCATACACGGCACACTCATTGAGATCACGTCCCAGCGCTCCAGCCACCGCTTCACCCATACTCAGAGCGGTACCGGAAGGTGAATCCACCTTATGGTGATGATGCGTTTCGATAATCTCAACATCATAATCATCCCCCAGGGCTTTAGCGGCTTCAGCCAGCAGCTTGAAGCAAACATTGACTCCAACACTCATATTGGAGGCGAACATGGCAGGCATCTTATCGCCATAGCTGTTCAGTTCAACACGCTCCGCATCGGTCAGACCGGTGGTACCGATCACAATTGCTTTACCATTTTCGGCACAAACAGCCAGGTTGGCCAGAGTGGCTTGGGGAGCCGTAAAGTCGATCAGCACATCGAAGTCATTCACCGCTTCAGCCAGCGAGCCCACAATAGCGACATCCAGCTTTCCCACACCGGCAACCTCACCAGCATCTGCGCCGATCAGGCTACTGGTTGGTTCAACAATCGCAGCCCCCAGCTTCAAACCCTCTGCTGCGTGGATCGCTTCAATGTTGGTCTTTCCCATTCGACCGGCAGCACCGGTTACTGCAACTCTGATCATCTTTTTATCCTAAATCTGACAACAGCAATTTATTGAGGGCGCTGTAAAAATTAATTCTCGTCGTGATGCACATTCTGGTCCATATCCAGGGCGGGCTTGGCCGCTTCCGGCCGACCAACAACTTTGGCTGGCACACCCACGACGGTTGTATGGGGCGGTACGTTATCCAATACAACCGAGCCACCACCGACTTTAGCGCCTTTACCAATCTCAAGATTGCCGAAGATCTTGGCACCTGCTGCAATCATTACACCTTCGCGAATTTTCGGATGGCGATCTCCACACTCTTTACCGGTACCGCCAAGGGTAACCGATTGCAGAATGGAAACATCATTTTCAATGACGCAGGTTTCACCAATTACGATACCCGTGGCATGATCAAACATCACACCCTTACCGATTTTTGCAGCCGGATGGATATCCACCTGAAATACAGAACTAATCCGACTCTGCAGATAGAGCGCCAGAGACTCGCGCCCCTGTAGCCACATCCAGTGAGCTATACGGTACGCCTGCAAGGCATGGAAGCCTTTAAGGTACAGTAAAACAATGGTGAATTTGCCGATAGCAGGATCTCTGGTACGCACGGCAACAAGATCATGACAGATTGAATCCATAATGCTTTTATCAGCATTCAGGGCTTCATCTATCAATTCACGCAACGCTACCGCCGGCATCACATCATCAGAAAGCTTACTCGCCAACAGATAACTGACGGCAGCACACAAGCCACTGTGACAAATAATGCTGGCATGAAAGAAACTGGACAGTGCAGGCTCGCGTTTGGTCTCTTCCTGCGCTTCCTGTTGAATCAGTTCCCATAAAGATTCGGGGTGGACAGGCCATTCACTCATATAACTGCTCCCGTTTATACAAAAGGCGCTGCTATATCAACACGCCTCCAGGATAACCCTCAGGTCATATCTTCAAAGAACTTCTTCACGCTGGAAAAGAAACCGTGCTTCTTTGGTGAATGATGTCTTTGACGCTCATCCATTGCCGCCTGAAAATCACGTAACAGATCTTTCTGACGGTTGTTCAGGTTAACCGGTGTTTCCACGATCACTTTAACCAGCAGATCACCAACAGCACCACCACGAACAGGCTTGATACCCTTGCCGCGCAGGCGGAACATTTTGCCGGTTTGCGTTTCTGCCGGTATTTTCAGTTTAACACGGGATTCAAGAGTCGGAACTTCAAGCTCGCCGCCCAACGCCGCATCGATAAAGCTGATCGGCACTTCACAGTAAAGGTGCTTGCCGTCACGCTCAAAGATAGCGTGATCGCGTACACTGACCTGAACGAACAGATCGCCAGCTGGACCGCCGTGGGCACCCGCTTCGCCTTCACCGGAAAGGCGGATACGATCACCGGTATCAACTCCGGCCGGAATCTTAACTGACAGTTTCTTGGTTTGCTGCTTACGCCCCTGGCCGTGACAGGAACCACAAGGGTCAGAAACCACCTGGCCTTCGCCATGACAGCTTGGACAGGTCTGCTGCACAGAAAAGAATCCCTGCTGCATACGTACCTGGCCAATACCACCACAGGTACCACAGGTTTTCGCACTGGTTCCAGGCTTGGCACCGCTGCCGTCGCATGTATCACAAGGCACCAGAGTCGGCACTGTGATGGTTTTATCACAGCCACGTACCGCTTCTTCCAGCGTCAGATCCATGGTGTAACGCAGATCGGCACCACGTTGCACATGGCTGCGACGACCGCCTCCGGCACCACCGAAGATATCGCCAAACACATCGCCAAATACATCACTGAAACCACCAGCGCCAGCGCCACCGCCCATACCACCCTGCTCTATACCGGCATGGCCATATTGATCGTAGGCTGCTTTTTTCTGCTGATCAGACAACACTTCATAGGCTTCATTGACCTCCTTGAATGAGTCCTCAGAGGCTTTATCATCAGGATTACGGTCCGGGTGGTATTTCATCGCCATGCGACGAAACGCCTTCTTAATATCTCGATCAGAAGCGCCTCGTTCAACGCCTAACACATCGTAAAAATCTCTTTTCGACATAACCTGTTTCGCAATCCGTAATCGCTAATCGCCCAGTGCAATTAGCTAGCAATAAAAACGCAACAACGCGGGACCGGCCCGCGTTATTGTTTACAACGTTGAATCGGTCAGATCCGACTTATTTCTTCTCATCGTCTTTAACTTCTTCAAACTCTGCATCCACAGCATCGTCAGCTGGCTCAGCTTGTGCCTGTTCAGCACCGGCCTGACCTTCTTCCTGCTGCGCAGCTTCGGCGTACATCTTCTGTGCCAGGCCTGAAATAGCTTCAGTCAGGGCAGCAGTTTTAGTCTCGATCGCTTCCTTGTCATCAGCTTTCAGTACTTCTTCCAGCTCAACGGCAGCGGCTTCAATTGAAGTTTTTTCTTCTTCAGTCGCCTTATCGCCAGCTTCTTTCAGAGTCTTTCTGGCAGAGTGAACCATGGCATCACCCTGGTTACGCGCCTGAGCCAGTTCTTCGAACTTCTTGTCCTCTTCAACATTAGCCTCGGCATCGCGAACCATGTTTTCAATCTCATCATCAGACAGACCTGAAGATGACTTGATCACGATAGACTGCTCTTTACCTGTCGCCTTATCTTTCGCAGATACGTGCAGGATACCGTTGGCATCGATATCGAAGGTGACTTCGATCTGCGGAATACCGCGCGGTGCAGGTGGAATATCAGCCAGATCGAAACGCCCCAGCGACTTGTTCTGAGACGCTTGTTTACGCTCGCCTTGAACAACATGAATCGTAACCGCAGACTGGTTATCATCAGCTGTGGAGAAAATCTGCGATTTCTTGGATGGAATCGTGGTGTTCTTCTCGATCACCGGCGTAGCAACACTACCCATAGTCTCGATACCCAGGCTCAGCGGTGTTACGTCCAGCAGCAGAACGTCTTTAACGTCACCTGCAAGTACCGCACCCTGGATAGACGCACCCATGGCAACAGCTTCATCCGGGTTAACATCTTTACGCGGCTCTTTACCGAAGAATGCAGAAACCTTCTCCTGAACCATAGGCATACGTGTCTGACCACCTACCAGGATCACTTCATCGATTTCAGATGAAGACAGGTCGGCATCTTTCAGCGCAATGCGGCAAGGCTCAAGAGTACGCTCAACCAGTTCTTCAACCAGAGATTCCAGCTTGGCGCGGGTAATCTTAACGTTAAGGTGCTTAGGACCAGACGCATCAGCAGTGATATACGGCAGGTTAACATCAGTCTGCTGCGCAGAAGACAACTCAACCTTGGCCTTCTCGGCACCTTCCTTCAGACGCTGTAGTGCCAGAGGATCGTTGTGCAGATCGATACCGGTCTCTTTCTTGAATTCTGCGGCTAGATACTCGATCAGACGTAGGTCGAAATCTTCACCGCCCAGGAAGGTATCACCGTTAGTCGACAACACTTCAAACTGGTGCTCGCCGTCTACTTCAGCGATCTCGATGATAGAGATATCGAAGGTACCACCACCCAGATCGAATACCGCGATAGTCTTATCGCCTTTCGACTTGTCCATACCGTAAGCCAGCGCCGCAGCGGTAGGCTCGTTGATGATACGCTTAACTTCCAGACCAGCGATCTTACCGGCATCTTTAGTTGCCTGACGCTGGGAGTCATTGAAGTAGGCAGGTACAGTGATAACCGCTTCAGTAACCGCTTCACCCAGGTAGTCTTCTGCAGTCTTCTTCATTTTCTTCAAAATGTCTGCCGACACCTGCGGCGCAGCCATCTTGTTATCGTTTACCTGAACCCAGGCATCGCCATTGTCGGCTTCGATAATTTTGTATGGCACCATGGAGATATCTTTCTGTACCACATTGTCTTTAAAACGACGACCGATCAAACGCTTGATCGCAAATAGAGTATTATGAGGATTAGTTACCGCCTGGCGCTTAGCCGGCTGGCCTACCAAAATCTCACCATCGTTAGTGTAAGCGATGACGGAAGGGGTGGTGCGATCACCCTCTGCGTTCTCAATAACCTTTGGTTTATCACCGTCCAGTATTGCTACGCAAGAGTTGGTGGTGCCCAGATCAATACCAATGATTCTACCCATTCTAATAACTCCAGTAATTCTGTGCTCGTTTAGACGAGCGAGATAATCTTTAAAAACCGTTGCTTGCTATATAGGTCCGCTTTTCAGAGTTTCAAGCCCTGCGCGACTCTATTTATGCAGATCCCTTCGATACCACGACCATGGCTGGCCGGAGCAAACGCCCATTCAGGCTATAACCTTTCTGCATCACGGCCATGACATTATTGGCAGCAACTTCCTCACTGACAACCATGGTCATCGCCTGGTGCAACGCGGGATCAAAAGCTTCACCCACCGGATTATGCTGCTCAATATTAAATTTGCTCAAGCCACTGACAAACATACCCAGCGTCATCTCAACGCCTTCATGCAGTGCGGCAATCGTTGTACTTTTAGAACTGCTCGCTTCGACAGCACGTTCCAGGCTATCGATAACCGGCAATAATTCATTAGTGAATTTATCCAGCGCAAACTTGTGCGCCTTTTCGACATCCATTTCTGCACGGCGACGCACATTCTGCATCTCGGCCTGAGTACGTAGCTCCTGATCCTTCAATGCAGCAATCTGGTCCTGGGCCTTAGCCAGTTCAAGCTGAAGTTCATTAACATTTACTTCTTCTGGCGCTGCATCTGCAACCGGCTCAACAGCTTCCAGATTTTCAGTCTCAGCGCTGGTTTCTACACTCTCTTCAACCACTACTTCCGGCTGTTCTGTGTTCGCTTGAGCTTTATCTTCGCCTGCCATCATTGTCTCCAAACTTGTCAAACCTGAACCGCCCTGCATCGGGCTCAATATTGTTGTGCTTCTATATGGGGTTAGACCCTCAGGATTCAAGAGCAAAAATTACAATTTTTTACGACTTTTTTAAAAAGCAGTTGCGCAGAAGATAAGAATCGCTTATACATAAACTACTGTATAAAAAACCATGTATTTATCATATGCTGACTCAACTCAATATCCGAAATTACGCCATTGTCGAACAACTCGACCTCGAATTGCTTAACGGCATGACAGTTGTAAGCGGTGAGACCGGTGCTGGTAAGTCCATAATGCTGGATGCTTTGGGCCTGGCTCTGGGTGATCGTGCCGATAGCGGCACCGTACGCAACGGTGCCGATCGCGCCGAGATAATCGCCAGCTTCGATATCCACAACATCCCCGGCGCTCAAGCCTGGCTTAAAGAGCAGGAGCTGGACGATGACAGTGAGTGCATACTACGCCGCGTTGTCACCAGCGAAGGGCGCTCACGAAGTTATATCAACGGCAGCCCCAGCCCCGTCACCAAGGTGCGCGAGCTGGGAGAGTTCCTGATAGAGATCCACGGTCAGCATGAGCACCAGCGCCTGCTGAAGAAAGACCATCACCGCTACCTGCTCGATGCATTCTCAGGCAAGGCGGAACAAGCGCACAAGACGCGTCAAAGATATAACAGCTGGCGTGATCTGAATACAAGACTCAACAACCTCACCGAGCAGAGCGAAGAGCAATCCGCTCGCGTACAGCTACTCAGCTATCAGGTCGAAGAGCTGGAAAAACTGGACATACAGGACGGTGAATTTGAAGCGCTGGTTGCCGAGCAGCAAACCCTGGCCAACGCCGGCGAGATCCTGCAAACCGGCCAGCAACTGCTGCAACTGACCAGCGATAGCGATGAAGTCAACTGCCTCAACCTGCTCAACCAGTGCCAACACCTGCTTAGCAATATGAAGGGGCAGTCACCCTCGATAACCCAGACCATCGAGATGCTCAACAGCGCTCATATTCAAATCGAGGAAGCCGCACAGGAGATTAACCAATATCTCGGCCGTGTAGAGCTAAACCCCGAGCGCCAGATAGTGGTCGAGGAGCGTCTGAGCAGTATCTTCGATCTGGCACGCAAGCACCGCTTATCTCCCGAAGAGCTGCCCCGATTTCAGCAAGAGCTGCACCAGGAGCTCAGCAGTCTATCGATGTCAGACCAGGAGCTGGAAGCACTGCAACTACAAACCGAACAGGCCCGCCAGGACTATCTGATCTGTGCCGGCAAGCTCAGCAAAACGCGCCATAAATCCGCCCTGACACTCAGCAAGGAAGTGAACAAACAGCTTCACAGCTTAGGGATGGGCGCAGCGCGCATCCAGGCATCCCTGACGCCCTATAAAACATCCCAGCTAAGCCCTTATGGACTCGAAGAAATCGAGTTCCTCATCGCTACAAATCCCGGCCAACCCGCCCGGCCACTCAATAAGATCGCTTCCGGCGGCGAGCTGTCGCGTATCAGTCTGGCAATTCAGGTCATTACCGCCCAGTCATCCAGCACGCCAACATTAATTTTTGATGAGGTTGATGTCGGCATTGGCGGTGCAATTGCGGAAGTTGTCGGGCGCCTGCTGCGGCAACTGGGCGAGAACAGCCAGATCCTCTGCGTTACCCACCAACCCCAGGTGGCGGCACAGGGGCATCAGCATCTATTTGTCAGCAAGAAAGCTGAAAGAAACCGCACCCATACCCGCATCGATCTGCTGCAAAAGAAACAGCGCATCGGCGAAGTTGCGCGCATGCTCGGCGGAATCGACGTCACCGAAACCTCGCTGGACCACGCCCGCGAAATGCTCGGTACTCACTAAACAGATGTAGGGCGCCACCTGGGGCGCCGCATCTATGTTGCACAGCCTTTTGGCCGGCCAGGTCCAGCTCTACACTGAACCACGCCCGCGAAATGCTCGGCACTCACTAAACAGATGTAGGGCGCCGCAAAACAGATGTAGGGCGCCGCATCTATGTTGCACAGCCTTTGGCTGGCCAGGTCCAGCCCTACATTGAATCACGCCCGCGAAATGCTCGGCAGCCACTAAACAGATGTAGGGCGCCACCTGGGGCGCCGCATCTATGTTGCACAGTCTTTTGGCTGGCCGGGTCCAGCCCTACACTGAACCACGCCCGCGAAACGCTCGGCAGCCACTAAACAGATGTAGGGCGCCACCTGGGGCGCCGCAAAACAGATGTAGGGCGCCGCATCTATGTTGCACAGCCTTTGGCTGGCCAGGTCCAGCCCTACATTGAATCACGCCCGCGAAATGCTCGGCAGCCACTAAACAGATGTAGGGCGCCACCTGGGGCGCCGCATCTATGTTGCACAGTCTTTTGGCTGGCCAGGTCCAGCCCTACACTGAACCACGCCCGCGAAATGCTCGGCACGCACTAAACAGATGTAGGGCGCCACCTGGGGCGCCGCATCTATGTTGCACAGTCTTTTGGCTGGCCAGGTCCAGCCCTACACTGAACCACGCCCGCGAAATGCTCGGCACGCACTAAACAGATGTAGGGCGCCACCTGGGGCGCCGCATCTATGTTGCACAGTCTTTTGGCTGGCCGGGTCCAGCCCTACACTGAACCACGCCCGCGAAACGCTCGGCAGCCACTAAACAGATGTAGGGCGCCACCTGGGGCGCCGCATCTATGTTGCACAGCCTTTGGCTGGCCGGGTCCAGCCCTACATTGAATCACGCCCGCGAGATGCTCGGCACGCACTAAACAGATGTAGGGCGCCACCTGGGGCGCCGTATCTATGTCGCACAGTCTTTTGGATGGCCGGATCCAGCCCTACATTGAATCACGCCCTCGAAATGCTCGGTACTCACTAAACAGATGTAGGGCGCCGCATCTATGTTGCACAGCCTTTTGGCTGGCCAGGTCCAGCCCTACACTGAACCACGCCCGCGAAATGCTCGGCACGCACTAAACAGATGTAGGGCGCCACCTGGGGCGCCGCATCTATGTTGCACAGCCTTTGGCTGGCCGGGTCCAGCCCTACATTGAATCACGCCCGCGAAATGCTCGGCACGCACTAAACAGATGTAGGGCGCCACCTGGGGCGCCGCATCTATGTTGCACAGCCTTTGGCTGGCCGGGTCCAGCCCTACATTGAATCACGCCCGCGAAATGCTCGGTACCCACTAAACAGGTATTCGGGCATAAGCCGCTCCAGCACATCCCTGTGTTCGCGCCATAGCGTACATCCTGTACATAAAAAAACCGGCTGATGCCGGTTTTTTTTATGTTAAGCCGCTAAAGATTATACCTTCGGCTCGCAACCTTCTTTACAGACACCGTATAGATACAGTGTCCGGTCGGTCAGGGTAAAGCCAAATTTCTCGGCGATTTCATCCTGCCGCTTGGTTAACTCAGGATCAGAAAACTCACGCACCTTGCCACACTTCACACAGACAATATGATCATGCTGTTCGTCATGAGCCAGCTCAAACACAGAATGCCCACCTTCAAAGTGGTGACGCGATACCAGTCCGGCGGCCTCAAATTGAGTCAGTACCCGATAAACGGTTGCCAGGCCAACATCTTCATTCAGATCCAGCAGAATTTTATAGATGTCTTCAGCACTGAAATGATCGCCTTCACCAGCCTTTTCCAGAATCTGGTAAATCTTTACACGAGGCAGGGTAACCTTTAGGCCAGCCCTCCTTAATTCTTGATTTTCAAGTGCCATAATCTTTCTCTATGATGTTTGCCGCTACGAATGATAGACTTGCGGACTCAATTATCTGATTTTATGCACGAAAGTGGAAGTCATTAACTGATGCAAAAAATTCTTATTACGTTTATTACTGTTATTTTACTTGCTGGCTGCTCTGGTTTTCCCGGGGTCTACAAGATTGATGTCCCTCAGGGAAACATTATAACCCAGGAGATGGTCGACCAACTACGCCCCGGCATGACCCACAGCCAGGTGCGTTATGTCATGGGTACGCCACTGATTATCGATACCTTCAACAACAACCGGTGGGATTACCTGTACCGTCTGACTAAAGGCGATGGCACGATCACTCAGGAGATTGTCACCCTTAAATTCAATGACGCCGGCAAACTTGAAGGTCTGTCGGGTGACTACCGCCCAGCAGCGCAATAAAAGCACTTCAGGATAAGTAACAGCCCGTTACTTATCCTCCCTTACCTTGCATGACATCCTCTAATGTCTATTTTTCCGCAGCGTCCTTCTGCGCCTTGGCTTTCGCCGCCCGTTTAGCGCGCGCCTCTTTCGGATCCGCAATCAGGGGACGATAAATTTCAACCCGTTGCCCTGCCTGTATAATAGCCTCTTTGGGTTTGCGGATAGCCTTGCCAAAGATCCCCATCGGATCATTCTCAATATCGATCTGGGGAAACAACTCAACTATCTTCGACTGAATAACCGCCTCATACACAGAGCAATCATCCGCCACCTGAAGGCTGATAATCTTCTGCTCATGGGGCATCGCATAGGCTACTTCAACAGTTATCATATTCGTTCTCTGCTAGCGGCCACATTCAGCCGTAAACCTGATCGGCGCGGCTGACAAAAGAATCCACCATAGTCGCCGCCATCTGATTAAACACTTTGCTCATGGCAAAGCTGGTAAGTTTGCCCGAGAAACCAAACTGCAGGCTCAAACTCACCTTACAGGCTTCATCACTTAAAGCTTTGAAAGTCCATACACCGGACAAGCTGGAAAACGGCCCTTCAACCAGCGACATCCTGATCTCGGTTGGCCGGGTGAGATCATTGCGGGTGGTGAAGCTGTACTTAAAACCACCCTTGGCAACCTTCAAGCTAGCCTGCATCACCTCATCGCTGGATTCAATGATGGTTGAGCCCGAACACCAGGGTAAAAACTGCGGATAGCTTGCCACATCATTAACCAAATCAAACATCTGTTCAGCGGTATGTAAAACCAGTGCACTGCGATCTACCTGGGACATCGGTTTAGCCTGCAAACTTTTCAATCAGATTAAGAATAAAGATCGCCGCAACAGCCAGCGGTGCGATATAACGAATGGCAAACGACCAGGCCATATAGAAAATACGCTCTTTATTCGCCAACTCATTTTCAGTGATATGCCGGTTCACAATCCAACCGGCAAAGAAAGCCACAAACATCCCCCCCAATGGCAACATCACATTGGCGGTAATGAAGTCCAGGAAATCAAAGATATTCATCCCGATAATGGCTACATCACTGCCAAAGTTAAACGAGCTTAATGCCGCGACACCCAGGCCCCAGACAATAACACCCAGCAACAGGCACACCGGAACACGAGACAGACCGAAACGCTCGACCATCCAGGCTACCGCAGGCTCCATCAGGGAGATTGCAGAACTCCAGGCCGCCAGCGCAACCATCACAAAGAACATAAAGCCGATCACCTGGCCACCAGGCATCTGGCCAAAGGCAACCGGCAAGGTGATAAACATCAAACCAGGACCCGCCGCAGGGTCAAGCGAGTTGGCAAACACGATAGGGAAGATCGCCAGGCCCGCAACCAGCGCCACAATGGTATCCAGCGCGGCAATAGTCAGCACCGTACCGCCAATTGAAGCATCCTTAGGCATATATGAGCCGTACGCCATAATCGCACCCATCCCCAAAGACAGCGTAAAGAAGGAATGTCCCAGCGCCGTAAGCACCGCTTCGCGACTGAGTTCAGACGGATCAAAATGGAACAGGAACTCAACACCCTCACCGAAATGACCGGTCGTCATCGAATACACCAACAACACCAGCAGCAGCACAAACAGGGCCGGCATCATGATACGTGTCGCACGCTCCAGGCCCTTGTTAACGCCGCCGACAACAACCGTCATCACCAGCACCACAAACACCGTATGCCAGATTAACAGTGCCTGAGGGTCAGCGAGCAGATCGTTAAACGCCTTACCTGCCTGCTCACTGCCAATATCCAGGAAATCGCCATTGGCCATGCCAGCAACGTACGCCAACACCCAGCCGGCAACAACACTGTAAAAAGAGAAGATCAGGAAACCGGAAACGGCACCCATCCAGCCCACCAGCGACCACTTCGGCGAATGCCCCGCCTCGATAGCCACTTCGCGCATCGAGTAGATTGGGCTTTGGCGGCCACGACGACCAATCAGCACTTCTGCCATCATGATCGGTACACCAACGGCAAGGATAAATGCCAGGTAAACCAATACAAAAGCACCACCACCATTTTCACCGGCGATATAGGGGAACTTCCAGATATTACCCAGTCCGACAGCGGATCCGGTTGCAGCCAGAATAAAGATCCAGCGATTTGCCCAGGATCCATGGATGGATTGACGATCTTTCATTAGATTCTCTTAAAGTAATCAAAATATTCAAACAATAAACGTAGCGCGGATTTTCCGGCTTTTAACGCAAAAAAACAACGTCTGAGGTCAAACCACTGACAAACTAATTGGCATATCGACATAAACAGCTGCCCTGCTGAATAGACAGAGCGCTTTCCTTGCTGGAGAACGCTCTATATAATCGCGCCCATGGCAAAAAAGAAACCAAAAACAAGTAGTAACACCATCTGTCAGAACAAGAAGGCCCGCCACGAGTATCATATCGATACCAAGTTCGAGGCCGGACTCTCACTGGCAGGATGGGAAGTTAAAAGTCTGCGTGAAGGTCGCGCCCAGCTTGTAGATTCCTATGTGATTATACAAAACGGCGAAGCCTGGCTTGTGGGAGCCCACTTCACACCTCTCAAGACAGCCTGCACCCATGTGGTTGCCGACCCTAACCGGGAACGCAAGCTGCTGTTAAACCGTCGCGAGATCGACAGGCTGATCAATGATACCCAGGCCAAAGGTTACACCTGTGTAGCACTGGCGCTTTACTGGAAAAACGATCGAGTAAAATGCGAGATCGCCCTGGTTAAGGGTAAGAAACTGCATGACAAGCGCGACACTGAAAAAGACCGCGATTGGGCACGTCAGAAGCAACGCTTAATGTCTGCCAAGCAAAAAGAATAGAAAAGTCAGGAACCTGACTACTTTTTTATAGTCCCAGTAAAAGTAATTGCTGTAAGTTTTTACAAAATGGCTATAATGGCCGCCGACAGAAACAAAATGATACCTAGAGTAGTTTTGATTTTGTCAATTTTCCGGGGGTGACTTGGCTTCGACGCTGATTACGAACCCTTTGGTGCATGTCGTGAGTGTAGTGAATCACGTAAATCCCTTACTACACAGTTATAGTTGCAAACGACGATAACTACGCTCTAGCAGCTTAAGTCTGCTAGCGCTGCTCCTTCAGGTGTCTATAACTAGAGGATTTTGCAGTGTCATTCGAGATAGAATCGCCTGGAAGCTTTGTCTCAAGCTGAAGGGTTAAAACTAAAGAGGCTCGCCCTAAACGCCCTGACCTTCGGGCCGTGCTGGGTTAATTAAATAGAAGAGTCTAAACATGTAGATCTAAAGGCAGAGGATTGGCGGACGCGGGTTCGAAACCCGCCACCTCCACCAAATAAAAGACGGTAAGATAATAGAAAGGATCAATAAAACAACGATTTAGCGGGAAACAAAGGTTCTTTATTTACGGAAAAATATATTTATGCCATATCCTATTAGCAGAAATATATAGTATTTAAAGGGGTTAATGTCCCCAGCCTGTCCCCAGAATCGTGTCCCCAACATTCTGTTACCGTATATCCCATGCAAAGACCGGCCCTCAGTGGCCGGTTTTTTTGTGCCCAAAATTCCCCACCGACCAGACCTGCAAGCACTCACTTAAACAGTCCCTTAATGCTGTCCACGCGCTCCAGCTGGTCGATATCCTCACTTTCAGACAGAGCAGCACGGATTTCGGCATTTGGAGTATATCGCTGCACCGCCGCCTGGACAGCTGGCAGACAGCTATCATGGAACCCACACACTGTGCCGCATTCATTGCACACAACAGCCAACACACCCTTTACTGCGCCGCCGCTGCTCAGCGGCAAATCCCGTATCCGGTACGTAGCCTGAACTGTGGGAATTTAGACTTGATCTTACAGACACTGTCCGCTGTACAGCACTGAGAGTCCTAATCATTTGATCCTATGAACTTCCGCAAAGTGCCAAATCCGGACTTTTAGGGTTCGCTAATATAGCATTGCACCTGCCAACCCTCAGCTCCAATAGCGGACGCTGAATGCTTACCTATCCGTGCTTCAGCTTGCGGCTCCTGTTGTTAAGGGTTATCAGATGACTACTCGTATACTGTCTAATCTGAAAATAGAATTCATACGATTGATCTAAACCAAACCTGGTCAAATTAATCGGGAGGGCTGTCCTAGATGCGCGACAAATGAACTTTAGTACAATGTAAATTTGTACCAAAAGGCCGAAGTAAAAGATCCTTTTGTCCATTCTCATAGCTTTATCGCCGTGTCTATCATTTATTGTGAGATCGATTTCTCTCCACAGCAGCAGTCGCCCTTCAGGCTTGAATACCTTGCTTCGCAGCTTGCCCTTTATGCTGTGCGTTAAGCAGAAATA
>JBALVQ010000097.1:0-18709 GCA_036960915.1 Amphritea sp.
GTGAGTAACTGAATGTAGTGGTTTTTGCTTGTTTGGGTCTGTTTATTACTGAATTAAACAGTGTTGCAACCCATAGCGAAAATCTGACGAAAAATATTTAAGGTCATGGCTTCATAGCGAAGGGCAGGGGCGTCCATCACATCACTACTGCTCGAAACAATTCAATGACAAGGTCAGTCATGCGCTCTTCCTTCTTTTTCAGCAAATATCGTTTCAACATCATGCGGGATTGATCTTCAACATTAAGTAATTATAAGGGCTAATCAGAAGGCTGCGGAGTTATATATTAGGCAAACTATCGACAGGCATTAGAAAATCTACTAACTTATGGCCTCAACATCGTTTTTTTACTTTAAGGGATCTATAGATATGTTTAGCAATGTTCCAGCGGTTGATTTTTCTGCCTTTGCCGCTCCGATTCAGAAAATTATTGATCTGAACACCACAGTCATCACCAAGGCATTTGAGGTGCAGCAAGCCGCCGCTAAGGACCTGCTGAGCCAGTCCCAGGCCCGCACCAAAGCTGCTCTGGAAATCAAAGACGTCGAAGGTTTTACCGCATTCGTTACTGAGCAGTCTGAAATTGCCAAATCCAGCTTTCAGCAATTGACTGAGAGCACCCAGGTTGCTACTGAAGATGCAAAAGCATACTTCGCAGAAGTTCAGGCTATCCTGACCGAGAGCCAGGAAGTAGTAGCCAAGGCTGCTCCAGCCCCTGCTCCAGCCCCTAAGCCAATTGCCAAAAAAGCAGCTTAATTTATGCTTCTTTTTCTAAAAGCCCCCATCAGAAATAATGGGGGCTTTTTTGTGTCGTATAGAGCCACTTGATGATGCCTGAATCTGCAAATCCTCGACGTCGGCTTTTGAACCTGCGAGTTGGCGGGTGAATCCATATATTAGCAATTCATAAAGGTCCGGTTTGTGTTGAAAGCGACCAAACAGCGCCAGAAGTAGCAGCTCAACGATCAAGTCGTTTTGTGCCAATTCCGGACTTTTAGGGGTCGCTAATATAGCATTGCACTTGCCAACCCTAAGTTCAAATAGCAGACGCTGAATGTTTACCTATCGAGCTTCAGCTTACGGCTCGAGTTGACCCAAACCAGACAAGAAAGTGTCAGGTAACCGCACCAAGCATTTAGAACAGCGCCGGGCTGAGCAGCGTATGCCACTCCCGGACTGATGAACTAGTCAACGAAGCTATAGAGCTAACACTCCCTCAACCTCAACACTCCCCCCCTTAACTAGAGAGCGCTTTCGTCTGACACTCACCGGCGTTAGATGGCCCATGCTATTAAGCTAAACAATTCGTCCGATTTAATTGCATGGGCTTGTGTCAGGGGGCATTTCTTTTTCCCTATTTGTTGCTGACGTTCTTTATTACCTTTAGATGCGGTTTCTTTGCCTCTTTTAATGATGGATTGGGATTTACCATAAACACTGGATCCACCGCTCGCAGCTCCACCAGTGGAATATGGCAGGCGATACGGTGCCCACCTGACGCTTCGATTTCTGGCGGCTTCTGCTCTTCACAGATTTTGCCCAGCTTACGCGGGCAGCGGGTGTTGAAAGGACAGCCGCTAGGTGGGTTCATGGCGCTGGGTATATCCCCCTCCAGGATTACCCTCTTCTTCTGCACCGAGGTATCCGCCACCGGGATCGCCGAGATAAGCGCTTCCGTATAGGGATGGTAGGGCGGTGAGAACACCTCCTCGGTGCTGCCCTGCTCGACGATGTTACCCAGATAGATAACCACCACCCGATCCGCCAGATAACGTACCAGACTCAGGTCATGGCTGATAAACACCAGAGAGGTCTGTTGCGATTGCTGGAGGTTCATTAACAGCCGGGTCACGGCAGCAGCCACCGATACATCCAGAGCAGAGACGGGCTCATCCGCCACCACTAGGCTTGGGTTACCGGCAAAGGCACGGGCGATCCCCACTCGCTGTTTCTGGCCACCGGAGAGCTGCCGCGGCTTGCGCTTGGCGAAATCGGCAGGCAGCTTGACCAGGTCCAGCAGCTCCAGCACCTTGGCCTGGATCTCCTTTTTATCTTTGCTGACACCGAATTTCCTGATTACCCGGGCCAGTTGGGAACCGATAGTCAGGCTCGGGTTCAAGGTGTCAAAAGGGTTCTGGAAAACCATCTGCATGGCACTGGTCTGATCGGTGCGACGTTTCGTGACATGGGTCTTACCTATATCCTCGCCGTTCAGCAACACCTCGCCGCTGGAAGCAGACTCCAGCCCCATTAGCACCTTGGCGAAGGTGGACTTTCCACAGCCGGATTCACCGACAATGGCTACCGTTTCCCCCGCATGAGCTTTGAAGCTCAGGTGTTCATTAGCCTTGACCACCTTGACGCTGTTACCCTTGATCATCGCCAGCAGCGAGTCATCCTTGATTTCGTAGTATTTCTGCATGTCGTTGACAGTCAGAATCTCTTCGCCTACAACTTGGGGTTCGGCTTGAACAGTCATCACCTCGCTGGGCGCGTAGAGGTCCAGCTCCTGCCAGCGGACGCAACGTACCGCATGGTCTTGCTGATCCTGCACCGCACTGATCTCAATTCGCTGCTGATCGCAGGTTCCTGCCACGAAGTGGTCGCAGCGCGGTCCGAAGAAACAGCCGGCAGGGCGTTGGTGGGGCAGTGGCAGCTGTCCGCGGATCGGTTTCAGGGGGCGTGCATACTTGTCGGCCGTGGGCAGGGGGATGCAGTCGAACAGCCCCTTGGTATAGGGGTGTTTCATGCGGTCGAACACCTCCTCAATGGTCCCAACCTCTACGACCTGCCCGGAGTACATCACATTGACCCTGGAGCAGGTTTCCAGGATCAGACCGAGATTATGGGAAATGTAGATCATGGCGGTATTGAACTTGGCCGCCAGCTCCTCGACTAATTCAACGATACCCGCTTCCACGGTCACATCTAACGCGGTGGTCGGCTCGTCGAGCAACAACAGAGAGGGCTTGGAAAGCAGCGCCATGGCGATCACTACCCGCTGTTGTTGACCACCTGATATCTGGTGCGGGTAGGAGGCCATCACCCGCTGGGGATCAGGCAAGTGCACATTCTCCAGTATTTCCAGCGACTGGCAGTAGGCCTGCTCCTTGCTGATAGACTGGTGGCAGCGCAGTACCTCGATCAGTTGCTGGCCGATCAGCATTGAGGGGTTGAGCGAAGCCATCGGCTCCTGATAGATCATGGCGATATCGTTGCCACGGAACTGGCGCAGTTTCTCCTTGCTCAATAAAGCCAAGTCCTGCCCCTTGAATTTGATGGAGCCCTGCACGACCTTGGCATTATTCCCCAGGTACTGCATGATCGCCATTGCTATGGTGGACTTACCGCAACCGGACTCGCCAACCAAACCGATGCTTTCTCCCTCATGCAAGACCATATTAAAGTCCACCACAGCAGGAATTTCCCCGGCCCGGGTAAAGTAGGAGATACTTAAGTTTTCAATCTCCAGAATAGGCTGTCTCATTATTATCTCCTCCCTTAATCTCGCAGTGATATTTCACGTAAGCCATCGGATAACATGTTCAACCCCAACACTAGCGACGAAATCGCGATGCAAGGGAAAATCGCCATATGCGGAAACACCGAAAATAGCGCTCTAGATTCGCTGATCATGCCACCCCAGTCGGGTGTCGGTGGTGGTAGCCCCATGCCTAAAAAGCCCAGCACACCTATAGTTATAATCACGTATCCCAAACGTAGGCAGGCATCAACAATCAAGGGGCCACGAGCGTTAGGTAAGATCTCGACGAACATGATCCACAAACCACTCTCACCCCGAGTCTGAGCTGCCGCGACATACTCACGGCTGCGTAAATCCATCGCTAACCCCCGTACGATCCGAAAGATGCCCGGTGCGCTTGCAAAGGTCACGGCCAAGATAATATTCGCCCCAGAAGCGCCGATACTCGAGATGATCAAGATATACAGCACTAGCACTGGGAAGGAGAGAATTACATTGGCAATAAATGACAATAAAGTATCCACTTTGCCTTGATAATAGCCACCCGCAAGACCCATGACTATCCCGACCACATAAGCGGTAAATGTCGCTAAAGGCGCATAGATCATCACCGTCTGGGTACCATAGATAATGCGCGACAAGATATCTCTACCCAGCAAGTCAGTGCCCAACCAGAAGAGACCTCCGTTGGGATTCTCCGCTAAGGGCGCTTGCATCGGCAGCAAGTTACTCAACGGATCAAAAGGCGCTATTAGGTCGGCAAAAATAGCGACTAAGACCCAGAACAGGCAGATTAGCGCGCCGATCATACCGACCTTGCTTTCGCGTAGCAGCCCGATAGCGCTAAATAGACGTCTAAACATTGATGAATTATTCATAGCCGATACCTCAACTGAAACGAATACGGGGATTGAGATAGCTATAACCGATATCGGCGATTAGCTGGGTCAGCACAGCGGCGCAAACGGCCACCATAGTGCATGCCTCAATAAGGTAGACATCACTATTCAGAGAGGCCTCCAGCAGCAGGGCTCCGAACCCCTTATAGGCGAAAGCGTAC
Organism: Amphritea sp.; assembly: GCA_036960915.1. Taxonomy (GTDB): domain Bacteria; phylum Pseudomonadota; class Gammaproteobacteria; order Pseudomonadales; family Balneatricaceae; genus Amphritea. Next base: position 4,545 of record JBALVQ010000097.1, read on the forward strand.
TCCACAACGATCACTCCGGACAGCAACCAGTTGACCTGCAACATGATGATGGTGAAGGGGGCGATCAGGGCGTTTCGCAGCGCATGTCTGAAAATAACTTGCCTGTACGGCAGGCCTTTCAGCACCGCGGTACGGATATAATGTGTCGACATAACTTCCGCCATAGAGGCTCGTGTCATGCGAGCCACGTAACCAAAGCCGTAACCAATCAGCACCATAGCAGGTAAGATCAACTGCACCGGATCGAAGCCGGCCAGCATACTACTGGTCCCTGGCAAGAGCTGCCACGAGAACACAAAAATGGCCGAAAGGAATACTGCACTGGCAAATTCAGGAATTGACGTGGTAATAATACAGATCAGCGAGATAATTCTATCGAGTAGCGAGCCTTCCTTCATACCGGATAGCACGCCGAGTAAAATAGATAAGGGAATCATGATACCAAAAGTGACGCCGGCCAAGATTAGCGTATTACCCAGACGCTCCCAAAGAATATCGGCGACAGGTACGCGAAACCGAATCGAATCACCAAAGTCACCGCTCATAAAGCTGCCAGCCCAGCTCAAGTAGCGCTCTAATACGGGCCGGTGGTAACCGTTTGCTTCCAACCACAGTTGGCGTTGCTCCTCCGATGAATAGGGCCCCAACACTTTAATCGCGACAGAGTCGATATTTAACTCCAGCGCAAGAAACAAAATCACGGATACAACCAGCATAGTGAGTAACATCACGCCGATACGTCTAGTGATTAATTTAATCATTCAGAAATCCTCCTCTGAATAGAGAAATGGATACGAGTGGCCCTCGATCGCCACTCGTATGATTTCGATCAAACCAGCCAAGTCACGCTTGTGCCAACGACATATTCACTGTCGATATCCAAGCTATCACCGTGGAATTTGACAACGGAGGTCTCAAGCCAGTTCTTTCGAAATACAGATAACCTCAGCCTTCAAAGCAACCAAGCGGTCACCTGAGGGCTGGTTTCGGATTACTTCCAGACCTGCTCGGCAACACGCAGGAAGTTGCCTCCCAGAACGCCTTCAAGCTCGGAATCTCTGAAGCCGCGATGGAGTAGGATATTGCACACTTCGGAGTACTGCCGGGGTTCTGCAACTTTGATATTCGGAGTATCGTAGGCTTGTCCCGGGGGCCAATAGTCGTCCCGACTGGTGAGGAAATCACCCAGCTCGTCCGCTTCAGGAGCATAATCGAGGCTGATACCCACGTGCTGCGGCCCAACCAGCTCGGCAACATGGCAGATATGATCGGAGATAACCTCGCTAGAGCAATCATTCTTACCCAGAAAAATCCCTAGCCCGTTGATGCCAATCACGCCTCCCGTTGCCGCGCAGGCCTTGATCTGATCGTCATCGATATTGCGGCCATGATCTCTCAACGCTTTGGCATTGGAGTGAGAAAAAATAACCGGCGCGCTCGACAACTGCATAGCCTCTAGAGAGGTTTGACGGGCTGAGTGGGAACAGTCTATCAGCATGCCGACGCGGTTCATTTCTTGGACCACATCACGACCAAAGTCTGTTAACCCGATGTCTTCATCGTGGCAACCACCACCCGCGGCGTTGTTAAGATTGTAGGCAAATAACATTTGCCGTACACCAAGATCGTAATACAGGCTGACCATCTCTAGTGAGCCACCCAACGCATTCATCCCTTCGATATCAAAAGCCACAGCAAGCTTATTTTCTACCCGTGCGCGTCGCACATCAGCGGTAGTCCCCGCGATGACATAAGCATCGTTATGGGCCGCTAACCAAGCGCGATAAGCAGCGAGCACTTGCAGTGTGGTTTGCCACTGCTCAACGTCGTAACCCACGTTGAGAGATGTAAAGTGGACGCCGGCGTTCTTCCAATGGTCAAGACCTGTGAGGTCGGTCTTGACGTTCGGATAAATACCCGCGTGATTATCCCAGACTAAAGTGTCTGCGAAGATGTCGGCGGCGGACCGCTGTGCGCTATTTTGTACTTGTGTCATATGCGTGTTCAACCTTAGCTCTTAAGTGCCAGTTCATTACCAAATATGAACAAGGTTGGGTGTAAGTTGAAACCCAGTACGCGCTTATCATAAGCGGTGGCAATCGAGCGCCAAATTGGCTGAACGATAGGCCCGTCTTCCTGGAAAATTTCTTCGATACGACCCAAAATCTTGCGCCGCTCTTCAACATCAAGAGTACCTTCTGCCTTAGTCAACAACGCATCAAACTCAGGGTTGCTATAGTGTGATTCATTCCAAGGCACGCCGCTACGATAAGCCAAGCCAAGAATCATGAAGCCAAGCGGACGGTGGTTCCAGTGGGTAAAGCCAAACGGCACCTTAAGCCAAACGTCCCAGAACTGCGCCGAAGGTAACATGTTAATCTTGACGCGGATGCCAGCATCTTTCCATTGCTCAACCATCACTTGAACCGCCGCCGCTTCCCATGCGGGGTCTGGCTTAGTGGTGATCTCTAAATCGATACCATCCGGATAACCCGCTTCGGCAAGCAGTTTTTTCGCAGCTTCTACGTCACGGCCCATAAACGGCAGCTTATAGTAATCCGGATGTACTGAGCAGACGTGGTGGTGCTCACCCGGTGCGCCTAGTCCTTGGTGGGCAATTTCTAAACATTTCTGCGTATCAATCGCCAGTTTCACGGCTTTACGTACCCGTGGATCTTTAAATTCTGGACGGTCAACTTGCATACGTGCTACCGCAGTATCTGAAGTTAATGCACTGTAGATATTCAAATGCGGTAGCTTCTCAACTACTAACAACTGCTCAGCACCGACTTCATAAACCCCGTCGATCTGCTTCGAAGCTAAAGCGGCAATCGTTGCCGATGCGTCATCGCCCAAATCGATGAACTGTAGTTCATCGATATAAGGTCCATTACCCCAGTAATCTTTACGCGCTCTGAGGATAGATTTAGAACCCACTTGATGCTCGACCAACTCGAATGGACCTGTACCGTTAGACCCAGGGCCAAACTTACCGCCTTCAGCGGGATCGAGAATAGGTAGCATGAAGGAATATAAATGTTCAGGCACCGCAACTTGCGGCTCTTTAAGGTTCAGACGCACGGTGCGCGAGTCAACAACTTCAATCGCCTTATCGCTCCAAAGTCGCGTCGACATTACCGCTTTGCCTTCTTCATCTTTCGTGCCGGTATCATAAGTGTCGAGCATATAACTCATCACACCAATGATTGAAGAGCCCGTCGCAGGATCCAACGCATGATCAATGTTCCAAGCAACATCTTCGGCGGTCAAAGCGCGACCGCTGTGCCATTTCACGTCACGGAGCTTGAACGTCCAAGTCTTAAGGTCATCACTGACTTCCCAGCTCTCGGCCAAATACGGACGGGTAATATTGTCTTGCCCAGTAATGGTTAGATATTCGGTCACTTGACGGCCAACGTTGGCATCGTAAAGCCAAGAATAAGCATGGGGATTGGTTACTTCCATAACCCGCATACCAATACGCAAGGTGCCGCCTTTAGGCATGGCAGCGGGCGCTGGAGTCTCAGCCGCAATCGCTGAAATTGGCCCAGCAAAGGCATAAGCAGCAGTCGCAGACATTCCCAACAAGGTCGCAGTACGAAGAAAATCACGACGCTCGATCTGCCCTTCGTTTAACTGCTCTTTTAGGTCTGAAACATAAGGATGATTTTTTTTACTCATTGTGTGCCTCGTTTTAAGCATCACAAGGGCGAATGCCTTGTATTATTGTTATAACGCCATACTAAGAGAGAAGTATAAAGGGTTACAAACGAGTGTTTTTTCGATTTCGCATAAATATAATTTTTGCTAAAGTCTGGCAATAGACTCAGATCGAACAGGAATTCCAATGTCCGACCGATTACCCCCCTTAGGTGCACTGCGTGCTTTTGAAGCGGCTTCCCGAAGCCTTAGCTTCACCAAAGCTGGCCTAGAATTGAACATCACGCAAGCCGCCGTCAGTTACCAAGTTAGACGGCTTGAAGATCACTTAGGCATAAAGCTGTTTCATCGGCTCAACCGAGCCTTAGCGCTCACTGACGCCGGTCATGCGTTTTCCGACATTGTTAGCCAAGCATTCGACTTACTCAGGGTTGACCCTCAACGCTTAGCAGAAGGCGGCGATCAACAGGAGTTAACCATCAGCGCCAGTCAGTCCCTCGCGATGAAATGGCTTATTCCTAAGCTAGACCGCTTTCGTACTAGCAACCCACAGATCAATATTCACCTTGATGCGACTGACTCAATAGCCGACCTCGTCGCGGGCGAAGCCCACCTTGCCATTAGATACGCCCAACGCATTGATCCGGCCTTAAATTCACTGCTGCTGTTCACCGAACAAGTATTTCCGGTCTGTAGCCCTACGCTGCTGAAGGGCGAGCACCCCCTAAAATCCCCTCAAGACTTACGTCATTATCCGTTGATTAACGACGATATGGTCGATATAAATTGGCGCGACTGGCTGCAAGCCGCTGGAATCGTTGACGATTTTAACACCCAAGGCTTAAGTTTTAGTCATTCAGGACTGTCTATTGAAGCTGCCATTCAAGGTCAGGGTATCGTCCTAGGCCGATCAGCCTTGATCGTTGACGACTTAATATCTGGACGACTAGTCCGACCTTTCGATATTTCCTTAATGTCGACCTATGCCTATCATCTCGTTTTCTTCGGCGACAGACGCGATAACCCCAATATATCGGCATTCATTAATTGGCTATTATTCGAAGCTAAGCAATCCGAAACCGAAATCGTCAACTATGGACCTTACTAAGGAACACGCGAACAAGTCCCGTGCCTTAGTATGCCCAACTTCATGGGTACTGGCTTACAGAGCAATACAATATCGAGAAAGCTATAAACCTAGATTAAGACTATCGGGAAAAAATAATTTATCCGATATCCCAAAATTACTCGTTTGTTGCCAATTATTAGGAATGCCATGATCTTGCAAAGATTTTAATTAATTATGCAAGTTCAAGAGTCCAATAATGACCCGATATCCTTTTGCATCTTATGATGCCTTTACTGATACATCCTTTGGTGGCAGCCAGGCCTTTGTTATCTCTGATGCCGCAGGCATCGACTCTGACACTATGCGTAAAATAGCCGTAGAAACCGGCGCTCCGGCAACCTGTTTTGTCTTGGCAACCGACGACAATATGATTCAGGCTAGGTTTATGTCGACCATCGCAGAGCTACCTATGTGCGGCCATGGCACTATGTGTCTCATGACCCGCATGGTAGAAGAAGGTGTCATAGCGTTAGCTAAAGAAACTAAAGTCGACGTTGAGTTGCATTTGCCCACAACGGTTGCGAAGGTCGAACTTAGCTTACGCGATGACAACCTCCCGCAAGTATTGCTCGACATCCAGCCACCAAAATTTCGACAAGACTCGGTTGATCCCGATGAGCTGGCTGCCTTGCTGGGCATTACTAAAGCCGACTTCAGCGCCGACCACCCCATAGAAACCGCTGTTGGCGACTTTATTCATCTGGTGGTCCCTATTGCAAGCCTTGCTGCGATGCAACGTATTACCCCAAACTTCAACGGTATTGTTCAATTTTGCCACAAGCATGACGTGCAAACCGTTGCTGTCTTTTGTACGCAAGTAGAGCAAGTCGACTATCACCTCCACGTTCGCGATTTTTGCCCCGCCGTCGGCGTTCCTGAATCGGCCGCCGCAGGAACCACCAACGGCGCGCTAACCAGTTACCTCATCCGTCATAATATGGTGCAACCAGATACTCAAGGAGTGATTACGGTACGTGCCGAACAAGGCCACGAGATTGATCGTCGTAGCTCTATCCGCTCGATTGTTACTATGGATGACGATAAAATCCAACGATTGCAGGTAGGTGGTGTGGCGACAAAGATCATGGATGGGGCGTTACATTTACCTAAAACCGCCGATTAAATTAACCTATAGATAGAAACAACAACAGAGGAAAGGTATGAACGCTGCATTTAACTCAAGTCGACATAAGCTCGGTCGTGTCGGTATGATCGTACCTTTGTCGAATACTAATCTTGAACCCGACTGCGGACTATTAACGCCAGCAGATGTTTCGGTCCACTTTACTCGACTCGGTGGTTATGACATTGACGTCACACCAGGTATCGAAGAGATGCGAGCACTGGCTTTAGCATCGGTTGATGACATTCTGCATTTGTTGACCGCTGCAAAAGTGAACGTGATCGGCTACGGCTGTGCATCAGCGACGCTCAGCTGCGGATTAGATTTTGACCGACGCTTGCGTGAAGATATGCAGGCTAAAGCCGGTGTTCCTGTGGTCACCGTCGCGGGCGCTATGGTAGAGGCGCTGGCGCTTCTCGACGCCACTCGCATCGCCTTCACCTCACCCTACGTAAGGGACCTGAACCGCGAGTCTGCCAGCTTCTTCGAAGAAGCTGGCATTCAAGTGGTTAACTTTGCCGATCATGCTAAAGCCCTTTCCAGCGTGGAACAGGGTCTCATGACACCGCAAGATGTATTTGAACTGGGTTGCGCTGCCGATCATCCTGAAGCCGATGCGATTGCCATCGGCTGCACTGACTTTCGTGCAGTCGAAGCGATCGAAGCTCTAGAAAGAAAGCTAGGGAAACCTGTGGTCACCAGCAACCAAGCGCTGATGTTTGCGTGCCTGGCCAGGATTGGCGTCGACCCAACTAGCGTCGAAAACGGGGGTAGGCTTTTCAAGATCAATGCCCGCTAAACCTATTTCCTCACAAGAGACCAAATATGCAACAGGTAATATTCACCCTGTCAGCTGCCCCCTTTTTTCAGATGAATCGATCCGCTTTTTGTAGACACTCTATGACTAGCAGACGTTGTAGCTCAATATATGTACTGGTACCAGAAACTCCTGGATAAGTAGTCAACCTTCTCCACTTCAGTTCGGTATTATAGAAAATTCTAATAAGATTGTGGACACGTAACTGGGTGGTATGAAATCTGGTACGTCGATTTCCGCTACCTACCTACAACCTGCATGAACTGCTGCTATCTTAACATGACAGCTGAGACTCATAATCTCTTGACCCTACCCTTCCTAGCAGACGAGTGTCTGCTTTTCGCTTACCTGATTAACATGTGAGAGCCCCAAGCAGGATGTCTTGTCGAAAACTGAAGATCAGATAGCCCTAGATCGGATGTCCGTTATAGGGGAATTAGTAAGGGAGCACACGACTCAGGCTGACCGACTGTCAATGTCCGCTCTGTGGCGTTAGCGACCTATTGGCCCCCAAGGGCTGGTAGGCCATCATGAGGTCGCTTTGTGCCAAATCCGGACCTTTAGTGTTCGCTAATATAGCACCGTACTTGCCAACCCTCAGTTCTAATAGCGGACGCTGAATGTTTACCTATCCGAGCTTCAGCTTGCGGCTCCTGTTGACCCAGAGCGAACAATTACTTGGATCATACTCAAGAGTGGTTCTGTACTAAACTTCAGCCATAGCGGTTTTAACTATTCATATGATCTATGACAATCAGAGATGGCTGAACTCTTCGGCTAAACCTTATAAAGTAATCTTTAGTTTTATTGGAAACAGCCTCTTACCATAATCGCATACATAGCTTTTATTCGGCTGTTTCTCACAAAGGAGAGAAAAATGAGAAAAATGCATGTTGTACTAGCTTCACTCTTTTTTGTGGTAATGGCTGGCTGCCAGGATGATATGAAAACCGAAACGGTTGCCCAGCCTGTTTCCGAAATCCAAGCAGCGCCACCGGCTCCGCCTGCTCGTCCAAGCGATGCAGAGCTCCATGCCTATAAAGCTTACCATCACGCACGTTATATGGTGCAGACTGCTGACGCGGTGGGCGGCACCAATAAATTACTTCACACTAAATCACTGCCCACAGAAGGGACTGATGCGGTAGTCTCCCCAGCTCTGGATCACATTTACTCAAAAGCGGTGATTGATCTAACGGAAGGTCCGGTCACCGTCGACATACCTGAAGGTATTGATGATCGTTATTGGTCAATACACGTTACTGATCAAGAGCATTACACCATCTATGATGAAGTACATCCTGTCGGTAAATACACCTTTGTTCGCAAAGGAAAAGATATCCAAGTGCCCGAGGGTGCAACTGTTATCGAGTGCCAGGAAGATTATCCACATCTGTTTATTCGCATCCAGGTTAAAACGGAAGATGAGCTGGATAATATATCGGCGATCCAGGAGATGATTAGTTTGGAAGGCGTTAGCAAGCCTCTGGCGATCGATAACTATATTGTGTTTACGTTAGCGACGCACGATATCCACGAACCCAATAAAGGGATTCTCGACACGGTAAAAGATTTTAATGAAGAGGACTACAATCGAGTAACCCAGTACCTTGGCGCGGTGGCTCCCTCTTTCCCCGATACTAGTGGAATGTTTGGTCCGATTGATAGCCAGGAAGCGGGGAGTGATAACCCTGCTATCCGAGCGGCAGCAATTTTTGGTCACCTCGGCCTTCCTGCGATGCATGCGATTTATATCCCTCATTTTACTAACTGCCAGCAACAGCGCCTTAGCGGTGATAATGTTGAAGTGTTTAGCTTTGCCTATGAGCCTGAAGGGGTGAAGGATTTTTGGTCAGTAACCCGATACAGCCTACTGACACGCAATACCATTTCAGGTAAGAATGATGTTTTTAATGCCTATAATACGACGCCTGATGGCGACGGTAATATCACGATTACCTTTAGTGCCGAGGATCCGAAAGATGGCACTTATTGGATGCCAGTCAACAACGGGGATCCGTACTATTTTATAGCTCGTTACTATAATGCTGACCTTGGCAATCTTCCTAAAACCTGTAAGTAATAAAAATGGGCTAGGCATTGGTTAATATAGGTGCAAAGATCAACGGCATTTTCGGATGTTGTTTTAATATTTGCTAATGTCCATTCTTGGCACTTTGCTGAAGTTCAACTGGCCAAACTGGAAGGACGGCTTTGTGCCGTTTTCTGAAGTTCAACAGGGCAAGCTGGAAGGACTGCTAAGTGTCAAAAGCGGCCCTGATGAGTACTCGCATACTGTCTAACCTGAAAACAAGATCTATACGATTGATCTAACCCATGCCTGATCAAATTATTCGTTGATGGTTATCCCTTATGCGCAATAATTGAACCTATGGGCAATGTACATTGAACCAAAAGCCCAAGTAAAAGATACTTTAGTCCTTTCTCATATCTTTATTACCGTGTCTATCATTTACACAATGCGGTTTTCCCTTCCCAGCAGCAGTTAATACACTTGGTCATATCATTGGGTCTATGTGTGACTGTAAGGGACAGGCAGTTGGCAAACATGAAAAGATAAATATTCGTTTATGTTGTGGCCGACTGAATTTAAATGAGCGATTTTGGTAATTGATCCTAGGGCATTCCAATCCTGCTCATTTGAGGCAGCCCGCTCCCCTTTGGGTTGCCTCAGCCACATCTTTAAGCTGGGGTGTGGCTGTGTAGGGCCTTCAAGTAAACCTTGTTGCGCCCTACGTTATTCTTATTAAAAAAACTTGTCGTTATCGTTGATCCGCGAGTGTCGCCTTTGTGTCAGGAGCGACTAAATAGCACCAGAAATAGCAGTTCAACGATCCAGTCGCTTTGTGCCAACTCCGGACATGGCGCGGTACGACAGGATTAGACTCTTATCGACCCAATATAGTTACTCCATCTCACTCTTTGTGATATTAGTCACAGCTGACAGGTAGCTGTCAGTGAGAGCGAGACATGCACCCGCGAACTGTCTAATCTGAAGACAGAGATCCATACTATTGATCTAAAACAAGCCTGATCAACTTAGCACCTAGCACACCTCCGGCCAAAGCTAGCAGTACCGTGTAGGGAATGTTGATGCGATTGGCCAGCGGAAGCAGCAAGCTGGCGACGATGAGCAGCCCTACCAGGCCAAGTACCAGGAAAAAAGTCTCATGCATCCTGTTGCCCTCCAACTAGATCCAGGGCGGAGCCCGGAAGTGCTGGTCTGCATATTTCGTTGGCCAGATGGTCTTCGCTTGACCTCCGAACAGCTGGACCATCGGTAAAAAGAAACCCTCCATAAACTTGCCGGTTAACACTTCATTGGTTGTCTGCTCCGGGCTGTCGCCGTCGCGGACGAAGCGGTAATGGTTCCAGACTCCGCGATAGGGCGTTCGGTAGATGGTTGCTGCCAGATCGTTGAGGTCCAGTACGGTTGCCGAGTTCAGCACCTTGATCGCCATCCGGGTGTAATCGTAATGCAAGCCTGCGGCTTGAATGCTGGGTGGTTGTTTAAATCTCTCGGTATAACGGCGCACCCACCACTGCTGCCACAGGGCCATGGGCATAGGCGAGTCCATAGAGATAACAAAGTCAGAACTGGCGCCGGTCATTTCATACCATTCATCGAACCATCTCAGCCCATGTCCCAGCAGCAGAGCTTTGATCTCCTGCTGGCGGAACTGCTTGACGAAATTAGCAGCAGCAACACTGCCGGTCGTTGTTATTGCCACCAGAGATACTTGCTCGCGATTGTATTTATCCAGCAGGGTGCGGAAATCTGTTTGCTCCAGCGCTGTCAGATCGTAAGGCAATGGATCAAAACCTGCCTGCCTCAGGCTGTCCAGCAGCGCATCACCCCAACTGTGCCCGAACGCGGTATCCTCCACCATCACTGCAGCCTTGTTGTTAGCAGGTTGCCAGAGCCCCTGCTCCTGGAAATACTGTAACGGCTCACCATATAAAGCGGCGAGCTTTGCCGGTGCAGGAGAGCCCTTAAACCAGCCCGGATATTTGTGGGAGGCATGCTGAAGCCTGTTGGCAATGGTCTGGGCTGCTCCCAGGTTAGCGAAATGCAGAATACGGTACTGTGCTTCGGCTTCCATTACCGCCAGTGCCACCGCGGAGTGCCAACCGCCGATCAGAATTTGGACGCCTTGTTGAGTAACCGCCCTGGTCACGGCCTTGACCGCTGTATCCGGATAGGAGGCGCTATCGACCCAGACCAGCTCGATATCCAGTTTCTCGCCCTCGATGCTTACCGGGACTTCTCCCTCTGCCCGGGCATCCTCCAACGCCATGATGACCCCTTGCCGGATAGCGCGTCCCGTACGGCTGGCAGGCCCCGTAAAGGGGCCCATAATACCTATCCTGAGGCGATCGCCGGGCTGTTGCCCGTAGGATGCTGTGCCAGGCCAGGCAAACAGGGCGGCGGCCCCCAGTCTGACCGCCAACTGGAGAAAGCGGCGGCGGTATAATCGGTTCAAGCCAGAACCTTGCCCGGAACCTTGATTGTGCATTTAAAACTCCTCCCGATTGGTCCTGCTGGAATTCGTTATCTAACGACTGATCGGCTGTCGCCATTGCCGTGACGTTTTGATCAGACTGGCTGCCTGCTGCAGAGTGAAGCCTTGTATTGCCTGCCTCAGGTGAATCTTAAACCAATTGTGGCAGAGGGGTAGTCTGAGGTGCATCTATACCAATCTTAGTTCAGTCCGCCTCCATGAGTGTTGATTGGCTGCTCTATCGTCAAAATCCGCTACGCTTTAACTATGATAGCTGTGTTGATAATTTTTCATGTGAGACGAATGGCATGGGGCTTTTAAAAAAGCATTTGAAGGCCCGGATGACCGTGTATTTCTTACTCGTTTCGATACCCGTGGTGGTTTTGCTGGCGGGAACTTCCTTTTTTCTGGCCGTTGAGACCCTTAAGGAGATGGCGGTTGCCCGGTTCGATGTAATTGCCGATCACAAAGAGCGGGAGATTAATCGCTTTATGGCCGATCAGATAGAGATCGTGCAGGGGATCGCGGCGCTCGATGCCTACGCCAGTAAGCGGCAAGGGTCCAATATATCGCCGGTCTGAACGTCGGGTTTGTGTCAGGAGCGACCAAACAGCACCAGAAGTAGCAGCTCAACGATCAGTCGCTTTGTGCCAAAAGCGGTCCAGATTAGCACTCGCATAATGTCTAATCTAAAGACAGAATCCATGCTGTTGATCTAAACCAAGCCCGATCAAATTAACCGTGGAAGGCTATCCTTTATGCGCTTTAAATGAACCTATATGCAATTTCATTGGCCCAAAAGTCCCAGTTAAAGATACTTTTGCCCGTTCTCATAACTTTATAATTGTGTCTATCATTACCCCTAGTGGCAGGATAGAGGAACGTTACTAATGACTAAAAAATCAGACCCTGGATCAGGTTTATCCCGCCGTGAATTTCTTGAGTCCGCAGGACTCTCGACCCTGGCATTGGGGGCCGGTACGCTTGCCGGAATTACCACAATGGCAACAGCGACCCAGAGCGATACGAAAGCAACCGGATCGGCAGGCGGCGGGCCTTACAACATCCTGTTTATCCTCACCGACCAGGAGCGCTACTTCGATCCATCGGCGTTACCGTCCGGATATGTTCTGCCGGGCCGCGAACGGCTGCAGCGCCGGGGAGTGACCTTCACCAACCACCACATCAACTCGGCGGTCTGTACGTCATCGCGGTCGGTCATCTACACCGGTCAGCACATCCAGCATACCAAGTTGTTCGACAACCTCGATTTCCCCTGGTCGAACAATCTTGATCCCGCGATCGGCACTTTGGGCGATATGCTCGGTGAGGCCGGCTACTACGCCGCCTACAAGGGTAAGTGGCACATGTCCAGGGAACTGAGTACCCATGACGAGCTGGCTTTACCGGAAGAAAAACTGACTAAGCATATCGAAACCTTTGGCTTCAAGGACTACGTCGGTATCGGCGACGTCATCGGCCAGACCCAGGGCGGCTATCTCAACGACGATATGATCGGGGCCCAGGCCCGGCGCTGGCTGCGGGTTCGTGGTCAGCCCATGAGCCAGCAGGGCAAGCCCTGGTTTCAGGCGGTCAACCTCGTCAATCCCCACGACGTGATGTTCTACAACACCGACGACCCCGGCCAGAACGTCCAGGGCAAGCCGAAGACGCTGATACCCATCGCGCGCGAGCCGGGTACGCCGTTCTACCAAAAGCAGTGGGACATTCGGCTGCCCAAGAGCCGCCACGAGCCTTTTGACAAGAAGGGGCGGCCGCCGGCCCACAAAGAATATGAGTTGGCCCGCGGTGCACTGGTCGGCAATTATCCCGATGAGGACCCACGCTGGCATCGACTGCTGAACTATTACTTCAATTGCATCCGCCAGACCGACCAGGTGGTTGAAGGGGTCCTCGATGAGCTGGAGGCATTGGGTCTTGCTGACAATACCATCGTCGTGATGACCGCGGATCATGGCGAGCTCGGCGGTGCCCACGGCACGAACGGCAAGGGCGCCACCACTTACCACGAGCAAAACCATGTACCCCTGCTCATCTCTCACCCCGGCTATTCGAGCACACACGGCCAGCGCTGCAATGCGGTGACCACGCATCTCGACCTCGCGCCTACGCTAATCGGCTGGACAGGTGTGGATGCGGGCAAACACGCAAGCATTACCCGCAAGTTACACGGCAAGAACCTGACACCGCTGCTGGAGAAGGGTGCAACAGCCGGAGTTAATGATGTGAGGGACGGGGCACTCTACTGCTTCAACATGTTTGCCTATCTCGACAGCACTTTGCTGATGAGAACCCAGGCTTTTCTGAATGCCGGGGGGAAAGGGAAAGACGTTGCGGCGCAAAACTTCAAGCCGGATTTCACCAAGCGCGGAGCCATCCGCAGTGTGTTCGACGGGCGCTACAAGTACAGTCGATACTTCTCGCCCAAACAACACAACCAGCCGCGCAGCCTGGAGGGCATCTTCGAGCTGAACGACGTCGAGCTGTTCGATCTCGAGGCGGATCCGGACGAGATGCAGAACCTTGCTGTCGACTCGAAGAAACACGGCGACCTGCTGCTGGCAATGAACGACAAGATGAATGCACTGATCGACACCGAGGTTGACGAGCCGGACGACGGCCACTTCCTGCCCGGCAAGGACGCCAATTGGGCCGCCACGAAGTTCGATCCATAGGGAAAATAGGGTATTTCCATCATACAAGTGCATGCAGACGGACTAACCGCTTGCTGTAACCTCGCTGATTGGTGAAGTCAGATATTAATGAGTGTCTCAATTGGGTCGAAAAGAGTCTAACTGTGTCGTCCCAGATAACGTCCGCTTTAGAGGAGTTAAGTGGCCCCCCGTGGCAGGATAGTTGTCGCCTCCCCTGAATTACTTAAATGACCACATG
>JBALVQ010000098.1:0-18483 GCA_036960915.1 Amphritea sp.
TCAATGTAGCACAGGAGAGGTGTTGCCAACGTCCGCTGTTGGCACAAAGCGACTTAATCGTTGAGCTGAGACTTCTGGTGCTGTTTGGTCGCTCCTGACACACAGAAGACAATGATGACCGGCTAGCGTCAGCCTCACCTTCAATCCATATTTCTCCATAGCGGACATCCGGGCTGGGGCTATCTGAGCTTCAGCTTCCGGCAGGACACGGCACAAAGCTGACCTAAGCATGAGGAAAGGTTTCCGATCCTGTTGGTAGGGGGTTCGAGTCCCTCCAGGTGCGCCATCTGATTAACAGTGTTTAATGTGATGTTTCCATTGGAAATGTGCTACCCCATCCACTTGAGCCATAGGCGCGCAACGCGGTCTGAGGTGGGTGTGATAAACGGGGTTGGTCACATTATGGTCACAGTGCCGGTATAGCTCAGTTGGTAGAGCAACTGACTTGTAATCAGTAGATCCCGAGTTCAACTCTTGGTGCCAGCACCATTTCTTCTCCGAATATCGTTGTCGCTTTTATCTTTTTTCCCGGTGAGTTATGGGGACTAACCAATCGTGCCCGATGGCAGCCCAGTAGTGGCCAAAAGAAGTTATTCGACTAAGCTGCAATTATGAGCAGGTTTTATAGCAAAGCGATCAATTTCTATACCGAAGAAGCTATAGATAGCGCCTACGCCTGGCTCTGTAAACAGCGCGTACACTTCCCTCCCGATGCCGACATCTGGCACCTGCGCTTTCACTGGGCAACTGAGCGCCTGCTATTGCTGGAGCAGCTACGTCAGCAGACTTTCCAGTTTTCACCGATGAGCACCATCATTAAGACTAACGGCGACGCCATCCAGCTGTGGTCCGCCATCGATGCACTGGTCCTGAAGGCCATTTCTTTGGTGCTGCCAGGTTACCTCCGACTTTCCTGTCATTGCACCCATGTCAAAGGCCATGGCGGGCTCAAAGCGACGGTTAACGATGTGCAGTGCCACCTGCACCACTACAAGTTTGTGATGCGAACCGACGTGAAGAATTACTACAGCACCATAGACCATACAATATTACTGAATCAGTTGGCACAGGATATTAAGGATAGGTTTCTGTTTCGGTTGTTGTGCCTTTATGTCAGGCGGGCAACCGAGCGTGGTGGCCTGTACATGGACATTCAGAAGGGGATTTCACGCGGCTGTGCATTGAGTCCGATAATCGCTGCGTATTACTTGAATGCGCTGGACGATAGGCTCAGTGTCACCGGCGTTTACTATGTGCGGTATATGGACGATATTTTGATTATGTCAGCAACCAGATGGCAGCTAAAACGCGCCATTCGATTACTCAATCAAACGTTCAATGAATTAAAAATCGAACAAGCTCCCGATAAAACCTTTATCGGCCGGATCGAAAGAGGTTTTGACTTTCTCGGGTATCGATACTCTCGCCAGCCGCTACAGTTGGCTGCTGTCACCGTCGAGCGATTCAGGGCACGTTATCACCGGCTTTATGAGCAACAGCAAACGGCTCCCGATCAAGGAACCGTTGTGCTGGGGGATTATGTGAAGCGCTGGCGGCGCTGGGCAGCCGCTGGGTTGGCAGGACTACATACAGTCCTGGGGCTGCCACCACCATCAAAAGGAGATCCCATAGTAGAAAAAAAACTATTACGTGGTCCCGTGTAATAGGGTGTAAATAACCCGATGGGGTGGAGTTACCGCCGGGTTGATGCGCACATATATTAAGTTCCAATAACGGCTACCTCACGAGTCGCCGTTTAAGAAATCGCACGGTACATTAACCATCGCATCTCCGCTGGGGTTATGGGCGAAAACGTCCATAATATACACCCCGATTGGGGGGGGCGGTGCAAACGGGGGTACCACAATGTCGATGGGGGTAAACATAAATGTTTCCGCGTGCGTCAACATCGAAATAATTTCGAAGAGGAAAACATCGGTGTGATCGGCGTACAATGTCTCTATATGTAATGCTACCGATCCGTCGAATTGCACTTCACAGTGTGCGTCCAATATGACCGGGGCTTCGCATGCATCTCCTACGCCGTTATTGTCTGAATCAAGTTGGCTCGAGTTAAACTCCATGGGGCAGTTGTCGCATGAATCACCCACCCCATCCCCGTCCATATCATCCTGCATAGTGTTTGGAGTTCCAACGCAGTTGTCACATGCATCACCCACTCCGTCCCCGTCTGCATCTTCCTGTCCAGGATTCGGATCGTATACGCAGTTATCCTGGTCATCTAATACAGTGTCACCGTCTGTATCGGGGACAGGTGGCATGATGCAAGGGGGGTCCATTCCATCCGCCTTATTGCGGAATTTGTTTTGTACCGCCTCACATGCATCAATGCTGGCAGTCGGGTTGGCGCTGTCACAGTCCATTGCTTCGCAGTAAGCGTTACACAGGCCTTTCAATGCCCCCCCCAGAGTCCCTTCCTCGCAAACGGTTTCAACGGCAGGTGTTTCACCATCAGGTGTTTGAGCTGAGGCAGTGACAGGTCCAAATAGCATAAAAGCTAAAAAAAGTGTTGATATGAGAGTGCGCATAATTCTTCACCTGCTGTTTTTTGGAGTTACATCTGTATGTATTTAGCTGCAAGGACTGTGCTAATTTTTGTATATATCTGATATGCAGGCTCTTTTTATTTTGTGCTGCCAGAGGAGGGGTAGAAATAGTAAAGTTCAATTTACACTGAGTTAAGTTTTCTTTACAGCGGCTTAAAAAACGGTGTAAGACTACCTCACTCAGCTGGGCGCATAGTTGAAGTTCTCTCGCAACAGGTGTTTATATAGCTCTTTACTGGTTTGGTATCTTTTTGATGATGGATGTGACGGATGATGTCACTTCGGGTGAGCGTAATCGGTAGGCGCTGAGGATCGCAGCCTCGTCGGTGTTGGCCGTCAGCGGAAGGTCACACATACCTGTCTATGATGTCAGCTTGGGTCGACAGGAGCCGTAAGCTGAAGCTCGGATAGGTAAACATTCAGCGTCCGCTATTTGAACTGAGGGGTGGCAGGTGCAATGCTATATTAGCGAACTCTAAAAGTCCGGATTTGGCACAAAGCGACCTGATCGTTGAGCTGCTACTTCTGGTGCTGTTTGGTCGCTCCTGACACACAGAAGACAATGATGATCAGCTAGCGTCAGCCTCACCTTCAATCCATATTTCTCCATATACGGACATTCGGGCCGGGGCTATCTGAGCTTCAGCTTTCGGCTGGACACGGCACAAAGCTGACCAACCGCGTAGATGTATCGTATAGAGTAAACACTACGCGGATCAAACAGGGAGCCTGCATCAATGTGCTGTTTCATGAATCTGGTATGGAATCCTGTGTTTGTCTAAAAAAGCTACAGCCAGTATGGTGGCACGCCGGTCCCGCCGCCATCGAGTCCGATCACCGTTTTTGCGAACAGATAGCGATCCCAATCCTCCCGCAGACCCTGGGCTTCCAACAGCTGCTCGATCTCCGCCAGGGGCACGACCCAACCGCCGGTAGAGTGTATTTCACATAATCGCTAATTATGTGCACGGCCCTTCCTTCACCCCCGGCGGCGACTTTTTTGCCGCCGGGCGTGGGCCATTGCGCCCACCGTGGGCTAAGCTTACCGCACTGCGTTGAAGCAAAATCCATGAACCGCTCGAAAGTAGCCACTGACCTAAAAGCTACGACGCGATGAGGGGGTATTGTATGCCTATAGAAAGAGTCAGCATTCCCACCAAATTGGCCTACGGAGTAGGGCAAGCTGCCGAGGCGATAAAAAACAACTCCTTCGAACTGTTTCTGTTCTTCTATTACAATCAGGTATTGGGGCTGTCGGGTACCCTGGTGGGCCTGGCTATGTTTATCGCGCTCTGCGTCGATGGCATCACAGATCCGATCATCGGCTCACTCTCGGACGGTTGGCGCTCCCGCTGGGGCCGTCGACACCCCTTGATGTACGTGTCTGCGATTCCTCTGGCGTTAAGTTTCTATTATCTGTTTACACCACCGGAAGCATTGGAACAGGCAGGACTCTTTACCTGGCTGACCTTGTTTGCCGTGCAGGTGCGTTTCTTCATGACCCTCTATCAGGTGCCCCATCTGGCCTTGGGAGCTGAACTCTCCGATGGTTATGAGGAACGTACTTCGCTTGTGGGTTACCGTACCGCGTTTGGGTTGATCGGCGCTGCGGCTCTGGTGATTATCGGCTTCAGTGTGTTTTTTAAAGAAACACCGGCATTTCCAAGCGGTCAGCTCAATCCCGAAGTTTATCCGGAGTTTGCGCTATTTTTTGCCTTGGTCATGTGGGGAGCCATCTGGTGGTCAGCGGCGGGGACGCATAGGATGATTAAATTTTTGCCAAAACCTACCCAGGGCCTTGCTCCTTTTCATGCCGGACGGGTTATCAAAGAACTGCGTGCGGTGTTGAGCAATAGGGCTTTTCTCATCCTGTTCCTGAGTATGCTGGTGTTTTTCATGATGCGCGGGGTACAAACGACCCTGGGCCTGCATGCCACTACTTTCTTTTGGGCATTGAGCCCGCAACAGATTCAGCTTGTGACTCTAGCCATCGTCGCCGGACTGTTGGCAGGTATTCCCTTTGCCAAGCCTCTCAGCCACCGCTTCGATAAGAAATGGATTTTTATCTATGGCGCTCTTTGGTCTTTGCTGTTTCATGTAGCCCCCATCATGCTGCGATTATGGGGCTGGTTACCTGTGAACGGTGATCCGGCATTGATCATTTTTCTGGTGATTGCTTCGCTGTTCGGTGGCATGGGCGCGGTGCAGTCTTTGGTTGCCGCAGGCTCGATGATCGCAGATATCAGTGATGATCATGAACTGGCCACAGGGCTGCGCCAGGAAGGTATGTTCTTCGGCGGTATGGCCTTTGCTGGTAAGGCCGCTTCAGGGCTTGGGCATTCATTCGCCGGGATCGGTATTGATCTCATCAACTTCCCGACGGAGGCCATCCCGGGTGCAGTTTCCGATGAAGTGTTGCGAAACCTGGCATGGATATACGGTCCCGGTGTCGGCCTGATTGGCTTGTTGGCTGTCGCTATCTTTTCAAGATATTCCCTGACGCGAGCCCGTATCGATCGGGTTCAGATAGAACTTAGAACCCGCCGCGATGCGAGCGTTTCCAGGCTTTCTACGGGCCTCGACTAAACTGCCGTTAGGTGTCGTTATGCTCTTCTCACCGGCATAAAATCAAAGGTATAGATG
This sequence comes from Amphritea sp., assembly GCA_036960915.1. Classification (GTDB taxonomy): domain Bacteria; phylum Pseudomonadota; class Gammaproteobacteria; order Pseudomonadales; family Balneatricaceae; genus Amphritea. Next base: position 5,211 of record JBALVQ010000098.1, read on the forward strand.
GGGATATCCTGGGTTTTCTGGGTGCCAGCTTGAGCGAAATGAAACATCGCCGCAGCGCGCCGGTTGCGCGATCGGTTATCTATCGAGCGGTGCATCAGGAAGCTGTGAAATATCAGCAGGTCGCCCGGCTGCATCAGGATAGGAACCGCATCGGTAAAGTCACAGTCAACGATCTCAACATAGCCGTAGTTCGCCAGCGGGCGCTGATCCGGTACATGCGCGTGAATGGCTTCGCGGTGGGAACCAGGCTGCACCAGCAAGCAGCCGTTTTCAAGGGTTGCCTCACTGACTGCCAGCCAAACCCCGACCTGCGGCAGGTGATCAAGAGGCATATAGTAGGAGTCCTGGTGCCAGGGCTGGCCCCAAGCCCCGGCATTCTTGAAGATAAACTGGCTCTGGAAGCAGTCAATCTCCCGACCGATAAGCGGTGCCAGCACATCCAGCACTTCAGGCTGCTCGACAAACCCTTTGAAGGGCTCCCGGCGGTGCAGGTTGAATACCTTTGAGATTTTATCTTCTGGATTTTTTGCGAATGGATTGGGCTTGCTTTCCGGGATAATTATAGAGCCGTCGGCCACATACACGGCCGAATCATCTGGAGCCTTAATAGTTTGGACCTTTGAACTGTCCGGGCTGTTTTCCCTGACAAAGTCTACGATATAAGCCAGCATAGCCTGACAAACGCCCGGCTCTATAGCTTCACGGAGCAGAATATAGCCGTTGCGCTCCCACACCTCCTGATAATTCGGTCTCCCCATTGCAGCGCACCTCCTTCACGTCCGATACTGGCAGTATAGACGCCGATGCTTTACAACTTTGTGTATCTAGGGCCTTTCACCTTTTCTTCAGGGTAACCGGTAGAGGATCCCGCTGTTGCGGAGCGGTCAGTGACCCTGGATAACAGCTTTGGAATCCTGAAACGCCATACATATATCTTAAGTGCTTCGGCATCTTGTTAGCCTGGATTTTTACCAAATGCGTGATATCTTTTAATTTAATGGATTTTGTTCGAGGTGACAGAGATGCTTATCCAATCAATTCGTTCCTCTTTTCTGGGTGCCGTGGTGGCGGTGATTTTGTTGATCACGGGAGCGCCGATGGTTTCCGCGCAACAGGCCGGCGAAATAATTCCGGGCAGATTCATTGTGACCTTCCATAACGGGGTGCCGCCCGGGCTGACCGCCAGTAATCTCGCGCGGAGCCATGGGCTGCGGATTTTGCACATCTATGAACACACATTTTCGGGCATGGCCATACAGGTCGGGACCGAGAGAGCCGCTGGAGTGCTGTCAAGCCTGCGCGGGGACGTTCGGGTGAATTCCATTGGTAACGACCACTATTCCTCCATTGTTGCCCAATCTTACCCCGAGGGTTTGAACCGTATTGATGGCACCGGTGCAACAGCAGGTTCTCACAATGATGGATCGGGCATCGACGTGGCCGTGGTGGATACCGGCGTGGACACCGATCATTCCGATCTGGCGGGCCGCATTGATTTGGTTCGAAGCCGCAGCTGCCTGACGACGGGCGAAGTGGCGGGCTGCCGCGGCGTTAACGCTGACAGTAGCCTCGCCTTTGAAGATGACCACGGCCATGGCACCTTCGTTTCCGGCATTATCGCAGCTAACGACAATGACGAAGGAATTGTCGGCGTCGCGCCGATGGCCACCATCATCGCTATCAAGGTATGCGACGCGGAGGGCCTGTGTCCCGATGCAGATATTACTGCCGGTATCGATTACCTAGCGTCGCTGTACACCAGCGGTGATCCGGTCGAGGTGACCAACATCAGTCTGGGCGGCCCCTGCGGTGGTCCCTGCGACGAGACAACCGATCCCTTGCTTCAAGCCACCCATACGGCCATCAGTGGACTGGTCGGGCTTGGAACGACCGTGGTGGTGGCCGCCGGTAACGAGTCTACCGACGCGGCCAATGTTAGCCCCGCCGCCCATGACGCGGTCGTAACGGCATCGGCCCTGGCCGACTGGGATGGCGAGCCAGGCGGCAATGGTGGCTCGATGATCTTCATCGGATCCGGCAGGTGGAGTGATGACAGTTTCGCCAAATTTTCCAATTACGGAGTCCCCATTGATGTTATAGCCCCTGGCGTTCTGAATATCTCACTCGCCCTGGGTGGCGGGACGACCAGCAGCAGCGGCACCAGTTTTTCCTCTCCACATGCAGCAGGCGTCGCGGCGGTCTTTACTCGTGATTACATGGATAACCACTTGGGTGTCAAACCCAGTCCGGTCCTGGTGAAACAGGCCCTGATCGAGACCGGGGAGTGCCATGAAGGCGATGGCACCGTGATTCATAATGGTATTGGCTGCGCAGAAATCTGGCCTGGTGATCCCGATGGCATCGGCGAACCTATGGTGCGAGCGGACAATGTAGTGAACTTTACTCCATCGGTAGTCCTTGATGTCGCCATTACCTCCATCACCGTCGATACCTTGCCTATTCTGGACGGTGACCTCAACACCGTTACGGTTGGCGTTACCAACAACGGGTCCAGTGGGACTGGAGAGTTCGATGTCAGCTTACTCGACGACCTAGCCTTGGTGGGGACGCCACTTGGCGTTACGCTCACCGCCGGAGAATCGACAGACGTGGTTTTCAATTGGACGCCGTCTGGGGCCGGGGACCATGACCTCGAAGCCAGCCATGATTTCATGGACGACGATTCGAGCAATGATTCCGCGACCCTTACAGTTAACGTCCAAACTCCAATCCATGACGTGGCGGTGCTGTCAGTCAGCGCGCCAGCGAGCGTCAGTCAGGGCATCCCCGTCGATGTCTTGGTGGAGGTCAAGAACGAGGGCACCTACGACGAAAGCTTTAATGTAACCCTTACCGATCTGACGGCAGGTATGGATATCGGAATGCAGCCTGTGGATGCCCTCACACCGGGGACAACTACAACCCTCAACTTCAATTGGAATACGGCGGGCACCAGTCTGGAGGTTCACACGCTAAGCGCCGTCCACGATTTCGTGGACGACGATTTGAGCAATGACAGCGCTCAGACCACCTCCGAAGTCACGGAACCGGTAGTTGGTCCGAGTGTGACAAGTATTACACCCCACTCAATGGTGGCTGCGGATTCGCCGGTGTCAGTCACGATTGACGGTAGCGGATTTGGCAGTGACGCAACCGTCACCTTCCAAAATGGCAGCGGGCCTACGCCAGTCGCAACGGTCATTTCGGTTACCGATACGGTCATCATGGCGACCGTGTCCGTGAAAGTGAAAGGCAAGAAAGGCTTATCCACATGGGATGTCGTGGTGACAAACTCAAGCGGTTCGGATGTCTTGCTGGGCAGTTTCACGATAACCCGCTAACGGATCATTGTAGAACCAATATATAACATCAAGATTCATCACTGGACCCCAACGGGCTACTTGGGCTTGAGCCAGCGCCGTTAACCCTGGTTTTTCAAAACTAGGGTTAACTTTTCATTCGATCAGGTCGGGATCGCACTTTTTCATAGGAAAAAGTGCTGGATTAGCGCACTTTTCCACAGGAAGGTGTATTACCTAGAGTAAACGCAAAGAGAGGCTTTTGAACATAACGCCTATTTATGTGCACTCACCACGCGCTCTGCGCGGAATTTCATACAATTTTACAGGAGGTGTGAAATTGCGGTTAACCGCAGTTTAAAAATTGGGCGCTTTGGGTACTTTCAGTACCGATCCAGCCGAAAATTTAAACTGTGCTGGCGTGGCTATTCGACTCATTTACGGCCAGCGTTCTTTAGTTCAGCCAAGGTTTCATCCGAAACGGGATGTTTCTTAGCAGCCAGAATGTTTCTAATAGCGGCCTGAGCTTTTAAGTGGCTGTCGGTGGGACCGTCAACCAAATCACCTTTGATAATCGAGGCATTACCCTCCGTCAGGCGGGCTTCGGGCGGCGCGTCTGCTGCCTCGTCCTGGTTATAGAGACAGGCGTTGTTAAATTCGCGCATCGTTTGCGGATCAATTAAACCCGCGTCATGGAGCGCTTTCATGGTTTCGTGGATCGACGCAAGTAAATCGCTCTTATACTTCTTCACCACAATCGATTACTCCCAATACTTAGTTGCACAGTTTGTAGAGGGTTAGCCGTTGCTGAAGGGCAGGCATGAAGCGTTCTTCTGCCACAACCAGCTTACCGGTGGCAATCAAACATTGAAACTCAGCCAAGGCTTGTTCTCGCATGGGCAGCGCGTCTTCGATACCCTGTCCGCTCGGCCCCAGCCAATAACCTTGACCGTTGAGGTCCAGGGACGGAGTCAGTATCGGGTTGTCGAACGGGCTTTCGGGATCTGAGAAGGCATCATCTAAGCTTATTAACCCCTCACGGCCACTGCGCTCGCTGGCCTCGATCAGCTTTTTCAGTGCCTGAGTTTCCGTGGGTGAACCGATGGGGTAGTGCTCTGCCTCATAGGCTTCCACTGCTGTCACCAGCGTTTCAAGCTCAGCACTCTCCGGCGTGTCCGGAGCCGTATCCATCAGCGCATCAATGCGTTTCAGGGCGGTGGTGTATTCCGCTTCGGTGTGTATTTTCATGACTCTAGTTTAGTGGAGGCCGGAGGCGGAATCGAACGAGTGGCACGAGGATTTTTAATCCTCTGCTCTACCGACTGAGCTATCCAGAGCTAAGGCTGATTCCAATAATCCAATGCCATTGAATTTTTTAGGCTCCCCAAAGTGTCAGGCACTTTCCTACACCACCGCATGTATCGCTTAGAGTAAACACCAGACGATCCAATGGATAACGGTTCAACATACCATTTGAGCGTATTGCCTAGCGCATTGTACATACTCTTTACGATACAAGCCCAAGGTCCGGTTTGGGTCGAATGCGGACCTGGCAGGTAGCCCCGGTTTGGGTTAATGGCCCGCACTGAGGACGGGCTTTTAACCCGAATTTCACACAGTTTCATACTCGATGTGAAATTTTACATACCATGTAAAATCGTGTGAAATTCAGTTAACCATACCGTTTGATCCGTGGAAAGGGGTGTTGTGAAGTCGGGATTTGGGCACAAAAAAAACGGCCACTGAGGACCTGTCTTTGTATGGTGCGGAGCAGGGTGCTTACTTCATCTTTGCCATTCCAGCCCGAATGGCTTTCATATTGCTTTGTGCATAGTAGGCGTTGGTCGTCTCCACTGCATCGCCAATAGCATCTGCTGTTGCTTTGATATCTCCGGTGGCGTGATAAAATCGAGTGGCAAATGTATGTCTAAAATCGTATTTTCTGCCTGAGCCGTTCCCGTTTTTGCCTAGCCCAAATTCTTCAACAACTTCTTTAAAAAGGCTTCTTCCGCACGCGCCTGTATATGGTTTTTCAGTCAGTGGATTGTAAAACATCAAGCCCTGAGGGTTGTGCGTCCGGTGATGGTCTCTATAATCAATAAGCGCATCTAACAGTATTTGATCGTCGATTGGCACTTCTCGGTCTTTGCCTGTTTTTGTGATCGTTTCAGGTATATAAAGAACGGAGTCTTCGATTGTGTTAAGCGTAAAATGCCTGAGGTAGTTTATTCGGGCTTCTGCATCCCTGAGTCCGAGTCTTATAATGGTTGCAATCAGTACACGCGCTGTTCTTGTGTGATTCTTTCTGTATTTGCTGGTTGATTCTGTTGCTGGGCGATCCTGTCGCAAGATAAAATCCATGACATCTTCATATTTAACGGTCTCCTGGCTGTAAACATGAATGCGTTTAGGAGGCTTGTCTTTTTGAATGCCGATGTGGCCTAGTGGATTTTTTTCTAGGTGTTTCATTGCAACAAGCGTGTTGAAGACAGCGTTGATCTCAACAAATTTTTTTCTGATTGTAGATTTGCTATTTGGTTTGGGCTTTCGGTGCCGCTGGGAATGATGAGATGTGTCGATTGAGTGTGTTCCGGACTCCCACTGCCTCTTTTTCTTTTTCATCATTGCGTTGGTGATTTTCGTGAAAGGCTTATCCAGCCAGTCTGGGTAATTGCTTTTTATCTTTTTTATTGTACGTGGTCGTACAGGCTTCTTCTTTAGATCGATGCGATCATCTGCATATTCTTCGTCAAGATACTCACGAAGAGTCATCCGTGACACGTCTTTCGAAGGGATGGACTGGCCCTTGATCTCGCGAGCGCGAAATCGTGCTGTATCAGTACCGATACCTCGATCATTGTTGATGCCCCATTCCTCAATTTTTACTGTGCTCCTGGTTCGGGAGTCATAGCAGTAAAACGTACGTTTAATTTTCCCGATGCGAACAAAGAGTCCCTTTTCTTTTGCGTCCCATATATCCCTATAGCGTTCGCCACCCTTCGGCTGTGGTTCCTTATTAATCATGTTGTCGCTTAGTGTGCGTGGCTTCCTTACTCGCGGCTTGCTCATGCTTACTCCGGGGAGGTTTTATTGTACAGATTATTGGGCACAGCGGATTAACTGATACTAATAAAATAGGATAGGTTGTCAATGTGGGTATGGCAAATATTTGGTTATTTATATATAAGGCTTTGAAAAGCAAGAATATATATGAAAAGTCTAATAAGTATTTATTGAGATAAATATTATGCTTAAAGAGGATCTAGGCCTTAGGAGGCGGCTGCTCTATCCAGCTGAGCTACTGAGACACAATATGCAACATCTTGTACTGTCCAGATAGCCAACCTGTAATAAGTTTTATGAGGACTTATTCAATCAAGTTTATCTATAGGGATGTTGCGGGCCTAATTCTACAAGGATTAGATAGAGGCGTCACCCGCTAAGGTGGAGAAATTTAAGCTTTACCGATACGATTTTGAGCTGAATAATTTCCCTTTCCACCACTCTGATCATAGAGTACGTTTTTCTGATTTTGACCACGTAAAATGCTGAGGAGTTGCTCGATATTACGGCTGTTGCGGCCAATGATCAGTTCGTTGCGCTTGTTCTTCTCATTCACAGCGCGCAGTACTCTTTCAAGCTTGCTCCAGTGCGCTTTGAATTGATCAGCGTCAGCAGTGGGGAGCTGGGATACAAACTGCTCCAGCCCGGTCTTGTCAGGAGTTACACCAGCAGCGGAAAAAATCTGATTTCTGGCACTGCTGTTTTCCTCAAGCGAAATCATCGCTTCAGTCTTCTGCGTTACAAGCCGCTGAAGTTGGTCGATATTGCGCTGAGTGAGTGCATCAAGTTCCTGGTCGAGTAATTTTTCCAGGGTATCAAGCAGCACAGAGCCCTGATTAGTCAGGGCATTGAGTTGATCAAGAGGCAGAAGAGTAGGCATGCTGATTAATTTTGGTCTAACTGGTTTTCGATCTGGAACAGATTACGAGCAGTGCTTTCATAATCTATTTTATAGGTGCCATTTTCAACAGCCATTTTCAGTTCTGCAACGCGTTGTTCATTGACGCTGGATGCATCGTTCAGCTGATCTTCGACACCCTTCTGGATCGCTTGCGCAGCGTCACTCAGGTTTATACCACTAATAGTCGCAGCAGCAGTCTCTGTAGTGCTCTGACTATTGGTTTGTTTGTTTTCTGTTGCAGACTGATCGGTTACCTTGCCACGAGAGTTGGCCGCTTGGTTAGACGATGCGCCTGTAATGTCCATAACCATTGTCTGGTCCTCATTCTGTTCTGAGCAAGGGTATCGGCGGCCTGTAGATTATCTTTAGGCTTTTTTTAAAAAGATTCAGGTTGATTATAGCAGCCCTAAAATGCAGAGGCGATACAAAGTTAGGGCGTTACACTGACAACGCCTTTATCAACAACGTAGCCGCGAATCACTTTACCTGAACGATTGTTCTTGATGCTAATTTGCTCGCCCCTGGTGCCGTTTTCCAGTGCGGTGCCGGTCATGCGCACGATCATATTTCCCTTGGTTGCCTTGATGTAAACAAGATCACCGTTGCGGATGAGAAACTGCTTGCCTAAATGCGCTGATGTGATCGGTTTATGGCGGCCCAGGTTACGCTTCAGCTTACGCCCAAACAGTTCGCCAAGATCAATGAAATAGGGCTTGTGCAGTCGGCGGACATCGGTTTCCAGTAAAAAAACTTCCTGACCTCCCAAAATGGTACCTTTGGAAAGGGGGCGGGTAGTGGTTGCAATTTTAAGCCACTGCTCAATATTAGCCGATAAAAAAAATGTCCACTTTGGCGCTGAACATTGCGCTTTCAGAGTGGCTCTAACTGAGCGGGCAGGCGTATGGATAAAGGTAATTGGAGTCGAGCAGGCCTTGATATTCAGTTTGGCTGAAAGTGGGTTTAATTTGATGACGGTTCGGGCTAGTGGTTGTTCAGAACTGTATACTGAATAGAGGTATTGCTTGGCTTGTTGGTTGATCTGCTGTGTTGTGTCCGCGGTGCTGCTCTTTACTGGCAGTGCGAAGATAGCTATAAATGTGGCCAGTGTTGTGTAAATTTTGTAATTCACGGGTAGCTCAAGGCCGTAACCTGCGGTTTTGGGAGAGAATCAGTCGTGGCTGAATGCAAGGATTATCATGTCAGGTATTTTGAATAGTGTAAACCAGCGTACCGATTTTGTCGGTCAGAACCGACTGGAATTATTGCTCTTTGGGCTTAATACGGATCAGGAATATGGTATTAATGTCTTTAAAGTACGTGAAGTGTTGCCTTGCCCGGTACTCACCGCTATCCCAAAGCAGTCTTCAAGCTTAAAGGGATTGGCCCATATTCGTGGCGAGACTATCCCGGTGATAGATCTGGCTGAAGCTATAGGTGATCAGTCCATTCCAGCCGACGAGCGAACTGCATGTTTTCTCATCGTTACAGAATACAACTGTCGAGTACTTTCTTTTCTGGTGAGAAAGGTTGACCGTATCCTGGCTGCCAAGTGGGATCAGATCAGTCCGCCTCCTGCTGAAGTGGCAACTGATAATTATCTGACGGCAGTGGTGGAGCATGAAGGGGGGCTGATTGAAATTCTGGATATTGAGCAAGTGCTCTCTGATCTGGTGCCTGCACCGACAGAGTTAAATAGTGATTTAGCCACAGATGAAATTAAACGCCATGCTGAGCGTTACCATATACTGATTGTCGATGATTCCAGTGTCGCCCGGGCGCAGATGCAGAAAACCCTGGAAAATCTTAATGTTAAAGTAACATCGGCCAAGAATGGCCGGGCAGCGTTAGATCTGTTGTTGCAGTTGGCTGATAAGGGGGTAGATGTCGCCTCTCTATTTCTGATGGTTATCTCGGATATTGAGATGCCGGAGATGGACGGTTATACATTAGCCTCTAAAATTAAAGAACATGACAAGCTGAGATCGTTATTTGTGATGATGCACAGCTCTATTAGTGGTCGCTTCAATGTTTCAATGGTTAAGAAAGTTGGAGCTGATGCATTCATCGGTAAATTTAATGCAGATGAACTTGCAACTAAGGTTATCGAAAGGATGCGAGCAGTCGAAAAGCAATAGACTGAACTTTACAAAAGTGGTTGGAGTAACAACTCTGGACAGATCGAAATTAAAAATCTCGAATGATGATTTTAAATTGTTTTGTGCTTACCTCGAAGACGCCTGTGGGATTTTGCTGGCAGGGCATAAGCAGTATCTTGTCGAGAGCCGCCTGGGGCGAATCCTTCATGAGCGGGGATTTTCCAGCTTGGCTGATTTGGTTGCAAAGCTGAAACTGCCGGGTAATAGCGCATTGAAAGAAGAAATCATCAATGCGATGACGACCAACGAAACGCTTTGGTTTAGAGATAATCATCCCTACGATATTCTGTTGAATAAAGTGTTGCCTGAACTATCTGAAAAGCTATCCGAAAAGCTTTCAAGGCAGCGCTTGCGAGTGTGGTCTGCTGCCTGCTCTACCGGCCAGGAGCCTTATTCTATCAGTATGATCTTGCAGGAGTTTAAGGAGACTAACCGGCAAGCCTTTTTAGGTGAAGAGATTACCGCGACTGATATATGTACCGCTGTGCTGAATCAAGCCAAACTCGGTGAGTATGAGATGTTGGCGCTGGGCCGGGGGCTATCCAGGCCGCGCCTGGAAAAGTTTTTTCAGCAAGGTGCTAAAGAGTCCTGGAGTGTTAAACCTGAAGTTAAGGCCCGAGTGCGTTTTCGGGAGTTAAACCTTTTGGGCTCTTATGGTTCGATGGGGCAATTCGATATCGTATTTTGTCGCAATGTACTGATCTATTTCTCATCAGAGCGGAAGCAGGATATTTTACGAAAAATTCATAAGTCGCTAAAACCCGGAGGCTATCTGTTTTTGGGCGCGTCCGAGTCGATATCCGGGTTGACCGATTGTTATGAGATGATCCACTGTCGGCCTGGAATCATTTATCAGGCTAAATAATATAAGGCCTTTATTGCTGAATTTGTGAGTAGTGTAATTAGCATTACGGCTGACTGAGTTAATCCTGCGCTTCGCAATCATCTGCCCGCAACTTGGCACTGCCATCAATGTCGATGCCTGCTTATGCAGGCATCGTGCTTTTTTTAGCCACAGCTTACCCGGATATTTCGTGAAGGGATTGGGATTTCTGGGAAATCTGGCTAAGCAGTTGGCTTTATCTTCCGCCAAGCCCTGGTTACTCCAAGGTTCAAGGGAGATGGAGCCAAATGCAACGCCAGATTTTTTAGAAAACCGATCAGAGGTAGTGCGTTACATAGTGTAATTTTCTAATGATAAGTTGCATTTCCAATCCCTATCGGCCCTTCAGAGCTATTTTAAGCGCCTTTATGAAAAATCCGGGTTAATGCCTCCTGTTCAGCAACAAGCCGCAGCACACCGCGATGACCACGGCTTTGGGATATAGCGTCGGCCATATCGCCATTTGTGCAGTCGTCAGGCAAAAATATAACGACATCACCGTGGCGACGATGATGCTGTTACGTGTGCTGCGCAGTGATGCGGTACTAACTAAGTGCTTCACCGGGACCAAACACTTCATAATGAAGCTGCTCTTCTTTGATGTTGAGTTGTTTCAGCTGGCGATAGATCGCTTTCATGAAAGGCACAGGCCCGCAAAAATAGTATTCAGCATCCGCCGGGCAGTATCTGGAGAGAATATCTGCATTGATATAGCCCGGGTAGTTGTAATCAACGCCTGCTTCCGCATCACTGGCATCTTCATAACAGACAACCTTAGTTAGATTAGGCAGATCCGCATCCAGTGCATTCAGATGTTCACGAAACGCATGTGTCGCTTTATTCCGGGTGCCGTGCAGCCATACCACCGGGCGGTTATCTTGTCGCTTGCTTAGATCATTCAGCATGCTCAAAAGCGGTGTAATACCGACGCCGCCGCTGAGTAACACCAGAGGCTTCGCGGCGCTCTTCAGGTAGAAGTCCCCGCCGGGGGCGTGTACCTGCAAGAAATCACCGGTTTTAACGTCGGTGTGCAGATGGTTTGATACCAGGCCATGCGGTGTATGCTCAAGCAGAGCCGGTTCTTTTTTAACCGAGATACGGTAATAGTCCTTATTGGGTGAATCGGACAGGCTGTACTGGCGAAGCTCCGTATAGGGGAATTTATCCGAATTAACTTTCAGGCTCAGGTACTGACCCGGTTTAAATTCTGGCAGTGGTTTGCCATCGACGGGCTTCAGATAGAAAGATGTGATCTCGCTGCTTTGACTGACTTTGCGTTCTACCTTAAAAGGTTTAAATCCACTCCAGCCTCCGATGGCTTCAGATGCCTGATACAGGTTGTTTTCAACGCCGATAAGAATATCTGCCAGATGACCATAAGCTTCGCCCCAGGCAGCGATAACCTCATCAGTTGCAACAGATTCACCAAGTACCTCTCGAATCGCTTTAAGCAGATTTCGACCCACGATTGGATAGTGTTCAGGCTGGATATCGAGACTGAAATGCTTCGCCGCGATTCGTTCAACAACCGGGCCTAAGGCTTCAAGTTTATCAATATTTGCTGCGTAGCCAAGAATTGCAGATGCCAGCGTCGATTGCTGCCGCCCGTTAGCCTGACTTGCCATATTAAAAACATGCTTGAGTTCCGGGTTTTCATCAAAAAGAAGTCCATAAAAGTGTTTGGTCAGATCGGTTCCTGCTGCCTCTATCAGAGGTACAGTCTGTTTAACAATTGCGATAGTTGAAGGGTTCACGATGGCTCCTTAATGATGTTTAATTGATGTGTATCAAATACATTTTTGGATAGTAGTGCTAGTAAGATGTAAATTCAATACATTTTTTAAAAATATTTGAGTGTGCCCTTGATATTTTTGTTGTTGTGAGGGAAGCCTGATTGAAAAAAAACAGATGGGACGAAAATTAACCAGAAGCCGCAACGCCTAGTAACACGCGCGTTTTAGCTAGTTATCCTGCTACCTTATACAGTGTTATCCACAGAAGATGTGGGAAACTTTTTACAAGCGGGCTGGCGCTTAAATGATCGTGGTTCGTTGTGCATGGTTCGTCGTTCGAAAAAAATTGCCTCAGGATACTGGCTTGTGGGAGCGGCACCTCGCCGCGCCGTCCTACGCGAAAGCCCTGCACAAACTTTTCGGCGCGAGGCGCGCCTCCTACAAAAAGTTGTCCACTTTATTCGGGGGCAGTCCTCTGTCATCATTGAGCCAACGGACAACGGACAACGGACAACGGACAACGGACAAATGGAGTTGATAGGTGAGTTATACACAAAAGCTACTGGTTTACACCTTCGCTGCGGTTTTGGTATCCAGCGCTTATTCGGTATATGTGCTGGCGGTGCAGTCTGTGGGGCCGCATCAGGAAACCTGGCTGAGCGAAGTAGGTGAAGTGTTTGGTGAGCTGGGTATATGGATGTTTGCCGTTATCTACGGGCGCACCTTGTTAAAGCTGAGTCTGGGTAAGGGCAGTCCGTTACAAAGGGTGTTACCGGATTTTTCGTTGGCGCCGACCATGTCGTGGCTGAAAAAAGGTCTGGTTTATCTTAACCGCACTCATAATTACGTGGGTATTGCGACGATCTGCACCATCGGTATTCATCTGGTGCTGGTGGGCTTTCCGATGGAGATCCTGTTTTTCCCGCTGGTGGTCGCCCTGGTCGTATGGCAGGGGATGTTCGGTTTATTTTTGACCCTGCGCTATTCGCCCAAAGAGCTGAAAAAGTTTTCCTATCTGGTACATGCGCAGCTGTTTACCGGCGTATTGATCGGCGTGTTCACCTGGTTTGGTCATCTGCTGATCGATTAGTTAGCTGGGCTGAATAGTTGAGCTAGGGCGGGGCTCGCGAAATGATTCCCGGCAGTTGTGGTTGAATTCCGCCTGTATGGAAATCAGACTTGTTTAGCCACTAGCCACTAGCCACTAGCCACTAGCCACTAGCCACTAGCCACTAGCC
>JBALVQ010000099.1:0-17730 GCA_036960915.1 Amphritea sp.
CGGCACCGTTGTTGGTGAGCCGGATCTACAGCTTTACGACGTCCTATGTGTTTGTTGCGGTGCCGATGTTTGTACTGATGGCGGCAATCCTTGACCGCTCCGGTATAGCCCGGGATTTATTTAATGCCATGCGAATGCTGGGTGGCAAGATGCGCGGTGGTGTTGCAGTTCAAACCCTGGTGGTGGCTGTATTTCTGGCGGCCATGTCGGGCATTATCGGCGGTGAAACCGTGCTGCTGGGACTCCTGGCCTTACCGCAAATGTTGCGGCTTGGCTATGATCGGAATCTGGCCATTGGTACCGTTTGTGCCGGCGGCGCGTTGGGTACCATGGTGCCACCTTCCATCGTTCTGATTATCTATGGGCTGATTGCCAACGTCTCTATCGGGGATCTGTTCACTGCCTCCTTTGTGCCAGGTCTGCTGTTGGCGGGGCTTTATGTCGCGTACGTGCTGATCCGTTGCACACTCAACCCGAGCCTTGCGCCGATTGCTGATGAAGACGAGTTGACGCTGAGTGCTGCGGAAAAATGGAAAGTCATCAAGGGGGTTGCCCTGCCGGTTGTCGTTGCGTTCAGTGTGCTGGGTAGTATCTACGCCGGTATAGCGTCGGTGACAGAGGCCTCGGCGATTGGAGTGTCCGGTATTGCTCTTTCGACCTGGTTCCGAAAGGAGCTGAGCTGGCAGCTGTTGCGAGAGAGTGCTATTCAAACTCTGAGGACCTGCGGCATGATCATCTGGATTGGTATCGGTGCCAGTCTGATTGTGGGGGTTTATAATCTCATGGGGGGCATGCAGTTTGTCGAAAACATGCTGCTGAACTTCGGCGGAGGTAGTCCGCTGGCGATCCTGTTATTGATGATGGCGATTCTGTTCATGCTGGGGCTGTTTCTGGACTGGGTGGGAATTGCGCTGCTGACGATGCCGATATTTGTGCCGATCGTCGTGCAACTGGGCTACGATCCGATCTGGTTCGGTGTGGTGTTTTCGTTGAATATGCAGATCTCCTTCCTTTCACCGCCCTTCGGTCCGGCAGCTTTCTATCTTAAGAGTGTGGCGCCGCCTGAAGTGACGTTGGGGCATATTTACAGGGCGGTATTACCCTTTATCGGTTTGCAGGCCATCGCGCTGACGCTGCTGGTGAGTTTCCCGGTGCTGGCACTCTGGTGGCAGTAGGTTAAATAAACAATCGCTGTTGTGGCCCTGTTTGTAGGAGGAGCACGTAGGGCTGTGACCTTTTATTGAGGCCTGAGGTTATGCGTTGATGCAACCCAAGCACTTAATAACAGAACTGCTGCATCAACGTTTTTTTAGGCTACCGATTTGACTACCTTGATTGGCGGAATTTGATTAAGCATAAATGGCTACAGGTCCATATGAAGCGAGGCTGGGTATTACGTGGCTATCAGACCACAGGCCTACTTATGACGTATAAGTAGGCTGCTAGCGATAATTTGCTAGGCGGAGCGCTGCTTCCAAGACAAGTGCTTCTGGTACGACTCTCCCTTGTAGCGGAGTTTTTCAACAGTATCGGTACATTGTATGGACTCATCCCTCCTGGCGAGGCGTTAGGCCTAGTGTCGACTAAAACGCTAAGAGGAATCCACACATGGCTAAAATTAATACTGTTGGCGTTGATTTAGTAAAAAAATCATCTAGGTTTCTCTCGTTTCGCCCTCAGGTAAAGAGCACAAAATAAAGAGCGAATACGTGCTAAGTTTGCTTAATTTATAGCAAAACAAAAGCCAGCATTAGTTGCTTTAGAGGCCTGTTTTACCGCTCACTATTGGGCGCGCTACGCTCAAACTCACGCCCATACAGTAAAGACTATTCCAGCTAAAGCTGTAATGCCATTTCGGCAAGGACATAAAACCAATCGGAATGATGCGTTGGATATAGCAGAGGCTGCGAGTCGGCCTGATTGGTAGGGCTGGATTCTGTTGGTTGCTATACCGCTTTCTTTGAGGGCTGCTTTTTATGGCTCATCGTTGATTGCCAGGGTGCAGCTCTTAAATCTTCTGACTGGTGTCTTTTTCTCTCAGGCAGATCCTTCTCCAAGGCGATATTAAGCATCGTAGATATCGTCTCACCCGGGGCTGCGATCAATATCGCATTCAGCTAGTATTCAGGCATTGGCCGGCCCTATGAATGTTCGGTCAACTGCGATAAAACAATCCCTGTAGGGCGTCACCTGGGGCGCCACATCAATGGTGCACAGCCTTTTGGCGGGACTCAGCCCTTCGAAAAAAGTCCCTCCCTACACATGTGAGAGACAGGGTGCTGGTGAATCTTGTGGGAGGTTCGCCTCGCGCCGATTAGGAGGTCATTCGCGGCGAGGCGTCGCTCCCACAGGTTCCGCTCTACCCAATGGGCAATACCCAAAGCGTTTCACGGGGTATGCAATACCCAAAGCACTTCGTGGGCCATGCTGAAAGCTTCGGCAAACCAGCCCTCTACAAAAGACCCACGCTATCTGGCGAAGAGCCTTTTTTATGTGTCGGATATATCAGTTCTGCTCAAGCTTGTTCAGGGTGATTAATCTGGCGTATGGGTAGGTTGGTCGTGCAAGCGTTGCTGCAGATAACTGTCGTAATCGGGTACATTATATTGGTGCGTCTGATTCATCAGGGGGGAGCTGTCCTTGACTCATACGGCTGCTCTTTTTAACGGTGATGCTGAAGCGCTTCAAAGTGATGATATTCAGTTACTGGTCTGGTCGCCGCTGGCCGGTGGGTCAGTTGGAGCAGGGGGCGCTGGGTGAACGCTTGGCTGAAATGGCTGCGCTTTATGGTTGCTCCCCGACAGCTTTGGCGATCGCCTGGTTGCGTCGCATACCGGGGGCTCCGGTTCCTGTATTGGGCAGTTTTAATGCACTACGAATTGCAGATGCACAGCAGGGTAGTGGCATGCGGATGAGTCGTACAGATTGGTATGCACTGCTCGAGGTCACGAAGTGGCCTGACAGGTAAGGCTGATTCTGTTCGTTGTTTTGACGCCTTGTTTGAAGGCGGTTTAATCAGATGGTTCCCCTCGCTTTAATCCCTCAGGTTCCACTAAGACGACATCCGGTTAAGTTCGGAGTTACCTCTAAGCCAGCCTCTGAAGTCCTGGCGTCTGCTACCTAATAGTGGGCGCTCCATTTCGAATTAGGTTCAACATAACGACCCACAAACACCAGAGTGGTCAGCTAAACGGGTGAGGGCCAGCTATAATGTCATCAGTGATTGTCCGCGTCACTGGCTACAAAAGATCTCCCACGACCGCCACCGCCTGCCGTTAGTCCCGTCCAATCGCTGCTTGTGTACAGACTTCCTGAATCAGACGGAGCGTCACTGAAAATGGCTTCCCCCCTTATTCGATCACTGCTGATTGAGGACAACCCGATTCATGCCAAGCTGGTTTCGAGTTTGCTCGCTAAAGCCGAAGCGGTCGCTTTCAGTGAAGGGGCTATGGAGGTGGCTAGCTACTCACCAGAAGAGATTGGTTGGTTTGTCGCAGTGGAGATTGATGCCAATGATTATGTCGTAAAACCCTTTAATCCCCGTGAATTGCTGGCCCGAATTGAGATCGTACTAGAGGGGGGAATGTGCTGGCAGAAAAGGTGGAGCGCGAGTTGTGAAGTGGCTTAACTGGATCATCCCAGGTTCGCTGATCGGTCGCATGCTTACTGTGATGGTATTGGGGGTATTGTTGGCTCAGGTGGTTAGCAATGTGATCTGGGTGCAGCAGATTGAACGGGATAAGGAAGCTCTAGCTGCTCGCATGGCCCAGGATTTAGCCTTCAGTGTTTCCTCCACCATTACCTTTTTTGAGGCTCTGCCCACAAAATATCGACATATTGTGCTATCACAACTACGGGATATGGGGGGGACCCGTTTTTTTGTTTCCCTTAACAAGGCTTTTGTCCCGATTGAGGATATCGAGGACTCCAGATTAAAGGCGATCGTGCTGGATAATTTTGTCCAGGGGCTACGCAAGCGGCTGGGTAACGACGTAGATATTATGGTCAGTTTCTCTCGTCCCGAGGCGTTGCGAGTCGATAGCAATCAAACTCTGTTACTGGACCTCCCGCCGCGGTGGTCCCAGCAGAGTTTGATATATGACTCGCAATCTCCGCCGATACTGGTGGTGCAGATCAATATGGAAGAGGGTGAGTGGTTATACCTGGCGGCGCTTCTGCCCAAGTCAGACCTGCTGCTCAAGACTGAATACCTGCCCACCGATCGGCTGTTGTTTTTAGGGTTTTTATTGGTGACCCTGCTGGTTCTGGGGGGGGTGATCGTACGCTGGCTGACCCGTCCACTGGAGGAGCGGTTCGAACAGCGCACCGCCGAGTTGAAAGCCTCCCATGAGGAGCTGCGCAAGGCCAAAATTGTTGCCGAACAGGCCTCCAATGCTAAAAGCGAATTCCTGGCCAACATGAGCCATGAGATCCGTACCCCGATGAACGGCATCATCGGGATGTCCGAACTGCTTGGCAACACCGAGCTTTCCGCACAGCAGCAGGAGGACCTGAGCCTGATCCAGCAGTCGGCAGACACCCTGTTGCGGCTGCTGAACGATATCCTGGACTTTTCCAAGATCGAAGCCGGCAAGCTGGAGCTGGAAGCGATCGACTTCAACCTGCGGGACACCCTGGATGACACCCTGCAGACCCTTGCCATGCGGACGTCTGAGAAGGGCCTGGAACTCGTCGGCCGTATTCCTGCGGAGATACCCGATGAGCTGATCGGCGATCCCGGACGGCTGCGACAGATCATCGTCAACCTGGTAGGTAACGCAATCAAATTCACCGAACGGGGAGAGATCCTGGTGGATGTCAGGCAGCAAGCCCTGACGGAAGATGAAGTTGTGCTGGCTTTTTCTGTCCGCGACACGGGAATCGGTATCCCGCCGGAGCAGCGCCAACATATTTTTGAATCCTTCAGCCAGGTCGATAGCTCCATCTCCCGCCGCTTCGGCGGCACCGGCCTGGGCCTGGCGATCTCATCCCAACTGGTCGGCATGATGGGCGGGGAGATGTCGATGGAAAGCACCGTCGATGTCGGCACAACCTTCAATTTCTCACTGCTACTGAAACGCCAACAGGGGACCTCCACCTCCCTTCCTAGGGCGCTTTCCGCGCTCCATGAACTGCCGGTTCTGATCGTCGACGACAATGCTACCAACCGGCGTATTCTTGAAGAGGTACTGGTCAATTGGGCCATGAAGCCCATGACTGCGGCCTCAGGGGCTGAGGCGCTGGCTAAACTGGAACAGGCCCAGGCTGCCGGGACGCCTTATCAGCTGATGCTGCTGGATGCGATGATGCCCGGCATGGACGGCTTTGAGCTGGCGCAACGGCTAAGGGCGGACCCGCAGTATTCGGCGATTCCGATCATCATGCTTTCCTCCGTGGGACAGGCCGAGAAAACGGCCCACCTTCAGGATAAAGGGATTGCCCGCTATCTGACGAAACCGGTCAAGCAGTCCAACCTGCTGAATGCTATTCTCAGTCTTAAAGGCCTGGAGACCCAGCCGGTTGAACCCCCTGTGCCCATGCCTGATGCTCCCCCTCTGCATATTCTTCTCGCCGAAGACGGACTGATCAATCAGAAGGTCGCCACCAAGCTGCTGGAGCAGCGAGGGCATTCGGTGGTCATCGCCAATAACGGTAAAGAAGCGGTCGCCTGCTTCGAACGGGAGCCTTTCGATCTGGTACTCATGGATGTTCAGATGCCGGAGATGGACGGCTTTCAGGCAACCGCCCGCATCAGGGAACTGGAGTCGGGCAGCCCAGCGCATCTGCCGATCATCGCCATGACGGCCAACGCCATGAAAGGCGACCGGGAGGAGTGCCTGGCCGCAGGGATGGATGACTACATCCCCAAACCGATACGCTCCCAGCAACTTTATGACATGATTGAACACGTGGTACCGGGAGTGACGGTAGAAGCCGCCATGCCAGAGCCCCATAGCGCCCCGCCCCCTTCATCGCAGGGCTCCTCATTACAAGATGCTTCGACTCAAGAGGCGGTCCCGGACAGCTATCACCCTGACGCCTGTGAGATATTCGATCCCGAAGCTGCCTTGGAGCGAGTCGGCGGCGATGCCGATACCCTCAAAGAGCTGGTCGAACTGTTCTACGAAGAGTATCCCAAATTGATGGCGGAGATTCACGAATCCCTGGCAGCAGGCGACCTTGTCGCGTTGCGGCGAGCCGCCCATACACTGAAGGGAACAGCGGACGTCTTTGCCGCCAAGCGTACCGTTGCGGCCGCACTGAAACTGGAGATGATGGCACGCAAGGGCGTTCTGGAATCGGCCCCTGACGCACTGTCGGAGCTGGAGTCTGAAGTCCAGAGCCTTAAGCAGGCCCTCAAGACTCTGTAGACAGCATCTCTAGCACCAGTCTCGAGGGCTATGTGGCAAGCCGCTGGATTTGTAGACATACTTGCAATTGTATAAATGGGAGCTTCTTGCATATCGCGGAGGTTAGCGAACGCACAGGCTTCTCGGAAGCAGCGTCCTTTTGTTGCGCATTCAAACGTTGTCATTCAATGACCTGCCCAAACCACTGCTACTACATCCACATGAGAGACCGGTTTCGGCCAGGAGTGGTCACTGGTCCATATGTGAATCACAATCCGGGCTGCTACATCGTATTGTACCAATGAGATAGAGAACAACTACAATTTGAGTTGATAAACCTTGTTCAGAAATAGCAGGCGTAGCTCTGAATGCATAGTCATATAAGAGAATTGGTATAATGATTGAACTCAAGATACGAGTGGTCGGCGTAGGGTTGGGGGTGGAACTGCCACGAGAAGTGCTCGACCAACTGGAGGCCAGCGAGGGAGAAAGCATCTTCTTGGTAAACATGCTTAACGGTAGCTACCGGCTGGCAAAACACAATGAAAAATTTGTTGAGAAAATGGAGCTGATCGACGGCCAGATGCACGAGGAAGATGCCTGAAAGGAGGTTAGTTCATCACTCGTCAATTGTTCGGGCGGTTGTGAGTGTCCGCAGTCTGTCGATACTGTTGAACAAACCTTTGACGCTCCACTATTCATTTGATCTGTTGTACCACGTCGAACATGAAGGGTATTTCCGCTAATGATGAGTCAGTTACCAGCAGCGCAAACCACCTCACCGTTGAAATTTATTATTGCAATAATGAGGGGGCATACATTTATGTACCGGAAATGTCAGTTTTCTAACGCGTGTTCAGGGTGATTCATCTGTTGACTGGGTGTGTTGATCCTGCAAGCGTTGCTGCAGATAACTGTCGTAATCGGGTACATTATATTGGTGCGTCTGATTCATCAGGGGGGAGCTGAGTAAGAAGTCCGCTGAGCTTCGGCTGCAGGCGACGGCGACGTTCCAGACTGCCGCTACGCGCAGTAACGCTTTTACATCCGGGTCATGTGGCATCGGCTCAAAGGGGTCCCAGAAGAAAATTATTATATCTATCTCTTGTTTAGTCAGCAGGGCGCCGATCTGCTGATCGCCGCCCAGTGGGCCGCTGACAAGTTTATCGATTGGCATTTTCAGAGCGTTTTCCAGCAGGTGTCCGGTGGTGCCTGTGGCATACAGATGGTGCTGTTTTAAGGTCTCCAGATGCTGGCGTGTCCACTCCAGTAGCTCCTGTTTCATATTGTCATGGGCAATCAGTGCAATGCGTTTGCGTTTGGGCATTTCTATCTGTTTTAGATTCATTGAGATTTACCCTCGTAGCTGCGGTTTTTTAGTATGTCGCGCTGCGTGTTGAAATACTGGATCAGATGGCGTGTGGAGCCGTCATGTTTGTCGTTAATCCGGTTTTCCAGTAGTTCCGGCAGAATTCGCTTGGCGAGGGTCTTACCCAGTTCGACACCCCATTGGTCAAATGAGCAGATGTCCCAGATTACGCCGAGGACAAAAATCTTGTGCTCATAGAGTGCGATAAGCGCGCCCAGTGTGCGTGGATCCAGACGGTCCAGTAGTAGGGTGTTGGTGGGTCTGTTTCCTTGATGCACTTTATGGGGGAGCAGGCGCTCGATCTCCTCTTCATCCAGTCCCTGGGTTTTAAGCTCTTGTCTCACTTCCTCGGGGTTGATGCCATTCATTAATGCTTCGGTCTGAGCAAATAGATTCGACATCAGTTTCTCGTGATGACCCGAAACCGGTGTATTGCTCTCGATGGAACCGATAAAGTCTGCGGGTACTACCGTATTGCCCTGATGCAGGTACTGATAGAAGGCGTGTTGACCATCAATGCCCAGCTGGCCCCAGATAATGGATCCGGTGGAGTAAGCTACAGGGTTGCCGTTACGGTCGATCGACTTGCCATTGCTCTCCATCTCGGCCTGTTGCAGATATGCCGCGAATTTTTGCAGTGGCCAGTCATAGGGAAGGATTGCCTGGGACTGGCGGCCCAGAAAGGTGCTGTTCCAGAGGGCGGTTAACGCAAGCAATACTGGTGCGTTGCGTTCAAGCGGCATGTCGCGGAAATGGATATCCATCTCGTGCGCGCCGTTGAGTAACTCTTCAAAGCGTTTAAAGCCCTGTTGCAACGCTATGGGGAGTCCTATGGCAGACCAGAGAGAGAAGCGTCCGCCGACCCAGTCCCACATCTGAAACGTGTTATCGAGGCTGATGCCAAACGCTTTTACGGCCTCGGCATTGCTGGATACTGCGACAAAATGCTTGGCGACAGCGCGTTCATCAAATGCGGAGGCCATCAGCCAGTTCCGGGCTGTTGCGGCGTTGGTCATTGTCTCGCTGGTGGTGAATGTCTTGGAGGCGATGATAAACAGCACGCGTTCTGGATTAAGTGAGCGCAGTGTATCGGCGATCTCGACACCATCCACATTGGATATGAAGTGAACCCGGATGCGGTCATCTGCTTGTTGTTTTAGTGCCTGGGTAACCATTCGGGGTCCCAGGTCGGATCCGCCGACACCAATATTCACCACATCGGTGATACGTTTTCCCGAGTAACCTCGCCATTTGCCCTTGCGTACGGCGTTGACGAAGCTTTTTATGTGGCTGAGCTCCTGGTTGATGGGCTCCATTACGTTCACGCCATCGACAAAAACAGGTGTATTGCTGCGGTTGCGCAGGGCGGTGTGAAGCACGGCACGATTTTCGGTGGAGTTGATTCGGTCACCACCGAACATGCGGGCGCGCCAGTTTTCCACGCCGGCTTCTTTTGCCAGTGCCAGAAGGTCCTTCAGGGTATCGTCGTCAATCGGATTTTTTGAGTAGTCGAGGAGAATGTTCTGGACTTTCAGTGAGTACTTGTTGAAACGTTCCTTATCTTCAAACAGCTCCTTGATGGGCTTTTGCAAAGCCTGATCGCGGCGATTTAGAAGGGATTGCCAGGCATTGAGCGTTGATACGTTTGACATGATATCGACCCTGGGTAATTAACAGTATTGGTTGTGTTGGTAATAAATTGCTGGGATTGGTTTTTTTTATTCTGGCGTTTTAAGTAAAAAAAGCCCGCCTAAGGGCGGGCAAGGCCTTACAGGTAACCGGTATCTATGGAATAGAATAAATTGTCGAGCTGATTTGCTCAGCGTGTGCTGTGAAGTGTCTGCTGGGCGAGTTTGGCGATGGCGGACCAATCGCGAGCTGCGACGAGCTCTGACGGAGTTAACCAAGTGCCGCCAACACACATGACATTAGAGAGCGCAAGATAGTTTGCTGCCGTATTTGGGCGAATGCCGCCTGTTGGGCAGAAGCGAATATCTGCAAATGGGCCCTGAAAGGCTTTGAGGGTATTTGTTCCGCCGGAGATTTCCGCCGGAAAAAATTTGAAGCGTTTGTAACCCCGTTGGATGCCTTCCAACATTTCGGATACTGTCTGGATGCCGGGTAGAAGCGGTATATTGGAGCTGATACCGTAGTCCAGTAATTCTGTTGTAGTGCCGGGGCTGACGATAAATGTGCTGCCACTATCAGTAGCGCGCTTGTAATCATCCGGAGTGATTACGGTTCCAGCGCCGACTTTTGCTTCGGGTACGTGGCGTGCAATGGCTTCAATCGCGCGAAGTCCTGCAGCAGTGCGCAAGGTAACTTCCAGTACCGGCAGTCCGCCATCGACAAGTGCTTGAGCCATAGGCACCGCGTCGTCAATATTCTCGATGGTTAGAACGGGAATAACTGGCGCGAGGCTGCAGATTTTATCAATCTGGGATGTCATGTCTTGAGAGAGTAGATTCTTATTCATACATAGTCCTGTGGTCGGCGTCATATGCACCGGTTAATCTTTTTTATAGAGCGCATGCATTGCACTCAGGGTGCCCAGTAAATGGTTAATGGGTGTTGCAGGAACAGGCTGATCGGCATTGTCTGCGGGTCATTGTCCTTCAGTGCTTTTGCCAGTGTCTCCAGCTTGTCCTGTCCGCACAGGTGCAGAATGCGTAACTCACTGTTTAGCAAACGCTTTGGCGTGAGTGTCATGCGTGCATGCGGTGCAGTACCGGGGTTAACGGCGGCACAGTCCAGGTCGCTGTTCAGTGCTGCTTCCAGCTCATTGGAGCAGGGAAAGAGGGACGCTGTGTGGCCATCATTTCCCATGCCCAGAATGACAGTATCTAATCTGTCGTTCAGGGCTGAGAGGCGTTGATGGCAATTAACTACAGCAGCTTCCGCGCTAATCTCTGGCTGCCAGAGTCCGATAAAGCGGGCATTTTCGGCAGCGTTGTGGAGCAAATGTTTTTTTACTAGTAGTTCGTTGCTGTCGGGTTGCTCTGGGTTGACCCAGCGGTCATCAACTAAAGTAACGGCTACTTTGCTCCAGTCCAGGGGAGTGTTGCTCAACTGATCAAATAGCGGTATGGGTGTTGAGCCGCCAGATACCGCTAGGCTGGCGCTGCCAGACTGGCGGATTGCGTTTTTCAGGCGCATCTGGATCAGCTCTGATAAACTATTTGTCAGGGCTGATCTGGACTCGAATGCACAGAAGTAGATGTGTTCGGGTAGCCTTAGTTCACTGATCTTCATGCCAGCAGTTCCCATCTTTCATTATGAGTAAGTCGGCCGTTTTCGGGCCCCAGCTGCCAGCCGAATAGGGTTGCGGTTCCTTGTTTTCGTGCTGCCAGTGTTCCAGTAACTGGTCACACCATTTCCAGGCGTATTCAATTTCGTCGCGGCGTACAAACAGGTATTGATTGCCCTGGATTAATTCCAGTAGTAGACGTTCGTAAGCATCAGGGATGCGGCTTTGTTCAAATGCCTGGGAAAAGTTCAATTGCAAAGGTTCGCTACGTAGGCGCATGCCTTTACCCAGTCCGTGGTCTTTATTCAGAACCTGTAGGGAGATGCCTTCTTCGGGCTGTAGGCGGATGGTTAGCTTGTTTTGTGCCAGATTACGTTGGTTTTCATCGAAGATGAAGTGAGGTTGCTTTTTGAAGTGAATAGTAATCTGCGATACTTTTTCCTGCATGCGCTTGCCTGTGCGTAGGTAAAATGGGACTCCTGCCCAGCGCCAGTTATTAATCTCAACTTTTAATGCAACAAAGGTTTCGGTGTTGCTCTGAGGGTTGGCGCCTTCCTCTTCCATGTACCCTGGTACCGGTTGGCCGTCGATCAGGCCTTTTGTGTAGCGACCACGAACCACGTGACTGTTATACATGTCTCCTGTGATTGGCCGCAGGGCTTTGAGGACTTTTACTTTTTCGTTACGAATCAGGTCGGCAGATAAACCATCTGGAGGATCCATGGCTGTGAGGCATAGTAGCTGTAACAGATGGTTTTGCACCATGTCGCGCATCTGGCCTGCCTGGTCAAAATACCCCCAGCGACCTTCGATGCCGACCTTTTCTGCGACGGTGATTTCAACGTGGGAAATATGATTTTGGTTCCATTGTGAACCAAACAGTGGATTTGCAAAGCGCAGAGCGATCAGGTTTTGTACGGTTTCTTTACCTAGATAGTGGTCGATGCGATAGATCTGTGATTCGCTAAAGAATTCAGCGACCTGGTCATTTATTTGATTGGACGATTCGTGGTCGTGACCGATGGGCTTTTCCATTACCATGCGGCACTGTTCATTCAGGCAACCAGTCTCGCTTAAGTTTTGGCTGATTGGTCCGTACATGGAGGCAGGGGTCGCATAATAGAATATGCGGGTACGCTCTTCATTGTTTTGGAGTGTCTCGTGCAAGTGCTTATAGCCATCTATTTCGGTAAAGCTGATCTGGCAATAGTCCAGCTTGGATGTAAATGTCTGCACACTTTCCTTATCCAGCTCATCTTTGCTGACGAAGCGGTGTAAGCTTTCGTTGCAGTTAGATACGAACGTTTTCTTGTCAATATCGTTCCTGGCTGCGCCCAGGATGCGACTGTCCTTGTGTATTAGGCCTTCGCGTACCAGCTGGTAAAGCGCTGGAATTAACTTGCGTTGTGCCAGGTCGCCCATGGCGCCAAAGATTACAATATCACTCAAGGTGTCGTTGGAGGACATGGCTAAACCTATCTTTGTGGTTATTAAACTAATATGTTGACTATGCTATGCGTTTTTTTTTGCCTGCACAATATAAATTTTGCTAAAATTACGTGATTTTACTTAAATTTATTGTTTTTTTAGGTTTCTTTCGTGCTAATTCGAAAATTCTTACTGGAAGCTCTCTTCTGTCGCAGGTATAGTCAAAGGCATAACCTTAAATGTAGTTAAATAACCACTTATAAGTCCATCGAATATGTCAAACAGTATGAATGTACTTGATCAGATCAATGAGCGCCTGGAATCGTTAAATAAGTCCGAGCGTAAGGTTGCAGATGCTATCTTGCGTGATCCAAAAGCGGCGACCCGAATGAGTATTGCCGCTCTGGCTCAGGCATCCTCTGTGAGTGAGCCAACGGTTAACCGCTTTTGCCGAAATTTTATAAATGCGGGTTATCCTGATTTTAAGATCCAACTTGCTCAGAGTCTTGGCGGGGGTACGCCTTATGTGAGTCGAAGTGTTGAGCAAGATGATTCGACGGAGGAATTCACAGATAAAATCTTTACCTCGACCATTGCTGCTCTTGATGCCTCGCGTAAGCGGGTTGATGCTACGTTGGTTGCTCGGGCTGTTGATTATCTGGTTCAGGCAAAGCAGGTCTCTTTTTTTGGTCTGGGAGCTTCAGGGCCTGTAGCGATGGATGCGCAGCACAAATTCTTCCGTTTTAATATTCCAGTAACGGCTTATGACGATGTGATGATGATGCGGATGGTTGCTGCCGCGGCACATATTGGCGATGTTATCGTGGTGATCTCCTATACCGGGCGCACTCGGGAACTTATTGAGATAGCGCGAATTGCTCGAGAAAGTGGAGCGACTGTTTTAGGTATCACGGCCCAGGATTCCCCACTAACAAAGGAATGCACCGTATTACTGGCTGCGCCAACACCGGAAGATACCGATGTCTATATGCCTATGACATCCCGAATTGTTCAGCTAACTTTGCTGGACGCGCTGGCTACCGGTGTGATCTTGCGTCGTGGTGTGGGTTTTCATAGCCACCTTAAAAAGATTAAGGACAGCCTGAAGAGTACTCGTTACCCAAACGATTGATTTTCTCCGCGATGGGTACTGCAGGCTTATTACGTAATGGTTACGCAGATGGCAGTGAGTGCCACTGCAATAGCGCAAGATGCCCCGGTAGCAATGCTGAATAAGGTCCAAACCATGACAAGTCAAAGCCGAGAGACAGTGTCTGTATTAGAGCAGAGCAAACGTATTCTGATCGTAGATGATGACCAGGACATTCGTGAGCTGCTTGAGTCCTACCTGAAAAAGAACGGTTATGAGGTGCTGGCGCTGGAAAATGGCAGTCGCTTAATGGAGCATCTACAGGTGGAACCGGTCATCGACCTGATTGTCCTTGACCTGATGATGCCGGGAGAAGACGGCTTCAGTCTCTGCAGGCGAGTGCGCGCCGAATCTGAGGTTCCCATCATCATGCTGACCGCCTCGGCGGAGGAGATCGATCGGATTGTCGGGCTGGAGATTGGTGCCGATGATTATGTTGCCAAACCCTTTAATCCCCGTGAACTACTAGCCCGTATTAAGGCTGTTCTGCGCCGCAGCCATCCGGCAGGCACGAGCGAAGACAAAGGGCGTTTTCTGCGCTTTGCCAATTGGCGGCTGGATACTGTCAACCGAGACCTGATTGATTCTTCGGGGGTGGTGATGCCTCTGAGCGGTGCTGATTACAATCTGTTATTACTCTTCCTGCAGAATCCTAACAAAGTATTGAGCCGTGATGACCTGCTTGGGCTGACCCGGGGACGAGAGGCCAGCCCCTACGACCGCAGCATCGACGTTCAGCTCAGTCGGTTGCGGCAGCGGCTCGGCGAGGATGCCAAGACCCCTCATATTATCAAGACTGTTCGGGGCGCCGGTTATGTATTGTCGGTCGAGGTGGAGCGCGAACTGTGAAATGGCTGAAGTGGCTTAACTGGATCACGCCAAGCTCGCTGATTAGTCGCATGCTGACCGTGATGGTGTTGGGTGTGCTGTTGGCCCAGGTGATGAGTAATGTGGTCTGGGTGCAGCAAATTGACCGCGATAAAGAAGCGTTGGCTGCGCGCATGGCACAGGGTTTAGCCGTTAGCGTATCCTCCACAGTTACCTTTTTTAAGGCCCTACCCAGTCAGTATCGACATATCGTGCTGTCACAGCTGCGGGATATGGGTGGAACCCGATTTTTTGTTTCTCTCAACAAGGTTTTGATCCCGATCGAGGATATCGAGGATTCCAAGGTCAAGGCAATCGTGCTGGACAATTTTGTTCAGGGGCTACGTAAGCAGTTGGGTAACGACGCTGAGATTCTGGTCAGTTTTTCTCGCCCCGAGACGCTACGCGTTTATAATAATGAAACCCTGCTACTGGACCTGCCGCCGCGCTGGTCCCAGCAGAGCCTGATATATGACTCGCAATCTCCGCCGATACTGGTAGCACAGATCGATATGGGAGAGGGCGAGTGGTTCTACCTGGCGGCGTTGCTGCCCAAGCCTGATCTGCTGCTCAAAACTGAATACCTGCCCACCAATCGACTGTTGTTTTTGGGTTTTTTACTGGTGATCCTGCTGGTCCTGGGTGGGGTGATCGTACGCTGGCTGACCCGTCCGCTGGGTAAGCTGGCGCGGGCCGCCGAGCGGTTGGGGCGAGATATCGACCGTCCCCCACTGAAAGTTCGGGGACCACTGGAAATTCAGGCAACGGCCCAGGCATTCAATCAAATGCAACAGCGAATACAGAGGTTTATTGTCGACCGTGAACGGTTGTTTTCAGCTATCTCTCACGATCTAAAGACGCCTATAACCCGATTGCGGCTGCGGGCCGAGATGCTCGATCATGCGCAGGATCGGGAAAACTTCAGCCGCGACCTTGAGGCGCTGGAGCAGATGGTGGCCGGTGCACTGGAGTGTTCCCAGGGAACTCAAATCCATGAGGAGGTCCAGCCGATCGATATTATGGCGCTGTTAGATGCCCTCCAGGATGATGCTGCCGTCCTTGGCCACCGGGTCAATATTGAAGGGGAGGTGGGGCCCGCATTTTGGGGGAAACCGATTGCGTTGAAGCGTTGCCTCGGCAATTTAATCGATAACGCCATCTTCTACGGACAGGAGGCAGAGGTGGTGGTCCAGAACAGCGCTGATCAGTTGATGATCAGTATCAAGGATCGCGGTCCGGGTATTCCCGAGGAGGCGATTGACCAGGTGTTCGAACCCTATTACAGGCTGGAAACTTCGCGTAACCGCAATACCGGTGGCACCGGGTTGGGGCTGGGCATCGCCCGAAATATCGTCCATGCTCTGGGTGGTGATATGCAACTGAGAAACCGCGTTGAAGGTGGTCTCGAGGTTGATTTGCGATTGCCCCGGCATTGAAAAATCCTACTACGGACTGCTTGTGATTTTCTGTTTTTCTGTAACTTCCTCTCTTTTTGTAACCCTTCCTCGATGTCTGTAACACTTTGATACACTTCATTTCGTGCTGTAACCCTATTGCTTAAAGGGCTGTGCTTTACTGATCATGTCCCCCTCCAAAGGGGCTGCTAAACGCCAATTTTAATTGCAAGGGATTTATTCATAGGCTCTTAAAATAAGCACCGTAACTAACTGATGACATGGAGTGTAGAGCCGAGTAACGGTCAATCGATGAAAGAGGTGGCTAAGATGTATAGTCGACAGCAAGCACCACGACTGGTAGAAGAGAATCGCCAATTCGCAGAATCTGGCGGTGTGAGTGAAGGCAATGCCCAGGCTTGTTTTGTTCCCGCATTTCAGGATGCTGGCACCGGGCAGGTCGAACTCTCTCGGTTACAGGATGGTCGGCTGGCACCTTGTCATATTCTTGATGGATTGCCGGAGGAGTGGATTCTGCAACGTGACCTCAAAGGGCGTGTTGTGGAAATAAAAAGTACTGTGATCTCCGGCTTTGTTCGTCTGGGGCTGTTTTTTACCCGACGAGAAGCATCAGATTTTATGGATCAACTCGCTGCAGAAGCTGTTTAAATGGTTCATCGTTGATTACCGGGGAACGCCTCTTAAATCTTTTACTGGTATCCTTTTCTCTCAGGCAGATCCTACCCCAGGGCGATATTTAGCATTGTAGATACCATCTATGATTCACAGTCTTTTGGCGGGACTCAGCCCTTCGAAAAAAGTCCCGCCCTTGTGAGAGACTGGTAGGATGCTGGTGAATCTTGTGGGAGGCGCGCCTCGCGCCGATTAGGAGATCATTCGCGGCGAGGCGCCGCTCCTACAGGCTCTGCGCTAACCAATAGCCAATAGCCAAAGCACTTCGTGGGCTACTCTGAACACTTCGTGGGCTAGGCTGAAAGCTTCGCGGGGCATGCAAACGAGTCCTCTACAAAAGATCCACGCTATCTGACGAAGAACCATTTAAATGCCTGATAGCAGGGCTGTATTGTTTGCTGCATTTTTAAGTATTTCTGATTCCGGCCAAAGGCTACTGCAATAAGCGATAGTCTGATTAAGTCGGTTAATATTCACGCTGCAAGCTGCATTAAGTGCCTTTGCATGAGATAAGCCCCGGCATCGTATCAGCCAGGATCACTACTTTATTATCGGCTCGACCTTGCCCGTTGTGAGTACCGTCATAAGCGTCACAAGACCCGCGATGAGAAATTCCTGGCGCCGATGGAGCGCTTGATTCCCTGTCTGAGAGCTAAATCAATCATCGAGATTCGTTGTTCTACCACAAAATGGGAACGCACTGTCTAGAGATGTATCAAACAAATTAAGGTGAGGTTGTTTTGAAGTTGTTTTGAGATAGCTCCGGCATTTAGATAACTATTTACGGCCGGCGTGTAACCCTTTCTCGTTGTCTGTAACACTTTGTTACACTTCATTTCGTGCCGTAACCCTATCGCTTCAAGTGGCGTGCTTTAATAAATTACCTTCCCACCGAATGGAGAAGGTTAACCTTAAGAACCTATATAAAAACAACGAAAGGTAAAGGTCGATGAGTCTTAAACACGCAAAAAAATCTGTAATAGCTGCTGCATTGTCTGGTCTGATCAGCATGGGTGCCCAAGCGGGTAACGTCGAAGTGCTGCACTACTGGACCTCAGGTGGCGAGGCCAAGTCTGCTGCCGTTCTTAAACAGTTAGTGGAACAACAAGGCCATCAGTGGCAGGACTTTGCTGTTGCCGGTGGTGGCGGTGAAAGCGCCATGACCGTACTGAAATCACGCGCCGTTTCCGGCAACCCGCCTAGCGCAGCTCAGATCAAGGGGCTGGATATTC
>JBALVQ010000100.1:0-17691 GCA_036960915.1 Amphritea sp.
CACTCATGTACTTGTACAGAGTGCTTTCTCCTATGTTTATTGGCTGATTCTTTAAGCTATATTAGAGAACTCTAAAAGTCCGGAGTTGGCACAAAGCTACCTAATGGTAATTCATTTCTGCGGTGTACGTGTTTGGTCGCTAACGCCACAATGCAGACATTAGAAGCGGTGATATAAGGATCATACCTGGCTACCCGGCATCTCCAAAGCAGACATTGGTTTGGACGTTACGGTGAGGAAGTTCCTGCAGTATTTTCGTAGCACTTTGGCAGGCCCCTGCTGTAATAACAGCAGGGGAAGCTCAGGATCAAATCGAATCAGCAGATTGCTTCGCGAGGAGCGGTTGCATGCTGCTACTGTGGAATAGCCAGGCGAGGGCAGGAATTAGTATCAGTGCTCCAAGCATATTCCAGATGAACATGAAGGTGAGCAGAATTCCCATATCGGCCTGGAACTGAATCGGTGAAAGAATCCAGGTCGCCACACCCAGTGCCAGCGCGACACCGGTAAAGCTTACGGCTTTGCCTGTAGTTAACAGCGTTTCACGGAAAGAATCTGTCAGGCTATGGCCCAGTGCCAGATAGGACTGCAGACGGCTATAGATATAGATACCGTAATCCACACCGATACCTACACCCAGCGCAATAACCGGTAGCGTAGCCACTTTTACACCGATCCCCAGCCAGGCCATCAACGCCTGGCATAGCAGCGTGGTCAAAGTCAGCGGCAGTACCACGCAGAGAACGGCTTTCACTGAGCGGAACATAATCAGGCAGAGTAGACAGACGACGCCGTAAACGTAGGCGAGCATTTCGTACTGTGCGACTTCGATCACTTCGTTAGTTGCAGCCTCAATTCCCGCATTACCTGCAGCCAGTACCAGGTTGAAGTTGTCACTTGGATTACTGTCAGACCACTGCCGGATGCTCCCGGTAACCTGTTTCAGGGTGCCTGCCTTATGGTCCTCAAGTGAGATAAAGATCGACACCAGATTACACTTGGCATTCATCCAGCCTGGTGGTACTTCTGCAACGGCATTATTCAAGGCATCTTTATTTCGTTGCAGTGAGAACCACTTGGGATTTCCTTCATTAACCCCTGTAATTGCCAGCTTGGCGGTGTCCACCATGGATTCCACACCCTGTACGCCGGGTACGTTGCGCATATAGAGCTGGAAACGCTCCATCGCAGCCATTACCGGATAGGTATTGCACTGGTTATCTGCGGTTTCCACCATTACCGTCAGCAGGTCAGAGCTGGCGGAATAGTGATCGTTAAGGTAGCCCACGTCCTGGTTGTAACGGGAATCGGGCCTTAGCTCCGGTGCGCCTTTTTCGATATCACCGATATGCAGCCCCTGACTTCCCCAGATGCCCAGTACAACTAATCCGCCAGTGATCAGCAGGGCTGACTTAGCCGGCGTCGCCTGGCTGAACCGGGCAAGGCCATTCCATAATGCAGAATTGGCTGTTTTTTTGGATTGGGCGTGTTCGATACAGCCCTTACTGACACCCAGGTAGGACATAAGGATCGGCAGCAGGACCAGGTTAGTCAGGATAATAACAGCGATACCCATGCTGGCAGCGAAGGCCAGTTCCTGGATAACCGTGATCTGTATGATCATCAGCGTAGCAAAACCGATACCATCTGATAACAGAGCGATCATGCCCGGCTTGTAGATATGCAGGAATGTTTCCTCTGCACATTGCAGTTTGTTTTTACCGTAGGCCGATTCGTGGGCGATACCATTGATAATCTGTACGCCGTGGCTGACGGCAATGGCAAACACCAGAAATGGTACCAGCACTGAGTAAGCATCAAGCTTAAAGCCCAGGGTGCTGAGTAAGCCCAGCTGCCAGATAACAGCAACAACTGAACACAACAGCGGTGCCAGGGTACTGCGCAGGCAGCGTGAGTAGATAAACAGCAGTACGCCGGTAATCGTCAGGGTACCCAGGGAGAAGAACAGAATCTGCACGATGCCATCCAGCAGATCGCCCACTTTCTTGGCAAAACCACTGATATGGATACGCACCTGATCGGTCTGGAATTTGTCACGAATCTCCACTTCAAGCTGGTCTGAGAACACCTGATAGTCCAGAATTTCACCTGTTTGCGGATTCCGTTCGATCAAAGGTACGTATACCATGGTTGAGCGGAAGTCATTGGCAATCAGGCTGCCAACATAGGAGGAACGTTCGATATTCTTACGCAGCTGATCCAGGCTGGCGGCGCTGCCATTGTAGGTAGAAGGTATCAGTTGTCCGCCGTCAAAACCTTCTGCAGTCACTTCGCTCCAGCGAGCAGCAGGACTCCATACAGATAGCAGTGCTGAGCGATCTACTCCAGGAAGGAAAAATACGCTGTCGTTAACCTGTTGCACCACCTGAAGGTAGTCAGCATCAAAAATATCGCTTTCAGTTTGCTCTACAACAATCCGGATGACGTTGCCGGATTCCAGATCGGCTTTATGCTCAAAGTACTTTTGGATAAACGGATGCTGGTGGGGAATCATGCTTTCAAAGCTGGCAGCCAGCTGAATTTTGCTGGCCTGCCAACCCAATATCAGGGTGATCAGCGTAAACAGCAGCAGCCATAAACGGCGGATATTAAAGACGGCTTTTACCGCCAGTGGGCGTGTGTAAGTAGCAGTGCTTGCAGGCATTACTTTTCCTCCGCAGCTGTATGTTGCAGGGCGATGTTCTGGCCCTCACCGTTAACGACCTGAATACCTTGTGCCGTAGCGATGGAGAACAGGCCGTCTCCGGAGGGGGTAATGGCATGACGACTGATCCGATTGTCATCTATTTTAAAGCTTTGCCCTTGTTGCCAGATGCCGTTTGCCCCTACCAGATGGAGCCTGCTGTTAACCAGTTGAGCATCATATATGCTTTGATTGATGGGCAACGCCAGCGACGAAATTTCAGCGTCATTCAGGTCAAAACTGAAGGCATTACCAGCAATGCCGGCGACTATTACGTCCCGGGTATCGGGCTTGTAAGCTAGGGTGAAAAAACTGCCGTCGGCTGGAAATGTAATAGTTTCCCAGTTCTGGCCGTTGTCTGATGAACGAAATACGGTGCCGTATTCCGATGCGATCCAAAGTTCCTGATCCGGTGTGCGCAGGATAGCGTTGAGATGAAGTTCGTCTTCATTTGGCAGACGCTTGCTCAGATTTAACCAACTGGCACCTCCATCACTGGTTCGGTAGTACTGACCAAAAGCGCCCACGGCCATACCGTTCTGGTTATCCCAGAAAATAACATCCAGCAATGGATCGACGAAGTCAGCACCGCTGTTCTCCAGCAGACTATAGATAAGCTTCCAGTTTGCGCCGCCATCTTCCGTTTTTATTACCACCCCGTCGTGTCCTACAGCCCAGGCGGTATTTTTATTCAGCATGGTGATCGCCGTCAGCAGATTGTCCACTGGAACTTTGCCTTGCGACCAGCTACGGCCGTTGCCCCGGCTAAAGAGAATATGTCCCTGCTCACCCACAGCGATGACCTGTCCCTCGGCGCTGGCTATATCTGTCATCAGGCTTTGATAAGCAAGCGGTGTAATCTGTGCCGGCTGGGCGGCGAGCGCCCAGCTGCTGAACAGTAACCACAAGCTTGCAACTATGAGGTTTATTGTTATTTTCATAATGGTCACTACGGCTCTTTCGATTATTTGTACGCGCCAAAAGTGTACATATCAGCAGTTACCCGCCAGTCACCTTTGATCTTTTTCCATACAAGCAGAGAGCGGACATTGAAGTCTGCGGAGCCATCAGACGGATAGACACGGTAGTTGACAAAATCGTAGACCGTATCGTCACTCTGGTGGTTAGTTCGCTCTGGTGTCAGTTCTATTTTACTTGCGCCCTCAACCAGTTGTTTTAGTACCGGGGCCAGTTGTTCATGCCCGCTGACAGGAGCACTACCTTCGCCGACAACATAAACATCTGAGGCATAAAACTCGTTCAGAAGTACCTGTACGTTATTGTCAGCAAAGGCTTGCTCAGAAAGCTGGTATTTGGCAGCAAGTGTGTCTGCGATATCAGCAGCTGTGGCAGAGAATGAAGCCAGTACAATAGCGGTGGCGCAAACTGTATTAGTAATAAAACGATTCATTAGGAATCCTCCTGTAAATTTTTAATAAAGCAGTACAGATCAGCACGTTCGCGGGGCTGTTTCAGGCCGGCAAATGCCATGCGGGTGCGGGGAAACATTGCAGCCGGGGCTGTGATGAACTGATCAAACAATTCGGTATCCCAGATGCGATCGTCCTTGCGCAGCTGGCGGGAATATTTAAATCCCTCTGCGCTCCCCACAATCCGACCTGCTACATCATGCAGATTCGGGCCAACAAAGTGACTCTGCTCCTTATCGATGCGATGGCATGCTGTACATTTGTTAAAGACTTCCTTGCCCCGCTCAATGCTGCAGGCATCATCAGCAAGTGTTGGTACGCTCAGAGCGCTTAGTAGAGTAACTAAAATAATTTTTTTCATGGCTTGTCACCTCCGTCTTTAGCCGAGGTCGTCGATCAGTTGTTGCGCTGCGTGTGCGCCGCTTTCGATGGCACCATCAATAAAGCCGCGCCAGCCGTTGGCAATATCTCCACCTGCGAAGTAGCAGCGACCTTCCGGTTTTTGTGCGTCTCTCAGGTACTTACTGATATGTCCGGGACGCAGGGTGGCCCAGGTGCCACGGGAGAAGGGGTCAAGTGTCCAGTCATAACCGAATGCTTCGACCACTTTGGCATCAGGCAGGAACTCCTGAACCACTTTTTCGATAGAGTCGTTATCGTTTGCGTCCATGCCTTTACCAGTACCGAAGGCGATCATGATCTGCTCGTCCTTCTTCAGTAGCTTCTCGGTAAAGATGAACTGGATGGGATGGTCTTTGGTTGCAAAGGCACCAAACTTTTTGCCTTCGCCTTTGACGTGGATATAGAGCTTCACACCCTTGCCGGTATGCTCATCTTTGCTTAGCTGCTGCTTCGCTTTATTGAGTGAAGGTTCAAACTCAATGTCGTCGAGTACGTTTATAGGCAGGGCAGAAACACAGGCTTTTGCAGTGAGGATTTCGTCATCTTCGGTGAATACCCGGACACCCTTATCGCTCTGTTCGACACGGTAAACTGGAGTACTGAGACGCACGTCAACATTGCTGTCTTCAAGCATATTGTTGATCAGTCCAATGGTGCCGTCCTTCAGCTTATAGTGGGCGGCGGCATCCATAAGACGTCCCATATCGTAACCACCCAGTGAATCCCAGCGTAGCATCTCGATAAAGGCGCCAGCTGATGAGTCGTTATGACAGTTCAGTGTCATAAAGCAATCCAGCATCTGATATTCGTCATCACTGAGTTGATCGCGAATTTCGGCGATTCGATCAGCGGCTGACATATGATCGAAATTCATCAACTCGGGAACATGATAAGGGTCCCATGGGCGAGGGTAGAGATTGCGGGCGATGTCACCGCTAAATTTCTGTGTTGAATTAAGAAAAACTTCCCATTGCTTTTCCGGCGAGCCTTCTGCCAGCTTGCCATTTTGTGACCAGACCGCTTTTTCGGGGATAGCACCCTCGGACTCTGTTAACGCCATATCATAGCGAGTTACTTCGGCCCAGATATGTGGCTGTGTCCAGTGAATCCATGTGCCGCCCAGCTCTACCTGCTTGCCGGCGAACTTGGATGTAAAGGTTCGGCCTCCAAGACGGTTACGTGCTTCCAGCAGAAGTACTTTCTTACCTGCCTGACTCAGATCCCTGGCTGCCGTGACTCCGGCAAAACCACCGCCTAAAACAATTACGTCATAACCTGATTGTTCTTCGCTTGTTGCCGCGTTTACCATCGGTACTGTGGCAATGCCGACCATTGCACCGGCAGCGCCCAGGCCTTTGATAAAACTGCGGCGGGATGGGGATGTTTTTTTATTGGATTTATTAGCAGACATAAATCACCTCGTGCTAAATAGATACTTGGGACCGGGCCGCCCGAAGGGGGAGGGCTGCCCGGAGGGGGAGGGTTAGCGCTTACTACGTTTACGCAAACCCGCTACGCTGTAGAATTTTTCATCACGTGGGGTGGTGTAGATCGGAAGATGCTTTTGCTCGCTCATCAGCATCGAAGCATGGTAGACCCCGGAGTTCAGGTCGTAGGTAGTAAATCCACGTTGCACGACGCCTGGCAATTCGTAAGCGGCTTTAAGCTGCGCTTCATGCACGCGCCACAGTTCACCACGGTTGTCATAGGAGTCTTGCCAGGCGGCAACCCAGCTGTCTTCATCGAAGTAGAAGGTACGTTTGCCATAAACATGGCGCTTACCTTCAGCCAAAGTTGCATCCACAACCCATACCCGATGCAGCTCATAACGAATATGTTCAGGATTAAGGTGACCAGGTGTCGCTAACTCTGAATACTTAACGCTTGGGTTATCCATCTTGTAGGTGTTGTAGGGAA
The DNA here is from genome assembly GCA_036960915.1 of Amphritea sp. Taxonomy (GTDB): domain Bacteria; phylum Pseudomonadota; class Gammaproteobacteria; order Pseudomonadales; family Balneatricaceae; genus Amphritea. The sequence continues at coordinate 6,454 of JBALVQ010000100.1, forward strand.
TATAGATCTCTTTCTTGCCGACCAGATTCCAGTCGAAGCGGTCCATGGCGCCGTTGAAAATGAAGTTGTCGTTATACGTGCGGGTACCGCTGGATGCCGGATCCGGACCATCATAGCCAACATTCGGTGCTCGTCTCACGCGGCGGGCGCCAGGGATATAGATCCATGCCTTGCGATCATCCTGATCAAGATTGACCGGGTCTATGAAGAGCAGGGTTTCCCCTTTACGGCTGGTGGGGGCGAGTATTTCATTCACCAGGGTGTAGTATTCGCCGTTAAACTGATCCCTCTGACCCTGCTGATAGTAGTTGTGTTTCTCATAGTTATCCTCACCGCCTTGGGTGAAGGAACCGCTAGCTTGTACCAGTAGAGTGTCATTCACATACTCGGTGGCTTTGCCTTGCCAGCGAAGCAGGTGGTTCCACATCACTTGCGAGCCGGTCTGAGGAACAGGGAATGGCGTGCCGCCATAGGCGTTTTCAACGCCCAGTCCGCTTTGGCTTAGGGTCGCATTAACCGCATTCACCTTAATGTTGTCATAGATCCACTGTGGTGCTGCGTGGGTTCTGTGAGTTGGATATACCGGCATCCTGTAGCTGTCTGGATACTTGTTAAACAGCGCTTTTTGTCCTTCGGTCAGTTTGTCGGCATACTGTTGGTAGTTGTCCGCAGTAATGGTGAAAAGTGGTTTCTCATCCGCAAAAGGATCAGGATGGTGATCACCTGCTCCTTTGTAATCCAGGTTGGCGGGTGGTGCTGTTAAGCCGCCATTCCAGGCAGGGATAGTACCGTCGGCATTACCTGCCATCTCTGCACCGGTTGGTGTCAGGTCTTTACCTAAGCGATCGGCATCGGCTTTGCTGCTTGCAAGTGCTGCGCCTGAAACGGCGAGGCTTCCTGCTACAGCCAATGAAACAAGAGTGTGTTTAATATTCATGATTTCGCCCTCAGAAGCTGTAACTGACGTTCAGGGAGACAAAGTCCCGGTCACCCAGTGATGCAGTTGGACCTTGTTTATGTGGTCCGGTTAACTCATCGTTACCGTCACCAAAGAAGTTGGTGTACTTGGCTGAGAAGTTCCAGTTGTCACCATAGGTACCGCTGACACCGGTGTACCAGGAATAGGTCTTCTCATCGAAAGTAACCATCTGATCTGCTGCTGTACCATCTACGTTGGCAACAAAACCGATAGGGATGATCAGGTTGACTGATGGCAGGACGTTCTTGTAGTAAAGGTCCAGTTCTGCTGCAACTGCAGTAGCCTCTTGTGAGCCGTAACCCAGCTCTGTGCCGAAATTTGCGTCTTCAACGTACTGGTAGGCAACCTCACCCACGAAGTCCATATCATCTGCAATGGCGCTAGGGCCAAAGTTATGAATCCAGGAAACCTGAGCCTGCCAGATGTCAGCTTCACCAACAGAGGCAAAATCGACAGGATAAACAGGAGCGTCAGGACGGTAGAAAACCTCACCACTTACGTTGGTGTCACCCAGGGTAGTACTGAAGCTGGCGCCGTAAGCCTTGATATCTTCTTTGTATTCATAATGAAAATCCGTAGCCGTGAAAACCTGAATACCGACACGGTCGTGATAGTTCATATAGTACAAACCAAACTCAGTATCGTTCAGATCGGCTGCTACATAGCGAAGCGCGGCACCGTACTGACCGCTATCCTTTGCTCCTACATCGGCAGTTAGCGGACCAAACAGGTCTTGCGTGCCTGGGCCAAAGTAATCGAAGCTACTAAAGTAGCTGCCGACACCATCAAAATCGTGCTTGTCCCAATCCCACTGGTAATAGGCTTCCAGAGTCAGATCATCGGTCAGGTTGAACTGGCCATAGATCTGCTCTTCCGGCAGGAATATCTCTTTGAGTTCGACACCGGGAACATTGAATTTTGTCAGGTCTATCGGGCTTTGCAGCGCAGAGAGTCCAGGCAGGAAAAAGCTTTCACCCCAGCTAACTACCTGATTGCCTACGCGAACAGAGCCCCAATCCTGGCTGGTGTAATAAAACGCATCCAGCAGCTTGATATCGGAACCATGCAGTTCATCAGCAGCATCGGATAGGTTTTTATCCTTCGCTTCATCATCATAAAAGCCAGAAGCACGAACAAACACGCCACTGTCTTCACCGCTGATATCGGCTTCAGTGATAAAGCTAATACGGTTTGAAACCAGTCCCTGATCGAAATTGCGGTTACCGTCATCCCTTGTTGGATCGGCAAGCAGTTTTTCGCTTTGGTCATTAATACGCCACATGGTGCCGTAAGAAATGCTGGAATCCCACTCAACATTCAAGCCGTTTTCCAGCTCGAAACTTGTTGCATGCGCAGTGGAATGAAGTAGTGGCAGGGATACCGCAATTGCAATAGCCAGTGCGCTTTTTGCACTGACTGTAACCTGGCAACCCCTTGGAACTCGAGAAAGCATATTTGCCCCCATGGTTTGTTTTTTTTATGTAAATGGGCCATCAAGCAGCTATCGGTCACTTGACTTATATCAAATATCGGTCAATTGACCTATAAAGTCAAGCGCGCAATTGTACTTTACTGGTTATATGACCGATAATGCTGTTTTGAACCGCGCTAACTGCTGGAAAAATATGGATAATCAGGCGTTAAAAAAAACTCGGGTCAGGAAGAGTCGTGAGGATCGAATAGCTGAAATTCTTGCAGTCGCAACGGCTATCTTCATCAATGAAGGCTATTCAGAATTGACCCTGCGTCGTGTTGCAAAAGATGTGGGAATCCGCCTGAGTACAGTGCAATACTATTTCGAGTCTAAGGACGAGCTTTTAGATTCTTTACTAAGGGCTCGGATAGATAGCTATAGAACTAGTTTGGCTCGCTTCAAAGAAGATGCTGAGGGGAATTCTGAGCAACTGCTGTCTAGCTATATTTTGTATCTGCTTAGTGCTGCTGATGAGAAGGAGACCTGCGGTTTCTTTACTCAGCTTTGGGCGATGGGATTTCAGAACGACGTAAGTCGTGGGCAGCTGGCCTATATGTATGAAACACACCGGGAAGATCTGGCAATATTGATTCAGGCAATAATTCCGGCTCTGAGCAAACTTGAATGCTTAAAGCGAGCAACGATTATCTCCTCAATGATTGAAGGATCTCTTATTCATATGGGTTACGGTCTGCCCCGAAAACCAGAGTTTGAAGGGGTGCGTGAACGCATGCACGCACAGATCATGGCTATCGCTTTAGAACAGCAGAAATAATATCAGAGGATGTAAGGCAAACCACAGATTTATGGCTTGCCTTTAGCTTGATTTACCTGGTTATGCTTAGTACCTGAATTTGGGTGTATTCTTCCAGTCCCTCTTCACCAAATTCGACCCCTATACCTGACATCTTTGCACCACCAAAGGGAGCGTGGGGAAGCACTTCTGCATGATTATTTACCCAGGTAGTACCTGTTTCCAGTTTTTTAGCCAACTCAGCAGCTTGCTGCAGATCAGATGACCAAACTGAGCCTCCAAGGCCGTTCTCACAGTCGTTTGCTTTTTTAATTACCTCGTCAATGTCGCTATAACGGATGATGGGTAAAACCGGACCGAATTGCTCCTCATCAACCAGCCGGCAGCCATTATCAACATCGGTAATCAAAGTTGGAGGATAGAAGTAGCCTTTCTGTTGCAGCGGTTCACCACCACAGAGAACGGTCGCACCGTTGTTTACTGCGTCTTCTACCAGCTCTTTGACTATCTGCAATTGTTTCAGGTTTTGTACCGGGCCAAAGGTAGTCTCTTGATCCATGCCATCACCAACAACCTGCTGGTTTGCTATTTCTGCCAACTTTTCGCATAGCGAATCATGGATTGAGTCGTGTACATAAAGTCGCTTCAATGCAGCGCATGTTTGCCCCATATTGATAAAAGCACTCTGGAATATAGCGGGTGCAATTTTGTCTGGGTCAGCATCCGGTAAAATAATGCCAGCATCATTTCCGCCCAGCTCCAGGGTAAGGCGTTTTAGGTTACCGGCAGCACTTCGCATGATGGCCTGTCCTGTTGGAGTCGAGCCGGTAAATACAATTTTATTTATTCCAGGGTGTTGCGATATCGCAGCACCGATCTCGCCACTCCCGCACACAGAGTTAATGACGCCTTTAGGCAGCAGCTCGCCCATCAGTTCAACCATTCTCAGCGTCGCTACCGGGGTCAGTTCTGAGGGTTTTGAAATAACCGTATTGCCGGCAAGCAGGGCAGGAAAGATATGCCAGGCGGCAATCATTACCGGCCAGTTCCACGGCGTGATGGATGCCACTACACCTAGCGGCTTACGGTGTAGCTCGATACGCTTTACAGCACTATCTTCAATGACCTTGACCGGAAGATCCAGGGCAATGGTTGCCTGTAGCCAGCCGATTGCACCGCCTACTTCCATCATTGCTATGTTATGCGGTTTACCCTGTTCCAGGGTGATAAGTTTAGCCAGCTCTTCCTGATGCTCTTCCAGTTTTATTGCGATGGCTTTGAGGTGCGACTTGCGTTGATCAATACTGGTTTCTTGCCAGCTTATAAACGCTTTTTGCGCAGCCTGGACAGCCTGTTCTAATTGATTTTCGGAAGCCTGGGAGGCATAGGCGAACACCTCTTCGGTTGCTGGATTTACAACATTCAAGGTGCCATTTTCACCAGTCGTTTCTTGTCCGTTGATTATTATTTTGTAGGTACGGTGCATGGGAATTCTCCACTGGAAAAAGCTGGCTGCCGTAAACCAGGAGTGGTAGATGAAGGTCAACTTTCTTGTCGACTGGCAGCCAGAAGAGTAAATATTGAATAATTATATTATAGGTCGAATGACCGATAGTAAAGGTATGGGTTAAACTTTTTTATAATTTAAATAGGAAGTGGCAAGCCCCTGCTCATCTCGATACCTTCAGCGACGAGGGTGTGCGGGGGGTATTATCAATGTAGCTGGAAGTATTGGTGGGGAAGTGGCCTGGATCAGTCGTGGCATTGTGAATTTGGCCACCTGAATTGAGGTGACAGGGGAATACAGATCAATACTGGGGAGATAGCGTTCATTGCAACAGGAAAGCCGCTGCTATTGTGATGCGCTCTTTCTCCCCTAACCTGATAAGACAGTTCAAGCAATAGGCAGATAGATATCCACCAGCCAGACAACCGTGTTCAGGGTGATAAACGATAGAACTATGGTCGGCACCAACACCGCGGCGCATGTCTGCCCCAGACCATACTTTTCAGCAATGATCGGATAACTACCAAACATCGGCATAGAGGCTAAGATGATTGCTGAGGCAAAGAGCAGAGGTTCCATCCCCGGTATAAAACTGAACACCAATAACACCATTAAGGGATGAATGATCAGTTTAGTTGGCAGGATCAGTGAAAGATCCTTGGCTACCGATCTGATGCGTATACCGACTAACAGCCCGCCGGTAGCAAACAGCGCTATGCCGCTGACAGTCTCTGAGAACAGATCGATAACTTTCATCATTGGCTGTGGCAGACTGAACTGTAAGTAAGAAAATACAATTCCCAGAATCGTAGCAACGATAATCGGATTCTGCAGTACCTGCCTGAACGTAAGCAGGAGAACTTTTAGCCGGTTCTGTCCGAATTTTACGCCGGCATCAGCCATAATCAGTGAAACCGGAAGTATAATAAAGCTTTCAACCATCAGGGTCAGTGCGAGAGGCACCATAGCAACGTTGCCAAATAACTCGATGATGACAGGAAAGCCGATCATCAGGTTATTTGAAAGGCTCCCTCCCATGGCAAATATTGCACTGTGGGAGATGCTGTTTTTACGTAGTTTCATACTGAGAAAAAACAACAGAGCAAATGCCAGCAGTGACCCCCCTGCATACCCCATCAGATACTCTGGATTGAAAACTTCAGCGACTGGCTTTTCACTGATCGCTTTGAACAGCAAGGCCGGTAATGCAAAGTTAATGGCAAAGCTACTCAAAGCCTGACTACTGCCCTGGGGAACAATACTGTATTTAACAGCAAGATAGCCGATTAGAATGATCACAAAAATCGGACCGGTAACATTAAATACCTGATACAGCTCAGACATATTGAGAGACCTCGGGTAACGCGGAGAAAACTGAAGAATCAGAAGCAACAGCCAGACATTATTCATCCAAAAAAAAGAAGGGCAGGCTCAGAAAAGAGGACTGCCCATGGTTTTGTAACGCTCTTAGAGGTCCAGCGCTGCATCCTCAATTGCTTGAAGTACTGTTCCCTTATTATTAACTTCAGCACTTAGGATCAGTGCTAGCTTGGTCAGGTATAAAGCGCGCTTTTCTACTCCGGCCTGATCAATAGCTTCAGCCAGGGAGTCATAGATAAGTTCCAGCTCAGTAACAGCAATATTTCGATTAGTCATGATTAAGTTCCTTTCTTTTATTCTTATTGGCCAGTTGCAATACTGATCGCCTGTTTCAACTGATCAGCATCAACTTGCTGCCAGCGGGCGCAGATATGCTGATCAGGCCGGACCAGATAGGCGCCAAAATCTGACGTACCATAAACTTCTGCACTGTTATTTTCCGGGTCATGGATATGAGTTGTTCCCGGTGTGGATTTGGCCGCCGGGGTGATCGCAAGGATTTCGAACGGAACACCTTTAGCCTGCAGCTCTTGTTTCAGCTCTATCAGATCATCTGCAACCTGACCATGGGGGGTGAAACAGAACAGATAGAAGGCTGCACCCAGGTGATCCAGCAGATAGTTCTGATTTGAAAATTTGATATTGCTGGCCGGATAACCCGTTATCAGACCGTTCTCACTACTGTTATTTTCATCAGCAAAACTGTTCAGGGCTGACGTCAGGTAGTTGTGCGGACGGGAAGTTCGCCAGTGATAGAGCGGTCGCACAAAAGACTGACTCAGTGACAAAGACAGTGTCGCATTGCGAAGCAAAGAGTAACCCTCTGTCGGAGGCGTCATAAAGCGAGTACTCTTGCTGGCCTCATCAATAATCTCCCAGGCTGATGTAACCCGTTCCTGAGAATAGCTATCCAACAGCGCTTTACCGCCCCAGCCTTTGATGTTAGCGGCTAGCTTCCAGATCAGGTTATGGCCATCCTGCCAGCCGGTATTCGCCCCACGAACCCCAAAAATAGGCAGCATATGTGCAGCGTCCCCGGCAAAGGCAATCCGATTATGAATATAGTTTTGCAGAGTCATGGCACGGGCTGAATAGACTGAACTCCAGTCCAGATCCCACTCACTGGTGACCCCGATCATATCCAGTTGAGCCTGAATGCGTGAATTTAGTAATTCAGGCTCCAGCGCCTGCTCTGGAGTTTCACCTTTAGGCAGCTGATAATCGATGCGCCAGATATTTCCAGGCTCACGATGCATCAACACCGTGTTACCCGGATTCCAGTCCGGATCAAAGAAAGCCAGTCGTTCAGTAGGTAGATCGATATCGATTTTAATATCGGCAATTACAAAATGTCCTTCAAATGAGTCACCATCCATGCGCAGTCCTGTAAGGTTACGGACTTTTGAATGGGCGCCATCGGCTGCAACAACCCATTGAGCCTGCAATTCATACTCGCCTTCAGGGGTATCGACCTGAATAACAGCGATCTCATCGTTACGGGGGATATCGATAACCTTTGTACCCCAACGCAGATCAATCAGAGGATGCTGTTCAACCAGATCGACCAGATATTCTTCCATATATTGTTGCTGCAGGTTATTCATCGGGGCATAACGGCTGTTGTCGTTGGCCGGAGCTTCCATTCGAAATACCCGTTGTCCACGATAAATTGAGTTGCCCGCACGCCATGGCAGCGCACTTTCCATCATACGGTCAGCGACACCAACCTGTTGCAGAATCTCCATTGAGCGATAGGTGAAGACGATTGCACGGCTCCCTTCTGACACCTGTACTGCTGCTTCTAGCAAAACCACCGGAATATCGTACCGGGCCATATCCAGAGCCATTGCCAAGCCCACCGGACCGGCGCCAACAATGACTACGGGATGAACCGGACTTTCACCTTTCAGCTCTGGTGGTATAGTGAACGGGTAAATTTTATAATCGTAATAGAGCGATTTACGTGGAGTAATATCTGGAGAGTGCATCGAATTTATACCTTTTTGTTTTTCTCGTAACACCAAGGTTAAAAGTCAAACGCACTAGAGCATGACCCTACAAAAAGGGTACACAGCTATTCATATACACAGCTAAAATTGAAAAAGTTAAGATTTAAATAAGGTCAAAATATGTCGGACACTTCAGAATCAGACCTGTTTACACGCTTGGAAAGAGGGCTGGCAGCCTGTATCGATACGCTCGGTAGTGGCCAGTTTTATCCCCGTTATTTCCAGATGATGAAGGTTCTGGCGCGTATTGATCAATACATGGTTTTTGAGTTCTCGCCCACAGGTGATCAGGCATCGTGCCGGCTGGCACATAATATACAGCGCCCAGAGTTGGGTTTACAACTCGCTTCACTATATCTTGATGGATCTTATCTCAATGATCCTCTGCTGAAAGAATTAAGGGAAAAATCACTTGAGGATCCCGAAACACCAGCCTGTACCTTACTGGAGAAAAGAACATTGCCACCGGTTTACCGCAGGCGATTTTTTAATGTGCCCGATTTCGATGAGAAATTTGCCTTTGTTATCACCGACAGTACGAGTGGCCACCTTTTTTATATAAATTTCTACAACCAACACGGTGTGGGCTTTGCAAGCTCTGAACTTGATGGCCTGAAGCGGGCAACCAGATTAATCGGATCTCTGTTACTCAGGCAATTTCGTGATGAGCGCAAGCAAAGGAGCGAAGTACAGTCACTACTGATGGCTGGTTTATCTGAACGGGAAGCTCAGATATGTGGGATGTTGTTAAAAGGTCACACAGCAAAAACCATTAGTCAGGAACTTGAAGTTGCTGAATCAACAATTATTACATACAAGAAACGAGCATATAATAAGCTGGGTATTCGGCGAAAGTCAGAATTGCTAAAAATTATTTGATCCTGATTTTGTCTTGACTCAACAGAGTATGACGATATGAAATTATTTTATTTGTTTTTTGGTGGTTATAAATTGAGATTCTAATTTAAAAATAACACCGGAATAATCACAATAAATTTTCAATGAGTTCTCTGTGTAATAACGTTTTATCTCGTCTGCCTGAATAAGAAATCATTAAACCAAAAGATAAATCAAAATCAGATACTTTGTTGAGATTATATTTGTTATCGGCCTGGATCATAACGTCCGGTAATACTGCAAGACATAATACTTGTGCAACAAGATCTTCAGCCAAATTAATATCATCACAATAATATCTGTTAACAAACTCAAACTTGCTAAGCGAGTCAGTAATCCCAGGATGTTCTGATACTAATTTTCGCATTAAGCCATGCCCTATAAGGGTGTCTCCAGCTCCTTTCATCTGTTCTGAAGAATATAATGAGAGTTGAGAAGTCCCTATAGGTCTTACAATAGCATCCGAGTTTTTGATCGAATCAGAGGAAATGAAAACGATAAAGTCACTATCAATATCAATGATGCGGTTAAACAAATCAACATCTGAAAGGATCAGTCTGGTATCCGGATTCTTATGTAAAAAATCACTAAATATTCCTTTAGCTAAGCATGAAACATGTTTATCTATTGATACTTTAACTCGGCCAGACTTACTGTTTACATGATCTATAACTAAGTATTGCGGGATTTCAGATAATAAGTGCAACACTCATGGTTGAACGGTGGGAGGTAGCCAATTGCTGATAGTGATACTCTTCAGCTCGCCAAAGACAAAGATTAATCATCATTCCCTTCAGTTATTACGTAGTGATCAACTATTTCCGGACACTTTATTAAGCCCCTTTCATATTCTATGGGCGTTTGATAGCCCAAGCTCGAGTGTTATCGCTGTTAGTTGTAGTAGTCAACGATATACGCTTTCACATCGGCGGCGGCATCCTGGCGGCTCCGATTCAGTCGATCACTGATCCAGACTAGACATATACTGCTGTATCTTCAAAGTCTAACTTGTAACAATTGTGATTTAATTTTGCCTGTTTAAATTTCACCTGTGTGTTAGCCCGAGCACCTAGCCAATTTGCTATTAATTCCTTATGCTCCAAAGGCATATCCAGACCAAACATAACTCCAGTGATGCAGCCTGGAGGAAAATCAAGAAAATGTTCCTTTATTGATAGACTGTCTTGATCGTGAGGCTCATATCCTACCAAGCGATACTCGCCTTCATATTTCCATACATCTGATTTCACGAGTGTTGCGATTCGCAGGTTTTTATCATGATTTTCATCTATCCAGTCCAGTCTTGGATAATCGACTTCATAGTCGACTTTCATTGATTCTCCAAACAGGTCATTGTTCGCATCGAATTCAATACAATAGCCCGTATGGGATACAGCGTAATGAGCCCACATCAGTAAATGGGTGTGGTTGTTTGAAAAGCTACAAATTCTGTACCGTTTTAAGCTTTCATGATATGCAAGTGCTGCTTGTCTGGTTAGTTCCTCCGCTTTTTCTAGAGGAAGGTTATCTAACCAGTTTTCAATATCCTTCTTTCTAGTTTCGTTCTCTTGTAGCTGCAGCATTTGTTTTAAATGATAATTAATAAATTTCTGCCTATAAGACGGGTCAGTAAGGTTCCCAACGCAGTACTGAGGCTTGGCTTCCCATGGGTCATTTAATTGTGAAGGGCTTGGAAGGTAGAGCTTGCTTTCTTTAAATATACAGCTGGCACGTTCTAGATATTTAGTATTAATAGCCCCAAATTTATATAGCTTTTTTTCCTTTAGTGATTCTTTCGCAAATTCCACTGTTACCATCCTTAACGTTTTTTAATATTTATCTATACATAGAGGAACCGGTGAAGTCGTTTATTTTACCATATGTCCTACTTTACGATTTACTCCGTGACGCGATCATACACGTTAATGGCTGCTGAACATCCTTCGTTAATTGAAATGTGAGCTTTGCAAAAACAGTCCGCTTTGGGTTAATTGGAGCCGTAAGCCGAAGCTCGGATAGGTAAACATTCGGCGTCCGCTATTTGAACTGAGAGTTGGCAGGCGCAATGCTATATTAGCAACCCCTAAAAGTCTGGATTTGGCACATAGCTACCCAACTCTGACGCTGATGTTTATGTCCGCTTTCGGGGATTTGGATGGATGCGGAAACGCCCTAGTGGTTCATGCGTATTCCGGCGAAGATGAACACCTATTCCGGGCGAACGTGAACACCTGATTT
>JBALVQ010000101.1:0-17656 GCA_036960915.1 Amphritea sp.
CGGTTCTCAGAATCAATGGGTTATATGACGGCAACAACTAACTCAGACATAGCCAAAAAAAAACCTGTATAGAACAGGCTTTTTTATTATCTGTAAAGCGGGAAATTAATCGAGGCCCAGCTTTTTTTCCAGATAGTGAATGTTCACCCCACCTTCGGCGAAGTTCGTATCACGGATAATATCCTGGTGCAGCGGTATATTGCTGCGGATGCCTTCGATCAGCATCTCGTCCAATGCAATCTCCATACGGCGCAGAGCAACCTCTCGCGTCTCTCCATGGGTGATCAGCTTGGCGATCAGAGAGTCATAGTGAGGTGGCACGCTATAACCGCTGTACAGGTGTGAATCGACGCGTACACCGATACCACCTGGGGCATGGAAATGATGGACCTTACCTGGGCAGGGCATGAAGGTCTTCGGATCTTCGGCATTAATTCGACACTCAATCGAGTGACCGTTGATCTTGATATCTTCCTGCTTGATCGATAATGGCTGTCCGGAGGCAATTAACAGCTGCTCTTTAACGATATCGATACCGGTGATCATTTCGGATACCGGATGCTCTACCTGAACCCGAGTGTTCATCTCGATAAAGTAGAAGCCGCCATCTTCGTACAGGAATTCGAAGGTACCAGCGCCACGGTAGTTGATTTTAATACAGGCATCGATACAGCTTTGCAGTACTTGCGCACGCGCTTGCGGATCAATATGTGGTGCCGGAGCTTCCTCTACAACCTTCTGGTGACGGCGTTGCATAGAGCAATCGCGGTCATACAGATGGATGGCATTACCCTGTCCGTCTGACAGTATCTGAACTTCAACATGACGTGGGTTTTCGAGGAACTTCTCCATATAAACGGTATCGTCACCAAAAGCGGCTTTCGATTCTGCTTTGGTGACGTAGATAGCATTCAGCAGGTGGGCTTCGCTGTGTACCACGCGCATACCCCGACCGCCGCCGCCTGCCGCCGCCTTGATGATAACCGGATAGCCGATGCGTCGAGCGATCGCCTGAACCTTATCATCATCATCCTCGGGCAGCTCACCGTCAGAACCTGGTACGGTTGGAACACCGGCCTTCTTCATTGCCTCGATTGCGGAAACCTTGTCACCCATCAGGCGGATCGTTTCAGCTTTCGGGCCAATAAAGGCGAAGCCGCTTTGTTCAGTACGCTCAGCAAAATCAGCATTTTCGGCGAGGAAACCGTAACCCGGGTGGATACCCGATGCGTCGGTGACTTCAGCCGCAGCAATGATAGCCGGGACATTCAGATAACTTTGCGTCGATGGTGCAGGGCCAATACAAACTGCCTCATCTGCAAGACGAACGTGCATCAGATCGCGATCCGCAGTGGAATGAATCGCTACAGTCTTGATGCCCAGTTCCTTGCAGGCGCGGAGAATACGTAAAGCAATCTCACCCCGGTTGGCAATAACAACTTTTTCTAGCATGTTGTGATCCCGTACAGTGGGTGAGTTATACGATAGTAACCAGCGGCTGATCGAACTCTACCGGCTGGCCGTCTTCAACCAGAATCGCTTCTACAACACCGGACTTGTCAGCTTCAATCTGGTTCATCATCTTCATCGCTTCAATGATGCAGATTGGATCGCCAGCCTTGACAGTTTGGCCTACTTCGATGAATGACGGAGAGCTTGGGGATGGTGAACGGTAGAATGTGCCGACCATCGGCGAGAGTACCGCGTGACCGCTGCTAGCTGCAGCGGCTGGCGCTTCCGCGACAGGCGCGACGGCTGCTACTGGTGCAGGAGCTGCTACAGGAGCTGTAATCATAGGTGCAGTTACAACGCTGGGTCCTCGGCTGATGCGAACAGACTCTTCGCCTTCCTTAATTTCAATCTCGTTGATGTCGGATTCTTCCAACAGCTCAATCAGTTTTTTTACTTTGCGAATATCCATGCTAATGAAATTCTCTATAAATTCAGTTGTTAAGGTTTTTCAATCCGGATAATTGCGGACTGTAATGCAAATTCGTAACCCTGTACCCCGAGACCACAGATTACTCCGACGGCCACATCAGACAGATATGAGTGGTGGCGGAATGTTTCCCGTGCATGCACATTCGAGATATGAATCTCGATAAAAGGAATGGCGACACCCAGTAAAGCATCACGCAAGGCGACACTGGTGTGGGTAAATGCAGCGGGATTGATCAGAATAAAATCAATCTGCTCATTTCGGGCTTGGTGGATCCTGTCAATAAGAACGTGTTCCGCATTGCTCTGCAGGTTTTCCAGCTGATGACCGGCTTGCAGGGCAATGGTGGTGAGGCGCAGGTTAATATCCTGTAATGTATCGGCACCATAAACCTCAGGCTCGCGTGTACCGAGCAAGTTAAGGTTGGGACCGTTAAGAACAAGAATTTTAGCCATTAGATGTGCCTTAAATGACGCAAGATCGCGACCAATGGGTATAAAAGACTCGCTAGTTTGCCGCAAAAGCGAAGGAGTGTAAACTGTTTTGCCACTTATTGTTTTTTATCGTCAGTATTGGCGACGTTCTGTATGCTTTCTAAACAATATGTGCAGAAAAACGATTGTTATATATCAACCTCTTATAAACATACTTTATCTCTGGTCAATACCCTGTATGGAGGAGGTTTAGTGGAATTGACTGGTCATCATTGACCCTATCGGGAAAATCGGACATATTGCAGTGCAATAAAAGCGCTAATTATTAAGAAGGAAGTAACATGGATCAGCTACAGCGTTTATGGTTTACGTTTTGGGATAAATTGGTTGCCTCCTCGGGACGCCTTAAAAATACCACTATGGCTCTGGTATTACTTTATCTGGTTGTAACCGGGGGGCTGGGCATTTACTGGAGCTTTGAGCCGGATGCGTTTGTGGTGCAAAGTGTTACTGTTCAGGCCGCTGAGGGGGTAGAAAAACCGGTTATTGGCTCCGCAACAGTGTCGAGCCTGATCATGATTACCGAAACACTGCTGGATAAGCCCGGCGGCTATTTGTCCAATGACCGTCTTCCACCCGGACTCTGGTTGGACAATATTCCAAACTGGGAGTTTGGCGTACTGGTCCAGGCGCGTGACATGTCGCGGGCGATGCGTAAGGATTTTAGTCGCTCCCAGTCGCAGTCCACCGAAGATGTCGATTTGAAAGAAGCCGAGCCATTGCTGCATTTTGATAACAGCAGCTGGCTGATTCCCTCCAGTGAGAACGAATACCGTAAAGCGGTGAAGTATCTGCGTGGCTATGAAGCCCGTCTGATCGATCCGCAGCAGCAGAATGCTCAATTCTACGCCCGTGCCGATAATCTGCGTGGTTGGCTGGCTGATGTATCCACTCGTCTGGGGAGTCTTTCCCAGCGCCTGAGTGCCAGTGTTGGTCAGAAACGGATAAATACTGATCTGGCCGGTGAAACCGGTGCCCGTCAATCAACGGCCGCAGCTGCTGAGCTGGAAGTTAAAACCCGCTGGAGTGAAATAGATGATGTGTTCTATGAAGCTCGCGGTACTGCCTGGGCGTTGACGCATTTGCTGAAAGCAGTGGAGATTGATTTTGCCACTGCCCTGGATAAGAAGAATGCACTGATCAGCTTGCGCCAGATTATCCGTGAACTGGAAGCAACTCAGGCTACAATCTGGAGTCCGATGATTCTCAATGGTACTGAATTCGGTCTGCTGGCTAACCACTCTCTGGTAATGGCGTCCTATATATCCAGAGCGAATGCCGCGATTATCGATCTGCGGGGCTTGCTCGCTCAGGGATAGTATCGTTGGCGATTGTATCCGCTGACAAAGAATACAGAGGGCCTGTATGCAGGCTCAATAAGCAAGCTAAGGGCTGAAGGAAGTTAGCATGATTCGAGTGGTATTTAATCAGAAGGGTGGTGTAGGTAAATCCAGTATCAGTACCAACCTTGCGGCGATCAGTGCCAGTAAGGGGATTAAGACTCTGGTCGTGGATCTCGACCCCCAATGTAATACCAGCCATTACCTGCTGGGGGATCGAGTGAATGATACCGTTGGTGATATCAAGGATTTCTATGAGCAGATGCTTAGCTTTCAGATGAATCCCAAGCCTGTCAGTGATTTTATCCATGCCACTGATTATGACAATCTGGATCTGCTGCCCTCAAACCCTGAACTGGGGGATCTGCACTCCAAGCTGGAAGCCAAGCATAAGATCTACAAGCTGCGCGATGCACTGAGCCAGCTGAATACTTATGATGCCGTCTATATCGATACCCCGCCGGCATTTAACTTCTATACCCTTTCAGCGTTGGTTGCAGCAAATAGCTGCCTGATCCCTTTCGATTGTGATGAGTTTTCACGTCAGGCGCTTTACAGTCTGATGTATAACGTTCAGGAGACTCAGCAGGATCATAATGAAGATCTGAAAATTGAAGGGATTGTGGTGAACCAGTTTCAGCCACGCGCAAATGCATCCCGCTCGATTGTAGAGGCGCTGCTAGCCGATGATCTGCCGGTACTGGAATCAAAGATTTCATCCTCGGTAAAGATGAAAGAGTCGCATAACGAGAGTATGCCACTGATCTATTATGCGCCCAAGCATAAGCTGACCCAGGAGTATCTGACCCTTTTTGCCGAGCTGGAAGCATAAGCTGGCCCTGTTTCTATAAAATGCTACTTTTACAGGTAGCATTTTTTTTATGCATATCAGGAAACCGCGGCTACACTTACTCTGTGGTAATTCAAGGATGATTATTATGAGCAGAATAAATATTGGATTGGATGAAGAACTGGTAGTCGAGGCTAAAATCATTGGTCTGTTATGCAGTCGACCAGTGGAAAGTCAGCTGGAATATTGGGCTACCGTAGGTAAATTGATGGAGCAGAATCCTGATCTGTCATATGCCTTTGTCAAGGATGTCATGAATGCCAGAGGGAATCTGGAGTGGGGGCTTATCGAAGGAAGTTGCTTAAATTAAGGCCCGCTTGATGGCTTCTATACCAGCTGCGGGCACTTGGCCTGAATATTTCGTAAAGGCGCTTGAAATAACGCTGTAAGTCTTATGACGGTTGAAATTGCAGATTATATTTAAATAGTTACACTAAGTAACGAAGCTCTTTTTAAAGAGCTGAGCTGATCGGTTTTCTGAAAAATCTGGTGTCGTATTTGGCACCATCTTCCTTGAGCCTTGGATTGACCAGGGCTTTGCGAAAGGTAGAGCCAACTACTTAACCAGATTTCCCAGAAACTCCGACCCCTTCATGAAATATCCGGGCCGATAATAAATCGGCTACAGGTTTTTGACTGCAAAGATGCCCGGTGCGTTGCGCCAGTAACCTTTGTAATCCATGCCGTAGCCGAAGACATAACGGTCTTCCAGTTCAAGTGCTGCGTAGTCGGCCTTCAGACCCGGGCGGGCTTTACGGTCGTGCTTTTTATCTGTTAGCACGACGGTATAAACGTCACTCGCACCTTCTGCTTTACAATAGTCGACAATCTCACACAGGGTATGGCCTTCATCGAGAATATCGTCGACGATCACTACCGGCCGGCCGGTAAAATCGATCTGTGGTTTGACTTTCCATTCCAGGCCTTGCCCAGAGGTTGTGTTACGGTAACGCGTAGCATGGACATAAGAGACTTCCAGGGGAATGTTGAGCCGGGTTAGCAGCTTGCCGCCAATAACCAGACCACCATTCATTACCGGCAGAAACACCGGGTTGCTATCCATCAGGTCCAGAGCTATGTCATGCACCATTCTGGCAATCGCTGCTTCCACTTCATTCTCGGCATAGAGAAGATCGGCTTAGCCCGGAATTTTCATGAAGGGATTGGGAATTCTGGACCAGCTGGCTAAGCAGTTTGCTTTGTGTACAGGATGTACGGTATGTCGCGTGCACATGGACGTGCTAGAGCGACGATCTCCCGCAGGGCCTTGGTGGTTCCAAGGGGCTGATTTTAAGACCTGGGTCGATGGCGCAAAATGCAACGCTAGATGGTTCAAAAACCGATCAGCCCACTTCTTTACAAAGAGTTCGGTTACATAGTGAAACTTGCTAATACACCAACGCTCCCCTAATGGAACGTGGACTGCAGATCCATTTCATAGCGTCTTTGTGAAAAATCAGGGTTAGATATAGACCCGTTTTATTTCTTCAAGATCAGTCATGATGCATTGTACTCAAAAAGCAGAAAATGTGGATACATAATGTGGGCTGCTACCTTAGAGCGATTCTTAAGATACAGCAAGATTTATTCAATCAAGGCTAAGACTTTTTGTTAATAAGGCAGTATTATGGCCGGTAATTTTCAGCACGTTCGGCGGCGATCCTGCCATGTGCCTGATACCTACTGTTGGCGCCATTCAAGCGAGAATCCTACGATGCGTATTCATGAGATAAAACACCCACTGGTTAAACACAAAATTGGCCTGATGAGAGCCGCCGATGTGAGCACGCGCAGCTTTCGCCAGCTTGCTGCAGAAGTCGGGTGTCTGTTGACGTATGAAGCGACCAAAGATCTGGAAACTGAAGAGTATCAGTTGCAAGGCTGGTGTGGCGAGGTAACGGCTGAGCGCATTAAGGGCAAGAAAATTACTGTTGTGCCTATTTTGCGTGCCGGTATTGGTATGCTGGACGGCGTATTGGAGTTGGTGCCCAGTGCCAAGATCAGTGTTGTGGGTCTGTACCGTGATGAGGAAACTCTGCAGCCCGTCTCTTATTTTGAAAAACTGGCTCACGATATCGATGAACGTATGGCGTTGATTATTGATCCGATGCTCGCTACCGGCGGCTCCATGATCGCTACCATAGAAATGCTGAAAAAAGCTGGCTGCACCAGTATCCGTGCGTTGGTGTTGGTTGCTGCACCTGAAGGCATTAAAGCGTTGCAGGATACGCACCCGGATGTGGAGCTGTTTACCGCCTCTGTTGATAGCCATCTTAATGAACAGGGCTACATCATTCCTGGACTGGGCGATGCGGGCGATAAGATATTTGGTACTAAGTAACTTCGGTTCTAAGCAAAAAAGGCCCAGGGTTGTGTAACAGCGATACGCTGCTTGTAACCCTCAAACTATAGGTTGTAAAAGCATGAATCCCTCAAGTGAAATGCAAGGCTCGGCAGACCTGGTCGGGAATGAGCCGATGTGGCGAACTGCTCTGGCGGGCTCGCAGATGTTGTTCGTGGCATTTGGTGCGCTGGTGCTTATGCCGTTGCTTACCGGTATGGACCCCAGTGTGGCGTTATTTACCGCCGGCTTTGGTACCCTGCTGTTCCAATTTATTACCAAGCGACAGGTGCCGGTGTTTTTAGCATCGTCATTTGTTTTTATTGCACCGATTATCTACAGCACTTCAACCTGGGGGATGCCAGCAACAATGGGCGCGCTGTTTTGTGCCGGTATTGTGTACATGCTGCTGGCAGTGCTCGTTAAACTTCGTGGTCCAGGCTTTCTGCACCGCCTGTTGCCACCGGTGGTTGTTGGACCGGTAATTATGGTGATTGGCCTGGGGCTGGCACCTATTGCGGTGAATATGGCGATGGGCAAGGCCGGCGATGGCAGTATCGAGCTGTTCCCCTATGTTGATGCGATGCTTGTTTCTATGTCAGCGCTGGGAACAACGCTACTGGTGGCTACCTTTGGCCGCAGTATTTTCCGTCTGCTGCCGATTATGGCGGGTGTCGTCGTCGGTTACGCCGCGGCGCACTTCATGGGTATGGTGAATTATACTGTAGTCGAAGAGGCTGCCTTTTTTGCTGTACCTGCGTTTGTGCTGCCTGAGTTTAACTGGCAGGCCATCCTGTTTATGATCCCGGTGGCTATTGCGCCGGCAATCGAGCATGTCGGTGATGTGCTGGCGATTGGCAGTGTCACCGGTAAGGACTACATAGAGAAGCCCGGCTTGCATCGAACCCTGTTTGGTGATGGCGTGGCAACCTCTGCGGCAGCGCTATTTGGTGGTCCGCCAAATACCACCTACTCAGAAGTAACAGGTGCAGTTATGCTGACCCGCTCTTTCAATCCTCTGATCATGGTTTGGGCGGCAGTGTTTGCCATTCTGCTGGCGTTTGTGGCCAAGTTTGGTGTGCTGCTGCAGACTATTCCTGCCCCTGTTATGGGCGGTATTCTGATTTTGCTGTTCGGCTCAATAGCGGCTGTGGGGCTGAATATCCTGATCAAGGCTAAGGTCGATCTGGCCGAGCAGCGTAATCTGGTGATTGTGGCTACAACACTGGTATTTGGTATTGGTGGCATGGTTGTCGGCAGCGGTGAATTCAGTATGCAGGGTGTAAGCCTGTGCGGTATTGTCGCGATTGCTTTGAATCTTATTCTACCGATGGGGAAAACGCCTTCTAATGATCGTGGATGACGAGCAGAAAGTGGTCGATGACCTGATCAATCATGCTAAATAAAGAAGACTAGCATGATAAAAAAAAACCGGCCTGGCGCCGGTTTTTTTATGTACAGGATGTACGGTATGTCGTGAGCACAGGGATGTACAAGAACGACAATGTAAAAAATTAGGCTAGCGGGAGCGTACCTTATTGAAGAAGAAGAGCGCCACTAATAACAGATCACAACCAAAACCGACTACCAGTCCGTACGCAAAGCCAAGTCCCAACTTGAGGTAGCCAGCTTCCTCTGCGGGAATATTGTGGGGCATTTCAATAAACAGGTAGCCCAATCCTATACCTGCCAGGATGCAGATTAGCAGGGTAACGCCAGCCCTGATAAGTAATTTTTTGCCAGAAGGCTGGTTTGATACGGTCATTAGTAAGCCTTTATAATTGTAGTGATCAGGTAATAGTATGTAGGGTGTTAGCTTTTGTGCCTTAGCCAATCTCAAGTGATGAGAGGTTATTTCGATAGGTAGCGAATGCCGCTTTCCATGCCTTCCAGCGTTAATGGGAACATTTTATTATCGATGATCTTCTGAATCATCTGGGTGCTGTGGGTATAGT
Organism: Amphritea sp.; assembly: GCA_036960915.1. Lineage (GTDB taxonomy): Bacteria > Pseudomonadota > Gammaproteobacteria > Pseudomonadales > Balneatricaceae > Amphritea. The sequence goes on from JBALVQ010000101.1 coordinate 8,920, forward strand.
GCCAGTAGTTTTCGTTAGTAGGATTTAGCCAGATCACCTTGTCCCAGGTTTCTTTGATACGTTGTAACCAGAGCGCGCCGGGCTCGTCATTGCGGTGTTCGACACTGCCGTAGCGATCCATAATTTCATAGGGGGACATGGCTGCATCGCCAATAAATATTACCCGGTAATCGCGGCCATAGGTATGCAGTACGTCAAACATGGAAGTGGATTCACTCCAGCGACGATTATTATCACGCCATACCTTTTCATACACGCAATTATGGAAGTAGAAATATTCCAGGTGCTTGAATTCACTGCGCGCAGCTGAGAACAGTTGTTCACATTGGCGAATATACGGATCCATCGAACCGCCGACATCCAGAAACAGCAGTACCTTGGCTGCGTTATGCCGCTCGGGTACCATCTTCAGATCAAGTAAGCCTGCGTTGTTGGCTGTGGAGCGAATGGTGTCATCCAGATCAAGCTCTTCTGCGGCGCCGGTGCGAGCGAATTTTCGTAATTTTCGCAGCGCGACTTTTATATTACGGGTACCCAGTTCAACGCTGTCGTCCAGATCACGGAATTGGCGTTTCTCCCATACCTTTACGGCGCGTTTTTGCTTGCTTTCGCCCCCTACCCGAATGCCTTCCGGGTTATAGCCGCTATGCCCAAATGGAGAGGTGCCGCCGGTGCCGACCCATTTGCTGCCCCCTGCATGTCGCTCTTTCTGTTCTTCAAGGCGCTTGGCCAGGGTCTCCATCAGTTTTTCCAACCCGCCCATCTTTTCGATCTGTGCCTTGTCCTCTTCTGACAGATTACGGATGAAGTCAGCTTCCAGCCAGTTTTCCGGAATCAGGTTGTCCAGCGGATCAGGCAGTTCGGCAAGGCCCTTGAAGTAGTGAGCAAAGGCCTGATCGAAGCGATCAAAGTATTTCTCGTCCTTGACCAGGCAGGTGCGGGCCAGCAGATAGAAATCGTCCCAGTTGCCAAAGGCAAGGTGCTGCTCAAGTGCTTCCAGCAGGGTGAGCAGCTCTTTGATGGTAACCGGTACCTGGGCCTTGCGCAGGGTGTAGAAGAAATCGACTAACATGAAGCGCTCCGGCGATTAGCTTAGCGATTATCACGTCGGGCCATAAAGGCCAGGCGCTGCAGCATATGTACATCCTGCTCATTTTTCAGCAGGGCGCCATACAGTGGTGGTATTGCCTGGGCATTATCGCGATTCTGCAGCAGATCCGCCGGAATGTTGTCCGCCAGCAGCAGCTTCAGCCAGTCGATCAGCTCCGAAGTGGATGGCTTCTTTTTCAACCCGTTGACCGAGCGTACCTGAAAGAAAATCTCTAGCGCTTCGTTAACCAGGTCTTTCTGAATGTCAGGGAAATGCACATCCACGATCTGCTTCATGGTATCGGCTTCAGGGAAGCTGATGTAATGGAAGAAGCAGCGACGCAGGAACGCGTCGGGCAGCTCTTTCTCATTATTGCTGGTGATAATGATAATCGGGCGGTGTTTGGCTACCACCTGCTCGCCGGTCTCATAGACACTGAACTCCATTTTATCGAGCTCGACCAGAAGATCGTTGGGGAATTCAATGTCGGCTTTGTCTACTTCATCAATCAGCAGTACCACCTGCTCATCGGATTCAAACGCCTGCCACAGCATCCCTTTCCTGATGTAGTTTTTGATATCGTGCACCCGATCATCACCCAGCTGGGAGTCGCGCAGACGGGATACCGCATCATAGTCATACAGGCCTTGCTGAGCTTTAGTCGTCGACTTGATATGCCAGCGCAGCAGTTTTTTGCCGAAGGCCTGGGCAACTTCTTCTGCCAGCATGGTTTTACCGGTACCCGGCTCACCCTTAATCAGCAGGGGGCGTTGCAGGGTAGCGGCCGCGTTTACAGCCATCTGCAGATCATCGGTGGCGACGTAGCGATCGGTACCTTCAAACTTCATCATTTATACCTTTTAGTCTGCTCTAGTAGTGCGAGTGTTTGATACGAAAGGAGTTATTCTAGCAGAAAAAAAGTATCGCTATTCGGACGTTTTTTGATAAAAACGGACAATAAAAAACCCGCATTTAGCGGGTTTTTTATCCAGGGATGGATTCTCTTTAATAAGAGTTGAGCTGCAAAGAGCCATGGATGGCAGTGCAGCAATAAAAACAGCAGTAAACTTACTTACTTACTTACTTACTTGCTTCGTAAGCCTTCTGGGATTCGATGATCGCCTTTTTAGCGGCTTCAGCATTGTCCCAGCCTTCAACCTTAACCCACTTGCCTTCTTCCAGACCCTTGTAGTTCTCGAAGAAGTGCTTGATGCGGTCGCGCAGGATTTGTGGCAGGTCTTCTACATCCTGCACGTCTTTGTATGACTTGCTCAGCTTGTCGTGCGGTACGGCAACCAGCTTGGCATCTTCACCGGCTTCGTCGGTCATGTTCAGAACGCCGACAGGGCGACAACGGATAACAGCACCAGGTACAACCGGGTATGGAGTTACCACCAGTACGTCCAGCGCATCGCCATCGTCAGCCAGGGTGTTGTTGATGTAGCCGTAGTTAGCAGGGTAGAACATAGGCGCAGCCATGAAGCGGTCAACAAAGAGCGCGTCAGAGTCCTTATCAATCTCGTACTTTACCGGGCTGCTATCGGCCGGAATTTCGATGATTACGTTGATGTCGTTTGGCAGATCATTGCCAGCAGGGACTTTTTCAAAGCTCATGTGTCGCCTTCCTGTTAAATGTTTTGAAATCTGTTTTCAAACCGAAAGGCGCCATTATATACGGCCTTTCGTCCTGAGTTGAATACGACTTAAAGATCATAAGCCGTATTCTTTATACGCCGGGAGTTAGTCTTGGCAGTGGTACTTCAACATTGTTTCCACTTCTTCTTTAGAGCCCAGAGCTACCGAAACACGCTGGTGGATCTTCTCCGGCTGTACATCCATGATGTCGCCATAACAGGTGCTGCTTACGCCGCCGGCCTGTTCAACCAGCCAGCTCATCGGGTTGCCTTCGTACATCAGGCGCAATTTCCCCGGCTTGGCTGGATCGCGGCTATCTTTTGGATACATAAAGATACCGCCACGGGTGAGTACGCGGTGAACTTCTGCCACCATGGAGGCAACCCAGCGCATGTTATAGCGCTTGCCCAGTGGGCCAACTTCGCCCTGCAGCAGGTCGGATACATAGTTCTGCATCGCCGGCTCCCAGAAGCGCTGGTTGGACATGTTGATGGCGAATTCCTGAGTCTGATGCGGAATCATTACGTTCTCGCTAGTCAGGATAAAGTCGCCGGTGTGGCTCAGGGTAAACATGTTAACGCCCTGGCCGGTGGTCAGGGTCAGAACCGCGCAGGTGCCGTACAGTACGTAACCGGAAGCGACCTGCTTACGTCCGGGCTGCAGGTAGGCTTCATCCTGACCGCCGTCCATACCTTCAGGACATTCAAGTATAGAGAAGATAGTACCAACCGAGACGTTTATGTCGATGTTGGAGGAACCATCCAGAGGATCAAAAGTGACCAGGTATTTACCTTCAGGATTTCCCGGTACCGGATGCTCTTCCTCTTCGGAAGCAACACCTGCAACCAGTGGGTTATCAAGCAACAGTGCTTTAAGGACATCGTTGGAAATAATATCCAGTTTTTTCTGAGTTTCACCCTGAACGTTAACATCTTCAGAGGTGCCCAGTACGCCGGAAAGTGCGCCTTCGCGCAGGCGAATTGCGATCTCTTTACAGGCCACCATTAAGGTGTCAGTAAGTTCAATCAGATCGTCGGGGGTGTTTTGGTGTTTCAGAAACTGACTCAGCAGTAGCATTTGTGCTCAAACCTTCAGGTTTTGATTGGAAAAGTTGTGCGAATTTTACGCTAATCTCTACTGAAATACACAAATTTAGTGTCAAATTAATTTAAAAATCCGGTAATTTCTTTGTTATCGATACCTCGCTACCATCGCTTTGAGATTACAGTCCTCAGTAACTTATTAAAAAACTTGTAAAAAGGTATCATAGCCGGACTGAATTTTTTGGGAGCGATCGTCCGTGCATGTTCATATTCTAGGTATCTGTGGCACTTTTATGGGCAGCCTGGCCGTCTTGGCTAAAGAGCTGGGCCATAAGGTGACCGGCTCTGATGCAAATGTGTATCCGCCAATGAGTACTCAGCTTGAAGCGCAGGGTATCGAATTGGTTGAAGGCTATGATCCGTCTCAGCTAAATCCTGCCCCAGATATGATTATTGTTGGCAATGCCATGACCCGGGGAAATCCCTGTGTGGAATATATGCTGGAGCGCGGCTTGCATTATACTTCCGGTCCGCAATGGCTATCCGAAAATCTGTTGCAGGATAAATGGGTGCTGGCTGTGGCGGGTACCCACGGTAAAACCACCACGGCCACGATGCTGGCCTGGCTGCTGGAATATGCTGATATGGAGCCGGGGTTCCTGATTGGCGGTGTGCCGAAAAATTTTGACCGCTCGGCCCGGGTCGGCGGCAGTCCGTTTTTCGTTATTGAAGCCGATGAGTACGATACCGCGTTCTTTGATAAGCGCTCCAAGTTTGTCCATTACCGCCCGCAGACGGTGATCCTGAATAACCTGGAGTTTGACCACGCGGATATTTTCGATGATTTGGCGGCCATTCAGCGCCAGTTTCATCACCTGGTGAGAATTGTGCCGGCCAATGGTCAGGTAATAGTGCCTGATAACCAGGCTGCGCTTGATGAAGTGCTGGATCAAGGCTGTTGGACGCCGGTTGTCCGTACTGCCATTACTTCCGACACGCTACAGATTGAAGGTGTTGAATGGCAAGCAAGGTTGTTATCTGAAGATGGTAGCTCGTTTGATGTGTTACACAATGGCGAACGGGTTGGCACAGTTAATTGGGATATGACCGGCCTGCATAGTGTTAACAATGGTCTGATGGCATTGGTTGCCGCTCGCAATGTCGGGGTGCAAACCGAGCATGCCATCGAAGGACTGTGTAACTTCGGTGGTGTGAAACGTCGCATGGAACTGGTTGGCGAGATAGGGACTGTTAAGGTCTACGATGATTTTGCCCATCACCCGACCGCGATTGAAACTACCTTGCAGGGGATTCGGGCACAGGTTGGCAATGCCCCGGTGATCGCGGTGATTGAGCCGCGTTCAAATACGATGCGTCTGGGGATGCACAGAAGTCAACTGGCGGCTTCAGCTGCACTGGCCGATAAGGTGTACTGGTATCAACCGCCAGGCCTGGACTGGTCTCTTGATGATGTGGTTAATGCCTGTCCTGCACCAGCAATTCTGGCGACCAGCACCGAGCAGATTATTGAATCTGTATGTGCGGATATTCAACCTGATACTCATATCGTAATTATGAGTAATGGTGGTTTTGAAGGGATTCATCCGCGTCTGGTTGCGGCCCTCGAAAAAAGCCTCTCCTGAGACAGCACTCCTGATTACTAGTTTAAGGATTTGATTATGACCCATCGCTATCGTGAAACAGTGACTCTGGCCATTACTGGTGCGTCAGGTGTGCAGTACGGGTTGCGTTTGCTGGAGTGCCTGGTAAAGGCTAATTGTCAGGTATTTGTCATGGTATCGCGTGCCGCACAGGTGGTGATTGCCACGGAAACCGATGAACAGCTGCCTGGTAGGGCCGCGGAGCAAACTGATTATTTGATCTCCCGGTTTGATGCGCGGGCCGACCAGATACAGGTGTTTGGCAAGGAGCAGTGGATGGCACCGGTGGCATCGGGCTCCGGTGCTCCCAGTAAGATGGTGGTCTGTCCCTGCAGTACGGGCTCCCTGTCGGCGATAGCCTGCGGAGCCAGTAATAATTTGATTGAACGGGCTGCGGATGTCGCGCTAAAGGAGCGTCGTAAACTTATTCTGGTACCCCGTGAGGCGCCTTATTCCGAAATTCATCTCGAGCATATGCTCAAACTGACCCGCATGGGCGCGGTGATGATTCCTGCCAGCCCCGGGTTTTATAATAAGCCCACAACAATTGAAGATATGATTGATTTCGTGGTGGCGCGTATTCTTAATCAGCTGGATATCGAGCAATCATTGATGCCGCGTTGGGGTGAGGATAGCCTTTCCTGAGCGTAGCGATTAAAATGCTCGGCCTCTTAATACTGACCGGATTTAATCATGGCTAAAATATTAGCGCTGGATACCTCCACCGACGCCTGTTCTGTTGCGCTGTACATTGACGGTGCTGTAAGTGAAGACTTCCGCATTATTCCCCGTCAGCATACCAAGCAGCTGTTGCCGATGGTTGATGCGATGCTGGCGGATGCCGGATTAACTGTGTCGCAACTGGATGCAATTGCCTTTGGTCGCGGACCGGGCTCTTTTGCCGGTATTCGCATTGCGACCGGTGTGGCTCAGGGGCTGGCTTTTGCTGCGGAGCTGCCGGTAGTGCCTGTATCTACCCTGGCGGCAATTGCTTTTAAGGCGGCGCAGGAACACCAGGCGAGTCGGATTATCAGTACCCTGGATGCGCGCATGAATGAGCTGTACTGCTGCGCGTATGAAATACAGGATGGCTTGCCTGTGGCTGTTGGCCCTGAAGTAGTTTGTCCGCCAGCTAATGTCATCCTCCCCGATTCCGGTGACTGGTTAGGCGTTGGCAAAGGATTTGTCTACCTCGCTGATATGCCCGCAGAGGTACAGCGTGTGATTAAAGAGCCGGTGATGGATGTTTATCCTTCTGCTGCGGCAATGCTGGCATTGGCTGTTGATGATTTTGCAAAGGGTAAAACCGTTGCTCCGGATGATGCTCTGCCTGTTTATCTGCGTGATGAAGTGGCGTGGAAGAAAAAGGATCAGCAGAAGAAAAAACACCAGTAAAAATCCTGATCATTATGTATGGGTTGAAACATTCGCTTCTGAAACTGGCGTTTCAGTTGCTTTTAACATCAGCTGCATAGCTATTTAACATTTATCTCAATGGAACAATGATCGATGGATTGGTTACAAGTTACGATACTGGCGGTGATGCAGGGATTGACGGAATTTCTGCCTATCTCCAGTTCAGCGCATCTTATCCTGCCTTCCCAGCTATTAGGCTGGCAAGATCAGGGGTTAGCTTTTGATGTTGGCGTGCATATCGGCTCCCTTGCGGCCGTACTGTTCTACTTCAGAAAAGACGTGCTTGATATGACTCTGGCCTGGTTAAAGAGTTGTACGGGACAGGGGCATAGTACAAACTCCCGTGTGGCCTGGTTCGTTATCTGGGCGACACTACCGGCGATTACTGCAGGATTCCTGTTGCATTCTATGGTCGATCTTTACGGACGCAGTATCCTGGTGATTGCCGGAACGACACTGATCTTTGGCGCGTTGCTGTGGTGGGCGGATGTCAATCGTACGGAACAGCGGGCTCTGAATGAGATCACCCTTAAAGATGCGATCACTATTGGCTGTGCTCAGGCGATAGCACTTATACCGGGAACATCCCGATCCGGGATTACCATGACCGCAGGTTTGATGCTGGGGCTTGATCGTCAGGCGTCCGCGCGCTTTTCTTTCTTGCTTTCGATTCCGGTAATACTGGGTGCAGGCTTGTTCAAAGGATTGGATCTGGCTGAGACCGGAACGACTGAACAGTGGGGTATGGTGATTGCTGGTGCAATAATGGCCGCTATTAGTGCATTCTGCTGTATTCATCTATTTCTGAAGTGGCTGGATAAAATCGGCATGCTGCCGTTTGTTATCTACCGTATGTTACTGGGTGTTGTGTTGTTAGGCGTTTATTTTATGGCCTAGCATATATGGTATTGCTACTGAGAGAACAGGTACTACTGAGAACAGATGCTACTGAGAACAGATAGTTCAGAGAGAGCTGAGAGCGAAGTGAATAACGAAACCGACCTGATAGCTGTTGCAGCTGTGGATAACAGTTTTGCAGAGCAGGCTAAAGAGCTTGCTGAGCGTCTGGATTTGCCATTGCTTGAAGAGTTTGATCTATCCCGCTGTGAGTATGATCTGTTGCTGCTTTGCGCCGAGCAAGGTGTCAGATTGCAGGTGACAGGTCGTAAAGCACCGGGGCCTGTGGCGGCAGACTTCATCGGTGGGGCCGTCGATCATCGTCGCAAACATGGCGGTGGCAAGGGGCAGATGATTGCCAAGGCTGTCGGTATCAAAGGCTCGCTGCGCCCGAAAGTTGCGGATGTCACTGCAGGGCTTGGTCGCGACAGCTTTGTGCTGGCGACCCTGGGGTGTGAAATGCAGATGGTGGAGCGCTCTCCGATTATCCATGCACTGCTGGAAAGTGGCTTGGAGCGGGCGTCCCAGGTGCCTGAAGTTGCCGATATCACTGCCCGGATGCAACTGATTCATGCGGATAGCATTCTGTGGTTACAGGGGCTTAAAGGTGGTGAGCAGCGTCCCGATGTTGTCTATGTGGATCCAATGTTCCCACATAATGATAAATCCGCGCTGGTTAAAAAAGAGATGCGGGTGTTTCGATCCATAGTGGGCGATGATCAGGATGCCGAGGCGTTGCTGAAAGCTGCCCTGGATGTCGCTGAATATCGGGTTGTGGTTAAACGTGCCCGTAAGGCGCCTTTAATCGAAGGGCCGACCCTTGAAGGGGTTAAACCAAGCTATCAGCTGGAGGGTAAATCCAGCCGGTATGATATCTATACCCTGAAAAAACTGGCATAAAGGAGGGCTATTCGCTTGCTTGGCCTTGCTCATAATCTGTTCGCCACTCGCCACTCGCCACTCGCCACTCGCCACTCGCCACTCGCCACTCGCCA
>JBALVQ010000102.1:0-17629 GCA_036960915.1 Amphritea sp.
CAAGAAACATACTCTGAGCATAGCTCACCAACTGCTAACCCCAACAGAGCCCAGCTTATATGAAAAAGGCAGCAGCACAGACCTGGGATCTGACATTGAATTCCGTACTGGCCTCGAACTGGCCTATAAGCTGAACCCTAACTCCCATCTGGGCGTGGGTGTTTATCATTTATCCAATGCAGGCCTTGATGATAGAAATCCAGGTTCAGACTCACTCATCCTGAGCTACAGCTTTTCGCCAAGTGCGTTTAAATAAGGGAACAGCCGTGGTTCGACCGCAGCAAATAACGCTGCTCGTTCATTGTTCGAAAAGCTTAGACAGGGAGTTACAAGTTGCGAGTTGCGAGTTGCGAGTTGCGAGTTGCGAGTTGCGAGTTGCGAGGATTTATGACTCCGCCTTTTCGTTGATATATCTTATTTGTAAGCAATTTTACTCTGCTCTTTTATGTCCCTGAAATTTACAACTAGACAAAAGATAAGACACTGAGCCGGCACGCTGCATACTGTTAAGTAGTGCTATTTTTCATACGCGACCTTCACAAACTAACCTGATTACAGTTAGTATTTAACTATCATGGAGACAGTTACGTAATATCAAAGATAAGGAAGCATGGATGCTTACACTTCTAGATCTACCTCAAGCTATCAAAACGCCCCTCCATCGGTCAGCCGATAACCACACAATTAGTCAGACACTAGATTACTGTCGCATAAACAGACCAAACAACAAATTGGCGGCCCTGGTGCTGACATCCATCTGTTTATCACCCGTTACTTTTGCTGAACAAGCAGACTCTATCGCAATTACGGCAGGAGTCTTTGATATATCGGATAATAATGATGATGAGGCTACAGAGCTTGGTATCGAATATCGATTTGCACCACTTGAATCAACTTATAACCTGATACCAACAGTGGGCTTTACCGCCAATTCCGATGAAGCTTACTGGCTCTATGGCGGTGTTCGTTATGACATAAGCTTAAGTGAAAAGTGGGTACTGACACCGCATTGGGCAGTCAGCTTATATGAGGAAGGTGACAGCACAGACCTGGGATCTGTCGTTGAATTTCGCTCTGGCCTGGAACTGGCCTACAAGCTGAACGCTGACTCTCATCTGGGTCTGGGTGTTTATCATTTATCCAATGCTGGCATTGATGATATCAATCCTGGTTCAGATTCAATCATCCTGAGCTACAGCTTTTCGCCAAGTGCGTTTAAATAAGGGAACAGCCGTGGTCCGACCGCAAGAAATTTGCTGTTCGCGGTCCGACCGCAGCAAAAAGCGCGGCTCGTTCGTTGTTCGAAGAGCTTAGGGGCAAAAGACAAGACCTGACGCCAGCCCCTCTTTGATTGTTAAGTTTCGACTGAACCATGAAATACAGCCTCAACTCGATTACCCGATGGATCGTATAAAAATGCACCATAATAATGTTTATGATAATGCTCTCGAAGACCCGGCGCACCATTACAACGACCACCATTTTTAATGCCATTTTGATAAAATGAGTCCACAGCTTCACGAGATGTAGCCTTAAAGCACCAGTGCCGAGCATCGTCTGTGTTGGCATTATCTGATTCATATACCGCTAAGTAACTATGATTTTCTTCGCCAACGGTACAGCGCACTCCGTAACCTAGCGATTTATCCGTTTGATAGACTTTCTCACAGTCTAGCGCTTCCATGATTGCGTCATAAAATTCAACACACTCTGTTAATTTGAAAACGGAAATTGAAACGTGATCCAAAAGTTGCATGTTATTCCTTTAGAAGCTAAGCAGCTAAACACACGTCATTCTGACATGATAAAACGCGTCAATTTTACATATAACTCCGCAGCATGATTTAAGAAAGTAACAGCCAATACATTGATCATCATAAGTATTCCTTCACTTATCGGCAGGAGGCATTGGAGAAAATACATCAAACTGCTTACATATCTTGTAACAAACACCGCCAATAAACAGTGCGCAGTTCTCAGGAGCAAGTACTGCCTTTTGCCCCCAGTTATTACTTCAATACGTTGTATCACGCATTGATCTGAGACTCTACACAAGCGCCTTTATTTTCAAGCAGTTGCTGCCCAATATGAGTATCGAAAAATAAATAGTCCATACGACTATCCGACATTTGCCCTACCAAAACAGGGGATGATAGTCTGTTGCTTATGAGTTCCTCGATAAAGGCTTCTAGCTATGGAAACAACGACTCTCCCCTATCCCAAGGTGATGCTGTTTGACTGGCATGGCACGTTGGTTGATACCCACGATGCGATGTACCAGGCGATTGAAGAGATGCTGTCGCAGCTGGATGAGCTTGATCTGGTGCGGCATATCCTGCCGGAAGAGCAAGCAAAGACTGAAGATGATGAGAAGCTGGTGCGCTATATTCGGATCTTCCGCCACCTGCACCCACGCGTATTGGCCGAGCAACGTATCTCCCGCACCGATATTTTCGATGTACTGTTTGGCGATAACGAGGAAGCCAATGAGATCGCGCATAAGGCGTACGACGCATGCTATAAAAACCATTACGGCAAGGTGTTTCCTTTTCAGGATGGGGTTTACGAGTACCTTTGCTATCTGAAGAAACTCGGTATCAAGATCGGTGTTGTCACCAACCGTAGCAGTGAGTTTCTCGCCCATGAGCTGGTTAACGTCGACTCGGGCCGCTGGCAGAACCTGTTTGATTTCACTCTTGGTGGCAACGAAGCCCCACGCTACAAACCCGCCCCGCATGGTCTGGAGCATGCAATAGAAGCCCTTGGTGAAGCCGTCGATTCACATGTCTGGTATGTGGGCGACAGCCTCACAGATATGATTACCGCCAGAAAGGCGGGAGTCACCTCGGTGTTCTATAACGGCGCATTGTGGGATGAGAAATGGTTTCGCGCTACCTTCACACCCCAAGAGAACGCCCCATTCGCACCTGCGGTGATCGTCGACAGTTTCGACGATCTGCTGGACCAGATCGAAACCAGCGCAAATGATAGGACTGAGTCTAGTGTAGAAACTGGCGCAGTAATTGGCACTCAGTTTAGTTACAACCGCCCCGCTCGACTGCCACCACTGACACCGCCACCGCCGCGGGATGAGCCGGACTGGCATCCGGCGGTGGCGAGCCTGACCTACCCCAAGGTGGTGCTGTTTGACTGGCACGCGACGCTTGTCGACACCCTGGATGCGATGTACCACGCTGTCGATGATATGCTCAAAGACCTGCGTGAGATGGGTCTTCTGGATCATCTGGTTGCCTCGGCAGCCTGCAAGTCACCTGAAGACTCAAAACTGGTGGACTATGTGCGCGAAAACCTCGCCCTGCACCCGAAGATAAAGCTGGACCGCAAGATCTCGCGCACCGATATTTTCGAGATTCTGTTCGCCGACAATAATGACGCCAAGAAGATTGCCCACCATGGCTTCAACCGGCATTACCGCAAGTACTACGGCACCGCGCTGCCCTTCGAGCCAAAGGTAAAACAGGTGTTACAGGGCCTGCGCCAGCTTGGTCTAAGCGTCGGGGTTATCACCAACCGAGACCGGGAGTTCTTCAGTCACGAGCTGAATACGATTGATGGCACCGGCTGGGCTGCGCTGTTCGATACCGAGATCTGCGGTGATGATACCGCCCAGCGTAAACCCCATATAGACCAGATCGTAAAGGCTGGCGAAAACCTCGGCTGCAAGCTGGGGCCGGACGTCTGGTACGTTGGCGACAGCACCACCGATGTTATCGCCGCCAAATCCGCCGGTATTACCAGTGTATTTTTTAATGGCGCAGTGTGGGATCAGCCCTGGCTGAATACGATTTTTCCAGGCTCGGAACGCTACCCCTACAAACCTGATGTGGTGGTTAACGATTTCTCCGAGTTCTGGGCGCTGATGCTGTCCTGCCGAAAAAACACCCTGAGAAACTAGTCTCTTGTAACCAGTATCCGGAAACCAGCCCCGGAAATAAGTAGGCTGATGCACCCAGCTAGTACGCTGGTCATGGCACCAGCGATTCACCTATACAAAATGAAAACAACTGGCATGAACAAGTACATATCAATACTACGTGGCATCAATGTCGGCGGACAGAAGAAGATCAGGATGCAGGACTTACAGTTGCTGTATGAGGAGTTGGGGTTGCAGGATGTTATGACCTACATTCAGAGCGGCAATGTGGTTTTTTGCAGCGCGATGTCAGACAAGTCTGAGATCAAAGCGAAGCTGGAGGCTGCTATCGAAACGGCGATCGAGGCGAAATATGGCTTTCAAGTACCAGTAATGATCCGCACTGCCGAGGAGTTCTCTCGGGCGCTTAACAGCATGCCGTTTGAGGGTATCGACCTCAATACGGATGGTACAAAAGTGTTGCTGACATTCTTATCAGACGAGCCCTCAGAGGAGTCAATCGCGGCGCTACAGAGCTTTGTAAAAGTACCAGAGCAACTGCAGATCGACGGCAAGACTGTTTACCTGTATTGCCCCAATGGCTATGGCAAGAGCAAGCTTTCAAATACATTCATCGAGAACAAGCTCAAGGTAATCGCCACCACCCGCAACCTGAAAACCGTTACCAGGCTATGTGAACTAGCCAACAGCCCAACAGGCAGCAACTCCTAAGGCCATTATGGCCGTTAAGGCACGCAGGCATACATGCCTCTCCCCCTAAAAAATAAAAGCATTAAAGAATCGAAAGGAAATTAAACTGTATGACCCAGTGCACCGAGTTTGCCGTATTCAGAGTGGAACAGAAGAATGTTGCACGCGCCATTGAGCTGAGTGAATCCATCTTTACCTAAATGAATGCCGAGGAAGCAGTTATTTCTGCGTATCAAATTCTCAGGAAAACCGATAATTCGGAAGAGATCTGCTGGCACCTTACCTGGATAAATGCAGAGGCGGCAAAAACCACCACACAGAAATGGCCCTGCTTTGCCAACACCGACGAGTTTCAGGGGCTTGTCACAAAAGATCTGTATTATGGCCACTTCGTCAATGCGCTCTAGTCGCATTGCTACAGGCTAACAAGAGGAAACAGTTGCTATGCCACATTGCATCATCGAATACGCTAAGGATCTGGAAAGCGCAATCCACATCCCCAGGTTGATCCAAGCCGTGCATGCTGGCGCTTTAAAGTCAGCCCTGTTTGACGAAGATGATATCAAGACCCGTGCGACCGGCTACGAGCATTATCAAACCGGCAATGGAGACTTACCTTTCGTGCATGTCACCGCAAAGATCTTATCCGGGCGTAGCGAGCAGCAAAAAGCCTACTTAAGCCGCCAGATTCTGGCTGAACTAAAATCACTGCAGCTAGCTTCGCTTTCATTGACAGTTGAGGTGAGCGATATGACGCGAGAGACATACGCAAAATCAGTAACTTAATATGTACCCACTCCACTGTACTATTTCTACTTGATCTGGCAATTACTGACAGATCAGGATAAACAAACCAAAACTACCCCGGTATGATTAGCATTAATTTACATTCGACATTGCACAATAGCTGCAGAGAGATTTAATGCCTCAGATTCGACACCTGCTGCCACAACTTTACTGCTTTACTATAGTTGCGAAACATCACAGCTTTACGCTAGCAGCACAAGAGCTCAGTATCTCGCAATCGGCGGTCAGTTATCAGATAAAAAAACTCGAAGAGCAGCTTGGTTACACACTGTTGCTGCGAGAGCCCCGCAAACCTATCCGGCTGACCACTAAAGGGGAAACCCTTCTACACAGTTGTGAAGAGATCTACGCAAGACTGGACAATACTATCGAAGAGATGAGCGGCAGCAGCCTGAGCGGCGAGCTATCCCTTACCGCTGATGTCTGCTTTGGCACTCTGGTAGTGTCACAGGCCCTGCCCTTTATCCAGCAGCGCTATCCCAAGCTTGCCCTGCGGCTGAATCTGACAGAAGAGTTTCTGGATCTGGGCAGCAACCAGATAGATCTGGCTATCCGCTCGCGCAACGACGATCCACAACTCGAGTACGAGTTTCTCTGTAGCACCCGAATGATGTTGGTAGCGTCCAAGACCTACCTGAAGAGCCATCCCCAGCTCAGGAAAATCAGCGATCTGTATCAACACCAGATTCTGTGTACCGGAGACGATGATTTTGACTGGCAAAACCTGACCTCTGAGATCGGCAGTCTTCACTGGCATAAACTCAGCAACCGCCTGAGGATCAATAATATCCAGGCCCTGACCCAGGCGATGACCGCAGGCTCAGGTATAGCCTACATTGCATCCTATACCATTGCCCAACAGCTGGAAGATGGATCACTCCAGGTATTGCTGGATCAGCAATTACCTGAGCTGGAGATTAACTACTACCTGGCTTACCCGCCCCGGACCAAGAATAATCCTAAAGCCAAAGCCTTTCGAGAACAGCTGCAAGCCTTTATCCGGCAATCCGAATTAAACCGTTTTCTGCAGGTCAGTAGCTAAAAGAGACTTACGCGGTTCGTCACTGTAGGTGACTAAACTGCATGTCTGAATTACACATCCAGGCCCGCTCAGAGATACCAGTCATACTCGTGGGCCGAGATATAGTCTTCAAATTCGGCCAGCTCACCTACCCGCTGGGCACAGAACACCCGGACAAATTCCTCACCCAGGTAGTGCATCAGAGCCTCACTCTGTTCAGTCAGTGCGATAGCCGCTCGAATATCCGTCGGCAGGCCATCGGCATCAAGACAGATTTCCTGTACTGGATCATCCGGCTGTTGCTGTCGATCCAGCCCAAAATGAGCGCCAGCCAGTACCACGGCCATCGCCAGATATGGATTAGCATCAGCGCCGGCCACTCGATGCTCAATACGCCGATTGGCAGGATCGGATAGCGGAATCCGTACCGCAACTGAACGATTTTCATAGCCCCAGTTAGGCGTTAGCGGTGTGTTATTTCCGGGTTTCAAGCGCCGGTAGGAGTTCACATTAGGTGCCAGAAATGTCATAGCGGCAGGCAATAGTTCCAGTAGCCCTGACACCATGTGAAGCAATTTCTCATCCTGATTCCGACTCAGCAGATTCTCGCCCTGGCGGTCATAAATACTGGTGTGAAAATGGAAGCCATTACCGGACTGGTCCAAATAAGGCTTAGCCATGAAACTGGCGCGGTAACCATGTTTCAGCGCCACACCACGGACGATACGCTGAAACATAACGCACTGATCCGCAGCACCAAGGACATCATTGCTATGGATTAGATTAATCTCATACTGGCCAGGACCAAGTTCAGCTGAAACCGGTCCGGTAGCAACGCCCTGGTCTTCACAGCGCTCGATGATTTCTGATAACAGATCACCAAATTCAGACAGCCGCTCTATCGACAACACCGCCTGACCATCTGACTGACCAGTTAAACGCCCGATTGGAGGCTGAACCTGTCCAGCAGAACCAGGCGCCATATCCAACAGATAGAACTCCAGCTCAAAAGCCACTACCGGAAAATAGTCATCCTGATTCAGCCCACTGATCACTTTTTTCAGTACATTGCGGGGTTCCCAGAACAGATCCTTGCCGTTCTCATCGCTAAACTGTGCCAGGACCTGTGCCCGCGGTCGTGATTCCCAACCAACATATTTCAGACTGCCCGGAACCAGGGTGATTGTGGCATCCGGATCACCGTCATCATAGCCATACCCCTTAGCTGGCACCGGATACCCCTTGCTACACATCAAGTGCATTGCTGCCGGCATTTTACAAAACCCATTGGCCAGTTTGTCCAGGTCATTGATGCTGTATCTTTTACCAAACACTTTACCGGGCAGGTCGACACTCAGAACATCTACTTCCCGTATCTGAGGATATTTCTCGCGGAAAGCGGCTATCTCATTCAACATACTGTAATACCTTTGTTTATTGTTATTGTTATTGTTATTTTCTCGAAGCGCCCAACTTATCGCGCATCAAGTAATACCAGGATCCCATAATCACTGCAGGCACCTTTAACAGTCGGCCTCCCGGCATCGGTATCTGCGGCACCTTTTCAAACACATCAAAGCGCTCTGCTGTACCCGCAACCGCTTCTGCTAACAAACGCCCCATGATATGCGTCGTTGTTACACCGGTACCTGAGTAGCCATGGGCATAAAACACATTGGAGTTTTTCAGCCTGCCCACATCAGGCATTCGGCTGTAAGTTAGCGCAAAATTACCACCCCAGTTGAATTCAACTTTCACATTTTTCAGCTGGGGAAACACTTTAATTATGTTGCTGCGTAGTCGCTCGGCAACATTGCGGGGCTCCTTACCGCCATAAAAACTCTCGCCACCAAACAGTAACCTTCGGTCAGCAGTAAGTCGGTAGTAATCAAGCACATAGTTCCAGTCACAAAAACCATAGTTCTTGCGGATTACGTCCCTGGCAAGCGACTCCGGCAGCGGCTCTGTAGTAACGATAAAACTGCTTACCGGTACCAGTTTGGCCTCCATCTCAGGTACCAGGTTACCCATATAAGCATTACCTGAAAGCACCACCTGACGGGCGTTGACTACCCCCTGATCAGTGTATACCTTCGGATTCATAGTCTTATCGATCTTCCTTACCCGGGAGTTTTCAAACACTTCCCCCCCCAAGCTTAGTAACGCACGGGCTTCGCCCCGCGCCAGATTCAGTGGATGAAGATGAGCACCGTTTGGATCGTAATAGGTGCCGATATAGTTATCACTGCCCACCATCTCACGCACCGCATCCAGACCGGCTTTCACAGTAATATCATCATGACCACAACGTGCCCAGACTTGCTGTTCATGCTCCATCGCCTGCAACTGACGATCACAGGTTGCCAGGCCGGCATGACCCGCTCGCAGATCGCACTCGATATCAAATTCCTCTGCAAAATCACGAATAATCTGACAACCTTCCAGCACAAAATCCAGATACTTGCGGGTATCGCCGATGCCAAAGCGCTGCTCCATCATCCCAATACCATTGTTATAGCCGATGATCGCCTGTCCGCCATTACGCCCGGAAGCGCCCCACCCGACTTTATCCCCCTCCAGCAAGATGACTTTGTAGCCTTTCTTTGCCAGATGGATGGATGTGGAAAGCCCGGTAAAACCTGCCCCGACAACACAGACATCGCATTCATGTTCACCGCTCAGTGCAGGCAGCTCTAATTCTGAGTTAAGGGTGCTCGAATAATAGGAATCAACGTAGGAAGAATTAGTCATAGATAGATCCTGAACCACTCAATCTGCTTGTGTTTTCGAACACTATGCAAAGAAGCGTCAGATAAGTGAAATAGATATTTTATATTCAAGCATCAGTTATTTAGATGCCATGATCTTTTTTTCATTAATCAGTGTTAGCTTTGTATGGATGGTTTTTGCGTAGGTATACGTACCAACGTGAAGAGATAAATAGATGAAGAATTGCAGAAAAGTGGGAAAGCCCAGATTAATAAGGGATTATGGATGTCCTGGCAGCCTGCCCTGGTAACAGTTAACTGATGATTTCAAAAAGCTTGTCAGGATTTTTCATGGTCTTGATTTCCAGGACATTACCATTTGGATCTGCGATAAAAAAGGTTTCCTGTTCAAGCTCGGTCTCGGCGAAGCGTATATAGGGCTTGTTCACGAAAGTAACCTTGCGCTCATAAAGTCGTTGCTTAAGCCTGGCAAAGTCTGACGCGGATAGATGCACGCCAAAATGGGGCACAACAACATTGTCCATATCAACATCATGTCGATCGCCTTGCACCGATTCGTTTGGTTTTGAGGCATGCAGGGTAAGCTCGTTACCCCAGAAATCGATATCGACCCAACTGTCGCAGCTGCCCGTTTCAGAATTGCCTTTTGTGCAGCCAAGCAGATCGCAATAGAAAGTCAGGGCCACATTCAGGTCGCCTGCGGGAATTGCGAGATGAAATCTATTTGCCATTTCTCCATCCTTTGAAGCCATCTACAGTTTTAATATAGCCTGTTTTCTTGCCCTGCTTAATGAGAAATAATGCATAGTCATTCACCAATATTTTAACTTATGGCGGGTCACACCACCCCAAGCCTCTCATTGGAGAGAGGAGTGCATAGATTACGCCAAGGCGGATGCCGACTTGAGCGCCCGAACGCTGCTGCGATGAATTGATCACGCACTGGAATAGCTCAGCGGTTCTTCAGCTTTGTTGCTATCTTTATTTATACGTTGGTATTTCGGCACTTTCACCGCGGTGATACTCATTATCGCTCCACCCACTTCAAGTCCCGAGGCCCCCCTCATGACGACCAAATATGACAACATTCTCTGCACTATCGGGAATACGCCCATTGTAAGGATTAATAAACTGGCTCCCGAGGGAATCAATCTGTATGTAAAAATAGAAGCTTTCAACCCGATGGGATCGGTAAAGGACCGCCTCGCACTGGGCGTTATCGAAGCCGCCGAACGCAACGGTACATTACAGCCCGGTCAAACCGTAGTAGAGGCGACCAGTGGCAACACCGGTATCGGCCTGGCGATGGTGTGTGCACAGAAAGGCTACCCCCTGGTGGTCACCATGGCGGAAAACTTCAGTGTTGAGCGGCGTAAAATGATGCGCTTTCTCGGCGCCAAAGTAGTGCTTACTCCCGCCGCACAAAAAGGCAGCGGTATGCTGGCAAAAGCTGTCGAGCTCGCTGAAAAGCACGGCTGGTTTCTGACCCGGCAATTCGAAAACGAAGCCAACGCAGACATACATTCGCTCACGACTGCACCGGAAATCATTAACGCCTTCAGTAATGAGCGCCTGGACTACTGGGTTACCGGGTATGGCACGGGAGGAACCCTAAAGGGCGTTGCAAGAGTATTGCGTGAGCGCAGCCCTGAAACCCGTATCATTGTATGTGAACCGGACAACTCGCCACTACTGGCAAGCGGCATAGCACAGACCCAGGATGATAATGGCTCACCAAGTGTCAGCCATCCGCACTTCCGCCCACATCTGATGCAGGGCTGGACGCCGGACTTTATCTCCAAGCTCACCGCCGATGCGGTTTTCGGGGAGCTGATTGATGGTGTTATGGGCATTAACGGCAGCGATGCATTGCGCTTATCCCGGGAGCTGGCGCAAAAGGAGGGTATTTTCGTGGGAATCTCTGCCGGTGCGACCCTATCCGGGGCACTGCGAGTTGCTGAAACAGCTCCGCAGGGAACCACCATTTTGTGCATGCTGCCGGATACCGGCGAGCGGTATCTGAGTACTCCGCTGTTTGAGGATATTTCCGAGGAGATGACCGACGAAGAGTTGGATATTTCACGCTCCACTGCCAACTACCGTTTCGATGTGCAACCACAAGCCCCTGCAGCTGCTACGAGCAGTGCAGTTGGTGATCTTGCTGCAGCAAGAGCATTCGTTGATCAGGTTTTGAAGGATGCCGAGCAGCCGGTCACCATGTTCGCGCTTGAATGGTGCGAGTTCTGTTGGTCGATCCGCAAGATGTTTGACAGATGCGGCATTGCTTACCGTTCGGTTGATCTGGATTCCGTAGCCTACCAGCAAGACAATAAAGGCGCTGCAATTCGCGCCGTCCTCAAAGATCAGACCGGTTGCGAGACCATTCCGCAAATATTTATTGGCGGCACATTTATCGGCGGCTGCACCGAAACCTTCGATGCGTTCCGCTGCGGATTGTTACAACAGAAGCTATCCGACTGTGGCGTAGATCATAAGGAGCAAGAAGGTTTTGATCCCTACTCACTACTGCCCAAGTGGTTACAGCCCAGGTAACTTATTTTGGTTAGAAAAACCGGTGCGGTTCATTCTTCTACCCAGAACGCTTCGCGGGCCCACGAAGTTGGCCGTTGGGTAAAACCTGCGAATAAGCACCAAGCTATAAAGAGCCTCTGTCAGAGACGGTGTGCTAAAGATGAATAAAAAAAAGCGACCCGAAGGTCGCTTTTGGTATTTTCTATATATCTACATTCAGATATCGATTACATCAAACTCAACCAGCGGGCTGACATCTGCCTCGTAATCCACACCGGCAACACCGAAACCAAACAGTTTCAGGAATTCATCCTTATACAGTTGATAAGCGGTGATATCGAAGAGATTTTCAGTCGTTACCTGTGGCCACAGATCGGTGCACTTTTTCTGGATATCTTCGCGCAGTTCCCAATCGTCCATGCGCATACGATTTTCATCATCCATCTTACCGGTATCGCCAGCGATGCCGGTATTGAACAGACGGTACACCTGTTCCATACAACCTTCATGAACACCCGCTTCACGCATAATCTTAAAGACCATGGAGAGATACAGCGGCATAACCGGAATGGCAGAGCTTGCCTGGGTTACTACGGATTTCAGCACGGCTACATTGGCGCTACCGCCTTTCTTAGCCAGTGTCGCATTGAGGCTCGCAGCAGCACGGTCTACGTCTTTCTTCGCCTTGCCCAGTGCGCCATCCCAATAGATAGGCCAGGTAATCTCGGTACCGATATAGCTGTAGGCGGCAGTCTTGCAGCCATCAGCCAGTACACCAGCATCGTTCAGGGCGTTGACCCACAACTCCCAGTCTTCTCCGCCCATCACGGTAACGGTATCGGTGATTTCTTCTTCGGTTGCAGGCTCAACCTCAGCTTCGATAATGACATTCTTGTTAGTATCGATAGCCGTTGAGCGGTAAGTTTGACCGATTGGCTTGAGACAAGAGCGAATCACTTCACCGGTTTCAGGAAGTTTACGTACCGGGGATGCCAGCGAGTAAATTACCAGATCAATCTGACCCAGATCTGCTTTAATCAGATCGATGGTTTTTTGCTTGGCTTCGTTAGAGAAAGCATCGCCATTGAGGCTCTTGGCGTACAAACCCGCTTCGTGGGCTTTCTTATCGAATGCCGCAGCGTTGTACCAGCCAGCCGTACCGGTTTTCCTCTCGGTTGCAGGCTTTTCAAAAAATACACCAATCGTCGCCGCACCACAGCCAAACGCGGCAGAGATACGTGAAGCCATGCCGTAGCCGCTGGAAGAGCCGATTACCAGTACACGCTTAGGGCCGTTTTCGATGGCTCCCTGCGCTTTGGTGTAATCGATTTGTTCCTGGATGTTCTTGTCACAACCCTCTGGATGAGTTGTGGTACAGATAAAGCCGCGAATCTTCGGTTTAATAATCATTCTCTATCCACTTTAACTAGCCGTACGCCCTAACCGCTACTACAGGTCTGATCACGCACTGAAAATGTTACGAAAAACAGCCCGATAAAATACCTGATTTCGGCCCTCTAATACAGTTTTAAGGGCAGAAAAAGCGCTTTAAGGCTTCAAAAGGACTAGCAACCTGCTGGACTTAACACGAATCGACTGCGATCGGCCAAGTCCAACAAGCTGCCAGGGTGCAAGTTAATGTTAGGGCAAATCGCGCCTGACAGCGTTGCTGGCAGGCGGTCTAATTACTCTACAGATGCGATCAGGCTGGCATTACCGCCTGCCGCAGTCGTATCAACACACAGGTGGCGCTCGATAACAAAACGCTCAGGCGCATTCTGTTCGGTGATTAGCGGCATCAGTATGCCATCACGTTTCGCCAGGGCGATGCGGTAACCGCGCAAAGTCTGGATATCTGCCGCACTGGCGACTGCGTCGAAGCCCTGTGCGAACTCCAGTGCATCTGCTTGCAGTACACCACTGATGCCTACCATTGGCACGCCATCAGCCGCTGCGGCCTGCACAAATTCTTGCGCTTGCGGAGCAACGATGACCACGCCGTTACCTTGCGACAAGGCAACCGCAGCCTGTGCCAGCGCAGAACACTTATCCGGCCCCAGGCAAAGCACCACGCCACGGGCATTGTTGGAAAGCAGATTCAGCTCTCCGGTTGGTCCTGGCATCTCTTCGGGCTCAAAGCCGTCTGCAGCCAGATTCAGGGAGCTCAGGTCGAGGTCGGCATCGGCATCGGCAAACAGCTTCTGCAAAGTAGCCACTTTCTCATTGGAGGCTGCCCAGTTTGTCGTATACAGCTGATCAATCGCCGCCTGCAGTTGTGTAGCAGTGATAGAAGCCAACTGCTCACTGGCAACCGGTGCAGACTGTAGTGCCGAGTGTGTCGCTTTAATAAAGCGCTTCACATAGTGCGGTCCACCCGCCTTTGGACCGGTACCGGAAAGGCCTTCACCACCAAATGGCTGGGAGCCTACGATGGCGCCGATCTGGTTGCGGTTAACATACATATTGCCCACTTTAATGCGCTTAATAATACGATTAACACGGGTATCGACACGGGTGTGCAGACCAAATGTCAGACCATAGCCCTGGGCATTAATCGTATCGACCACCTGATCGATCTCATCGGCCTCAAAGGTTGCTACATGCAGCACCGGACCAAAAATCTCATCTTCCAGCTGCTCAATACCATCCAGCTGGATCACTGTTGGCGCAACAAACAGCCCCTCTTGCGGTACCAGCATGGATTTAAGAATCCGATTTTTAGCTGCAAAGGCAGCGCAGTGCTGATCAATCTTATCTTTCGCAGCCTGATCAATAACCGGGCCTACATCGGTAGACAACTGCCAGGGATTACCGATACGCAACTCGTCCATGGCACCGAACAGCATCTCCAGCAGATGCCCGGCAATATCTTTCTGGACATACAGCATACGCAGTGCAGAACAGCGCTGACCGGCACTCTGGAAAGACGATGCCAGGACATCACGTACAACTTGCTCAGGCAGTGCCGTCGAATCAACGATCATCGCATTCAGGCCACCAGTCTCCGCCACCAGCGGCGCATCCGGCGCCACGGTTTCAGCCATCACTTTGTTGATGCGTTGCGCAGTCGCGGTTGATCCGGTAAAGCAAACGCCGGCAATACGTGCATCCGATGTCAATGGTGCACCCACGTTGATACCGCTACCCGGTAGCAGCTGTACCGCATTGTTAGGAATACCGGCTTCATGCATCAGCTCGATCGCACGAGCGGCAATCAGCGCAGTCTGATCGGCAGGCTTGGCCAGCACAGTATTGCCGGCAGCCAGCGCCGCCAGAATCTGACCGGAGAAAATTGCCAGCGGGAAGTTCCACGGCGAGATACAGGTGATTACGCCACGCGCTTCACCCGCATCCGCATTGCGGATACCTTCGTTGGCATAATAGAGTGCAAAATCGACAGCTTCGCGCAGCTCACCTACCGCATCCAGCAGGGTTTTACCCGCCTCACGGGTTGCCAGGGTAAACAGCTCCGCTGCGTTTTCCTCGTAAAGATCAGCCAGCTTACGCAGGCATTCTGCGCGTTGCTCAGGTGCGGTCTGTGACCATTCGCTAAAGCCCTGCTGTGCAGCAACAATCGCCGTTTCGATGTCTGCAGCAGAGGCTTCAGTAACAGTGCCTACCAGATCCTGAGGCTGTGCCGGGTTACGTACCTCGGTTGTTGCCGTACCCGTTACGTCACCTGCAATGACCGGCTTTGCCTGCCATTGATGGTTTTTGAATTTATCACGTTGCGCTTCAAGCTCAGCAATTTCAACCGGGTTGGTGATATCCCAGCCACGGGCATTACGTCGCTCAGCACCGTAGATATCCGCAGGACGCGGAATCACCTTGCTGGCAATCGCATCCCCCATCGCCTCAACAGCTGTAAACGGATCGCGGGCGATCTCTTCAGGCTGAATGCGGGTATCAACAATCTGGTTTACAAAAGAGCTGTTGGCACCGTTTTCCAGCAGACGACGCACCAGATAGGCGAGCAGATCCTGGTGGGCACCCACCGGCGCGTAGATACGGCAACGGGTATTATTGTTTTTCAGCACGGCATCGTGCAGCGACTCGCCCATGCCGTGCAGGCGCTGGAATTCAAATATCTCGACAGGCAGATTACGGGCAAGATGCAGGATAGATGCGACAGAATGGGCGTTATGCGTCGCAAACTGCGGATAAATGCGGTCAGTCATGCCCAGCAGTTTTTCAGCACAGCAGATATAGGATACATCGCTGTTCACCTTGCGGGTAAACACCGGGAAGCCATCCAGACCCAGTACCTGGGCACGTTTGATCTCGGCATCCCAGTAGGCGCCTTTCACCAGACGTACCATGATCTTGCGATCCAGGCGGTTAGCCAGCGCATACAGCCAGTCCAGTACATGCGATGAGCGCGGACCAAACGCCTGTACAACAACGCCAAAGCCATCCCAGTTTTCCAGTGCAGGATCAGACAGGACGGCTTCAATAATATCCAGCGACAGATCCAGACGATCGGCCTCTTCGGCATCGATATTAAAACCCATGTTGGCTTGTTTGGCCTGCAGCGCCAATGAGCGGGTGCGCTCCACCAGCTCGGTCATTACGCGATCGGCCTGGGCAAATTCATAACGGGCATGCAGGGCCGAAAGTTTGACGGAGATGCCCGGATTCATGCGAATATCTGCATGCACACAGGCAGGCGTCAACTCGCTAATCGCATCAGAGTATGCCTGGTGGTAATGCAGGGCATCGGCATCGGTACGCGCCGCTTCACCCAGCATATCGTAAGAATACGAGTAGCCCTGGGCTTCATACTTGCGCGCCCGCTTGGTGGCTTCTTTAATAGTCCGCCCCAGTACAAACTGGCGACCCAGCTCTTTCATTGCCTGACCAACAGCAGTACGCACTACCGGCTCACCCAGACGCTTCACCATGCCACGCAGCGCTTGGGTAACACCCTTATCATCAGCAGGGGCGATCAGCTTGCCTGTCAATAGCAGCGCCCAGGTAGAGGTGTTTACCAGCGAAGAGCTGGATTTACCCAGGTGACCACTCCAGTTGCCGTGGGCAACCTTGTCTTCGATCAGGGCATCAATAGTGATGGCATCCGGCACACGCAGCAGCGCTTCAGCCAGACACATCAGGGCAACACCCTCTTTAGTGGTCAGGCCGTACTCGCCAAGGAATTTCTCCATCATCGACGGTGAGCTTTCATTACGAACTTTACGCACCAGCTCTGCGGCATTCTCGGAGATTGCTACGCGATCATCTGCGGACAATTCGGCCTTCGCCATCAGCTCACGAATTACCTTGGTTTCATCAGCCAGGTAGTACTCACGGATAGTATTGCGGCACTGGTTTGTTGTCAGGTTCATAGCCTCACCCTTTAATAATAATTTTTTATTATTCTATCTCCAACCTAAAAGACACATTCTCCAAACAGAAGGCACTTGCACCACAAAAAGACTATATTTTTAAAATATTAGGCAAAATAAATACCTACAAAACCACTTAAATAGGAATTAATACAACTCAGCAAAAACACTCAACCCCATTTACAGCCCCGCAGCAACGCTAGCTGAATCGCTTGCCTGCTATTACCAGTGTAGCTCTCATGGCGCTTACGAGGTGATGGCTAAGAGGCAAAGCAATATGCGTAGACGCATTTAAAATAGCGATGAGATACCCGCATTAACGATGCTAGGCTAAGAAATCTAAGATGAGAGAAAGATAAGCGAAGAACAGAAATAAGAAAGCAGCTTGATAGCACCCACTGGGCTCGGTGCAGGCCTATACTCTGCACGAAACCCAGGGACACAATAGGTGAATAGTCTACAGAAAAACCGTAAACACTTTTTCCTGTTTAACGCCACTTCGGAGAGAATTTATTTCTTTTCACCGCCGCAAAAAGACACAAACTTACCCTGATATAACCTAGGAGGCTGACCGAGAATAGGGGCAGTCTCTTGCCGAGTTTTATAAAAAACG
>JBALVQ010000103.1:0-17390 GCA_036960915.1 Amphritea sp.
CGCACGTCCGGATCTGTGTGGGGGCAGTGCAGGTAACTGGCTGTCCTACCATGACGGCAGCAATCGAACCAGGAAGAGGAGACAACATGTCCAAACCGAGTCTAAAGGTGAAACTCGATGCGATCTTCAATGCGCATATGAACGCGGAACTAGCCGGCGACCTTGACCAGACGCTGGCGACCATGGCGCCGAATCCGCATCTCGTCAATGTGCCGACCATGGTGGGTGGTCAAGGCCCGCAAGGTGTCCGGACGTTCTACTCCAAGCGCCTCATTGGCCAGTTTTTTCCGCCCGACGTCAAGATCGAAACGGTTTCGCGAACGTATAGCGAGGAACGACTCGTCGATGAGCTCATCATCTCGTTCACTCACACCATCAAGATGGACCACATTCTCCCCGGAGTTGAGCCGACCGGGAAACGGGTCGAAGCAGTGTTTGTCATTATCGTTGGCATCGAAGGCGACAAGGTCTCCTACGAGCACATCCTGTGGGACCAGGCGAGTGTTCTTGTCCAGCTTGGCCTCCTCGATCCGACAGGTCTTCCAGTCGTCGGCGCGGGCGCCGCCGCGAAACTGAGAAATCCGGCATTGCCGGACCCGTTCTTCAATGAGGGCTAGCTGGGGACCTCAGTTCTGCCTAACAAATGCTTGCAGACGACGGTGGCTGAAGCGAGGCGTTATACATTCAGCGTCCGCTATTGGAACTGAGGGTTGGCAGGTGCCATGCTATATTAGCACCTCCTAAAAGTCCGGATTTGGCACAAAGCGACCTGATCGTTGAGCTGCTACTTCTGGTGCTGCTTGGTCGCTCCTGACACAAAGCGACCTCATGATGGCCTACCAGACTTGGGGGCCAATAAGTCGCTACTGACACCTAGGAGACAATGATGATCAGCTAGCTTCAGCATCACCTTCAATCCATATTTCTCCATAGCGGACATCCGGGTTGGGGCTATCTGAGCTTCAGCTTCCGGCAGGACATGGCACGAACCAGTCATTTACAGCCAATCGGTAAGGGCTCTCCCTCATCAATCAAATTCTCTAAAGCGGACGTCCCCAAGGTTTTAAGATGAGACGCTTGTTGGCACACATTTGAAGTTTAAGCCCCCCTAGCTCAGCTTCAACCAATATTGCTCATATTCTGTAATTTGACCGATCGACAGGATCGCTGTACTCAGTGGGCAAAAACTCCTTCGAAGTCTGTAAATGCTTTGATTTCAATTGGGTTTCCGCTGGGATCACGGAAAAACATAGTGCGCTGTTCACCTGGTTCCCCTTCAAACCTAACACAGGGTGGGATTTCAAAGTCGATGTTAGCCTGTTGCAACTGATTGGCCAGGGATTCCCACTCATTCACAGGCAATATCAGACCGAGATGGGGCATGAGGACCTGATGCTCGCCTACTTTTCCTGTATTTTCGGTTTTAAATGGTGTGCCCAAATGGAGTGAAATCTGGTGACCGTAGAAGTCGAAATCAATCCAGGTTTCAGTACTGCGACCTTCACGACAGCCCAACATGTCCCCATAAAAAGTGCGGGCGGCATCTAGATCAGTGACGTTATAGGCCAGATGAAAGAGTGATCTCATAGTTGTCTCCATATAAAAAAAGCGATTCGGCAGTTATGTTTTCAAATACGCTGGATAGACTTCAGCTTGATTAAACGACGGTTACGGTAAATTCGCCGACACCTTCGATGCTACCGACCATGACATCACCCTTAACAATCGGACCAACGCCTGCAGGTGTGCCAGACATAATTAAATCGCCTGGAGCCAGCTCATAGAATCTGGAGAGATAAGATATCATTTCAGGAACTTTCCACAGCATCTGATTCAGGTCCCCTTGCTGACGCACCTCGTCATTCACCTTCAGTTCGATACGCCCTGCATCAGGATGACCAACCTCAGACACGGGGATGATAGGACCCATAGGTGCGGAGTGCTCGAAGGCTTTACTAATTTCCCAAGGCCGACCCATTTTTTTCATCTGCCCTTGCAAATCACGACGAGTCATATCCAGACCCAGCGCATAGCCGAATACATATTCGAGCGCATTGTCGATAGAAATGTTTACCCCACCTTTCTTCAAGGCGACGACAAGTTCCATCTCATAATGAACGTCACTCGTCTGAGTGGGATAAGGAAACGTCCCTGAGTTATCTACATTATTAGCGTTCTTTTGAAAAAAGAAGGGTGGCTCCCGATCGGGATCATGTCCCATTTCGATCGCATGATCAGCATAGTTCCGGCCGATACAGTAGATTCTCCTCAGCGGGAAGAGTTCGTCGCTGTCCTTGATAACCGCGATTGCCTGCGCTGCTGGAGTAATTGCAAAATTGGTCATTTTTTCCTTCCATACAAATGTTATTAGACAAGTCTGACTACCCATACTGGCAGTGGCCACTAAATGGGTGACTACCTACTACCAGCCTGACCTTGGTTTTCATCCTGGCCTTTAGCGCCTGATCCAACTTGCGTCACAGCGGGGCTGTCTTTGAGCTTATTAACGCCTTCGCAATACGCTTGATAGATGTCCGATGTTAGCATCGTTTGTGATGCGGCTTTGGCCAGTTCAACTTCAACAGGAGGCGACATTAATATTAAATCCTGCCCTTCACTACTTCGCCACTTCCAGGATGCTCCACAGCTATCGCAGGAATCAATACTGCTGGTTGGTAGTGCGCTGGTTAGGGCTAGGCAGCACAGTACTGCTCCTGCACAGCATGTATCCGTGACATCCTATTCAAATAAACGAATGTAAAGGTGTTTCTATCAACCCAAGATCCAATTATTTTTTAAAAACATTAGAAAATACGGCTTTCAGATCATCAGGTGCGGCTTCATCATCCTGGTTAAACTTTTTCTCAATATGATCCAGATGATGCATCATCAATCGCACTGCTTTACTCTTATCGCGCTTCTTGATTGAATCAATCAGCTCAAAGTACTCTTCGTAAGGACAATGCGAATTAGCGCTACTTTCGTACTGCGCAATAATCAGTGAACATCGGGACACCAGACTGCGCTGAAAGCTCAGAAGTGTCGGATTATCAGCCATTTCTGCCAGTAGCATATGGAACTCACCGGATTGTTGGATACCGGTACAAAGATCACCACGAGCAAAGCACTCCTGCTCTTGCTTCACCTGCTTCGTTAACCTGTCGATCTGTGCACTCGGGGTATTCTCGATAACAAGCTCGATAACAGCCTTTTCAACTACACGACGTGCAAATACAATCTGTTGGGCTTCTTCAACAGTAGGGCTAGCCACTACAGCCCCCCGGTTAGGTCGCAGCACGACTACCTGTTCGTGCCCCAAGCGAGATAAAGCGCGGCGAATAATCGTCCGGCTAACGCCGAAGATGTCGCCCAACGACTCTTCATTTAACTTGGTTCCAGGCGCAAGGCGCTGCTGTAAAATAGCATCAAAGATATGCGCATAGACAACATCGTCCTGAGTACTCTTGGCCTTTTGACCTTGCGTGGGCGTAATCTGCTGTAGCATTTGGTCCATAGTCTCGACTATCTGAAATGTTCATATTAATACGCAATAAAATATCTTTAATTGCGCTTTAATTGTCCCTGTGTATAGGCGGATTCCACACCATAGTAATTATTTTGTACACCAAGCAGATACCCTGCGTCTCCACCCACCATTGAAACTACTGTCGGTATGGCGCACACGTAATGAACCATCCCTACCCACTCCGCTAGCCCTGCGGCAGCCTTCAGACTAGCCTGATGGCTATGCGCTTCTTCATGGCATTAATATGTCCAGGTTGTTCTTCGACTTTCAACTCGGTCTTACTATGCATGAACGCTTTCCTTTTATTGACACCTTGGCGGCCCGCGTCAGTAAACACGTACTCTTCTTCACCATGTAACAAATTCGAACCACGCAGGGAGCTAGCTAAAACTCGCGTATCTATGACAGAAAAGCAGCGTCAGTTGGCTGAAATATCTAGACAAAAAGATCCAGAGTTACTCAATCAGACATCTACAGATGTGAACTTTCAGGTGTGATATATCTGTCGACTCAGTAAAATTACATTTTGATCTGGATCCGAGAACGACGCGATGTGAACTGCTTCAAACTTCTTAATTGGCCCGTTAAATACAACTCCGCGCTGCTGTAACGCTTTGACGACAGCTTCCATTGGCTCGCGTACTGCCAGTTCAATATTGATCGCCCCTCGCGCCCCAGGAGCTGGGGATTCTGCTGATGACGCAGGGTGCAGGCCGATGACAAGCCCTTTGCCTGCATCTATTTCAGCCCAAGTCTCACCAACCCGGGCTTGCAATGTTAATCCTAATTTATCGGTGTAGAACGCAATTGCACGATCCAGATCTGATACGTATACCGAAGCGGTTCCGCCGTTAATCATAATATCTCCGCTTAATCTGCTAATTAGACTGTTGAATTCGAGTGTTCATTTACGTCTGAGGCTACTCGAATTATCTGAGTCAGGTAGTCTCCAATAAAAAGTGGAGACTACCCTTAAGACTTGCTTATCGAACTTCGTTTTTCCCATCGATCAGACGACGAAGATTCAGTGGATTGCCATCGCGAAGCGCTTCAGGCAGAAGTGCTGCAGGCAGGTCCTGATAGCAGACTGGCCGCAGGAATCTCAAAATGGCGGCAGTACCGACAGAGGTGGTTTTACTGTCGGAGGTTGCCGGGAACGGGCCACCGTGAACCATTGAATGACAGACTTCAACGCCCGTCGGGTAGCCATTGCACAGAATTCGTCCTACTTTACGCTCCAGAATGGGCAGTAAGCTCTGAGCCAATTCAACATCTTGCTCATCCAACTGCAACGTTGCTGTCAGCTGGCCTTCAAGCTGCTCGGCAACCAACCTCATCTGTTCTGTGGTCTGACATTTTATCAGCAGAGAACTTGAGCCAAAGACCTCTTCGCGCAATCCTTCATCAGCAAGAAATGCTTCGGCGCTTGTAAGGTATAGACCGGCCTGACCTTGGTTTTCCCCCTGACCTTGTGCGCCTGATCCAATTTGCGTCACAGCGGGGTTGTCTTTGAGCTTATTGACGCCTTCGCAATAAGCTTGATAGATGCCCGTTGTCAGCATCGTCTGTGATGCGACCTTGGCCAGTTCAACGTTGCTTGTAGCGATAAATTGTTCAACTTCTGGGCCATCCTGGGCGATCACTAAACCAGGATTGGTACAGAACTGACCCGCGCCCATCGTCAGCGACGCAACGAAGTTGGATGCAATCGACTCCGGACGCTGTTTCAGAGCATTGGGCAGCAGGAACACTGGATTGATACAGCTCATTTCGGCATAAACAGGGATCGGTTCAGCACGGTTGGCGGCGATGGCCATCAGCGCGGTGCCGCCACTGCGGGAGCCGGTGAAGCCGACCGCTTTGATCGAAGGGTGCGCCACTAAGTTGGCACCAACCTCGAAACCCGATCCAAACAAGATGGAAAAAACGCCTTCAGGCAGGCCCGAATCGGTAACCGCTTGTTGAATCGCACGGCCAATCAGTTCGGATGTGCCCGGGTGAGCAGAGTGTGCTTTGACGACCACGGGGCAGCCAGCCGCCAGCGCTGAGGCTGTATCGCCTCCGGCTACTGAGAAGGCCAAAGGAAAGTTACTGGCACCAAAAACGGCAACCGGACCCAGCGGTATATGGCGCATGCGCAGGTCTGAGCGAGGTGGCGTCCGCTCCGGCATGGTGGGATCGATACGAACATCCAGCCAGTTGCCCGTTCGAACCACGGAGGCAAATAGACGCAGCTGATTAGCGGTACGTCCTCGCTCGCCTTCGATACGCATACGCGGCAGGCCACTTTCAGCCATGGCCCGCTCTACCAGAGTCTCTCCCAATCCCATGATATTATCGGCAATCGCTTCCAGAAAGTTGGCGCGAGTCTCCAGATCGGTATTTCTGTATGTATCAAATGCTTCCCGGGCCAGTGCACAGGCCTGGTCCACTTCAGCCTGACCTCCACCACCAAAGGCCGGGGCGAGCTGATCGCCAGTGACTGGGTTGATAGCCCGTATTAAATTGCCCTGTCCCATTACGGCCTTGGCACCGATAAGCATTTCACCTGTGATATTCATAAGTAACCTCTAATAAAAATGTTGAATAATTTGTCCTGTTGCGGAGGCTAAAGCCGTGCGGACAACGTCGACCCACTGCCCGCCGATACTACTTTTATAGTTAGCCGATATCCGTTTATCTCTAATTCTCAAACTTATTAACCGCGTAAAGATCCGGTTATTGGGTATATCTCAGGGTCTTAGAAGTCGATTTTAGTTGTTGCTGTTGATCCGTAGACAGCGTCTGCATCGGTGTTAAAACGTGACCCCATCGGGAATCATGGTCCCGCAGCCCAACCAAATATTTAATGGCCGGGATCAACGGCACCGCTGAGATGTTGCCACGCAGTTGTGCTAGCTGATCAGTCAGATCAGTGCTGGTCTGTTCGTTGTTATCGTTGGCCCAGAGCTTTGCCGCTAACGGCGACGTGACGTTCACCGAGGCCGAAATACAACCGGCGAAACCGCTTTGATGGGCTTCACCCAGGCTCACTTCGTTGCTGGGGAAGACCTTAAAATTGGGGATCGTCGCAACAATTTCACGACAATAATCCAGATTGCCGGATGAATCTTTGATACCGCAAAACCGCTGCGGCATCGCGCGTGCTAACCGGGCCAGCAACTCGATCGAAAACCGAATCCCGGTCAGGGCGGGGAAGTTGTAGAGGTAGATCGCGATTTTGGCAGAGCCTAAAACCCGGTCCAGCTGCTCAAACCATTTGAACAAACCATCATCGGTTACCGGCTTGTAGTAATACGGCGGCAACACCAGCGCCACCGAATAACCCAATTGGTCAGCGTGCAACGTCAGTTCTGTGGTGGTTGTGAGATCGGGCGTGGCGGTACCCACCATTAAGCGCGAGGGGTCCACAGTCTCCGCCACCAACGCCATTACCTGCTTGCGTGAAGCTACATCCAGAGAGTTGGCTTCGCCGGTGGTGCCTAGCACATTCAATCCATCGCAACCGTTCTGCATCGCCCATCGGCAATGATCGACCAGCAGCGAGGGCAGCAGATTTTTTTGATCATCAAAGGGGGTCGGTACGGCGGCGATGACACCCTTAAGCTTGTCGTCTATACGTGACATGTTTTTTGGCCTTGTTAGTCTGTGAAGCACTGTCGTTAGGACGTTTGTCGCTGTTAATTGGTGGGCTCCGCTGCCGCTGAATAGGCAGGCATGCTTTCAATCAGGGGATGATCTTTGTCCGAGGTGAATGTGTCATTCCAGCCACCGGGGTCCCCCCAGTCGGTGACTTGAGCGCCAAAGAATTCAGCATTGGCTGCGACAAAGGGTTGCTCATCGTCACTCACTTCATCAATCGGGCGAATCGCATCAACCGGACAAACACTTTCACACAGACCGCAATTGACGCATTCATCGGGCTGGATGTAGAACATCCGGCCGCCTTCGTAGATGCAGTCGACCGGACAGACTTGCGCGCAAGCACCATCCTTAATATCAACGCAGGCTGCCAAGATTACGTATGACATATAACACCTCCATTCATGCGCAGTTACTCACCGGTCCAGACCGGATCGCGTTTTTCCAGAAAAGCCTGAACCCCTTCTTCGGTATCCTTCGACTGCAGCGCCGCAATCATCGGAGCTGAACGATGAGCTTGAGCTTCTTGCGGGGTCATATGTCCGGTGTTGCTGAGGGTATATTTCAACGCCTTAACAGACAGGGGCGCGCATCTCTTGATATCGTCAACCCAGCGTTCGACAGCATCATCCAACTGGTCATGGCTAACCACTTCATTGATCAAACCATGTTCAAGTGCTTCGCTGGCCGGTAACCGACGTCCGGAGAGTAATATCCCCGCAGCTATTTTTTTAGGAATCTGACGCTGCAGTAACACCATGCCGCCATCAAGTGGTAACCGCCCGACACGCGCTTCGGGGAGTCCGAAGAATGATTCTTGAGTCGCCACCACGATGTCGCAACCCAATACCATCTCGAAACCACCACCTAAGGCAAAGCCGTTGACCTTAGCGATAATCGGTACATTCAGGGTTTTACGCAGAGAGATATGGCCAAAGCCATCGGCATTGGCATTGCCCCAATATTCAAGCCCGGTCAAATTACTCGAACTTTTCATATCCGCCCCGGCACAGAAGGCGCGATCCCCGGCTCCGCTTAATACTACGCAGCGAATAGCGCTATCCGCTTCAATGGTGAGCCATGCCTGTTGCAGTGCATTGTCGGTCACCTTGTCAACTGCATTCATGCGCTCTGGACGATTGATGGTGACATAGGCCACCTGGTCGACAACCTTGAATTCTACCGTCATGCTGATGCCCCTTCGGTTAAATTACCTAGGGTCATGCCGATTTCAGACAGAATTTCTTCGGTATGTTGTCCCAGTTTGGGAGGCGATCGACGCACTTTAAATTTTGATCCTGACATTTTGATCGGTGAGGCAACGATCTTCATTTCGCCATGAAGCGGATGATCAATGGTGGCGATCATTTCGTTGACCCGAGTTTGTTCGTCGGAAATAGCCTGCTTCAAAGAGCGTACCGGCGCACAAAGCAGATCCTGCTCTTCAAGGCGAGCCAGAGCCTCATCGGTGGTCATCCGACCAAAGTTATCCCGCATCAATTGCTGTAAGAAGGGTTTGTTGGCGGTCTGTGATTCTAAATCCGGGTACTGTAGTGAGTAGTCTTCCACACCCATGGCGTTGCTGAGATCCTGCAACGGGTTCATCTTGAAGGCCCCGACAATCACGATCGCGCCATCGGAAGTGTTGAACACGCCCGTCAACGGCATTGCCGCCCAGTTCAACTCCATACCGTTTGCCATGATGCAAGCCGCTTCCTGCATCTGCATGGCGATCATAGAATCGTATAGTGAGACTTCGACCATCTGTCCTTCACCCGTTTTCATACGCGCGATGATCGCGGCCAAAATGCCTTGGACCATATGCATACCTGCGGAATAATCGCACAGTGCGGTGGGGTAGATAGCACGGGGAATACTTGCATCGGCCCGTTGTTCCATCACGCCCGTCATCGCCTGAGCTAAGACATCCTGTCCGCCTTTGTGAGCATTAGGTCCAGTTAAGCCAAAGCCGCTACCCAAGGCAAAGATGATCCCTGGGTTTATCGTACGCAGCGCCTCGTAACCGAAGCCCATCCGTTCCATCACGTCGGGTCGGAAGTTGCTGACCACAACATCGGC
Organism: Amphritea sp.; assembly: GCA_036960915.1. GTDB lineage: Bacteria > Pseudomonadota > Gammaproteobacteria > Pseudomonadales > Balneatricaceae > Amphritea. Next base: position 9,248 of record JBALVQ010000103.1, read on the forward strand.
GGTCCGTACCAGTTCATAAATAACTTTTTTACCGGCCTCGGTGCGGGTATCCAGATCGATCGATCGCTTATTGCGGTTCAGGCTGCAATAAACCGGGTTGTTTAGTGATGCTTCGTTTTTAGCACCGAAGACACCACGTGATAGATCACCATGTTTAGGGCGTTCAACCTTGATCACATCGGCCCCAAAATCGGCCAGCATCTGTGTCGCACACGGTCCTAACATCACCTGGGTGAAATCGATCACCTTAATCCCATCAAGGGGCTGTACATCAGACATATTCATTACCTCTTTAAGCGGCCCTTGTAAAATAAGGGCCCGTTTTCTACTACCAGGAGATTGACGCGTTTTCGGAAGGCTTATCGCCCGGATCGGCATTCTGCTTGCGCATCTGCCGTTGAATATCCATGGGATTGACATCGCGCATCGCCACGTTGCCATTCAGTGCCAATGAGGCAGCAACGCCCGCCGCTTCGCCTTGCACCATGCAGGGTGGAATTTCACGGGACATCTTCTGAGCGTCTGGTTCCGCGGAATAGTGACGACCAGCAACGATCATGTTATCGATACCCTTGGGCAGCAACGCCCGGTACGGAGTGTAGTAATCTCGACCGCGGCAGACGGTATCTTCGAAATAGCGTCGGCTGGTGACGTCATCTTTGGTCACCACGTACTCACCTTTGAGCATCCGGGTCTGACGTACACCGATCTGTTCGGCAGCGCCCAACATGCAAGAGTTCTGGAATCCGGGCATGTGCTTCTTGGCGTATTCGTACAGTTTCCACATCCGCTCACGGCCCTGATATTCGGCGGCCGTCAGGTCTTCCACAGAAACACCGTCATAGCCGGTCATGTGTGGGGCGTTACACCAGACCACACCGGGAATCGGGGTCTTGAGCCACCACATCTCCCAAGCGCCGCCTAAAATTCGACGCGCCTCTCGATCGATTTTCTTATACTCCTCGGGGCATTCGAACTGGAAGCGCTCAGCTTCATCGGTATCGACATTGGACAACCGGAATACGGTCGTGACGATATACGACCCGGTCTGGAACTGGGCACCCGCAGACGCGGCCACATCGAGATCACCGGAGGCATCGATCACTACATCGGCAAGAATCCCCTGACGGCCGGTCTTGGTCTGGCAGATAACGCCTTTTACTTTGCCATCTTCGACCACGGTATCGGAGAACCAGCTGTTTAAACGAAGGTTGATGTTATCTTCTTTAACCATACTCAGCGCGGCGCGCTTCCAGGCGTCCGGATCAAATGCGACGGCATAGGTGATCGGCATTGGCTTCTCTTTGGAATGAAAATCATGGCAGCCATAGCGTGACCACTTACGCCACGTATCAAGCCCCTGACGACGATCAGCCTCGGGTGGATAAACGGCACCGTCCTGCTTTTTCATCCGCTGAACAAACTCATCAACGAGCCCGCTTACAACAATCTCCTGGCCGTTGGTCATGTCGTCCAAAACCAACACCATGCCGCCGGAGGCCATACCACCGAGATGGTGATAGCGCTCGAGTAAGGTCACCGAGCAGCCATTACGGGCAGCTGACAGGGCCGCCGTCAAACCGGCGGGGCCTCCGCCGACAACCACGACATCGGTTTTGGCAACGATGGGCACATCATGTGCGGGCATTTTAAAAGGCTTGTAGTTAGAATTAGGCATAGCAATACTCCAAAGGCTGTCGATCACGACAGACAAAAAATTGATGGGATAAGATCCGGTTTAAGAGTTGTGTTCAGGCTTCCACTTAATAATCAGACGCTCGGCGATGGTGACTGCGGCGAACATGATGACGGCCAGTCCCGATGACACCAGAACGGTTGCGTACAGCAGCGATGAGCGGAAGTTAAACGTTGATTCGATAATCAATGAGCCCAGGCCGACATCCGCCCCCACCCACTCACCGACAATGGCTCCGATGACACAGGTGGTGGCAGCTATCTTCAAGGCGGAAAACAGGAAGGGTAGCGATGCCTGGATACGGATTTTCCAGAACACTTCCCACTTTGTGGCAGACAAGATACGGCTCAGTTCAAGCAGTTGCGGATTAACAGATTCCAAGCCTCGCACCATATTCACCAGCGTCGGGAAAAAGCAGATTAACGCGGCGATGACGACTTTAGCGGTCAAACCATTGCCGAAAATAAGCACCAGAATGGGGGCTACCGCCAGAATTGGAATCGTATTGACAAAAACAGCTATGGGAAAAAATGCTTTTTCGGCAGTTTTATTATGGACAAACGTGATTGCCAGAATAATCGCAATCAAATTACCCACCATAAAACCGGCAAAACTTTCAATGAACGTCGGTACGAAGTTACGCAACAATAACTCCCGTTCTTCAATCAGCGTGGCAAAAACCTCACTCGGTGCCGGTGCGATATAATTCGGCACACTAAAAATACTAATACCAAGTTCCCATATCAAAAACAGTGATATGGCGGTCACAAGCGGCAAATAATGTTGTTTTAAAAAACCGTAACATTTTCCAATAACATTGGACTCTACAGCGCCTCCTTTTGAGGCATTACTGATTACAGCACTCATGAGCAGGACTCCAGCAAGTTGCGAACTTTAGCCGCGATATCGGTAAATTCATGCGTATCGCGCATACTGAGATGACGGGGATAAGGCAGATCAACCTCTACCATTTCACGTACCCGACCCGGATGGGCCGCCAGCATCAAAATTTTCTGTCCCAGAAAAATGGCTTCCGGAATGGAGTGGGTGACAAACAAGATCGTTGTTCCCGTCTCCTGCCAGATTTTCAGTATCTGCTCGTTCAGGTGGTCGCGAGTAATCTCGTCCAATGCCCCGAACGGCTCGTCCATCAGCAGCAAGCGTGGTTTACATACCAGTGCTCGTGCGATCGCCACGCGCTGACGCATCCCCCCTGACAACTCATGCGGCATAGCGCTTTCACGACCTTTCAAACCCACCAGTTCAAGCAACTGCTCCGGAGTTTTATCGCTAATGGCTAACGGACGCTTATGGGCGTGCTTGGCCCCTATCTCCAACGGCAAGCGCACATTATCAATGGCCGATCTCCATGGAAGCAGCGTCGCATCCTGAAACACAAATGAGAACTCGCGAGCCAGACGTGCTGATTCGGTACTGCTACCAAAGATGGAAACTTCGCCTTCGGCAGCTGGAACCAGGTCAGAAACCAACCTCAGCAAAGTGGACTTGCCGCACCCTGACGGCCCAAGAATCGATATAAAGGCACCGTTCTCAATGGTCAGATCGATGTTATCCAACACTCGCAATTTACCAAATTCGACGGCTGCATTTTTCAGGCTGACTGCATGGGAAGACGCATGAGCCTCTTCTACTCGTGGTACGGCTGTATTCTTTTGACTGTTCATAATGAGGTTTATCCGATTTTAGCGCGATCGTTAGCCGTCGCTTCAAGCAGCGCGGTGGTCATGATGTCGTCGACGCTTGGCGCACCTTTTTTAAACTGGCCCAGCTGATCATAAATTGATATCTGCGCCTGCCAATTTTCACGGGTCATCGCTCCCCAGCCATTGGCTTTGGTTTCTGCGTTGAAAACATAATCCAGCAGCAGAGGTACCGCTTGCGCCTCAATCTTGGGGTCCATGTTAGGGTTGCGTTTGACCAGAATTTCGACCGCCTCAGCTTGGTTTTCATAAGCCCATGCCCAGCCACGTGATGTCGCGCGCAGGAAGCCTTCATACTGGGCTTGATGTTTGGCCAAATTCTCTTCGGTGGCATAGTACGGATTGGCATAAAGTTCGATACCAGCATCCCACAGACGCATATCCACACGCTTGTCCCCAAGGACTTTCAACTGGCTCAGGTTGGTCTGCCAGCCGCTGATCACATCAACCTGACCGGTGAGCAATGGGCTAACATCGCCGCCCATGACAATGATTTCTACGTCTGATTCTGAGATACCGTTTTTGGCGAGCATGGCGCGGAGCAATATACGGGCAGTACCGTTTGTGCCGATCTTTTTACCAATCAGGTCTTTCGGTGTACGAACCGGGTTACTGTCCAGGGAGAAGTAGGTGAAAGGGTGCTGCTGATAGCCAGCGGCAATGCATTTAACCGGGATACCGGCGGCCCGTGCCATCATTAATGAGGGGCTTGAAGACAGCTGACCGAGTGCTGCACGCCCAGAGGCAACGGAGGCCACACCATCGACATTAGGACCACCGGGAATAATTTTGAAGGTCAGTCCTTCGTCGGCGTAGAAGCCTTTTGCATCTGCGATGATCTCGCCTAGCTGACCATTAGTTGCCAGCCAACCTAACTGCATTGAAATTTCGTAGGAGGCGGCAGCGTTAGCCGATTTACTAATACCCAGCATCATGCCGGTCATTGCTAAACCTGCCATCCCCATGCCTTTAAGCATCTGGCGACGATTGATAGAATTGTTATATTTATTGTCCATACTATTACTCTCGGTTAGTCATTTATCGCCAATAAGCTGGCAAACGGTTGTTCTCAAAAGAGCTAATTACACTATACACCCGCCCCCATGATCTGTTATGAATAGAATTTCGCCAATAGCGATGCCGAAAAGTCATCACCTCTGCTTTTATTAATTGGAATCAAAGATATGCATGCAGTAGTTTTGTCCTACCTGGACCAGGTTGCCCGTCAGGGGTCTATCAGAAAGGCAGCGAAGATCCTTAATGTGTCCTCTTCGGCCGTTAATCGACAGGTTCTTAAACTGGAAGAGGAGTTCGGTATACGGATATTTGATCGGGTGCCGGACGGTGTCGTCCTGACGGAAGCAGGACGGGCTATCGTCGAACATTGCCGCAGGACGCTGCATGATTACGAAGAGCTGCGGGCTACTGTCGACGATATCCGTGATCTACGTACCGGTCATATCGTTATTTCTACGCTGGATGCCCTGACCTTCGATTTTTTGCCGAGTGTGCTCGGAAAGTTTACCAACGAGTACCCCAATATTTCGTATACCGTCCGGTTGACAGGGCTTGATGAAGCGATCGAAGATGTCGCAAAAGGGGACGCGGATATCGGTATCGGTTTTTCCCGCATATCCTACCCGGATGTGCGCACGGTGATTGAGAAACAAACCCCTTTTGGTGTGATTACACTGCCTAACCATCCCCTGGCGGATCGGTCTGATGTGACGTTGCAGGAGTGTCTTAAATTCTCCCTGATCCGAACCTGTGACGCACGAGGCAGGACTTCGATCATCGACCAGGAAGTCGATCCATCTGAAGTGCCGCTTTCCACGGTCTTTTATACCAACTCGTTAATGATGGCCAAGCAAGCGATCCTGGCTAATCGCGGTATCGGTTTTTATACCAAGATTGGATTTTTACGAGAAATAGAAGCGGGGGAACTTAAATTTATCCCGTTAGCCGAGAGTTCGCTGATGAGTTATAAAATTGGTGCATTCATTTCGTCGATAAAATACCTGGACACCGCCACACGTATTTTAATGAATTTTATTGTGCGAGAATTTCGCAGTGTCGATTATACCTAATCAGGGGTTCTCTAATTAGGGCCTTCGCAACTTAGTGTCTACTATGAACACGGTTATCGCTGACTCTTCATGTCCGCTTTGGAGAATTTTGGTCGACGGAATTCGATTCATTCGTGACCTACAATTATGAATAGGCATTCGACGGACAGTCCCGCCTCCGTCTAACTAACGGAAAGACATAATGCATACTCTGAAAGGCGATCAGTTGATCGAAGAATTAGGGTTAGATTACTTTAAACAAGGCTCTACCTTAGGTGCCTTATCAGACAAGGCAATCATATACCTGCTGGAACAAGGTGAAGTCATCCAATTGGAGAAGGGTGATCGATTATTCGAAATTGGCGACCCTGGTGACCATTTCTATATCGTTCTGAAAGGTACGATTCAATTCGTTAGGTTTAAACAGGGCAAGATCGCTTGTGATATAGATTTCGCTTTTGGCGAGGAGCTGGGCTACGCCGCGATGATTGCGTTGCATAACCGATTGGGTAACGCTCAAGTGAGAGAGGACAGCATTGTCCTTAAGGTATCCAACGCTTTCTTTTATGAACTACACGAAACACAGCCTGCAGACTTCGAGATACTCCAACTTAATTTATCGAGAGAAATGGCGAGGAGATTCCGAGCAATCATTTAAACAGGTCTGCACATAACGTCCATTTATGCATAGAGAATTTGGCCACCAAATTAGAGGTAATAACATCACCCCATCACTATAGCAGGTGAAGCAATGACCAAATGGCCACGCCAAACTTGAGCCCGCCCAACTCATCGTCACTTTTAGCTATTCGTCGAAGTCTGAATCGGCAATTCCATGACATCTGCTTTTTGTTTGAATAGCCCACATGCGAATGACTGGTCTTGGTACGGACCTGCCGAAAGCTGAAGCTCCGATAGCCCCGGCCCGAATGCCCGCTATGGAGAAATATGGATTGAAGGTGAGGCTGAAGCTAACTGATCATCATTGTCTTCTGTGTGGCGTTTGCAGACGCCCAGAACAGCAAAGTCCATGTCCGCTTTAAGATCTCAAGGAGATTGATTCCAATCGCGAATCACCAGAATTCTCATGACTCCTTTTGGCACAAAGTGACCTGATCGTTGAGCTGCTACTTCTGGTGCTGTTTGGTCGCTCCTGGCACTTAGCGAAAGAAGATGCATACCTGGCCCGAAGGTCTGCTCTGGGTTGGTGTCGGTTTTTACTCATCACTCCCGTCTAGGATGTGTTCGATTGCTTGTTGGAGGGGCTCATTGTTTGCCGGTAAGCTTTGCAAGTATTCTGTTTTATCTTTGGCCCGCGCAGCTTCAAGCATCATGTTCCACTGTTCCCGTGCCAGGGTCCTGAGTAGGTTTTTGTCGCCCTGGTCATCAGCCACGACGGCGTCGAGCATCGCGTCGGTCGGGATTATCGGTACTTGTTGGTAACCTTCAGGCCAGGCCTCTTGCAGCTTTGCTACGAGTTGAAGATGGCTGTATTTCTCGACCTCGTCGCGCAGCTCAGTATTTTGTGCTGCAGGCTGATCCTGTGTCTCGAATTGCAAAGCCTTGTTCGCTGCCGCAAGCGGGTCACGCTCTTTCATAAACTGATCAACTGTCATACATTGCTCAGCGTGCCCCTCGTCATGCCCCTCGTCATGCTCTGTGATCTGCGCCTTCAGTACTGCGTTTTCTTGCTGGAGCTTGGCGGTGTTTTCTTCCAGCTCCGCAATCCGCTGATACAGACCCTGCATTGCATCGGTCGCGCTGTTGTAGGCGAAGGATATCCAGCCTCTTTCAGACTGGACTACTTCAATATCATCTGTTTTGAACAATGTTTTAAGGTCGTGGTGTGCCATGGTTAGTAACTCCATTGGTACTGTGTGCCAGTTAAAAAACATCAGTGGTTAGACGACTTCAGCTATCTGCTAATTAGTACTTTTTACAGTGCGTGTGCAAGAAAAAACGTGTTCTTCGCGGAAAGTTATGTGTTGGCCTTTTTCCAGTTCTTCGAAGCATACACCGCCACTACGATCGAAACCCTGGACTAAGCCCCAATAAATACCATCATCTTCGTAGGACACATCTCTTATCAAAATGAGTTCATCTTTATACTTCAGTGACACCCGATCACCATCATCAATACCTCGCATGTCTTCGTAGCGGCTCGAAAGTACGGTATAACCAATGCTCGATTTATCGAACCCCAAATCATCAGCAATTGTCATTTCTTTGTTCCTTACCACTTAACATCTTCATATTTACGATCTTAATAAGTTAGACCAAACTTATACGGTGTCAATTCCGCTTTTGAGCCGAATGCTATCGTTCAGGTAACAGTAAACCTAGCTGATCTGGCCATCCTTTTACGGCAGCTAATGGCACAAAGCGACTGATCTTTGAGCTGCTACTTCTGGTGCTGTTTGGTCGCTCCTGACACACAGCAGACGATGATGATCGGCTAGCGTCAGCCTCACCTTCAATCCATATTTCTCCATAGCAGACATCAGGGCCGGGGCTATCTGAGTTTCAGCTTTCGGCAGGACACGGCCAAAAGCAGCCCCTGAAAGGCTTTAATAAAAACACTTCAACGTGATTAAGAATCATCTATATAGGAAGACTGCAATCCTAATAAGCCTCCTTGATATAGGCTTTTTTAGAGACTA
>JBALVQ010000104.1:0-3259 GCA_036960915.1 Amphritea sp.
AGCGTTTCACGGGGCATGCAATACCCAAAGCGTTTCACGGGGCATGCAATACCCAAAGCGTTTCACGGGGCATACTAACCAGCCCTCTACAAAAGACCCACGCTATATGACGAAGAACCAAAAAAAAGGGCCGCAAAAGCGGCCCCAAAGGAGTCTCGTTACTGACCTAGGATGGTCCCGAATGAACGAGTGCTGTTAAAACTTTGCTTCTGGAAAGCTGGCTTGAAGAACTTAGTCTTCAGATTTTTCATCCAACCTGCCAGAATATTAAAACCGTTGGCCAGCGTTTCTGCACGTACTACATGGGCCTGTCCGATGTAGTAGTTAGTATCAACGACGCCGTGCTTATCTAACTTAATCTGTACGTAGTAATTTTGCATTTTTAACACCAAATAATTTTAACTAATATCGTAGTTGTTACGATTGTCGATCCGTTTCTATTATTGCTGGTGCCAGGCTCTGTTTTTAGAAACCTTATAGTTATCAGCGTGTTTGAAATGGATCGCTGCTGGAATGAGAGTTATACTAAAGTCTCGCTGATTAAAAAACAAACGACAGATTTTCAGTAAAAAGATGAATTTATCTCATCTATTGAGGTGTATATCCGACGCTTACCCCCTTTAAATGCTTTACGCAGTTTTGAATCCGCTGCTCGCCTGGGTAGTTTTAATCAGGCGGCGGAAGAATTGTTTGTGACACCCTCTGCGGTTAGTCATCAGGTGAAATCGCTGGAAGAGTTTCTCGGACTAAAGTTGTTTCGCCGTGAGAAGCGTCAGGTATATATCACTATTGCCGGGGAAAAATACCTGGTAGCTGTCCAGCACGCATTGGATGAGCTGGACAGTGCCACCCGGCGCCTGATGTCTGCCCCCAATACCAGTGCGGTTACTTTCGAAGCCCCACCGGCATTTCTCAATCGCTGGCTAATGCCTCGCATCAAGGACTTTCAGACCCGCCATCCGGAAGTTGAACTGCGCCTGAGTGCGGCTGTAGCGATGTCTGAAGTCGACTTTGATCACAGTGATCTGGATATGGCGGTGTACTTTGGTGATCAGGTACCCGACGGGGTGGAATCCCATCTGGTACACCGCTCCACGATTGTGCCGGTTTGTAGTCCACGATTGCTGGAAGATGAGCCGCCACTGGAGACTATTGAGGATCTGACTAAATTCATGTTGATCCATGTATCCAGCCGTAGAAAAGAATGGACCAGGATGATGCAGCACGCCGGTGTCAGCATGACGGGACTGGAGAAAGGCCTGTCGTTTTCCAGTACCCAGCTGGCACTGGGGGCGGCTCTGGAAGGCTTGGGTGTTGCCCTGTCTGATCGAGCGCTGTTGGCCCGTGAGCTACAGTATGGGCAACTGGTGATTCCGATAGATGTGGAACTGATTACCGGTAAATCCTTCTATCTGATCTATCCGCAAAACCGCCAACTCACCTATGGCATGCGGGTGTTCCGTGAGTGGTTGCTGGAGGTGATGGGGCTCACGGCTAAAGACGCCGAAGCGGGTTAATAATGGCACCTCGGTAAACCACAACCTCTGGCGGTGAGACACGAAAAGGCTCTGCCGTTCCGGCATGCAGAGTGAAATGGGAACTACAAGGCATTCAAAAAAAATTCCGGTACTGTCAAGCTTGGTGGGGTTCGTAATCTCACCAGCCCCGTTGTATTATCCGAAACCGACACCCTGCATGTTCGATAAGAAATTGTAGATACCATCTCTCATCACCGGGCTCAAACGTCATAGGGTAATGCCCGTCATATGATTATCCCAGGCGGTAGATATTGCTTGCGGCAACCGGCTGCTAAGACCCGTTAACAGGTTGTGTTGGGTGCAGTGGCCGCGTCCAGTCGTGATAAGAAAGTTCCCTGCTTGCGCCGTGGCTGACAAACCGCAGCCATCACGGCTCTTAATGGCCGAGTGAAAGCTGTCGCTCTGTAGATCCCAGAATGTGACCAGATCCCCACGAGGAGCCGAGATCGCAGCAAAGCGTCCACTGGCATCAAATCGGGCGCTGCCGCAATAGTGTTTCATTGCCAGGTTGACTGGTTCAGGTGCAGCCAGCAGCTTGATTGACTGTCCTGCACGATGAACTGCAACCAGCGGCGGGTTATTTTCAACACCCCCTTGGTACTGTAAGGCGATAACGGTGTCGCCCCGGGCGTTGCAGTCCAGGTGGCGGATACTCAGGTGGTGCAGCTCGTCGGGCAGGTATTGTTGATCCAGTAGTTGTGCTGATGTGAAATCGATAGTCACCAGGGAAGGCTGCATGGTATCGAGATTAAGTTTTTTGCGGCCGGAATCCGGGTGGGTCAGAATCCCGCCGTTGGCAACCATCAAGCGGTTACTGCCGGGAATCAGCTGCAATTCGTGTGGGCCAATACCATAGGATGGCATATCGGCAACTATTGCAAAATCCCCCTCAGCCCGGCGGACAACTATTCGCCCCAGGCCATCGCTGATATTGTTTTCGGTGGCGATCAGGTACTGGCCATCGGTACTGAAAATAGCATGGCCGAAGAAATGCCTGCCCGTTGCCGAGCTGATCCGTTTTATCAGTTGACCGTCCTTATAGTTGACCAGATCAATAAATGTTCCTGGTCGCCGAGCCGTGCAGGCTAGCCAGGGTTTGCCCAGATGTGCTTCCACATGATGGGCTCGGGCTGGCAACGGGTGATCCAGCTGGACATTACCCTGGCTATCGATCAGATACAGGTGATAGCTGCCCTGTCGGTCCTGCGCTGCAGACGCGAACAACGGTGAGGCTTTGCCACCTGCGAACACTAAACGATTGCCGGGTAATAGCAGAGAGCCGGTCAGCAGTTGGCTGAACTGGCGGCGATTAATCCCCGTCACGGCTATTGATTCCCAATTGAAAGTTGAGGTTGTTGTAGCATGCTGTGGATAACTGCTGATGGTGATTAATCCCCGTCACGGCTATTGAATCCCAGTTGGGTGTTGAACTTATTGAGGTCTGGCTGGCTGTGTATAACTGCTGATGGCGATTAATCCCCGTCACGGCTATTGAATCCCAGTTGGATGTTGAACTTATTGAGGCATGGCTGGCTGTGGATAACTGCCGATGGCTATTAATTCCTGTCACGGCTACTGAATCCCAGTTGGATGTTGAGCTTATTGAGGTATGGCTGGCTGTGGACAACTGCCGGTGGCTATCAATCCCCGTCACGGCTATTGAATCCCAGTTGGATGTTGAGCTTATTGAGGTATGGCTGGGTGTGGATAACTGCCGGTGG
>JBALVQ010000104.1:3359-16852 GCA_036960915.1 Amphritea sp.
CTATTAATCCCCGTCACGGCTATTGAATTCCAGTTGGATGTTGAGCTTATTGAGGCATGGCTGGGTGTGGGTAACTGCCGGTGGCTATTAATCCCCGTCACGGCTATTGAATTCCAGTTGGATGTTGAGCTTATTGAGGTATAGCTGTCTGTGGATAACTGGCGGTGGCTATTAATCCCCGTCACGGCTATTGAATCCCTGTTGGATGTTGAACTTATTGAGGTATGGCTGGCTGTGGATAACTGCCGATGGCTATTAATCCCCGTCACGGCTATTGAATCCCAGTTGGATGTTGAACTTATTGAGGTATGGCTAGCTGTGGATAACTGCCGGTAGCTATTAATCCCCATCACGGCTATTGCATCCCAGTTGGATGTTGAGCTTATTGAGGCATGGCTGTCTGTGGGTAACTGCCGATGGCTATTAATCCCCGTCACGGCTATTAAATCCCAGTTGAATGTTTAACAGTTGCGTGACTGTGGATAACTGCTGATGGAGGATCTTCAGCTCGGCTGCCAGTTGGCGGAACTGTTGCTGAGTCTGAGGCTGCTTCAGGCTAGCGCTAATAGGCGCAGGGACTTGCCCCAGTTGCTGTTCGATAGTGTCAAACTGAATGTCGATATCGTTGGCCAGCGTCTGGCCGCCCTGCTGTTCCAGTAACTGCCGCACGCTAGTATTACCGGTACCGCTATAGAGGGAATGCAGGCTACTGATATTTAACTGGATGTTGCGTAGCGAGTGCTGGCTGCGCCAGGATTCGGTACGGCGTGGTTTTACGCGGCCAGCCTTGTTACCCAGAGGTCGCAGGATTTTCAGGTCGCGGATCACTTCAACCGGCTCTACCAGTGATTTCATCAGGTCGATAGCAGCTTCCTGATTATCATCGTAGTAGCTGATGCCATCGCCGGGGGTGACAAATGCGTTGCTGAAATTACGCCACTCGTCTGCAGTCTCTCGCCCCATGGTTGCAAGATAGCTTGAAATACCCGCATTTAACCGGCAGTGGTAACTGTTGTTCCGAAACGGCTCCACTCCCTTACCATTGAAGATTAAACGCTCCATTGCCGGCAGGCCTTTCACCGCAATGCTGGCGCTGCGAAAATAATCCGGCTGCAGGGTGTCAGGGTTCTGCTCGGCCAGCAGATGGTTCAATTGTTTGCTGGTGAGGTTTTTCTTATCCGGCCAGAATTGAATACTGAAATTACGCATCAGGTTTTCGATTGGGCCAAACTGCAGATGCTGTATTTTCTGCCAGCCATCCATAGTGTCCTGAAAGGCTTGCTGTACACGTTGCAATTGCTGCATGTCAGGTTGCTTGCAAAGCTGCTGACTGGCTGTTTCCAGGGCCCTGGATGCGGCCGCAAAGCGTTGGTAGCCTGGCACAATATGCACAGTCACGATGCTGTTATTCAGGGCATGCCACTGTGCCGAGCTTGGTACTGCGTGTAGCAGTCCACTCATCACAGTCAACAGGCTAAAAAACAGCAACAGCGGCCAGAGACTGGCGGATTGGTGGTTCATCCTGGAATCCTCGGTTGGATGTGTACTGCGCTTATAAAGTGGATAGTCATGTAGTTAATTTCTTTGAAAAAAATTAACGCTTTTATAGCGTGATTTACTGGGGTTTCCAGGATCATAATGACTCCAGAAATTGAATCAGGTGGTGCCTTTGCTGTTTGGTCATATTGATGACCGCTTGTTTCGCCTGTTCGGCTTCGCCGCCGTGCCAGAGAATCGCTTCGAGCAGGTTGCGTGCCCTGCCATCATGCAGGAAATTGGTGTGGCTGCTGACTACCCGCGTAAGGCCGATAGCCCATAACGGCGGGGTTCGCCATTCCCGGCCACTGGCAGCAAACTCGGACCGGTTATCAGCCAGGCCTGCACCCATATCGTGAAGTAACAAGTCGCTGTAAGGCCAGATTAATTGCACTGATTGTTCGGGTAAGTCGTTACGTTCGGCGGTGATAAACTTTGCCCGGTGGCACTGAATGCAACCGCTTTCATAAAATACTTTTTTGCCTGCCAATACTTCGGGTTTATCCACATTACGTCGCGCCGGTAGTGCAAGGTTACGGCTGTAGAACAGCACCAGATCGGTCATTTGATGGGATGCTTCCACGCCATCCTGGGCTGCGGTATCGCCATCGGGTAGTTTTAGGCAGTCCTGCTGGTTTGCGGTACAGTCACCGGAGGCGTCTGGGCGATAGGGTGTAGAGATTCCGATATCACCGTTGAATGCGCCGTTGTTTTGCTGGTTCAGGATTGGGTTGCCAGCTTTCCAGCCAAAGCGTCCGAGCATGACCTGTTGAGAGTTGTTATCCCACACCTGATTGGCGCGTCCGGAAATACCGTCGTTGTTGCGATCATCGGGATCTGCAAGAGCCAGAATATCCTCTTCGTTAATCGCTTCCAGCAGGCCCAGACCGATCATCGGCGGTGCGACCCGTGGCGAGGTCATAGTATCGGGGTGCAGCGGACCAAAACCCAGATCGGTTATGCGGTAGCTTGGCTGACGTAGCGTGGCGGTTTCACCCTCAGAAAGCTGCAGCGGAATCTCGGTATAGCTGATCTGCATGCGCCCTTCTGCTGTAAGTCCAGGTACGGCGAAATCCTGCAGCTGGCCACCATAGGTCGGCTCTGGAATTACTCCGATGCGGTAGCTATCGAGCTGTGCCTGCTGGGCTTCATTCTGCGCCGGAATGCTTAGGCGCAGAAACATCGAGATAGCATTATCCTCGGGCCAGCTGGCCAGTGGTGGGTGTCCACGCCCATCCTTGAGGTGACAACGCTCACAGGAGCGCGCGTTATACAGCGGTCCAAGGCCGTCACTGGCGGTGGTTGACGAGGGTGAGGAAACCCACAGCTTACGAAAAATAGCGTTACCCACCTTAAAATCCAGTTGCTTCTCGAAGCTCATATTGGCTGAGTTATTAGAGAACGCATTGCTGTTGATCTTTTTAAAATGGGTGGTCGCCCCCCCCTGCATCGCCTCACCGGGCTCCGCCGCTACAAACTGCCGGGTTGGTGATGTATCCAGCTGAGTTGCCGATAGCGGCCCTGACAGGGAGACTGCCGTCAGGGCCGTAATGATACTGGTGATGCAGGAGGGACTTGCCATTATCGCGGTACGCTCGGTGACTTATTCAACTTGTTATTCTAGAACTCACTCAAGAACCAGGCTTGGATTATCCAGGCTGTCGGAACTTTCCAGTTCGATGTTATCCAGTTTCAGTACCGCGATAACATTCTCGATGGCTTTGGTTTCTGCGCTCAGCGCATCGACGAAGTCTTGTACTACCTGGTTACCGGCTGCGTTGCCCTCGCCAATCAGGACATCAAAGGTTTCACCCTTGGCCGCACGTTCTACCATCACCTGGGCTGCAGCTTCGGTCAGGTCCAGCTTTTCACGCAGCTTCTGATCGACATCCTGCGACTGGCTGGCAACATAGTCAGACAGGCTTGGGCCGGTTACTTTTTCGCCGTTTACCCGGGTATAGCTTCCCAGATAGACGTTCTTGATTCCTTTGGCGTCGTAGTAATGGGACCAGTGGGTATTGTCGGAGAAGCAATCGTGCTCTTCTTCAGGATCATGCAGCATCAGGCCCAGCTTGGTCCGCTCGCCGGCAAGCTCGCCATAGGCCAGGCTTCCCATACCGGTAAGAATAGTTGCGATAGCGCTCTGTTCCCCTTTTGCCATCAGGTCTTCACGGGCAATACCACTGGTTTTCCAGTTAACCACCATCTCCTGCAGATCGGTAATCAACAGTTCAGTGGCTGCCTGCAGGTAGTCACGGCGGCGGTCGCAGTTACCGTTGCTGCAGTTTTGCAGATCGAAATCGGTTGCCGGGCGGTTACCCGCTCCCGGTTTGGTACCGTTCAGGTCCTGACCCCATAGCAGGAATTCGATTGCGTGATAACCACTGGCAACGTTGGCCTCGATCCCATCTATTTCGTGCAGGGTTTCAGACAGCAGTGCCGGGGTGATCTTGCTGGCATCGACCTCAACCCCGCCCACAGTCAGGCGGGTATTGGCGATAACATTGGCGGTGTAGAACAGGTTTTCATCGGATTCAGTGCCGTAGTTTGGTGCGACAACATAATCGATCAGACCTTCATCTAGCGGCCAGGCGTTTACCCTTCCTTCCCAGTCATCAACGGCAGCATTACCAAAGCGGTAAACTTCTGATTGCTGGTAAGGTGCGCGGGCGGCAATCCAGGTCTGGCGTGCCTGTTGCATCGTTGTTGCAGAAGGCGCATCCAGCAGCTGGGTGACACTGCGCTGCAGATCCTGTGCTGTGGCCAGTGAATCTTCATATTTGGCCAGCGCAATATCAGCATAGGTAGTCAAGACATCCTTGGTTGATATCTCCTGGGCGGCGATAGCCTGGATTCCTGTAGCAAGAAGCGTTGCAGCTATTGCTGCAGGAGCGATTAGACCGTTTTTCTGCATGACCTGTGTTCCTTGTATAGGCAGTAGTTGTTGCGAAGATTAATGCAAACAAGAATGATTCGCAATACTGTTTATGTATAAAACATAAATCTGCGCGGATTTGGGATGAGCTAACAGAGGCAGGTGGTGATCGGAGTCGATGTAAGGTAGATCGTGAGGAACATGAAAGGCCTAAGTTTATGGCGCTAGAGCCGCTTGGCCAGTTGAGCGTATACGCGCTTTTCTGGACAGATGTCGGGGGAAAGTTTTAGTTTTAATTTTAGTTTTTAGTGGTTAGTACCTGATAAACACCGGCAGGCACCGTTGTTTATCAATGTCCGTTAGCGCGAAAGCCAGTTTTCCAACTCATCGGCCCCGCCAATATGTGCTCCATCGATGAAAATCTGCGGTGTAGTACCCTGACCACTGATTGCTGCCAGAGAACTGTAGCTGACGCCATTGCTTCCCAATTCGATCCCTTCATAGTTGTAGCCGTTCGCCTGCAGTACGGCTTTTGCCCGGCTGCAGTGCGGGCAGCCCGGCTTAGTCAGCACAGTAACTCGTTTCGGCTGCTCGGCCTGCGGATTGATGTAATTCAGCAGGGTATCGGCATCAGATACCTTGAACGGGTCGCCCGGCAGGTCTGGCTCGATAAACTGCTTCTCGATTACTCCATCGACGACTAGCATCGAATACCTCCAGGAGCGTCCGCCAAAGCCCAGCTCAACCTTATCGACCAGCATCTCCATGCCACGGCAAAAATCACCATTGCCATCGGGGATAAAGGTTATGTTGTCTGCGTCCTGATCTGCCTGCCATGCATTCATGACAAAGGTGTCGTTAACAGACAGACAGATAATGCTGTCGATCCCTTCTTTGGCAAACACCGGTGCCAGCTCGTTAAAGCGCGGCAGGTGGGTTGTTGAGCAGGTGGGGGTAAATGCACCGGGCAGGGCAAACAGAATCACTTTCTTGCCGGTAAACAGCTCATCGGTGGTGATATCGATCCATTGATTGTTCTGTTGAGTGTGAAAAGTGACCTGTGGAACTTTCTGGCCTTCGCGGTTAGTCAGCATGGATGCTTCTCCCTGGAATCGGTGTTTGATTGCGTTGAAGTAATTGTGACTAATTTTGATTAATTATAGAAATTAATTAAATAAAATACATTAATAGTTTTTAGCTAACTATATGTGTTTGTTGTTTGAGCCCTAGTGTAGAGGCTATCCTGACATGGCTATGGTTTCGGCGAGCGCAATGCTGGCTTGAAACGCTTGAATCCCTTACAGTGTGCCGATTAATTCTGCATCGAATAGTTAAGCGCAATAGTTTTTATACTCTTCTGTTGCCGAATTCATAGTGTATGGAAGAAACAATGAAAGGCTCACACCCTTTAGTACAAGCACTCACCGCCAACTTTCTTGGTAACTCACCTTATTGGTACAAGCTGAGCATCGTTACTTTTCTGCTTCTCAATCCGATTATGATGCTGACCGCAGGTCCGGTGATTACCGGTTGGCTGTTGATCTTTGAATTTATTTTTACCCTGGCGATGGCGCTAAAGTGCTACCCGCTGCAGCCTGGTGGTTTACTGGCGATCGAAGCGGTCGCTATTCATCTAACTGAACCGTTGCATATCTATCATGAGGTGGCTGCTAATCTGCCGGTCATTTTACTGCTGATGTTTATGGTAGCCGGTATCTATTTCATGAAGGATATGCTGCTGTTCATGTTTACCAAGCTGCTGCTGCACGTGCGCAACAAGGTACTGCTGTCGCTGCTGTTCTCGTTTATGGGGGCCTTGCTGTAAGCGTTTCTGGATGCCCTGACTGTCACGGCGGTGCTTATCAGTGCTACGGTCGGCTTCTATACGGTTTATCACCGTGTCGCTTCAGGCCGTCAACCTCATGAAGACCATGATCACTCTAATGATGATCATCTAAAAGAAGAGCACCATATCGAGTTGGAAGCGTTTCGGGCATTCCTGCGCAGTTTGCTAATGCATGGTGCCGTGGGCACGGCGTTGGGTGGTGTCAGTACGCTGGTGGGGGAGCCGCAGAACCTGCTGATCGCTGAGAAAGTGGGCTGGGACTTCATTGAATTTTTCATCAATGTAGCACCGGTTTCCATGCCCGTACTGGTGTGTGGCCTGCTGACCGTGGTGCTGTTGGAGAAAACCGGCTGGTTTGGCTACGGAACACAAATTCCCGTGAATGTATTTAATACGCTTAAAGAGTTCGACACTGCCGAGCAGAAGAAGCGCAGCTGGCGTGGCTGGGCGGCCTTGTATGTGCAATTTGCAGTCGCCGTCTTCCTGGTATTGGCACTGGCGTTCCATCTGGCTGAAGTCGGTATTATCGGCCTGACGGTGATTATTCTGGTGACCAGCTTCAATGGCATTGTGGAGGAGCATCAAATTGGTCGTGCTTTTGAAGAAGCTCTGCCGTTTACAGCGCTGCTGGTGGTGTTTTTCTCGATTGTTTCAGTTATCCATGACCAGCATCTGTTTACGCCGGTTATTCAATGGGCTTTAGCCCAGGAGCTTAGCACCCAGCCGGCACTGTTTTTTATTGCTAACGGGCTGCTGTCGGTAATCAGTGATAATGTGTTTGTCGCGACGGTGTATATCAACGAAGTGGCCGATGCGTTTAAAACCGGGCAGATCAACCGCGAGCATTTCGATACCCTGGCTATTGCCATCAATACCGGTACCAATCTGCCTAGCGTTGCCACACCAAACGGACAGGCGGCGTTTCTATTCTTGCTGACATCGGTGGTTGCACCGCTGGTACGGCTGTCCTATATGCGCATGGTGATCATGGCCTTGCCCTATACCATTGTGTTGAGCATTTCGGGTTTGCTGGCGGTAGTCTTCCTGGTTTGAGCCGGCATATGCGCAGAGTCTTCATGGGGCAATTCCAGGATGCATTTCTGGGCGGTACTCTGTTGCAGTTGGTGCCAGTTTTTCGTCAGCTCTTCAGCTGGGATTGGCCGCGAGAAAAAGTAACCTTGTGCGGCCTCACTGCCTGCCTGTTGAATCAGTTTGAGCTGTTCTACGTTTTCTATCCCTTCGGTAATAACCCGCAGCTTGAGGCTTTCGCTGAGGTTCAGTATCGCGTTTACCAGACTGCGACTGGTTTCATCCTCGACGCAGTTATGGATGAACGAACGGTCGATTTTAAGAATATCCACCGGGAAGCTCATTAGATAACTGAGGGCTGAATAGCCGGTGCCAAAGTCATCAATGGCGATCTGACAGCCGGTGTTATCAATCTCCTGAATAATGCGTTGATTGTTGTGGTTATCATGCATCAACAAGCTTTCTGTAATCTCTAAGACAAGGGTTTCAGGGGCGATATTGTGGTCAACCAGTGCCTGCTTCAGTTTGGGAAGAAATTGCGTTGATTGTAGCTGTCTAGGCGAGAGATTAGCCGACAGGTAAAAATCAGCTGAAAGCGAGTGTTGCCACTGGGCCAATTGCTTGCAGGCTTGCTTTATACACCAGTGCCCGATGGGAATGATCAATCCGGTTTCCTCGGCCAAGGAAATAAACTGATCGGGATAGATGAGTGAGCCGTCCGCTGCTTTCAGCCGTAGCAGGGCTTCTGCACCGCAAATAGTACCGTTGGCCAGGTTGATAATCGGTTGGTAGTGCAATACCAGGGAGTCGTCTACCAGGCAGTTGCGCAGCTGTTTTTCGACTGCCAGGCGATGTTGTGCCAATTCTTCTTTTTCCGGTATATAAAATGAGTAGCCACCGCCGTTATCTTTAGCACGATACATGGCTATATCTGCCAGCTGCAACAGAGCGTCGGGGGTGTTTGCATCAGCGGGGTAGAGCGCAATACCGATAGATCCGGAAACGAAGATCTCGCTGTCAGCCAGGTGAAATACGTTATCAATGGCCGTGAGGATACGCTCGGCAACCACTTTACAGGCGTCATGGGATGCATCTCTCAGGGTAATCGCAAATTCGTCACCGCCCAGTCGGGCAAGCATGTCGCCAGGACGAATACAGGCGGCTATGCGTTGTCCCGCCACGCGTATCAATTGATCTCCGATACGGTGGCCAAAGGTATCATTTATGGATTTAAATCGGTCAAGATCGAGAAACATGACTGCCAGTTGGCCATCAGGGGCCTCGGGAACTTCGAGGCTATTAATATCGGAGCTGAGCTGTTGCTGAAAGTGAAACCGGTTTGGCTGTCCTGACAGGTTGTCAGTTTTCGCCTGGTGAGCGATTTCGCGATGTGCCTGCTTGAGTAAGGTGACATCGGTCATGACTGCCAGGGCTCCCTGTTCCTGGGAGGATGATGGCAACTCCACATCCAGCTGCATATTTAGCACTTCGCCGCGGCCGCTCATGATAGTCAGAGGGTACTTATGAAGTTTCCCCTCCGTCCAGATCTTCCCTGGGAGTTGCTCTCCCGCAGCGCTGGATAGATCAAATAGGTTACTGATTTTTTTACCGATGACATGCTCTGGCCGGTAACCGAGATAGGAGAGAAAATATTGACTGGCATCGATAATGATACCGTCACGACTTAAGGTAAATAAAAGCGCTGGAGTTGCGTGATAGAGGGTACGAAAGCGTTTTTCACTGTTTTCAAGATCCTGGTGTTTGAGCTGTATTTCTTCCTGCATCTCATTGAATGCATTGATGATATCGCCGAGCTCATTATTTGGCGCCTGGGTAACTTTGGTAAAGGTGGCTTTATTCTTACTGGAGCGGATGGCGTGATGGAGTTGTTTGATCGGGCCGCCAAAAATACGGAACTGAATGATGGCGACACTGGTAGAGAGCGCCAATACAACCAGTCCCAGTAAGAACAGCATATCCTGGAAGTGCCTATTTTTGTCAGCTACAAGGCTGGCATTACTGACGACAACCCTTAACGTACCTGCGGTTTGCCTGATATGGGCATTTTGATAAATGATGGGCGCTTCAAACTCAAACGCTATTTCACTTTCCTGTTCCGGGTTTCCGTGCTCACGGTGCAGCAGATTGTTACTTTCATCGAAGACTTCTACCAGTACAATATTGGGATCCAGCAACATGGATTGCTGCAGTGACTGTATCGTCATGGTTTTGAAGTTCCACACCGGTTCGGCGAACACACTTGGATAGATTTTCAGGCTATTACGTTTCAGCTCCAGTTCCTGATTAAATTTCATGTTGGCGCTGTGAACGGCATAGGTGTATGAGATAAGCAGTGCCAGCAGCATTGTCGGCAGAAGTATGAGTAGAAACTTGAATTGCACCGAACGTACAACTGAACGTAAGTGCATGAATCAGTCTCTGATATTGTTAAATACTGCTGCTAATGAAAAATCATAATCCCTGTAGCTGGGTGAGCTTACTAGTGAGAAGCTGCGGAAGTCGATTTTGCTCCAATCCTCATCGCCCAGTTTGTGGGTGTATTGTTTGATTAGCGTCTTGTCGATGCTTTGCATATTGAATGGCACATGGCCAATCGGCTCAGTGATACCCGTGAGGCTGCGTTGATAATGATCATTCAGCAGTACCATTGACCAGGCACCTGCCAGAAAGTGGCCGCCATCTGTTAACACCAGTTCACCATCACGGACCATCTGTAAGCCCTCTGTCGACCAGTTCAGGCCAACCAGACAGAGATCTTTGCCTGGCTGCAGATTAAATTCCCGCAGTGCCTCAATGGCGCCTGCGGCAATGGGATCATTAGCCGCCCAAATCACCGCGGGGGCTATCTGGTTTCGTTCTGCCCATTTCAGGTAGCGTATGGTCAGGTCTTTTGCCTCCTGTTTATTCCAGTTGGCGAACAGGAAGCGGTCAAGGATGAGTTTGCGATCCTTTTCCAGTACGGATAAGGCGCCGTTATTGCGGTCAATAGACGCCGGAGTGCGTGTATCGCCACCAAGTGCCAGCACATGATAACTGTCTGCACGTTGGTTGTTTTCAGCGCAGTTCTTCAGGGCTTTCATCATGCGTGCACCGGCACTGAAGTTATCCGGTGTGATGGCGCCCAGCAGATGAGGGTATTTCCCCCCAGGCTGACCTATTCTGTGCCGTTGTTCAGGTAGAAAGTCATTCAGCAGCATCAGGGTTTTAATCCCGGCGCTATCGGCTGCAACGAGGATATCCTCAGCAGCCTGCTCTTCATTCACCAGTACCAGGTAGTCAGGCAACGTTGTGCGTTGTGTAACGGCTAGCCCCAGTTTGCGCATCTTAACCCGATTACGCTGGGCGTAGATCACCTCCAGGGTGATGTCCAGATCATCGGCAGAAGCCTGCATGGTTTCGGTCACCATATCCCAGAATCTTTCGCCCTGTTTGCCGGGGTTGATGAAAGTGACAGACATCGCCGATGCATGGGTTGAACAGAGCAGCAGTAGAGCAAGAGAAGTTATTATTATTTTTCTCATCTCAGTTTCCTTAGTACGAGTGGCTGATTTTAACGACAGCATTAGAAACACATAAAATCGCTTTATATAAAACCTTAACAGTGGCAAGGATGCAATTAGCAAAACAGAAAAGGGGTATATCAATCGATAACTAATGTGCTTTTTTTGAAAAATAACATTTTCAAAGGGACATCGGTGTCGCTTTTTTTGCTTTGCGGTCTGTCAATATGGCAGCCAGACTGCCATTGATCCGGTTGTTTCAGAGGGCTACAATGCTGTAATTCTGATATCTGAGACGGCTATGAAAAAACTTCTGCTGGTACTGGGCCTGGTGTTCATTATTCAGCTTCAACCATTACAGGTTCATGCAATCGTGCTGGATGCGGAGCAAGCGGGTCACACTGCTGGCCAGCTGTCGCATAGCCATGGACATCAGCATGACAATGAGACTGACGCTGATGGGCGCCTGGTCGAGATGGTTGCTCCCCATGAGCACAGTGCCGATCTGCAACACACGTCAGACTGTCATCCTGGCCATATATTGTTTCCGCCAGTTGCCCTAATACCGATTGCCAGTCGGTCCGATTCTCTTCCTTATGCAGAGCCTTTCAACGGCTTTATTTCTGCTGAATTTACTCTGGATACTCCGCCTCCACGGTATAACTCCTGATTAGTTAACAGCCTTTTAATCGCATGAATTGATGCGGTCTCTTATTCAATATCTGGAGTTATCAAGAATGAAAACAAACACTGTATTGGCAGTTGCGCTGTCTGTTCTGGTTACTGTCGCGGCCCCGCTTGCTGTGGCTCATGGCGGAGCCAGTGGCGTGGTTAAAGAGCGTATGGATCTGATGGACAGCATGAAGGATGCCATGAAATCACTGAAAGCAATATTCAAAGGCGATGTCGCTTATGATCCTGAAGCCGTTCGTCAGGCGGCACTGGTTATTCGTGATTCTGCGGGTGAAAAGATGACCTCTTTATTTCCCCAGGGCAGTTTGCACAAGCCTTCTGAAGCCAAGTCAGAGATCTGGCAGGAATGGGATCGGTTTGACCTGTTGGCAAAGCGCTTGCAGGTGATCAGCCAGGGATTGCATGATGCAGCGGATAACCAATCAGCCGTTGGCCAGGGCCATATGGGAGAGGGCTCAATGATGGGTACCGATTCTATGATGGGCTCTAGTTCAATGATGGGCGGCCAAATGATGGGCAACAGTGCGGCCGGCAGTGAGAGTATGATGGGCGGTATGTCTGAGATGATGGACTCCCCTGAACATTATGCCCAGATGCCCGCTGATAGGGTGTTTAAAATGCTGACGGATAACTGTTCATCCTGTCATACGCGCTATCGCCTGGAAGATAAGTAGGAGTCCTTATGAAGCGACTGCTGATTGGATCAACGCTGCTCGGCGTGTTGCTGATCTCCGGCTGGTCGACTTTCCAGTTGTCAGCCAATGTTGGGACAATAAAGCTGGAAAGCCAGGCCGGGGATGTTGCGCGTGGCGCCTATCTGGCAAGAGTCTCAGGCTGCATTGCCTGCCATACACGGATAGAAGAGGGGGGCCGTCCGCTGGCGGGAGGTCCTCCCTTGACGACGCCTTTTGGTACTTTCCATGCCCCTAATCTCACTACGGATAAGGCGCAGGGTATTGGCAGCTGGAGTCTGGATGATTTTGCCCGTGCCTTGCGCCAGGGGGTGTCACCCCAGGGACAGCCATACTATCCGGCCTTTCCCTATAGCTTTTACAGCAAGCTATCGGATCAGGATATTGCGGACCTGTGGGCGGCATTTCAGACGGTACCTGCGGTTACCGAGGCTGGTGCCGAGCACCAATTAGGCTTTCCGTACAATGTGCGCGAGGGCCTGACGTTATGGCAGGGGCTGTTCTTTAAGCCGCAGAGCGCTATAGCGCTGCGCAGTGATGATGAACGCTACAATCGTGGTGCGTATCTGGTGGAAAGTGCCAGTCACTGTGGTGCCTGTCATACCCCCCGGAACCTGCTGGGCGGGCTGGATGATGATCGGGCGTTGCAGGGGGCCGAGAACCTGCTGGATGGCAGCTCTGTGCCTGCAATCAGTGCCGGGGCTTTGCAGGATGCAGGCTGGACCAGCAGTGATCTGGCCTATGCCCTGAAAACAGGCCTTAAGCCCGATGGCGATGTGTTCGGTGGAGCGATGGGAGAGGTGGTCCGTGATGGCACCGCTTTCATGACTCCTCAGGATCGAGATGCGATTGCTTATTTTCTGTTGAACAGAGAGTAGCCTGTCATTGCCAATAGCCTCTGCCGGAGTACTCGGGCAGAGGCTTTTTTATGTACAGGATGTACGGTATGTCGTGAGCACATGGACGTGCAAGAACGACGATGGTTCATCGTTGATTACCGGGGAGCGCCTCTTAAATCTTCTGATTGGTATCTTTTTCTCAGGCAGATCCAACCCCAAGGCAATATTAAATATTGTAGGGCGCCACCTGGGGCTCCACATCTATGGTGCACAGCCTTTTGGTGCTGGTGAATCTTGTGGGAGGTGCGCCTCGCGCCGATTAGGAGGTCATTCGCGGCGAGGCGCCGCTCCCACAGGTTCCGCTCTACCCAATGGCCAATGGCCAAAACACTTCGTGGGCCACGCTGAACACTTCGTGGGCCACGCTGAGCGTTTCACGGGGCATACAAACCAGCCCTCTAC
>JBALVQ010000105.1:0-16665 GCA_036960915.1 Amphritea sp.
CCGCCTGCCAGTTGGCAATGGCCTCATCAGTTACCCATAAAGTGAGACTGCCGCGTCGACGAAGCCCCGCCTCATACTCTGCCCAGTTCGTTACTTTGAATTTCATCTTAGGGATGTGGTGCCGACGAGCAGCATTGTGTTTGTTGGGCATTTAGGGCTACCGGGCGTTGGGAGGCCTCATTCTAAGTCAGAACGCTTTAACGGGGTATCCATGCACCAACGCCGTCTCGAATGGGTTTATTGCGACAGGAAAATCCGTTACGCCAAGGGATATGGACTTTTTTCAGCCTCACCAGGTAAACAAGAAACAAGCGGGGCAAGCACGGATTCAGGCACTGCAGGAAGAGGGCGGGCTGGGTATCTGTTGTTATGGCCTGCGACTGGATCAGGAGGCTGCGATGAAGGATGGTGAGTTTAATCGGTATCAGAAGGAAGGCACCCGTCGCCGCTATCTTGCCGGTGATGCTGATGAGCCTACACCGGTATAACTGCTCACTGGATACGAAAAAGCCCGCGATTACGGGCTTCCAGTGTTGGCGGGTATATCAATTCAATAGCAGCTCCTGTTCGTAAGGGTAAGTGGATAGCTTTTCATAGCCGTTGCTAGTTATGCGTACCATCTCCTCCAGCTTAACGCCATCGAGACCGGCTGTTGCACCGGAATAGCTTTCGACACAGATCACCATATTCTCCTCTAATTCACCTGCAAATCCGTTATCCTGCCAGTCCTCTGCGTAATATATCTTGGGGTATTCATCGCACATTCCCGCTCCGTGAAAAGCACAGACATAACGTTGTTTCTGATATTGTTCATCTCTGGGGTAAGCTTTACCGGAGAGTTCAGCAAAGCTGACGCCGGGGCGTAACAGTTCCATATTGTAGTGGATCTCGTCGTAGGCATGGCGGTAAGCATCCCGCTGGGCTTTTGTACCCCGGCCACCTTCGCAGATCCAGCTTCGGGATATATCTGCGAGGTAACCGAATGGGCCTACCATGTCCGTATCGAAAGCTACCATGTCACCGGTACGAATGACTCGGCTACTGGCTTCCTGCAGCCAAGGGTTCGTACGTTGGCCTGAAGCTAACATTTTACCTTCTATCCAGTCACCGCCGTGGGCAATGTTTACCTGATGGATAACTGACCAGAGCTGGTTTTCTGTAATTCCGGGTTGCAGAGATTGATGCATTAACTGAATGCCATATTCAGCAACCGCAACAGAGTAACGAATACAGTCCAGCTCGGTATCACTTTTGATAAGTTTGGCATATTCAACCAGCGCTTCACCATCCACCAAGTTATAGCCTTTGTTGGCTAACGCCTGACTTATCAGAGGCGACATCCTCTCCAGAGCAATTCTGCTATCGGGCTCTGTGAGCTGGTATTCCTGAATATAGTGTTCAATATCAGCAACTACCTTTTGACAATGTTGTGTTAGATCCAGTCCGCCATCAAAAGGTGTGGCAAAGTGGGAAGGCAGGTAGCAGTCAACATTTGCATGGTGTCGCTGACTGGCTCCAAACAGGGTGACTGGTCCCGAGGCTGGTATAAACAAAGCAGCGGTTGGGATATGGGATTGAAACATCAGGTATTCATCAAAGTTAACCGCATAGCGCAGACTGACAGGGCTGGTCAGAACACAGAGGGATATATTGTGTTGCTGCATAGCGAGCCGAATTCGATCTAACCGGTAGCGATACATTTCACGCAGTCTTGACTCAGAAATATCCGGTTTAGCTATTAACTCTATCATTTATTGTTCCTGTGTCGGGTTCAGTAATGTTGGAGTCTGAAGTCTATTACGAGGCGCAACAAACGCATTTTTCGATGTTAGTTATTCGAAATTTGAATCGACTAGTCTTTAATAGACGCTTTTTCTATTCATGAATCGTCTGCAATTGGCACAAAGCGACTAACATCCTATGACAGCTGTTTGGTCAGCTTTCGCCACTTAGGAGACACGACGTTTGGTGCAATGTAGTTATCTATAGGAGTTGGTCTGGTTATTTCTAAATCAGGATTAATCTGAGTGCCAAGCTAATCCGTCTAAATGGTTTGTTCATGTCGAAAGATGAGTGCATCCTGAATCCATAGGAACGATCCTGGCTGATGCAATGCGGGATATTCTTGCACAACAGGGACTTATTCACAGTTTCCTAAGTATGTCTGTGGAACGGCTGATTTCGTCTTTCTTAAAACTTTGCGACAGCCCCCCCCCCCGGGTACTCAACTCAAAGCTGCTGTATCCGGAATGAAATAAACCTAATAAATGGGTACTGTGGACATCCCAATATTAGTCAATTTATTCTCAAATAAATCATAAACCAGGCGTTTATCATAGCTTTGAAGAAATTTCATTTCCCGCTTCAATCAAGTCCTTAATCCAGTAGTTTTTGCGACGATCAATGGGGGCTGAAAGGGAGAGCCCGGCAGTAATGCTCCCGGTTCTGTCATACAAGAGTACGCCAATACAGCCGACATCGATTTCGGCTTCTTCATTGTCCAGAGCATAGCCCCGCTGAACACTGGTCAGGCATTCCTCAGTTAGTGCTGACTGGGAAGATAATGTGTTGTGCGTATAGGCGGGTAAATTTGTACGTTGCACGTAGCCTCTAATCTCTTCTCTCCCACCTTTGCCTAGCATTAGTTTACCCACTGCGGTTACATGCAGCGGTGCTCTGCTGCCGACTATCTGCTGAACATGCATCATACGATTAGGGGTGACTTTTTCGAAGTAAATCACTACATCACCTTCACGAATTGTAAGGTTGATAGTCTCTCCTAACTTATCACGTAGTTTCTCCATATAAGGGAGTGCTACGGCTCGCAGATCCATATCTGTATGAAGGTGATTACCCTGTTGTCGTAATCGTTGTCCGAGTCGATATTCACCGGCGGCATCACGATCGACAAATCGATTATCAATTAATGAATGCAGGATTCGATGTGCCGTCGAGGGGTGTAGGTCGGTATCAGCACTTAAGGCTTTCAACTTCACTGGCTTCGTGTAGCGGGAGATTGCATCGAGTATTAGAGCTGCACGATCGATCACCTGAATACGCGATTCCGGTTTTGAATTATTCATGGAAATTGTACCTAACTCTACTTTAAAGACCATAATATGTGTAATGTATAATTACATAATTATAATTATGAATTTAAAATTATTTCAATAAAAATATACAAATATAACAATATCAATAAGTTAAAGTGGTATGAGAATTTAAATAAACATATATCCCACTATGTGAAATCGTTGCGCATTGCGAAAATCTATCTGTATTTCTAAACTGGTAAGCATGTAGCTGATAGTCTTTTATCAGACAATAAAAAATCAGCGAGTTAAATAGACTTATTTCTTAACTTTACGGAGTAGATCCACATGTCTGATCAAAATCCGGTTTTTATACCAGGCCCTACCAATATCCCAGATCGCTTGCTAAACGCTATGCATATGCAGTCCCGCGATCACCGCTCCCCGGATTTTGTGGAAACCCTTGCTCCGGTATTACAGGACTGTAAACGTGTTTTTGGTACCGATAGCGGCGAAATCATCACCTTCCCATCTACGGGAACAGGCGGCTGGGAAGCAGCTATTTGCAACACTTTATCGCCAGGCGACAAGGTATTAATCGCCCGCTACGGGATGTTCTCGCATCGCTGGATCGATCTTTGCCAGCGTCATGGGCTGGAAGTTGAGATTATTGAATGCCCTTGGGGTAGCGGTGCACCGGCGGAGCAGTTTGAAGCCCGACTGAGCGCAGATAACGCAAAACAGATTAAAGCGGTTCTGGTTACCCATAACGAAACTGCAACCGGTGTACGTAGTGATATCGCCGCGGTTCGTGGTGCGATGGACTCTGCCAGCCACCCGGCCATGTTGTTTGTTGACTGTGTAAGCTCGCTGGCTTCCATGCCGTTTGAAATGGATGCCTGGGGTGTTGATATCGCAATCTCCGGCTCACAAAAAGGTTTCATGCTGACGACCGGTATGGCAATCCTTGCCGCCAGCCAGAAGGCTTTGGGTGCGATGGAAACAGCAAAACTGCCACGCACCTTCTTTGACTTCCGCGACATGATGTCGGCTAACAGCAATGGCGGTTTCCCTTATACCCCGCCACTGCAGCTGATCTACGGCCTGAAAGAAAGTTTAGAAATGTTGTTCGATGAAGGTCTGGAAAACGTTTATGCCCGTCACTTCCGTCTGGCGGAAGGTGTGCGTAAAGCCGTTGATGCCTGGGGTTTGAAGCTGTGTGCCAATTCACCAGAGCTGTGCTCCGATACCGTAAGCGCCATCTACGTACCTGAGGGTTTTGACAGTAATCAGCTGACTGAGCACGCGTTTAGTGCCTACGGGGTGTCCTTCGGCATCGGCCTGGGCGAGATGAACGGAAAGGCATTCCGTATCGGTCACCTGGGTTCGTTGACCGATGTAATGGTGCTTTCTGGACTGGCCACCATCGAGATGGCAATGGCTGATCTGAATTATCCGATTCAGCTCGGTTCCGGCGTAGCGGCAGCGCAGGAATATTTCCGCAAGACAGCGAACAAAGCTACAGCCTGATAACCGGCTATTCATCAAATTATATTGTGAGGTATTCCATGAGCAGTTCAAACGAACCGAACATGACGATTCCGACCTACGAAGATGTATTGATCGCCCATGAGCGGATCAAGCCATACATCCATGAAACACCAGTACTCACGTCTCGCTTTCTAAATGAGCTGACCGGTGCAGAGCTGTTTTTCAAGTGTGAGAACCTGCAAAAGGCCGGTGCTTTTAAGGTGCGTGGTGCATCTAATGCGGTATTCGGTTTGAGCGACGAGGAAGCAGCCATAGGTGTTGCTACTCACTCTTCCGGCAACCACGCGCTGTCTCTGTCTTATGCGGCGGGCCAGCGCGGCATCCCGGTAACGGTGGTTATGCCCCGCACTGCACCACAAGCTAAAAAAGATGCGGTAATTGGCTACGGCGGCACAATCGTTGAATGTGAACCATCTACCAGTTCCCGCGAAGCGGTATTTGCTGAGGTGGTAGCTGAATCCGGCGCTGATTTTGTGCATCCCTACAACGACCCACGGGTTATTGCCGGTCAGGCGACCTGCTCTAAAGAGCTGCTCAGCCAAGTTGAAAACCTGGATGCGATAATTGCGCCGATCGGCGGTGGTGGAATGATTTCAGGTACCTGCCTGACCATCTCCAATATTGCTCCAGATGTAAAAATCTATGCCGCAGAGCCGCTCAATGCTGACGATGCCGCACGCTCTTTCCGTGCCGGTCACATCATCGCAGACGACGCACCAGACACCGTTGCCGATGGACTAAAAGTTCCGCTTAAAGACCTGACCTGGCATTTCGTCAGCAACCATGTCACCGATATTCTCACCGCAACTGAGGATGAAATTATCGATGCGATGAAGCTGATCTGGAAGCGCATGAAGATCGTTATGGAGCCAAGCAGTGCAGTACCGCTGGCGACCATCCTGAAAAACCCTGAAGTCTTTAAAGGCAAGCGCGTCGGGGTAATTATCACCGGTGGCAATGTCGATCTCGACAAACTTCCGTGGCTCAACAACAAATAAAAATATCTGACAGGAGAACAAAAAAATGACTACATTGAACAGTCCTGAAAAGTTGGAAGTTGGTTACGATGTACCGGCTGTACCTGGTATGGCCGAAGCCGATATTCAGACCCCTTGCTTGATTGTCGATCTCGACGCGCTGGAAAAGAACATACGCACTATGGGCCAGTACGCCAAAGAGATGGGTGTACGTCACCGTGTCCACGGCAAGATGCATAAATCCGTAGACATCGCATTGCTGCAGGAAGAGCTGGGTGATAGTTGTGGCGTCTGCTGCCAGAAAGTGTCAGAAGCAGAAGTCTTTGCCCGTGGAGGCATCAAAGACGTATTGGTATCCAACCAGGTACGTGATCCGGCAAAAATCGATCGTCTGGCACGCATGCCGAAGCTCGGCGCACGCACCATCTGCTGCGTTGACGATATTGAGAACATTGCTGAATTGTCTGCTGCTGTGCAAAAGCACGACACGCAAATTGAATGTCTGGTAGAAATCGATTGCGGTGCCGGTCGCTGTGGTGTTCAGGCGGGTCAGCCGGTTGTTGATATTGCCAAGGCGATCGAAGCAGCACCTGGATTGAAGTTTGCCGGTATTCAGGCGTACCAGGGCGCAATGCAGCACATGCAGAACTACAACGAGCGTAAAGAGAAGATCGACATCGCGGTTGAAATGGTTGCCCGTTCGATTGAAATGCTTAAAGAGAAAGGTCTGGAGTGCGACATCGTAGGCGGCGGCGGCACCGGTTCTTACTACTTTGAAGGCAATTCTGGCGTATTCAACGAACTGCAGTGCGGCTCTTACGCGTTCATGGATGCTGACTATCAGACTATTCACGACGAAAGCGGTGAGCGGATCTCCGAGTTTGAAAACTCGTTGTTCATCCTGACCACTATCATGAGTCACTCCAAAGCCGACAAAGCGATCTGTGACGCAGGCCTCAAGGCACAATCGGTAGACAGCGGCCTGCCTTACATCTTTGGTCGTGACGATGTGGAATACATTAAATGCTCTGATGAGCATGGTGTAATTACCGATCCGAACGGCGTACTGAAAGTTAACGATAAGCTGAAGCTTGTTCCTGGTCACTGTGATCCAACCTGTAACGTACACGACTACTACGTTGGTGTTCGTAACGGCAAGGTAGAAACCCTGTGGCCGGTTTCAGCGCGCGGTAAAGCGTTCTAATCAAGCTTATTCAGGCCATCCCGGTAGCAGTCAGACCGGGCTGGTTCAGCAAACCTTAAAGGAGAAGTATATGGTTATGCCGTGTAACGAATCTTCCACTGATCAAGGCGTATCGATCGTTTCTGAAGCCGTGTGCGAGGAGATCTTTGGTCGCACAGAGGCCTTCACAGCAGTAGAGAATGTGTTTGCCGCGATGGCCAGAGGGGATGCCTACAATTTCCCTGTGGTGCGTGAAGCTATCGGCCATGCCGATGCTCTCTATGGTTTCAAGTCTGGTTTTGATCGTGCAGGTATGTCACTGGGCGTGAAATCCGGTGGTTACTGGCCGGGTAATGTCGATAAGAACCTGACCAACCATCAGTCCACAGTTGCTTTATTTGACCCGGACACAGGTATGCTGAAGTCGCTTGTTGGCGGAAACTACCTGACTGCAGTACGTACTGCGGCGTCTTCCGCCGTCTCTATTGCCCATTTGGCCCGCAAGGATGCCAAAGTGCTGGGCATGGTTGGTGCAGGCCATCAATCAACTTTCCAGCTGCGTGCGGCAGTCGAGCAGCGTGACTTCGAGAAAGTTGTTGCCTGGAATCTACGTCCGGAAAATTTGTCAAGACTTGCTGAGGTCTGTGAGGAGTTGGGCCTACCGTTCGAAGCGGTGAGTCGAGAGCAACTGGGTGCAGAAGCTGATGTCATTATTACGATTACCTCCGCTTTTAAACCACTCATGATGAAAGAGTGGATCAAGCCCGGCACGCACATCGCCTGTATGGGTACGGATACCAAAGGCAAGCAGGAAGTCGCTCCTGCTCTGCTGGCGGCGGCAACGGTGTTTACTGACGAGGTAGCGCAGTCTGTCAGCATCGGTGAAGCCCAGCATGCTATCGCATCAGGTGTCATTAAGGCAGATGACATAGTCCCGATTGGTGATGTCATCAATGGCGCACATCCTGGACGAGGTTCGGATGAAGAGATCACCCTGTTTGATGGTACGGGCGTTGGTCTACAGGATCTGGCGGTTGCCTCTGCGGCAGCACAGCTGGCAGAGGAACAGGGCAAGGTCAGCTTTATTAACCTGTAATCAAGATCGTATCTTGGGTAAGGCGAATATTTACCGTTAATACTGTGACCACAGGATCAACCTAAGCCTCGTATTGCCGAAGCTTCAAATTACTTAAGGTACATCTTATCGCTACTGCTCACGGCTAGTAGCACCAACACCCCCTCGTATAGGGAGGGGGTGTTCTTTTTACGCAAGACGTCGTACGCAGCACAACAGTTAGTAACAGTATATTTGGTATAACGTAATGAATAATATCGCTAGAAGACGAATGAGAGAGCTACTGGAAACTGAGCAATGCATGAGCTGTGCCTCGGTCTTTGATCCTCTATCATCACGAATGGCTGAAAGTATCGGATTCAAAGTGGGTATTCTCGGGGGCTCTGTCACATCGCTGATGTCATTAGGTGTTCCTGATATTACACTGCTAACCCTGAACGAACTGGCCAATCAGGCTAAACGTGTTTGTACTGCCTCTGATCTGCCGATAATTATCGATGGTGATAATGGTTACGGTAATTCCATAAACGTGATGCGAGCTGTTGAAGAGCTGGAATATGCCGGCGCCGCAGCTGTTACGATTGAAGACACAATACTGCCCCGCCCCTTTAAAGAACCGGCGCTGAGTTTAATTTCCATCGAGGAAGCTAAAACTAAACTCAAGGCCGCGGTTAAAGCCCGCAAAGATTCCCATTTTTCCATTTTCGCACGTACTCATGCCCTGGAGAGTCAGTCATTGGATGAACTGGTAACCCGCGTAAAGGCGTATAGCGCTATAGGAATTGATGGAATATGCATTTTCGAGCTATCTGAAAAAGATAAATTAGCGCTGATTGCTGAGACTACCGACCTGCCTATTATGTTGATTAGTTATGGTGATGTTGACCTGGGTACTAGAGAAGAGATGGCAAAGAAAAATGTCCGGATTTTCCTCAACGGACACCATCCCTATGAAGAAGCGGTTAAGGCGGCATACCAGTCCCTGTTGCAGCTGCACTCAGGTGAAATGAGTGCTGAGCCCCATCAGAGTGCCAAGGAACTAATCAGGCAGTATTCGCAGAGTAGTAAGTACAGCGAAATAACGTCGGATTATATCTTCCCGGCTTAGAGATATGAGGATGCTTCTTACATATGTCCTGAGGAGCTTAGTTGATATTGCAGACCCCTGAAATGATGGTCTAAAAGTTGTTTCAGTTCTCGTAAATACTGCTACACAGCAGAGTTGATAAGCCTATCGTGTATTCGGATGGTCATGTAATAAAAAGTGAGGTTTAAAACATGAGTACCAGGACTGTTATCGGGGGGCTGCAGATTTCATCAGCGCTATATGATCTGGTTGCAGACGAAATTGCGCCGGGCACTGGGGTTGAGGCAAGTACATTCTGGCAACACTTTGCCAGGATAGTTGCTGATCTGGCACCGAAGAACAGGGCGTTGCTTGTTAGGCGGGACTGTATTCAGATGCAGATTGATGAGTGGCACCGCCAGCATCGTGATCAGACACCGGATATGGCTAAATATCTGAGATTCCTGACTGAAATTGATTACCTAATGCCGCAAGGCGCAGGCTTCTGTATTGAAACAACCAATATCGATCCGGAGATTGCTCAAGTTGCCGGACCTCAGTTAGTGGTGCCTGTGAACAATGCACGTTTTGCCTTGAATGCAGCCAATGCTCGTTGGGGTAGTCTATATGAGGCGCTCTACAGTACCGATGCAATCGATCAGGATTCAGATGCTGAGTTCGGTTTTGATGCTGCCCGCGCAAAGCAAGTTATCCAGTGGTCAACTGAGTTTCTGGATGACGCTGTGCCTTTGGCCGCAGGATCCCATGCCGATGTTTCCGGATATTCTTTGATAGGATCTGGCAGATCCAAAACACTGAGTATTAAGTTGAATAATCGTGAATACACTACTCTAGCCAATACTGCCCAATTTTCTGGATATCGTAAAGCAAGCAATGAATTTGCCCTATTGTTCGTTAACAATGGTTTGCATATTGAGTTGCAGATAGATCGCGAGCAGTTTATTGGCAAGCTGTCTGATGCCGGAGTAAAAGATGTGATTCTTGAGTCCGCACTGAGCACCATCATGGATTGTGAAGACTCCGTAGCAGCAGTAGATGCGGAGGATAAAGTTCAGGTCTATCGTAACTGGTTAGGTCTGATGCAGGGGACGCTTACAGAGACCATCTTTAAGAATGGTAAAGAGGAACAGCGGGTACTAGCTGCTGATCGTAGCTATCTGAGCCCGAATGGCGATACCTTCGACCTGCCTGGACGGAGTTTAATGTTGGTCCGTAATGTCGGCCATTTGATGACAACAGACGCGGTACTGGATGCGGAAGGTAAAGAGATACCCGAAGGGATATTGGATGCGATGGTGACAGCCCTCTGTGCCCTGCATGACCGGGCAGAGAGTAAAGATTCTCGGAACAGCCGCCATGGCAGTATCTATATTGTTAAACCAAAGATGCATGGTCCGCAAGAGGTTGCCTTTACTGATGAGCTTTTTACCCGTGTTGAAGAGGCATTGGGGCTAGAGAAAGATACTTTGAAAGTTGGTCTGATGGATGAGGAGCGACGTACTTCTGCCAATTTGTTGGAATCTATTCGTGCAGTTAAGAGCCGGTTGTTCTTTATTAATACAGGTTTTATGGATCGCACTGGCGATGAGATTCATACGTCAATGGTGGCTGGAGCAGTCGTCCCTAAAGACACCATTAAGACTAAGTCCTGGATAGCAGCCTATGAAGACCGCAATATGGATATTGGCTTGGATTGCGGACTTTCAGGTATCGCTCAGATCGGCAAAGGTATGTGGCCGATGCCCGATGAGATGAAGATGATGCTTAAGAGAAAGCGGAAGGATCCTGAAGTGGGGGCTAGCTGCGCCTGGGTACCCTCGCCAACAGCAGCGACGTTGCACGCAGTTCACTATCATCAGGTTAAGGTAGCCGAGTGTCAGGCCGGGCTGGTTAACCGTGCAGAGTGTCCGCTTGAACAATTACTAACACCGCCGCTGTTGGGCGATGAGCGTCTTGAACCGGAGCTAATAGAGTCAGAGCTGGATAACAATGCCCAGAGTATTCTTGGCTATGTAGTGCGCTGGATTGATCAGGGTATTGGTTGTTCCAAGGTACCGGATATCAATAATATTGGCCTGATGGAAGACCGTGCAACTCTGCGCATCTCTAGCCAACTCCTTGCGAACTGGTTATTGCACGGTATCTGTACTGACGATCAGGTAATGGACAGTTTAAGGCGAATGGCTGCTGTGGTCGATATGCAGAATAAAGGTGATCCTGCATACCTTAATATGGCACCAGACTTTGGTAATAGTATCGCCTTCCAGGCTGCCTGTGATCTGGTTTTTAAAGGCTGTGAACAACCTAATGGCTATACAGAGCCAGTATTACACCAGCGTCGACGAGAGTTTAAGGCCTCCCAGGCCTGTTGAGAAACCTGCCTTCAGGTTCTCTTTTGGCGGGTATGCACGTCTGCGTGTAGACCCGCTTTTTTTATTTATTTATTTGTAAGGTAGGAGTAGGGCAGAATGTTATCGATTAATAGGTTGAGTCAGTCGGAAGCACAGATTCTTATCGGTGGTGCGAGGCAAAAGGCGGAAGAGATCGGAGTACCCATGTGTATAGCTATTACTGACGAGTCTGGTAACCTAATCGCCTTTGAGAGAATGGATGGCGGTAAGGTTCACGGTATTACTGTTGCTCAGGATAAAGCATTTACTGCAGCTTCTGCGTGTAAGGGAACTCACGAATATAACGAGGCTTGTCTACCGGGCGATGCTAATTACTTATTTGGTATTCATACTGCTTTAGGTGGCAAGCTATGTATTGTTGGTGGTGGCTTGCCTGTTACCGTTGGAGGGCAGGTTATTGGTGGAATTGGTGTCAGCTCGGGATTGCCGCAAGAGGATATGAGGTGTGCCCAGGCTGGAATTAATCATTTTAACCGTAGCGGCCTCTAGTACAGGTGGTTAAACCAATACGCTTTTAAGCCTATGCGTGCAATGAGTTGGGGCCTGCTGGGCCCAAGATTATATACTCCTGGATTTGAGCTGCGCCTGAGCATAAACTGGCAGTGTAAACATTGTGTACCTCATCAGGTGATGTACGTCGTATATGAACCATCCCCTTTTGCAAGTTGATTTCTGATGGACTTCATAGGTCTGAGTTGCGGTCATATATTCGGCGTTCAAGCTAGGCTTTCGCCCTGATGTAAATCCGCGCTCCTCCACCTCATCAGTACCATGCCTCCAGCGGCCGTGACAACTTTCAGGTCCTAGAAAAGCCGGTATGACCTACTCACCTTCATTCCAATCAACAATAGCAAACTCGTGATAGTTTCCACCTCCAAATCCAACTCATCTACTTGCAGGTTCAGTTCCTTAAGGTGTTCACCTAAGCGTTGCAGCAACCGACGAAATACACCGGGAAGCTCGTTCTTATCATCTACCAGTATCTCCGGCAGAAGTTTAGTAATGTGGTTAATTCCCTGCGGAATTATGATCCCATATTCAGTCAACAACCCACGGATCTGGTACGCTTGCGCGAAGCTTTGTCGGGCTCGATGCACGGATAGTAATGCTTGCTGTTCACCGTTTTTGATTGAAACAAAGTGCATATTGGGCCTGCTCACCACTTCGCAGATCGCTTCAGCATCCGCTGCGTCATTCTTGTTCGTCTTCACATAGGGTTTTACAAACTGCGGAGCCATCAGCTTAACTCTGTGACCCAACTGTTCCAGCTTTCGGGCCCAGTAGTACGAACCGCCACAGGCTTCCATACCAATCAGGCAGGGTTCTATATTAGTGAAGAAAGGAAGGACCTGATTACGCTTGAGTTGCTTCTAAAGAAGCAACTTTCCACGCTAATCTACCGCGTGTAACTTAAATATATTCTTGCTAAATCGATGCCAACAGTCGTAATTTACATTTAGGTCGCCTCTTCTGGTTTGTGGTAACTCGTATTTCCGCTTTGGCACTTAGATGCCGTTTCAGAAAGGGGCGACCATTCCATTAGCCTGTGCCAGAAGCAGCCATGCACAGATACCCTAAAGCCAGGCCGCTATCGCCACAGAGGCGAAATTCACGTCTGAGTCACTAGGTTGTTTTCGCGTCTATCCACCCCCCCCCCCCCCGAAATCGAATATAAACCTCTAGAGTCAGAGCTGGCGCTATGTGCCAGTGAGCCAGGTAGGGCTGTGCAACTAGGCAGGGGCCCCAATAAAATCATACAAACGGAAGATGGTGGGCAG
This sequence comes from Amphritea sp., assembly GCA_036960915.1. Classification (GTDB taxonomy): domain Bacteria; phylum Pseudomonadota; class Gammaproteobacteria; order Pseudomonadales; family Balneatricaceae; genus Amphritea. Next base: position 13,095 of record JBALVQ010000105.1, read on the forward strand.
GTTATCCATAAAGAAACAACTGGAATAGCCGCCTTCATTGATGCCAATGGAAAGCTTACAGGCTTCGGCGATAGCCAACCGATTTCGGATAGGTTGCCGCGGTAGATGCTCTATAATTTTAAAGGTGTATAAAGATACAAATTGAAGTGCATAGCTATGAAGAAGATAGACAATACTGAGTTTGTTAAAAAGTATGACAGCTTATATTTTCAGAGCCTGTCTGTATTTGGAGCGTTGAATAAATCTTTTATCGATCACATAGTGAAAAATTCAGACACACTTTTAGTGGAACCTGGCGATATTCTGTTTCAGGAAAATCAGTATGCGGATTGCTTCTATGTCCTGATAGACGGCAGGATCTTTATATATAAGGGCTCAAGACTACACAACCAGAAGACCATAACACTGACGAAAGGTGAGTGCTTAGGCATTGTGAGTATGCTGTGTATGCAGCCCTTTCCGGGAGATGCTGTATCGGAGGAGCACACAACAGTAATCCGGATAGGAAATGAATTATATGCTTCTCTTCCTGTAATCGATGGTGATCAGTTTTCTATATTCATGATGAACCTAGCCAGAAATATGGGGCGGGTCCAGCTCAGGACAATTTAAGCTTTCCCATATCTATTTTAAAGTATGACTATCCTATCTCAGGATAACCGAAATTAAGTGTGGTTATTGGCCTACCCAGAATATTATTGCAAGTGCCGGGATTTGGCGCGTCCTTCCAGAAGTCATCTAATCCTAATCAGCGCGTACTACCAATCAGCAGTCTTTATGCCTGTAATAGCTGCGAGCATCTTGGGAGTGGCAAAGCAGTGAAGGGTGGAGCTTGATAGCGCCACTCACCGAAATCAGTACAGACATAAGCGACCTGGACTTTCGTTAGTAGACAAGCTGAGCCAGGTGTTTACCGGTGAATATAGGAAAGTCTGATTATGGCCGACTCTTGAGCGGCAGTTTCTGGCAGATTGCGACCAACGGTAGATGCTCACTTAAACGACCATTCTTTATCATTGTCGCTGATCTGCCAGATGTTTCGGCGCACTTTGGTCGCCTGCGCGTTACTGAAATCTCTCTTAGCAACAGTGCGTTAAAACAATTTGATGAAGAGCCCTTTGTTGAGGCGAGTCGGCTGCTTGCTGATGCACGTGTAGAGGCGATTGTTTGGAGTGGCACGGCTGCTGGCTGGCGTGGGTTTGAACATGATGACGCTATCTGTAAAGCAATTCATCAGGCTACGGGTATTGAGGCGACGACCTCGGTGCTGGCGCTGAACGATGCGTTTGACAAGCAAGGTGTTAAGAGTTTTGGGTTGGTGACGCCTTATTTGCATGATGTGCAGGAGAAAATTATGCCCAGGCGGGATACAACTGTGTTGCCGAACGTCATCTGAATGATCGGGGTAATTTCTCCTTTTCTGAATACAGTGAGGAGACAATTGCTGATATGGTTCGGGAAGTCGCGGCCGAAGGGAAGTGTGAGGCTATTGCGATCTTCTGTACCAATATGAGGGGCGCTCGGGTTGCGGCGGAACTTGAGAAGGAGCTGAATATTCCCATCTACGATAGCGTTTCGACGGGGGTCTGGAAAGCGATGTTGATTGCCGATCTGGACCCGAGCAGGATTTAGGGATGGGGCAGCCTGTTTAATCTTGTCTGATTAGGCATTGTTGGCCTTTAATAGCGGCAGATCAGTAATCCCCGCAGGCCAGCCTTGTGCGTCGATCAACCGGTTCCAGCCTATGGGTGATTGGGTTTAGTGTCCAGTGGCCTGGATAGATTGTTGTCGTTAATGCGTAGTTGAAAGGTTGATGCTCGTTAGATTTGCCTAATCTTACAGTCTGGATTTTATAGCCGGTGCTATTCATACAAGGGCGGCTGTTAACGTCTGCCTGAAGGTAGGATTGTGCTTGGGAGCCCGCGAATAAGTCTATCCAGCTCGCTGTTGTCATAAACATCAGGGGCTATAAACGTCAGGTGCACTGTCTTTCGCGCATTAGCATGCCCTCTGGGTACTGGACGTTCTATGGCCCGCAGAGAAAACATTAGACTTATTCGCAGGTTCCTTAGTGCTTCAGGATACTTATTTACTTCTATATCTCCGCACTCAATAGCTTAGCTTTGCATCTGAGGCAGCGTCCTGCTGCCAATCATCAGATATATCCTTGTCTATACTTTTAGTTGTTTCTTATTTGCGCTTTGCCTGCCAGAAACCCCGGAATCTGGGCATTTGTATGGTTTTTTTTATCTCTACGCGAAGGGTTTTGAATAATAAATATGTAATTTTATAATTAAAAATATTGCATTCATAATTATATTTGCGCTACTGTGAATTGAGATTAGTCGCGCAGCGTTGAATCTATTGCCGGATAAAACTGATGATTGAACGGCTGCCACGCCACTGCAGGCGTGCGATTAATAGAGTGACCAATAACTCGATTAAAATAACAAACGGAGTAATCAAGTCATGAGAAAGTCCTTACTAGCAGCTCTTCTAGCGACATGTGTAGTCGCCGCCCCCGCAATTGCTGCAGACACAATCAAATTGCGCGTAGTTGGCCAGCCTCTGGCTACGGGTTTGATTCAGAAAAATGTGGAACAGCCGTTCTTTGAAACATTAGCTGAAACTACCGGTTTGCCACTGGAAGTTAACTATAAGCCTCTGGATACAACCGGTATTAAAGATGTGGAAGAGCTGCGGGTGCTGAAATCCGGCTTATTCGATCTTGCATCGTTGCGACTCTCCCAGGTTTCTCGTGATGAGCCGACCCTGCTGGGTTTGGATCTGGTGGGCTTGAGTCCAAACTATAAAGCTGGCCGAAAGGTGGTTGATGCTTACTCTGAGGTCGTTGATAAGCGCTTGCAAGAGCGTTTCAACACTAAGCTGTTGGGTGTTTGGCCGTTCGGCCCTCAGGTGCTGTTCTGTAATGATCCGATTAAGAGCCTTGAAGATGTTAAGGGCTTGAAAGTGCGTGTGTATGACCAGAATCTGGCTAAATTTGTTGAATCCATCGGCGGTATTCCTGTGCCAATCGGTTTCGGTGAAGTTCATCAGAGTCTGGCGTTGGGCGTAGTTGAATGTGCTATCACCGGAGCGAGCTCAGCTAACTCTGCGGGTTGGCCTGAGGTTACCACTCACGTGTTACCACTTGGTTTCCAGATGGGACTGAACGGTTACGGTATCAGTCTGAAGGCCTGGAATAAGTTTTCTCCAGATCAGCAACAGAAACTGGAGGCTGCGTTTGATGGCCTGATCGATAAGATTTGGGCTTATTCAGAAGAGCTGTTTAATGATGCCGGGCGTTGTAACGTCGGTAAAACACCTTGTGATACGGGTACATCTTTTAAGCTGGTAGAAGTGCCAATCTCTGATCAAGATATGCAGACTGTTGCGAACGCTGTTAAAGATGTCTCATACCCTCTTTGGGCAGAGCTTTGCGATAAGACTAACTCCAGCTGTTCAGCTGACTGGAAACGTACTGTAGGTGCTCAGGTAGGCTTGTAATTTTATCCTGATCGGATTCTTGTAAGGTGCAGGCAGGTTCACTGTGGTGAGCCTGCCTAAGCCG
>JBALVQ010000106.1:0-16086 GCA_036960915.1 Amphritea sp.
GTAATAAGAGCTGTAATTAGGATTTAACGATGTTGTGCTCTGGACCGAACGGGAAGCGGGTAATGTTTTCAGCACTCTCTTCACCGACCACCAGAATATCGTGCTCGCGGTAACCACCAGCGCCAGCCAGACCTTCAGGCAGCATCAGCATTGGCTCCATAGAGACCACCATGCCCGGTTCGATGATTGTGTCGACATCTTCACGCAACTCCAGACCGGCTTCGCGACCGTAGTAGTGGCTTAAAGTACCGAAGGAATGACCGTAGCCGAAGGTACGGTATTGCAGCACATCATGTTGCAGGAATATTTCGTTCAATTCTTTCGCGATATCACTACAGCGTGCACCCGGACGGATCAGCTCCAGACCACGGCGGTGCACCTCACAGTTAATCTCCCACAGCTCCAGGTGACGATCGGAAGCAAACTCACTGAACAGGGTACGTTCCAGAGCGGTGTAGTAACCGGCAATCATCGGGAAGGTATTCAGGCTTAAGATGTCACCCGCTTCAACTTTACGGCTGGTAACCGGGTTATGGGCACCATCGGTATTAATACCGGACTGGAACCACACCCAGGTATCCATCAACTCGCCATGCGGATAAGTACCGGCAATCTCACGCACCATCGCCTGCACACCGGCCAGAGCGATCTCATACTCAGGCACACCCACGGCAATAGCATCACGAATCGCAGCACCACCTACATCGGCAACGCGTGCGCCCTGCTTGATCACCGCGATCTCTTCTGCAGACTTGATCATGCGCATCTTCATGGTCGGTACGCCGATATCCACGAATTCAGCAGAAGGCAATGCCGCCTTCATCTTTTCCAGAGTGTGCAGTGGCATATGATCAAACTCTACGCCGACTTTGCCGCCATCTTTGATTAGCTGCTTAACTGCATAGAAGAAATTGTCTTTCTGCCAATCGGTATATACCACGTTATCGCCAAGCTGGTTGCGACGGTATGGCTGACCACCATCGATATTTGCAGTAACGGTAGTGTAAGAATCCTGAGTCACTACCAGGCCATAATCGCGGCCAAAGCGGCAGTATACAAAGTCGCTGTAGTAGTTGATGTTATGGTAAGAAGTAAACAACACTGCCTGCATGTCGTTTTCCGCCATATAGCGACGCAGCTTTTCCAGACGGGAATTCAGCTCCTCTTTGGAAAAAGTTGGCTGAACTTTTTCGCCATTGGGAATCGACAACGTTTGTGGCATCTGCATGTTTGGAATCCTCTTATTTTTCTAATTTTATTACGTATGACCTTAAGCACTGTTGCGGGTCTGGACGTTACAAAAACGAGCAGGATTATCCCTGCTGAATTCAGATTACCCCTTGTTATCGCATAAAAGAAATCAATAACACTAATGGTATCATTTACATTACAAATACAAACATTAAGATCCGAGCCGATTACTTCTGCATGAGCACTCCCCAGGCATCTGGAAGGGAGTTAGGAAAAGTCTTACATCGACACCGCCTCATATCATAATGACGTACTCGTCGAGATATCTTTCTTGATGAAATGGATCGTGCAGATCCGGTAACAGCACCGTGCCTGCTTCGGGGACAATGTAACCGCCGACTCAGTTGGTATGTCGAATCGCGAGACAAGACACAATCCATCAACGTTAAGGCTAATAAATGACTACAGCCAACAGATGTGAACCTCTTAAAAGCGTCGTAAAACCACACAAACCTAAAATACTGATAAGCCTGAACCACAAAGGCGTGCGGCTAGGCATGGACTCTTTCTGATAGTCTATCGTTAACGATGCGCCTATGAAATGAAGAGGTCCGCACAGCTATGAAATACATGTGGAACATGGGTAAGCCCGTAGTACTTCCATAAATAGCAGGTGAACTGCAAGGAACATTGTTAGTAATACGGGTAATTAAATTTGGAAAGCTAAGGTCTCTCCGTAATAAAGAGAATCCAGGGCGAGAAATTATCCGGTGCGAAAGCGAGCACACTTCCACTGTGTCTTTCATAGCAAGATAACTTTAGTAATCATTTACCGAAGAAAAGCAGATGACGGTACTTGAAACCCATGTAAAAACGGCGGTATCGAGTACTGGTGCACCATCGAACCCCGCACAGGTATAACTCAAGACATCGGAGACAAATCTAGAAGGAAGTGTGGGAAGACTCCAAGTGCGTATAGCCAAGGTAACGCTAGATATACTCCGAAGAGAGGACAAGTCTCGTTGAGGCTATTGAAAAGTTTGAACCGTACGACGGACGAGTATCCGGGAACACTTTTCAGTTTATCAAATATCAATTTGATTTTAGTTAGATCCGCTATTGCAGTTTAGCCAAAAACGGTTCACAACTTTGTATGTTTTTGCTCACTCTAATCTATTTCAAACTAGACGGAGAGAATCACTTAAATAACTGAGTTAATCCAGACTCGATGTGAAAGCTACCTTCCCGCTCATTTTGTGAAGGCAGTTTCACCTAAAGATTATTATAGGCACTCGTTAGAGACCAAAGTCCCCCCTGCTACAGGGCATCTAATCAATCTAAAATCAGCACTCAATAGCGTTTACTGCCAAGCCACCGCGGGAGGTTTCCTTATACTTATCCTGCATATCCATGCCGGTATCCCACATAGTCTTAATTACTTTATCCAGTGAGATAAAGTGATCGCCATTACCATGCAAAGACATCTGAGTAGCATTAATAGCTTTCATGGCTGCGATCGCATTACGCTCGATACAAGGCACCTGCACCAGACCTCCTACCGGATCACAGGTCAAACCTAAATTATGCTCCAGGCCAATCTCGGCTGCATTTTCAACTTGTTCCGGCGTACCGCCCAGCACTTCACACAAGCCTGCCGCCGCCATCGCACAGGCAGAGCCGACCTCGCCCTGACAGCCAACTTCAGCACCTGAGATAGAGGCATTCTTTTTACACAGTGCCCCAATAGCGGCGGCAGCCAACATGAAGTCCACTACAGCTTCATCGTGAGATACATCAGAGACATGCTCTGTAAATTCCATGTAGTACATCAGTACTGCCGGAATAATCCCGGCAGCTCCGTTAGTTGGTGCTGTCACCATGCGACCACCGGCAGCATTCTCTTCATTCACAGCTAGCGCGTATAGATTAACCCAGTCCATCGCTCTCAATGTGGAAGTGATCACATTTGGATTTACCGTTTCTTTCATGGACAAATGTAGAGCGGCAGCACGACGCTTTACATTTAAACCACCAGGTAAAGTTCCTTCCTTACGAAGGCCATTAGTAATGCAGTCCTTCATTGCCTGCCAGATAAGCTTAAGTCCATCACGGGTTTCTGCTTCGCTGCGCCAGACCTTCTCATTCTCCATCATCAATTGACTGATGCTTAGATTATGCTGCTTACACAGTTCCAGCAGCTCAACCGCGTTATTGAACGCGTAAGGCAGTTCAACCTGGGGCACCAGGTGCGCATCGGCAGTGGCTTCACTTTCATCGATTACGAAACCACCACCGATGGAGTAATAGGTATTTTCATACAACAGGCCGCCTTCTGCGCCAAAAGCACTCAGACGCATCGCATTAGGGTGGTATGGCAGATTTTCTTCCAGCAGATTCATATCCCGTGACCAGACAAACTCGATCGGATACTGACCCAGAATTTTCAAGCTGTTGCACTCTTTCAGTGCTGCTACTTCGGGTAGGATAACATCCGGATCGACACTGTGGGGACGCTCCCCCATCAGCCCAATCACAATTGAATTATCAGTGCCATGACCAACACCGGTGGCGCTCAGGGAACCGTATAAATCAACCTTGATTCGGCGTACATCTGCCACCATGCTCTGTTGTTCCAGATGCGTCGCAAAATTAGCTGCTGCAACCATTGGACCGACCGTATGAGAACTTGATGGGCCTACGCCTACTTTAAAAAGATCAAAAACACTGATGGACATACGGTCTCCACTGCGCGCGTATCGCGCTGTTAGTTATAATTGTCGTTTGCCGTGAAAGGCCAGTAAATGGATTATCAATAGGCAATTCCAATGCCGCACACCAATTTACGACCTGCACTGTTTAAAGTGCATATAAGTAAAACGACGAATATAAAAAAACCAGAAGCTCGAGGGTGAATGTCTGGGTTAGGAATAGCACGAGCTTCTGGAAAAGGGTTGGAGATCAGGAAAGCTCTCCCCTGATCTCATTCAAATATTTCTTAATTACTGAAAACCACCGTGCGACTTCCGCTCAGAAAGACACGTTTTTCGATGTGATAACGTACGGCATTGAACAAGGTTATCCGCTCTATATCCTGCCCCTTGGAAATTAGGTCCTCCGGGTAATTCGCATGATCCACCTGCTGGATGCCCTGGGCGATAATTGGCCCCTCATCCAGATCGTTATTCACGTAATGCGCCGTAGCACCGACCATCTTCACGCCTTTCTCCCAAGCTTGGTGATAAGGACGTGCACCCTTAAAACCCGGTAATAAAGAGTGATGAATATTGATCGCCCAGCCATCCAGATGATCACACAACTGTGGTGAAAGCACTTGCATATAGCGGGCCAGTACAACCAACTCAGTATCGTACTCTTTTAGTAGCTTAACGATCTCCGCTTCCTGCTGAGGCTTGGTATCTTTACTGATTGGCAGATGGTGATAAGGAATATCATGCCATTTAGCGAGCGTCTCTAGATCTGGATGGTTAGAGATAATCACCGGAATATCGATATTCAGCTGACCGGTACGATGACGATACAGTAAATCATTCAGGCAGTGATCGTACTTAGACACTAGAATCGCCACACGAGGGCGGTGCTTCGGCTCGGTAAGCTCCCAATCCATATCGAACTCTGCGGCACGAGGGGCAAACTCAGCATTAAACTGTTCAACACTGAACTCACTGTTTTCCGGCTGAAACTCGATGCGGATGAAGAAACGCCGGGCTTCACGGTCATCAAAAGAGTGGATCTCTTCCACATAGTTACCGATTTCCGCCATATAGCGGGTTACCACATCAACAGTACCAAGAACGCTTGGACAGCTGGCAGTAAAGATCCATGGCTTAGCTGTGCTAGTCATACAATTTCTCCTGATATTAGGAAGCCTATGAACAAGCTTGGCCACCTATTCAGAGGCTTACTCAAGGGTCTATTAAAGGACTTATAAACCGGTCCGCGAGCGCAGACCGGTTATTCTGAAGCTATATCAGGCTTTGATTACTAGACCGTATTCACGGCTAGCGTCTTGTAGCCACAGCCAGATGTAGTCAGCGAAGCTGCGACGGATTACCAGTTCGAAGCTCTGCTCGCCGGTACGGCGAATCACTGCACCGCTCTTGGCAAACACAGTAGAAACCACCTTACCTACAGGAAACTCTGTAGGATGCAGATCCACCGGCGTACACTTTTTCAGCAGGTCAACCACATTGGCACCGGACAGCTCCAGAATGGTAGAACCACCACTGCTGTTCACCAGTGAGTAGTGGCCGCCCATTTCGTCCCGGAACTTTGATTCCACATCGAAAGCTTCCTGCCCCGGCACGATAATCAACCACTCATCCGGAGACATCCAGCGTATTGAATAGCTACCTTCCTCAACTGAAGTCAGCGGTTGCAGTGGCAGAGCCACACCCAGAACCCGCTCGACAGCTGCCAGCTGATCAGCATTTTGCGGATTACAGCGCAGCGTCAGGTGACCCAGCAGCTTGTTTTCACGCAGGTGAACACCACCCTGCTTCGGTCCCTGCTTCGCCAGGATCTCCAGCTCCGCATGGTGCAGTGGTGACTGGCCCTGGATCTCAGCACCAGGAAGCTGGTCCATAACCGCAGCTTTAGTTGCTGCGATCTGTTCTGGTGTCATTACATTCATATCAGACATTTTGACGCTCCCCTTTCGGATCTAGGAAGATCGGGCTGCAAATTTCAGCTTCAATCACAGTGCCATCGGCCAGTGGGTAATAAACAGTTTCACCCATCTTGCTCAGGCCGCCCTTAACAAAGCCCATCGCTACGGAATGGCCCAGGTTGGCACTCCAGTAACTGGAGGTAACATGGCCCACCATCGGCATCGGAATCGGTGCTTTCGGATCAAGTACGCCCTGCGCACCTTCTGGTATCACGGCCTTGGGATCTTTAGTCTTCAAACCAACCAGTTGTTTACGGTTATCACGGACACAATCCTCTCGGTTCATACCACGCTTACCGATGTAGCTGAACGGTTTCTTGTCTGCCACACACCAGCTCATACCCAGGTCGTGCGGATGCACCGAGCCATCGGTATCCTGACCAGCAATAATGAAGCCTTTCTCAGCACGCAGAACGTGCATGGTTTCAGTACCGTACGGTGTCAGGTTGAACTTGGCTCCGTGCTCGAACAGTTTCTCCCATACATGCAGACCGTAGTTAGCCTGCACGTTGATCTCGAAAGACAGCTCACCGGTGAAGGAGATCCGGAATACACGCGCCGGAACACCTGCCACAGTAGTCTGTTTCCAGTCCATGAACGAGAAGTTCTCGTTGGACAGATCGCAGTCCGTCAGTTCAGCCAGCAACTTACGGCTGTTCGGGCCGGAGATAGTCATGGTAGACCAGTGGTCAGTTACTGTATTGAAGTAAACTTCCAGTTCAGGCCATTCGGTCTGGTGGTAAATTTCCAACCATTCCAGAACCCGCGCTGCGCCACCAGTAGTCGTGGTCATCAGGAAGTGATTCTCACCCAAGCAGGCAGAGACACCGTCATCGAAGACCATACCGTCTTCACCACACATCAGGCCGTAACGACACTTGCCTACCGGCAGCTTGGCCCAGGCATTGCTGTAAACACGACCCAGGAATTCACGGGCGTCTTTACCCTGGATATCTATCTTACCCAAGGTAGACGCATCCAGAATACCAACCGATTCACGGGTTGCTATACACTCACGATTGAGTGCATCCTGCATGCTCTCGCCCGCTTTCGGGAAGTACCAGGCACGCTTCCAGTTGCCTACATCCTCAAACTTAGCACCATGCTCTACGTGCCATTTGTGCATCGCAGAGTAACGCTCAGGATCGAACAGCGCGCCGCAATTACGGCCAGCGATCGCACCGAAAGAGATCGGCGTGTAGTTCGGACGGAAGATAGTAGTACCGGTCTCAGGAATAGTCTTGTTCAGCGCCTTCGCTGCCACTGCCATACCGTTGATGTTACCCAGCTTGCCCTGGTCAGTACCGAAGCCCATCGCGGTGTAACGCTTCACGTGCTCGATAGACTCAAAGCCTTCACGACACGCCAGCTCGATACCCGCTGCCGTTACGTCTGTCTGATAATCGACAAACTGCTTCGGCGCCTGGGAAGTCGGCTTCAGGTGTGGGATGTGGAACAGGGTCATCGGTGCGCCCTCTTTCACTTCCTCAGCTTTCGGCAGAGTCACTTCAGTTGCGCTCAGGCCTACTTCAGCGACCGCTTTCAGACCGGCATTCAGACCTTCAAACAGCGCGGTACCTGTGTTGTAGCTACCGTTAATGCCACCTGCAGTCAGCTGCTTCTGAACAGTCGGCCCCGGTACGAAGCCAACAATCTCATCATTCCAGATCGGACGGCTGCCAGTATGGCTGGACAGGTGAATAACCGGGCTCCAGCCACCGGAAGTAGCAACAGTATCAGCGCTCAGCTTAGTTACAGAACCGGTTACTTTATTACCATCGGCGCTGATACGTGCAACAGACACACCGGAAACGCGCTTCTTGCCCTGAACATCGATTACCGCAGAACCGGTGATGATATTCAGGCCACGGGAACGCGCCGCTTCGACACGGTCACCGCCAGGGTTAGCACGGGTATCAACCACAGCAACAACTTTACGGCCGGCATCATGCCAGTCCAGTGCCGCCTGATAGCCGTAATCGTTAGTGGTAGTTATCACCAGCTCATTACCCGGTACTACACCGTAACGGTTGATGTAAGTAGAAACTGCGTTGCTTACCATGCAGCCCGGTACATCGTTGTTGCCATAAACCAATGGACGCTCATGGGCGCCAGTGGCCAGAACAACCCACTTAGCCCGAACCCGGTGCAGGCGCTGACGTGCCTGATTTACCGGCGCGATATCGGCCAGATGATCAGTACAACGCTCATGAATAGTGACAAAGTTATGATCGTGGTAACCGTTTACAGTAGAACGTGGCAGCAGCATGACATTGTCGTAGCCGCGCAGCTCTTCTGTAACAGTCTTAGCCCACTCAGAGGCAGGCTTGCCGTCCAGAGTCTCTTTAGAGCTCAGCAGGCTGCCACCGAATTCACTCTGCTCATCAGCCAGAATGACGCGGGCGCCACTGCGCGCTGCAGTCAGAGCAGCAGCCAGACCGGCAGGACCGGCACCGACAACCAATACGTCACAGTGCTGGTTAATGTTGTCGTAAGTATCCGGATCATTTTCCAGAGGTGAACGACCCAGGCCTGCAGCCTTACGGATAATAGTCTCATAAGTGTCCCACAAAGCCTTCGGGAACATGAAGGTCTTGTAGTAGAAACCAGGAGGCATCATCTGGCCACCGACTTTGCCCAGAACGGACATAACATCGGTTTCAACATTCGGCCAGCCGTTAGTCGACTGGCTCACCAGACCGTTAAACAGTTCCTGTTGCGTAGCCCGCACGTTAGGTACCTGAGTCGCCTCAGTTGCACCCAGCTGCAGTACCGCATTCGGCTCTTCAGCACCGGACGCGACGATACCGCGCGGACGGCTGTATTTGAAACTACGGCCAACGACATTGATGCCGTTTGCCAACATTGCAGATGCCAGAGTGTCGCCCTTGAAGCCTTTGTACTGCTTACCGTTGTAGGTAAAAGTCATCGGCTTGGAACGGTCGATGCGACCTCCACTCTGGAGGCGGTTTTGCTGTGTCATAATTCCGCTCCTCTTACTCAGCGACTACAGATGGCTGCTCGCCAATCTTGTAGACTTCTTTAATTTCGTAGGTCTGGGTGTCGCGGGTTATATTAAAGAACTTGCGACAGCCGGCTGCATGGACCCATAGTTCGTGGTGGATACCACGTGGGTTTTTCCGGAAGAACATGTACTCACCCCATTCCTTATCGGAGCAGGATTCCGGATCCAGCGGACGCGGAATATGCGCCTGACCTGAAGCGTGAAACTCTTCTTCTTCACGATATTCGGCACAATTCGGACAGTAGATATGAAACATTGGATTACCTCCCGTTAGTGAGCCACACCAGCTGCGCCGTGCTCATCAATCAGCGCGCCATCATGGAATCGGAACATAGAGAATGGCTCAGCCATCGGGTGCATTTCACCCTTCGCTAAAGAAGCCGCAAAGACATTACCGGACCCTGGAGTGGCCTTAAAACCACCGGTACCCCAACCACAGTTGAAGAACAGATTCTTAACCGGGGTCTTACTGATGATCGGACAGGCATCCGGACAGGTATCCACGATACCGCCCCACTGACGGTTCATGCGTACTCGGCTGAAGATCGGGAACAGCTCCACAATCGCCTGAACGGTGTGCTCAATCGTCGGGTATGAACCACGCTGGCCATAACCGGTATAGCCGTCGATACCTGCACCGATTACCAAATCACCCTTATCGGACTGGCTGACATAACCGTGTACATGGTTGGACATAACAACCGTATCCAGGATCGGCTTGATCGGCTCAGAAACCAGTGCCTGCAACGGATGAGATTCCAGCGGCAGTTCGAAACCAGCCATCTTAGCTATTACACTGGAGTTACCGGCAACAACAGAACCAACACGGTCAGCTTTAATTTCACCGTAACGGTTAGTTTTAACACCAGTAATAGTGCCGTCTTCGATAATCAGGTCGGTTACTTCAGTCTGTTGGATCAGATCAACACCGAAAGAGTCAGCACCGCGGGCAAAGCCCCAGGCTACTGCGTCGTGACGGGCAACACCGCCGCGTGGCTGCCAGGAAGCACCCATAATCGGGAAACGGCTGTTGTCAGAGCAATCCATGTGCGGCACGATCTCTTTGATCGACTGCGGATCCAACACTTCACCGTCGATACCGTTGAGGCGGTTCGCATTAACACGACGCTCGATATCACGCATATCCTGCAGGGTGTGACCCAGGTTCAGTACGCCGCGCTGGGAGAACATAACGTTGTAGTTCAAGTCCTGAGACAGGCCTTCCCACAACTTCATCGCATGCTCATACAGATGAGCAGACTCATCCCACAGATAGTTAGAACGTACGATAGTCGTGTTACGGGCAGTGTTACCGCCGCCCAGGTAACCTTTTTCGATTACCGCTACGTTAGTTACACCGTGCTCTTTGGCCAGGTAGTAAGCCGTAGCCAGACCGTGACCACCACCACCGATAATGATGACATCGTATTTCTTCTTCGGCGTAGGGTTACGCCAGGTGCGCTGCCAGTTCTCATGATGCGTGAGACTGTGCTTGAGCAGTCCAAAACCTGAATAACGCTGCATAACATCAGCTCCTGTTTCAGTCGCAGCCGGCTCAGTTATAAAGTGAGAGCCGGATGCTTTATGTTCAATATCTAATTAACGATAAAACCGCTACTTATGAACCGGCTTATTTATATACTGGATAGTCAGCGCACAGCGCTTTAACCTGTTCTTTCACTTCAGCAATCTTCACTTCCAGCGCTTCTGGCTGGTTAAGTACGTCCAGCAGATCAGCAATCCAACCCGCCAGGGTGCGGCAATGCTCTTCTTTGAAGCCACGAGTAGTGATAACTGGAGAGCCAATACGCAGACCAGAAGTCACAAACGGAGACTGTGGATCACCTGGTACCGCATTCTTGTTTACGGTGATGTTGGCACGACCAAGGGCAGCATCAGCATCCTTACCGGTCAGACCCTGCTTGATCAGGCTCAGCAGGAACAGGTGGTTTTCAGTACCGCCGGAAACGATTTCAAAACCGCGCTCGATCAGTACTTCAGCCATCGCATTCGCGTTCTTAATAACCTGCGCCTGGTATTCTTTGAATTCAGGATCCAGTGCTTCTTTGAACGCTACCGCCTTAGCAGCGATTACGTGCATCAGAGGACCACCCTGACCGCCTGGGAATACAGCAGAATTCAGCTTCTTCTCCAGCTCGTTATCGCGGGAGATGATCAGACCGCCACGTGGACCACGCAGTGTCTTGTGGGTAGTAGTAGTTACAACATCGGCGACAGGAACCGGGTTCGGATACAGGCCAGCGGCAACCAGACCGGCAACGTGTGCCATATCAACGAACAGGTAAGCACCCACTTTGTCAGCGATCTCGCGGAAACGCGCCCAGTCAACAATTTGGGAGTAAGCAGAGAAACCAGCAACGATCATCTTAGGCTTGTGCTCAACGGCCAGACGCTCAACTTCATCGTAATCGATCTCGCCAGTCGCTTCATTCAGTCCGTACTGAACAGCGTTGTAGATCTTGCCGGAGAAGTTCACGTGGGATCCGTGAGTCAGGTGGCCACCGTGTGCCAGGCTCATACCCAGAACAGTGTCGCCCGGTGCGCACAATGCCATGTAAACAGCTGCGTTAGCCTGAGAACCGGAGTGTGGCTGAACGTTCGCGTAAGTCGCACCGAACAGCTCTTTAGCACGGTCCAGAGCCAGTTGCTCAACGACGTCAACGTACTCACAACCACCGTAATAACGCTTTTCAGGATAACCTTCAGCATATTTGTTGGTCAGGGCAGTACCCTGAGCCTGCATTACGCGCGGGCTGGTGTAGTTTTCAGAAGCGATCAGTTCGATATGCTCTTCCTGGCGTACTTCTTCCTTACCGATAGCAGCCCACAGTACGTCATCGTATCCCTGAATCTGGTCATCTTTACTAAACATTGACACCTCCTAACCTAGCTAAACAGCCGAGTAACAAATTTGGTTTTATAATTATTGTTTCCTGCCCGCTAACCGGTTTCAGGTAAACTAGAGAGGCTAACTTTGCACAGTAAACATGCTGTACCAAAAAGACTTGGCTGCCACACAACTCCCAGAGCAAATATCACAACTGCTCTCAGAGAGAAAACCATGTATTAGCACGTCGAAGTAATTCCAATTTACGACACAGAAAACTCAAAAATGAAAAGGTTAAGTTTTCTCAGCAATCAAAATAGCTAGGTACATCATTCCCTGAACCACCAACACTATTGCTCCACGACGAGCTAAGGCGACTATCAATTTGGCAAGAGCTTTACCTTGCTTAAAATCAGTTATCTCTTAACATCCAAAACAGAATATACGTACACCGAGCATAATTAAAATCAATAGTTTTTATGATTGCATTTACAGCGTAAATACCTAAGTGATCATCTACATATATACCAACTCCTCCGTATTACAGGAGGCTTAATCCTAGATACTGGCCATCTGGCATACCCTAACCAATCCTGCCTGCTTCAAGGGCTTTTACGCGCCTTGGCCCTGAAGGACATTTGCACCCACCTTCCTCAGCATCGGAGTTGGTAATTAACCATGGGTAAGCGGATCCGGCACCTACAGAAAAAGAGATGGACAGTCCTAAATCGACTAGTCTTCTGGGATATGCTTGCACAAGCATGAGAAACATATTTGTACTTGCAAGTATGGGACGCTAAACGGCTGTGGGCGACGCAATCCCCCACAGCGCGAAGAGGGATGAAGTCCCCACTACTCTATAGGAAAAGCTGGTGATATGAGTCAAAATGGAACGCAGAATTTACGCAGTAAGTTCGAGTAGAACTTGAGGCATCGAATCTGCTTTGAAATGAAAGGCTCGCTTTTAAAGGCGCTCTTGAAATCAATGAAATAACCTACCTTCAATCAGCAATAGTATCCGCACGTTGATATCATTAAGAGCAACACCATTGTAAGTGCAGGTTTATCCATGCCACAGACTTCACAAATAACTACAGGTGTATTATCTATCGTTCCTTTCAGCCGATTACAACGGTATAAACAACCTGACCAAATTCCGCAGCCAATCACCAACTATTCGCTAAACTATAAAACGTCCTATCAACTGTTTCTGCTGCTGAGAGATTTGAAGTAAATCAATACTGTTTGCGGAAGCTTTTTTGGCACCTTCAGCAGTTTCAATGGCAACTTCATTGATTCCAACCAAAGTACGGGCCATTTCCTCCACCGCTTGATTTTGCTGGCTAGTAGCTTCAGTTATCTGGGTGCTCATATCCCGGATATTGGCGATGGCCTGCTTCATCTGTGAGATTGTCTCTTGCGAGCTATGCGCAGAATCAACACAGAATTCGGATTGAGTAACACTTTGCTGCATGACAGATACGACCCGGCTAATACTACCTTGCATATTTTCAACCATAGTTTGAATCTCTTGCGTGGAGTTCTGTGTGCGACTGGCCAGCTCGCGCACTTCGTCAGCTACGACCGAGAATCCACGTCCCTGCTCGCCAGCGCGTGCTGCTTCAATTGCGGCGTTCAACGCTAATAGGTTGGTCTGCTGGGCGATACCGCTAATGGTATCGAGAATGCTGTCGATCTGGTTGCTGTATTGGTTGAGCTGATCGCTCAGTGTCACCGCATCGGCAATTTCCTGAGCTTGTTGTTGAATACTGGAAACTGTTTGCTGTACTTGTTTATCAGCATCCAGGCTGAGTTGCTCGCAGCTGTGCACAGCCTCCAGAGTAGTCTGCGAGAATCGGCCAACTTCCTGCACCATGGATTCCATTTCTTCAGAGGCAGAAGCAGTAATACTCAGCTGTTCGCTTTGCTGTCCCATTGCACGGTGGGTTTGCTGGCTGGTGATAGAGTTATTTTCGGCGACTTTACTCAACTGCTCAGAACCGTTACTGATCTCTTCCAGAATATCATGAAGGTTTGCGACAACTTGATTGAGGGCTCGTCCCAGCTCACCCAATTCATCTTTGCGCTGATCATCGAACTTAATCCGCATATCGCCTTTGGCAACTTGAACCAGTTTTTTAGCCATAGCGGACAAGGGCTGATGGATACTGCGTACAGTGAAGGTGGCTATTAACACGGCCAAGATTACATTACCCAGTAGCAGACTTATAATCAGGGTATTGGTGATCTCGGACGTCTGATCGGCTTCAGACTTTCGGGCTCCTGCCTGTTCCAGACTTGCGTTGATAAAAGCATCTGCGGACTCGTGCGCATTTACCTGCAACTGCAATGTCGTGGCCAGTTGAACGCTTAATTGATGTTTGTTTCGATAGGACTGGGTATAGAGGTCGACTATGCCGCTATTACGGTAAAGGTCGTTTTCCAAATCATTAACTAGGTAGCTATTCTGATTAGCTGAAGGGTCAACACTGATTAACGAGTTGAAGGCTTTTTTTAGTTCACCTTTACTTCCAGCTAACTCCTTTTCTAACCGTGGAAAATCCAGATGCTGACGGTAGGCGATTAACTGACTGCGACTCTTATTGGCTACACGCATAAAAATGCGCATTCGAACCTGAGTATCGCTTTTGCTTTGATCATTGAGATATTTTTGCCCCCAAGTGTTGAGGGTATCTGTGTTGCGGCGAAAACTACTTTCCCGCTGAAGCAAGCGTTCATGCAGATTCAAACGCTGTTGATAAAGCGTCATTACCTGCTGCGCAGTACTGAAATATTGATCTTTGATTTCAATTGTCGCGGTTAGTAACTGGATTTGTTCGTTGGTTAACTGATATTGACCAGCCAATTCAGTAAGTTGAGTACTGAATGTTTCTATATGCTGGTTAAACAGCTGCTTTTCCTGATCACGCGCTTTCTCATAGCTATTATCAGACATAAACCTCAGTAACGCCTGGTTAGCTTGCTGGAGGGTAATCATCTGCTTTAAGCTGCCAACAACTGTCGGTAAAGACTGGTTGGCTACTTGGTCGAGGCCCTGCTTTATATTTTTCGCACCCCATAGACCTCCGGCACCGACAAATAGAATCGATAACACCAAAAAGCTGAATCCTAACGCAATTTTATGTGACACCTTAAGTTGCACAGCGTGATCTCCGTTTTTATCAAACCCTGATACTAGGCAATTTGTTACATCAGTATAAAAACTGGAGATTTAAAGTTTTGCATGTAAGCGACCACCCCCAAAGAAGCAGATACTCGGCCGCAGAGCGCATCTTTTTTAAGGCGAATCCACTTCAACTACTTCGATAAGGCCTCGCCTAGCGGCGAGAAAAGGATCCAGTTGATGCGGGACTCTCGTGAGTGTTATAGGGAAATGAGTAAGGGAGTACACGACTCAGGCTAGCCGATCGTCAATGTCCGCAGTGTGGCGAAAAGAGTCCAAACCTCATGTACTGCGCCCTGACAGATCAAGGAAAGAAAGCGGACAATCGATAGCTGACCTGACAGCCACTGCCTGATTAAGCCTGTTGTTCTACACATGATCGCTAGCAACAGCGAAAATATTAATCAGCCCCATGACCGCAATCGAAACTGTAAAGCTCACCAGGGAATAAATCGATTGAATTACAACACTGCACAGGCTATCTATACTGAGTTTAAGCCATTTGTTATACAGTAATATGGAACAGACCCGGCATGCAGCAGATCTCAGTCAGCGATTTTAAGCAACAAATAACACCCGAACAACTCAGGTCAGGTTCACTTTTTGGCGCATTATCCGAAGAAGGTATTCAGTTTCTGCTCAATAATGGCAAACTCCATTACGCCAGTGCCGCAACTAAAGTTTTCAATTACGGCGACCGTGGCGACAGTTTTTTTATCGTCTGCAAAGGCTGCCTGAGTTTTATCAAGCAACATGATGGTGAGCTATACCACACCCGGGATATCAACTTTGGCGAAGAATCCGGGTTTGTCGCAATGATTGCCCTGCATGATCACGCCGGTTACGCCGTGGCAAAGGAAGACAGCTTGCTACTGGAAGTACCCTCTGCAGTTTTCAGTGAACTGCACGAGAAATATCCATTCGATTTCGGTGTTATAACGCTTAATCTTGCCCGTGATATGGCTCGCACAATCCGCAAACTGAGCAATGCCCTGGTTGAAAACGCTATAAAATACTGATCCGTCTGCAAAAGACTGCCCCTGAAACAGGGGCAAAAACCCTTGGAAAATGGCCAGTTGCTTTCTATATAGTATTATTGGGCTCTGTTGGGGTTAGCAGTTGGTGAGCTATGCTCATAGTATGTTTCTTGC
>JBALVQ010000005.1:0-120609 GCA_036960915.1 Amphritea sp.
CAGCTTGCTGGAGGACAATACCGTGCATGAGACATTTTTCCTGGTACTCGGCCTGATCGGGCTGCTCACCGTCGCCAGCTTGCTGCTGCCGCTGGCCAATCGCATCAACTTTCCCTACACGGTACTGCTTGCCCTGGCCGGTGGGGTGCTCGGTGCGATCACGATGGTTTTGGGGGATGGCGAACATCCCTCCCTGTTGAGCGACTTCCTCAACTCCCTTAATGCACTGGATATCACCTCGGAAGTGGTGTTTTTTGTCTTCCTGCCAGCGCTGATTTTTGAATCGGCCCTGAACATCAACGCCCGCCACCTGATGGCCGATATCGGTCCTATCTTACTACTGGCCGTGATCGGCTTACTGATCTCTACGCTATTGGTGGGCATTTCGATCTGGAGCCTCTCCAGCATGGGGCTGGTCATCTGCTTACTCATTGGCGCTATCGTTTCAGCCACCGACCCTATCGCCGTGATTGCAATCTTTAAGAACCTGGGCGCCCCGAAACGGCTAACTATTCTGGTGGAAGGTGAAAGTCTGTTTAATGATGCCACCGCGATCGTCGTGTTTACCATCCTGGTGGCGATCCTGACAGAAGGTGCAGAGGCCACCCTACTCTCTTCGACCGGTCGCTTTCTGGTGGTATTCCTCGGCGGTATTTTGGTGGGGCTGATCACAGCCTTACTGTTCGCCACCATTATCGGTCGCCTGCGCAACCTCCCCCTGGTCGAGATTACCCTAACCATCTGTCTGGCTTATCTGAGCTTCATGTGGGCTGAGCATTACCTGCATGTATCCGGTGTCATGGCCGTGGTCACCGCCGGGCTGATGATTAACTCCTTCGGGCGCACGCAAGTCTCTCCTGAAACCTGGAGCGCCCTGACCGAAACCTGGGAAGAGCTGGCGTTCTGGGCCAATTCCCTGATCTTCTTCCTGGTGGGCTTACTGGTGCCCAAGGTGCTGGCCGATCTCTCCAGCGCCAATGCCATCGCCTTGCAGGCTGTGATTGTCGCCGCTTTCCTCGCCAGAGCACTGGTGCTATTTGGCGTATTGCCATCGATGAACCGGCTTGGTTGGGGACAGCATATCAGCCCGGCATTTCGCACCGTGATGTTATGGGGCGGGCTGCGCGGAGCAGTTTCCCTGGCCCTGGTGCTGGTGATCCTGGAGTCGCCGGGCATCGACCCCCAGGTGCAGCAGTTTATTGCCGTATTGGTCACCGGCTTTGTGTTATTCACCCTCTTCGTCAACGCACCGACGATGGGCATGATGATGCGCGCCTTTAAACTCGATCGCTTGCCACCGGCTGAGCAGGCTATTCGTAACCGGGTGATGGCACTGGCGCTGGCGCAGGTCAGTAAAGGACTGGAGCAGGCCGCTGATGAGGAAAGGATCCCCCCCCGGATCGCAGCCGAGGTTGCTGACGATTACCATCAGCGCTTATCCAATATCGAGGCCACCATAGCGCAGGCCGGCCAGCTGCCCGAGGAGATGATGCAACAGGTCGGTCTGGCTACCCTGGTCAATTTCGAACGCGAGCTATACCTGAAGCGATTCGCCGAGGGACTGATATCGGCAAGCATTACGCGCACGCTTATGGCTCAGGCCGATGACCTGTTGGACGGCGTTAAGATGGAGGGTGTAACCGGCTACCAGCAAGCCGTGGCTAAACAGTTGGGATTCGGCTCACTGCTGCGCTTTGCACTGTTACTGCAGCGGTGGCTGGGCCTGAATTGGCCGCTGGCACGCTCACTCGCTGACCGCTTCGAGGTACTGCGGGCGTCCGAAACCGTGCTCACCGCGCTTATCGCCTATAGCCGGGAAAAAATGCCGCCACTGCTGGGAAAAACCTCCGCTGCCAACCTGTTGCAACACCTAAATGCTCGTCTGGAGGATACCAGGCAGGCGCTGAAGGCTCTGGAGCGGCAGTATCCCGATTACGCCGAAACCTTGCAACAACGCTATCTGGCGCAGACGGCCTTACGCCTGGAAGAAGCAGGTTATCACCGCATGCTCGACGAACGGGTGATCAGCCAGGAGGTGTTTAATGGCCTGGTGAGAAATATTGATAAACGCAGCCACGCCCTGGATCGCCAACCGCGTCTGGACCTCGGACTTGAGCCTGACAAGCTGGTCGCCAAGGTGCCCTTCTTCGATAATCTGCCTCCAGAGCGTCTCGCGGCCATCGCCCAGTTGCTAAAACCCCTGCTGGTAGTTCCTGGCGAGCAGGTGATCCACAAAGGCGAGCCTGGCAACTCAATGTATTTCATCTCCAGTGGTGCCGTGCAAGTTAGCGTCGAGCCGCAACCGGTGTTGCTCGGCAGTGGCGATTTCTTCGGCGAACTGGCGTTACTCACCCAGGCGCCGCGTAATGCCGATGTCAGTGCCGTAGCTTACTGCCACCTGCTGGTCCTTCAGGTGCAGGACTTCCAGCAGCTCCTGGCAGCGAGCCCCAGCCTGGAAGAGCAGATCCGCCAGGTTGCCCGCGAACGCCTGGGCATAGATGCAATAACCGGCAGCATCGAAAACAAACAGCATCCGCTGACAGATGTCCGGGGGGAGTCCAGCATGACATCTAGCATAGCGATGGTAGCCGAGGGCGCCACACAGGATACAAGCCTGGCGCAGCAAAGCAGCATGAATGAAGCCCGCTTCCGCGCACTCTATGCGCGCTGCTGCAACTCAGATAGCTCGGGTAACACGGGTAGCATGGATGAAAGCTCCGCCCTCTATGTCGAGCTGGTCAGGCGTTACAGCGAGCCCCATCGGCACTATCATACCTGTAATCATATCTCCCGCTGCCTGCAGCAATTTGACCTGGTCAGGGAGCAGATGGAGACACCGGATGCGGTTGAGCTGGCACTCTGGTTCCACGATGCAATATACGAGCGTGGAGCACAGGATAATGAGCAGCAAAGCGCCGACCTGTTTACCGCCCGGATGGGTGAGCGGGTCGATCCCAATCTGGCGCAAAAAGTCGTTGCGCTGATTCTGCTCACTACCCACCAGGAATTGCCGCAGACACCGGATGGGCAGCTCATCGTCGACATCGATCTGTACAGCTTCGGCCAGTCGTGGCAAGACTGCCTGCAAGACACCAAAGCGATTCGCGCCGAATCTTCCGACGTTGCGGAGCCAGATTTTCTTAGTCAACAGGCCAGGTTCCTCCAGTCACTGCTGAATCGTCCCCATCTGTATGCCTCCGCGTTTTTCCGCCAGCGTTACGAGGCGACGGCGCAAGCCAACATTCGACGACTTATTGAGATCAAGGGTGTTGATCCGTAGCTGTTAACTAAGGGCTACCTTAACTGAGCCTGCTAAACTCTTAGTGACCCTAACCCTCACTACCATCACGTCTCATTAACACTTCTCATTAGCAGGAGGCATTAACAGGAGGGGTCGGAATGCAGGAACCAACCGCTCGCTTTCAGGCCCGGCTTCACGCCGTCCCCCACGGGATACCCGATGACTTTTCCGTCGTATCTGCCCACCAGCTTATCCCGCATAAAGTCTTACAGGAAGTCGACCGTTTTATTGAGGTCTTCGAGCGGGTCACCACGCGCCCGGCATGGCAACGAACCGTTCTCAAAAAGGCACCGGATACAGCGCAGATGCAGCGCAGTGAGGTCTGTTTTTTCAGTGCCTGGGATATACACCTGCCCCCGGAACAAACTGCTAACTGGCAGCTGATTGAATTCAATGACAATGGCTCGGGATTCCTCTTCGCTGCGCAGATCAACAGGGTGTATTTCGACCAGTACTTATCCGCAGAGCATCACGCTATAGAAGCACCGCCCAGTTACTCACAACTATGCAGACAGATCCGGGATATGATCGCTGAGGAAACAACCCGCTTTTTCGGCAGGCAGCCCGGCGGTACCTTTTTCATCCTCGATGATGCCGAGTCATTACAAACGGGTAAATTCCGTACTGAGCATCAGCTGCTGGCAGACATAGCCCAATCTCAAGGCTGGCAGACTGCTATCGGCTCCCCCGACATGCTGACCTGGGGCGAAAACCAGTTAAGTCTGGAAGGCCAGCCGGTCACCTTCATTGTCAACCGCTGCACCGACTTTCTCTGGCAGGACAAAATTTTCGCCCCTCTCATCGAAGCCTACCGGGCCTCTCGCGTCTATGTGGCGCCCAACCCCTTCACCTACGCCACACGCAGCGATAAGCAGCTGCTGCAGTTCCTGTCATGCCCGGACCGGGATGAAAAGCTCGGCATTCAAGCCAGCGAGCGCGCATTCCTGGCGTGCCACGTGCCGCCCAGCTACCAGGTTACGAAGGAAAACCTCGATCAGCTTGCCGCACGCAAAGCAGAGCTGGTATTTAAACCCTGCCACGGCCATGCCGGATTGGGAATCATGGACAGCTCTGAGGTCGGTCGACACCGCCTGCAAAGACTGCTGGCTCAGGGACGCTGTTATATGGCACAACAAATCGCGGAAAAGTCATGTCTAATGCTTACAGAAGATCTACCGCTCTGGGGTGATTTACGTGTCTGGGCGTATCGGGGCAAGCGTTACCTGATCTCCGGTCGCGCCTCGCGTCTGAAGGAACGTCTCGATCTGCGTCCGCCAGGGGGCTGGATTCCCACTTTTACGGCGCAGCAGTAGCGGTATTATTTCAAGGCGCAGAGCGGCAAGACGTAAAAATTAAAACGACTTATGTCATTACAGAAAAAAGGGTGATATTTTGCATGAATACGATTGTAGCCGTTCTCTTCATCGGTAGGGTTAAACCTTCCCTTGCTACGGATCAACATTGCGGAATTAAATTGGGTATAGATTAACTGAAGAAACATTAATTAAGGAGCCTAACATGGCAACGGATGTAGAAATCGCCCAGCAGTTCACCCCAAGGCCCATTACCGAAATTAGTGCAAAACTCGGTATTGAAGATATCCACCTGCATCCTTATGGTCGCGATGTCGCGAAAGTTGACCTGAAAGCGCTAACGACCAAGCCACAAAAAAAAGGCCGCTTAATTCTTGTTTCTGCGACTACGCCAACGCCCTCCGGAGAGGGGAAAACGACCACCACCATCGGGCTTGGCCAGGCCTTTACCCAACTTAATGAATCGGTATGCCTGGCTTTACGTGAGCCCTCTCTTGGCCCATGTCTAGGCATGAAAGGCGGTGCAACGGGCGGCGGCTATAGCCAGATAATGCCGGCAGATCGGATCAATTTACACTTTACCGGTGATTTTCATGCGATCACCAGCGCCAACAATTTATTGTCGGCATCCATCGATAATCACATCTACCAGGGCAATGCGTTAGAGATAGATCCCCGCCAGATAGTCTGGCGTCGTACCATGGATATGAACGATAGAAGTTTACGTAAAATTGTTCTTGGCCTGGGCGGTAAAATGCAAGGAGTCCCCAGAGAAGGCGGCTTTGATATTACAGCGGCCTCCGAAATTATGGCCATGCTCTGTTTAGCCGATGACGCTGAAGACTTAAAAAAACGCCTGGATCGCACCTTAATCGGCTATACCTATCATGATGAGCCTATCTATGCGGCACAACTGGAAATCACCGGCGCCATGATGGCACTGCTTCGGGATGCCTTGCAGCCCAATCTGGTACAGAGCTTTGAAGGCACTCCGGCCTTTGTCCATGGCGGGCCATTTGCAAATATTGCCCATGGTTGCAACAGCATAATAGCAACACGGATGGCGATGCACCATGCCGACTGGACAATAACCGAAGCCGGCTTTGGTTTTGATTTAGGTGCCGAGAAATTCTTCGACATTAAATGCCGCATAGCCGAATTAGACCCGGATGCGGTAGTGCTTGTAACCACCATTCGAGCATTAAAAATGCACGGCGGTAATCATAAAGACAACCTGGAAGCTGAAGATCTTGCAGCGGTAAAACAAGGCCTTGAGAACCTTGATAAACACGTCGAAAGTGTTGAGATCTTTAACAAACACCCGGTGGTGGCCCTGAATCGTTTTGCATCAGATACCGATGAAGAGATAGCCCTGGTTCGCGCGCGTTGCGCCGAACACGGCGTTTCATTTGCGGTGACAACCCATCACGCAGATGGCGGTAAAGGCGCTATCGAATTAGCAAAAACAGTGATGGAATCGGTTGGCAAAAACAAGCCTTTCAAGCCTTTATATGATTTGGATTTAACCGTCATAGAAAAAGTACGCGCGGTATGCAAAACCATGTATGGCGCAGATGACGTTGCGTTTTCAAAACAGGCAGAAAAAGACCTGAAACATGTAGAAAAGCTAGGTCTTACAAACTTGCCTGTCTGTATTGCTAAAGCGCCAAGTTCGCTATCAGATGATCCGACCCTGCACGGCAGACCGAGAGATTTTGAAGTAACCGTGCGGGCTATCCAGATTAACGCGGGGGCTGGTTTCCTGGTCATATTGACCGGCGATATCATGCGTATGCCGGGGCTGCCGAAAGTGCCTGCGGCCAATAAGATTAAATTACTGGCAAATGGTGTCATTGAAGGACTGGAATAGCTGCTCTAGACAGCCGTAATGAAACGCAAGGGATTACAATAGGATTAAGGAGCCGTAGCACACCTTAAACGGTGTGCCGGTTCCAAGCGCTTGAATTGATGATCAGTAGAGTTTACCTGCACCATTTAACTCAGAAATCATCACCTTCCATTACCTGCAAGCACATCAATTGAGCCTCAACTCTCTCTTCCTCGCTAAACTGAAAGTTTTCTTCCGGAGTGGTCAGGGTTTCATTCGATACATCTGCATAGCTATTCATAATTATTATCCATGTTTATTCGTAGATAAATGGTGGTAGGAGCTTCTGGCTCGAACTTTAAGCATGCCCTGGGTAATGATTAGTTGAGCTCTATCTATAGCAGCGAAAACAGCTCGGAACTAAGAGCCAACCCTTTTTCAGCTCTAGGAGCCTGTCGGGCTTAACACTAATCTACTGCGGAAAAGTCTTTTTTAGGCAATTTCCATCCTTCGAGGCTAACGGCCTGGCCCGCGAAGTGTATTGGCCATGAGGGATCTCTTTAACAAAAACATTCAGGAAATCTGACCGACTGCAAGCACCGCCAAAGAGCAAAGGCATACTATTATTCTTGTAGACAACGATTGATGTGTAACCAAGAAGCAAGTATGTACTACGGAGAAAAGTTCAACAGTATTAGTCACTTAGTCGGCGCTATTCTAGCGTTAGTCGGCTTGGGTGCATTGCTCGCGGTAAGTATTGAGCACAAAAGCCTGCCGATGATACTGAGCTTTAGCCTATTCGGGCTGACTCTGGTTATGCTTTACAGCGTATCCACGCTGTATCACAGTATTCACCAGCGAACGATCAAAAGGCTGTTTCGCAAGCTTGACCACGTCGCAATCTACCTATTAATTGCAGGCACTTACACACCCTATATGCTGGTTTCCCTGGCTGATGCAAATGGCCCTTTAATGCTCGGCGTGATTTGGGGGCTGGCTGTTATTGGCATACTCATAGACACGCTGAATCCCCAACGCATTGAAACGCTGCAATTAATTATTTATCTGACAATGGGTTGGGCATGTACTTTTGAGTACGCAAACCTTCAAAAAGCAATGCCTGTCGAGGGTGTGCTTTGGCTTACAGTAGGCGGGATTGCCTACACCGTGGGGGTATTGTTCTATGTGCTGGATCTGTTGAAAAAACTTCGCCACGCACATGGTATCTGGCATATATTTGTTCTAACAGGTTCGATCAGTCACTTTATTTCCATTATTGGGTATGTACGATAAGGCCAATGCATCACAGGGGGTAAATGAACAATTTTCCAGCTTCGGCCCGGAGGTTTTTCAAATACTGTCTGATGTCTGTAGAATGCCTACCATCGCTTAAACGACATAGCTCGCTTCACCCGTGTTATGGCTATCCTTTCGGCCGCTTCCCGAGGCGTAATACCTTCAGCATCCGCTAACTTTAATATCTCCCCCGTGTTGTGCCTGATCTTCTCTTTAATCACCTCAAAAGCACTCTTCTGCCCCAGATGACTCAATTCCATGGAGCCACAAATGACGCCACCAGCATTGGCTATTACATCTGGAATAATCAAAACACCCCGTTGATGTAGCTTGTTTTCAGCGTCTCGGGTAAAGGGAATGTTAGCCCCCTGCACCACCAGACGGGTATTAAGGCGGTCAACATTGTCAGTATTAATCACATCGGGACGGGCTGCGGGAATCCATATATCACAGTGCACATCGATGATTGCATCGGAGGTTAATTTTTCCCCCCCGGAATAATCAATCACACTACCGCCTTGGGATTTAAGTGTATTAAGCGACTCCAGATCTAACCCTTCTTTAGAATAAATTGTACCTTTGGAATCACTGAGCGCGACAAGCGTCGCACCTTTCGCTGCCAGGTAACGCGCACTGTGCCTGCCAACAGCGCCAAATCCCTGAATTGCAACACGCGCGTTAGCTAGACTGACATCGCAATACTGCAGTGCGATTTCGGTGGCATGACTTAAGCCCCAGCCGGTGGCGCCAATCTCATCCAATGGAATACCGCCGATTTCCCGTGGCAAACCAACAGCACGACCTATCTCATCGTGTACCCAGGCCATACATTCTTCATTGGTACCCATATCCGGACCGAAGATATATTCAGTATTATTAGCCAGGGCTGAGGCAAAGGCTCGAATCAGCTGCTCCTTATCCGCTTTGGGCATCTTAGGGTCGCCAACCAGTACTGATTTGGCACCGCCATGGGGAAGTTCCGCGATGGCATTTTTCAGTGTCATTGCTCTTGCAAGGCGCGCACACTCCGTAGTGCTGACATCTGGAGCCATACGCAAGCCACCAATAGCCGGGCCAGCAGCGATGTTATCCACAACCAAGATCCCACGTAGCTGGTAGCGGGAATTCTGAATATAAATGACTTTGAGCGGACCCAGCTCGTCACAACGAGGGAATATCTCGGTCATACCCTCAATCCTCCGTTCTGCGTTTTCAATGCGTAACAATTGACCCATGTTTTTTTATGCCGCCAGTAAGGTCTTTTGTATCTTCACCCTCTTCCTAATGCCAACTATCGCAGCTATCACCTGCGGCTTTACTCGTCAGCAGTGTCATTACCTTTAGGTTGTTGCGCTAACGGCGATACTGCAAAAGTAATCACCCCATCTTCCAGATCGATGTTAACCCTGCTGCTTTCTGTGCATTGACCCTCTACAATTTTCATCGCTAAGGGGTTCTCAATCTGGCGTTCAAACTCACGGCGTAATGGCCGTGCACCATAAACAGGTTCGTAGCCATCCTGCGCCATCTTATCGATAACAACCGGGGCGATAATAAGTTCGATCTGATGTTCCGTCATTCGTTGCGTCAACTCTTTGGCAAACATCTGAGCTATCTGTTGCACATGCTCTTCTTCCAGATAATGAAACACGATGATGTCATCCAGGCGATTCAGGAACTCAGGTTTGAAGAAGCGCTTTACCTCCTGCATTACCAACCGTTTAGCCTCACCATAATCAGCTACTTTGGATTGAATAAAGCCGATCTCGCGTTTATCCGGCGACAGGGACTCGGTCCCCAGATTTGAGGTACCTATCAAGATGGTATTACGGAATGAAACTTTACGTCCCTGGGCATCGGTCAAATGACCGTCTTCGAGAATCTGCAACAGAATATTAAATATATCGGGATGGGCTTTTTCTATCTCATCCAGCAAGATCACAGAATAAGGGTTACGCCGTACCTTTTCGGTCAGCTGCCCCCCTTCGCCATAGCCGATATAGCCCGGCGGCGCGCCAATCATCTTGGAGACTTCATGACGCTCCATATATTCCGACATATCCAGCCGCACGATGCGGGTCTCGTCATCAAGCAGGAACTCTGCCAGTGTCCGGGCTAGCTCGGTCTTGCCGACACCGGTTGGCCCGAGAAATAAAAAGGTTCCGATAGGTCTCAAGGGAGACGTTATACCGGAGCGATTGCGCCTGATTGCGTTAGCAACAGAGCGCACCGCATCATCCTGACCGATAATACGCTGATGCAGCTTATCTTCCATGCGCGCTAGTTTATTCGCTTCTGACTCCACCATCCTGGCGACAGGTATACCCGTCCAGCGGGATACCACTGCGGCGATATCATCGGCACTGACACCGTCTTCGAGATTACCGCGTTCGGTTTCCCAACGCTGGTGTAATTGCTGCAATTTCTCCTGCTGCTGGAGGATCTCCATCTGTACGCTGGCAACTTTTTCAAAGTCCTGGGCATTAAATGCCTCAGCTTTATCCTGTTGCAACTGATTACACTGTAACTCAAGCTGCTTAATGTCATGGGGTAACGCATTAAGGTTGATCCGCTTATGGGCACCCGCCTCGTCAATCAGATCGACCGCCTTATCAGGTAAGTTGCGATCCGTTATATAGCGCTCCGATAGTTCAGCGGCCGCTTTTAAGGCGTCCTCTTCATAATGAACCAGATGGTGCTTTTCATAGCGTGCCGCTATCCCCTGCAAGATAGCAATGGTATCCACAATACTCGGTTCACGTACCAGGATCGGATGAAAGCGTCGCTCCAGCGCTTTATCCTGTTCGACATAAGCATGATATTCGGCCAGAGTATCCGCACCGATCACCTGCAAGCTGCCTTTTGCCAGTGCTGTTTTCAACATGCTGGAGGCATCAATCCCGCCGGACATGGCTCCAGCCCCGACCACTGTATGCAATTCATCAATAAACAGGATGACCTGCCCCGCAGACTTTATTACCGCATCGCGCACTGATTTGAGGCGCTCTTCAAACTCTCCGCGCATCTTGGAGCCGGCAACAATCTCACCCATATCCAGCAGTAACAGGCGTTTATTCAGTAAGGTATCGGGCACATCGGCATTGATGATCCGCTGCGCCAGGCCCTCCACGATGACAGTTTTTCCGACCCCCGCTTCCCCAATCAGGACAGGGTTATTCTTCTTACGCCGGGACAGTGTCTGGATGATCTGACCAATTTCTTCATCCCGGCCAATCACCGGATCCAACTCACCCTCTCTTGCCTGCCGGGTAAGATCCTGAGTATAACGGGACAGCATATCGGCTTCGATTTCGGCATCTTCCGAAGTAATAGCAATGCCGTTACGGATCTCTTTCAGGGCCTTTAGTACCTGCGTCTTTTTCAGCCCAGCCTTGTTCAGAAACTCGGCGGTATGGCCTGCCACAGGATCACACAGCACAACAAACAGAGTCCCCGTTGAGATATAGGTATCACCGAGACGACGACTCTCATGATAAGCGGCCTCAAAAACCGCTTTAAATTCGCTGGAGGCAACGACCTGAGTAATTTCAACAGGAGCTGCCATCTTGTAGTGCTGATAAATCTCGCCTTTGATTTGAGTCGCGATATCAACTGGGTTTGGCAGCAGCCTGGTAATAATTTGCATCGCACCTGAGTCAGGTTGAGACAGAAGCGCAAGGAGAAGAAAATCAGGGGTCAGGGTATTCTGTTTGAGAGTGGCCATCTCCCCTACGGCTAACTCCATCGTATGGCGAACTTTTCTGGTGCTTTGTTCGATATAGTTTTGAATCATACTCCCTCCACGCATTAACTCCTGGTATTAGATGATCAAAATTGAATCCTGACAGCACTACTGATGCTTATTGGCTGACCTGATCTTTGCTCGCAATTCATCCAGCTCTTCCAGCAGGTCGATCGCCAGAGCCACTCCCGGCAAATTAATCTCCAGATCTCGCTGCAATCTAACAGCCAGTCGTATACGCACCAGGTCATAGCCACTGAAACGCCACTCATAAGGGCTCTGCCCCTGTGGATCAACAACACCAAAATGCACCATGTCGATAATTACCTGATGCTGTACTGCGCAACGCTCAGATAATTCGCTGATAGATAATTCCAGCGAGTCGTCTAACAGCTCACCTACAGGAACCAGCTGTTTTCGCTTCATACGGTTCCCTCCACCAAACATCAGATTAGTACAGAATTTTACAAACCCATCGGCTCACGGGGATTAAACGGCATTGTCTCAGCCATCTGCCTATAGAGAGAACGGGCCTCTTCGTTTTCAGCAGGCGGCGTCACCAAGCGTAATATTACGTATTGGGCACCGGGTAACCGACCAGGCAAGCCCTTACCCTTTAAACGTAGCTTAAGACCGCTCTGAGCCCCAGCAGGAATATTTAACATTACAGTTCCCGCCAGGGTTGGCACACTTATTTGCCCCCCCAGAGCAGTTTCCCAGGGAGTGACTGGCAACTCCAGATAGATATCACTGCCTTCGGCATGAAAGTATCGATGAGGCTTATATAAAATACGCAGATACAGATCTCCCTTGGGTGCACTTTCAATTCCTGAACCACCCTGGCCGGCCAATCGAACTTGTTGCCCCTCACGGATGCCCGGGGGAATCTGAACATTAAACGTGCGCGTCTTTTGCTCAACGCCTCCTTTAGAGTTTTGCTCCGGAACAGTCAGGGTTAAGGTCTTCTTGCCTCCCGTGAAGGCATCCTCAAGACGGATATGAAAATTGGCATGCAAGTCATGTCCACGCTGCTGGCGATTACGCTGCTCTGAGTGAAATTCACTATCGCGACCACCAAAAATAAAACTGAAAAAATCACTGAAACCACCCGGGATGGAATCCTTTTGATTAAAACCACTTTTGTTAGAGTGAAATGACCACTGCGGTGGGGGCTTAAATTGTTGCCCCTGCTGCCAGCTAGCGCCCAGTTGATCATAGGCTTTACGCTTTTTGGGGTCTTTCAGGGCATGATACGCTTCATTAACCTCTTTGAAGCGCTCTTCAGATTCTTTCTCTTTACTCAAGTCAGGGTGGTATTTACGCGCCAGTTTCTGATAAGCCCGTTTAACATCTGCCCGCTCGGCATCGCGTTTAATACCCAATATTTTGTAATAATCTTTATATTCCATGTGTGGCCCAGTTTTCCCATTAAACCGGTGATCCACCCTTGCCAGGTGGCCTAGATTATAAAAACAGCCACATAAATTCAGCCGGGTAGAATGATATTCATATTGGTATTTATTACGAATTATCCGGATCCTGGGCACCAACAGCACCAACGTTTGTAACTGAGCCGGTTTGATTCATGGTAAAAGTACCTCCAGCAAAGCAGCCGACAACTCACTTGTAAGCTCCTTGCTCCTTGCTCCTTGCACCTTGCTTCGTGGAACGGCCAATGAGTGATGCTGTAAAGTATAGCAACCGATACCAAAAGACGTTTCCATCCAAGGAACCTACGAAAAAGTCCCTTACGCCTTAGCATGCCCCTTCGGGTACTGGCTTTCAGAGAGGTTGGAGATCAAGACAACGTACCCAGAGGGCATGCTAATTACAGGCATACTGGTTGTACCAGGAACGCCTGCCGGACGAAAATCGTTAACGCAGAGGTCCAATCTCTCTGAAAGCCCCCTTCTTTTAAAAGAAAAGGGGCTGGGCTCTAAAACGGCCATCTGCTTTGTCAGTCAGATTGAAAAGGTCTGGATATTTCCTGCACTGACTTTCGCGCATTAGCATGCCCTCTGGGTACTGGCCGTTTTATAACCCGCAGAGAAAGCATTGGACTTATTCGCAGGTTCCCTAAGTTCAGCCGCAGCGGCTTGGTTTACGGCTTAAAGGTGACTACTTTATGGGTAAGGAGTTTGTGCTTGCGGTAAAAATATGAATAAAAAAACAGGTTCACTTCTTCAACAAATCAAAGCACTGGAGGATGAGCTACACAGCTCTTCATGAACAAGAAAAGCAGATACTCTACCGTTTCGAGGGAACCCGCATAGAGCTTGTTTCCTTAGGGCGCTTAGCAAAGGTGAGATTCCGATTATTGATATCACTGATACCGACTCTCCGACTGAAACACGACGATAGACATCATTACGGCCTGTTGATGGAGCAAATCACTTCACTTTGAGTGCCCCCGACGAATAGATGCCTTAACATATACTTACCCCATATTTCTGTGGATAACTCTGTGTGCATATTGGGTAGAAGCAGCCCGCAGAGCTGTCAACTCTTGGCTTATAGCCACCGGTCAATCCATGACCACATAAGACAGCTAACCCGGATACTTCGTGAAGGGATTGGAATTTCTGGGAAATCTGGCAAAGTAGTTGGTTTGATCTGCTGCAAAGCCTTGGTTGTTCCAAGGCTCAAAGTAGATCGAACCAAATGCAACGTCAGATTTTTCAGAAAACCAATCAGCGCCGCTCGGTCACATAGTGTAACTATCTAATATAAGCTAAATCTTCAGGATTCATCAGCTCTATAGCGAGATTTAAAGCGCCTTTATGAAATATTCGGGCTAATACGGCGGTTGGTAAAACGTCCAGAGCGCAAAGGTTCATGATAATGTTTCCGAAAATAGAACTTAAACAGCTGTACGTTTGCATTTAACAACTCACGCGCTTATCGCAGGATAGGATCAGCAAAGTCCTATACAACGAGCAAATGCTGAGGTTTTCATGAAATATAAAAATAAATTAACCACAACACTCTCTCTGGCTGCAGCCCTGGCAGTCGGCAGCTGCACTAGCGCATTCGCAGCAACGACCTGGAAAATCGCTGGAGGCGATTCAGAAGGCAGTTCGCAGCATGCCTTCGGCTTGAAGTTTGTCGAACAACTGGAAAAGAATACCGGTAGTAAATTTACCGGCCAATTGTTTATGAGCAGCCAGCTTGGTAGCGAACAGGATACAGTGGTTGAAGCCGGTCTTGGCACCCTGGACTTCTCTATCCTTGCAATCAACAACGTTACCCCCTTTTCGCCGACTGTAGGCGTTTTCACCCTGCCTTACGTTATTCAAAGCCTGGATGAAGCTCAAATGCTAACCCAGGGAGAGGTGGGTCAGGAATTAGTCGACAATACCGTGCGTGATGCCGGTGTACGCATTGTCGGCTGGGCCTATACAGGCTTTCGCGTATTAACTAACTCGAAGAAGCCAGTCAAAACCCTGGAAGACCTACAATCTATTATCGTTCGTGTACCCAAAAACGAAATCATGATCGATACCTATAAAGCCTGGGGCGGAAATCCGACACCCATGGCCTGGTCTGAAACCTTCACGGCGCTGCAGCAAGGAGTCGTCGATGGGCAGGACAACCCGTATGTCACTGTCGATGCGATGAAGTTTGATACCGTACAAAAATACGTTACAAACATCCGTTATATCTTTTCCATAGAACCACTGATCATGAGTGAGCAGTTGTTCCAGGAGCAATCACCTGAAGTTCAGCAAGCGGTATTGGACGCAGGTCTGAGCGCGACTAAATTCAGCGCCGAGTTTCTGACCGAGAATGAAGCCAAGATCAAACAGCGTTTGCTTGAGAAAGGTATGGTGATCGACGATCCAGCCAACGGT
Organism: Amphritea sp.; assembly: GCA_036960915.1. Classification (GTDB taxonomy): domain Bacteria; phylum Pseudomonadota; class Gammaproteobacteria; order Pseudomonadales; family Balneatricaceae; genus Amphritea. Next base: position 15,332 of record JBALVQ010000005.1, read on the forward strand.
GAAAAAGAATGGATTGATAAAGCCACCAGTGCCGTCTGGCCAAAGCACTACGACAGCATTGGCGGTAAGGAAAAGCTAAACCACATCCTGCGCCTGCTTGGCCGCGACGAGGTTTAACTTAAGGAGTCTGTCGGTCCACCCCGGCAGTCTTTTAGAAAACGAGTAACACCTGATGATTTCAGCCTTCTGCTCCCTACGGTTCAGAAGGCTTTTTTTCTTTCTGGGCAGAAAAAATATTGACTGTTCTTTGAGGTACAACAGCCAACAATTGAAATTGCCTGGTATTCTTTCGATAGACCATCAGCGTTATTAAAAAACACAAGTGATCGGTGTTCAGCATTGAGCTCGTAGCCACCCAGACACCCTACAGTCTCCTCTAATTCATTGAAAAGAAAGCCTGTCTGTTGACGCACTGTAGCGCAACGTTTTATGTTGAAGTAAGTAACAAAGAATAAAAATTCAATTCACAGAGCCGGAAACATACTTATGAAGCGCTTAAGCCTGTCAGGAAATGTCTCCGACCTGGACCTCAAACTCCTGCGGGTATTCAAGACCGTGGTGGAGTGTGGCGGTTTTTCTGCCGCCGAGGTGGAATTGAATATTGGCCGCTCGGCAATTAGCCGACTGATGTCCGACCTGGAAACCCGCCTGGATATGCACCTATGCCTGCGCGGGCGCTCTGGTTTCCAGCTAACCGATCATGGCCAGCTGGTGTATGACTCTACCCTGGAGTTGCTGGTCGATTTAGAGAAGTTCCGGGCCAATATCAATGCCGCTCACAGCCGTCTGGTCGGCGAATTGAGCCTGGGACTGACAGACAACATGGTTACCGACAGCAACTCCAAGATTATCGAGGTTCTGGGTCAATTCCACCAGGAAGAGCCTGAAGTTAAAATCAGTCTGCAGGTAGCCGCGCCAAATGAAGTGGAACGCGCCGTAATCGAAGGTCGGGTTAATCTGGGCGTAGTCCCTTACCATCACCAGCTGCCTGGGCTGAAGTATTACGACCTGCATCAGGAAACCTCTCTGCTTTACTGCGGCACGCGCCATCCATTGTTTGCTCTACCCGATCAGGGGATCGATATGCGACTGATACGCGAGTATGACTTTATTGTGCCCGGTTACTCCCACACAATGCTGCTCAAAGAGCATTTTCCGGAACTCAAAGCGACGGCCACCTCTTATCAGGTGGAGGGGATGGCCACGCTAATCCTCAGTGGTCAGTATATCGGCTTCCTGCCCAGTCATTACGCTGCCCTTTGGGTCGATAAACAACAGATGCGCCCCCTGTTGCCCGATACCCTGCTATACCATGTGCCGTTTAAAATAATCACCCGCCGCGATGCCCAACCCAACCTGCTGCGTTCAGCTTTCCTGCACGCACTTCGTAAGCTGCCAGCAACGGCTTAACCCGAATATTTCATAAAGGCGCTTAAAATCTCGCTGTAGCTCTTATCGTTACTGATCTTGCCGCTTATATTAGAATGTTACACTATGTTACCGGCTTACTGCTGATCGGTTTTCTGAAAAATCTGACGTTGCATTTGGTTCGATCTACTTTGAGCCTTGGAACAACCAAGGCTTTGCAGCAGATCAAACCAACTACTTAGCCAGATTTCCCATAAATTCCAATCCCTTCACGAAATATCCGGGTTAATGTTTCCAAAAGCGGAAACTCTAGCCGCTACATTTGGGATTTAAGAAACAACCGTCACTTCCTATAGTAGATGTACAGGTTCATCAACACACATAGGGTGATATTTTATGACCGAACAACAAGAAAAGCGCTTTAGCCCCCTACCCTCAGAAACCGTACCCCGTTACGCGGGTATCGCCACCTTTATGCGCTTACCCTATTACACTCCGGAAAATTCTGCTGGCACCGATATCGGCTTGTTTGGCATCCCCTGGGATGGCGGTACTACCAACCGTGCAGGTGCTCGCCACGGACCACGTCAGATCCGCGATTCTTCATCGTTGATGCGCAAAGTGCATCCGGTATTGAATTTATCCCCGTTTAAGTTAGCTAACTGTGCCGACCTGGGTGATGCGCCGGTCAATCCGCTACAGATTGAAGAAACTCTTGGCATGGTAGAGGGCTTTGTTGATGACTTGGTAGATCGCGGCATTATGCCGCTGGCGGCAGGCGGCGATCACCTGGTGAGCTTGCCGGTGCTGCGCGCCCTGGCCAAAAAGCATGGCCCGCTGGGCATGGTGCATTTCGATGCCCATACCGATACCTGGGACCGCTACTTCGGCGACTGCAAATACACCCACGGCACCCCTTTCCGTCGTGCCATTGAGGAAGGTATTCTGGATCCCAAGCGGGTGGTACAGATCGGTATTCGTGGAGGCCTGTACAGCGAAGATGACGACACCTGGGGACTGGAACAGGGGATCCGGGTGATGCGCATCGAAGAGTTCAATGCACTGGGCATCGACAAGGTGATTGAGGTCGCCCGGGAAGTTGTCGGCGATCAGCCGACCTATATCAGCTTTGATGTCGATTGCCTGGATCCGGTATATGCGCCCGGCACCGGCACGCCGGAAATTGGCGGCCTGTCCACCCTTGAAGCTCAACAGGTGGTACGTGGTCTACGCGGTCTGAACCTGATCGGTGCAGATCTGGTTGAAGTCTCTCCACCTTTCGATCCCAGTGGCGCCACTGCGCTTGTCGGTGCGACTTTAATGTGGGAAATGCTCTGCCTAATGAGCGAAAAAGTCGCCCAGAAAAAACGTTAACGGCCGAGCGTAGTGAATCGCCACCTCCTCACTTCCTTACGGAGGTTAGGGGGTCTCCGCGATTAAACCAATAGACAGACAAACCCTGTAAATCTTATCGATACAAGTTTACTGACCCTGTTATCGATAAAAACCAGTTATTTACTTAAATTAGTAAGATTAATTACCCTGACTTCATTGACTTACAGGAGCCAGACTGGCTATAATTTGGCCAGCTTGAAAGAACTTAGTATATTTATGCACACCATTTCGATGTCCCAATTTTTGTACCTCGTCCTGTTATTCATAAGTAATTGAAGCTTTTCCTGCAAAAACGGCCTTTTTTAAAGGCTCCACTTATTTTTGAATTTTAGGATATGATTATGTCTACTACTACTGGTACAGTTAAATGGTTTAACGACGAGAAAGGTTTCGGTTTCATCGAGCAGGAATCTGGCCCGGACGTTTTTGCACACTTCAGCGCTATTTCTGGCGATGGCTTCAAGTCTTTGGCTGAAGGCCAGAAGGTTGAGTTCACTGTTACTCAGGGCCAGAAGGGTCCTCAGGCAGAGAACATCGTTGCTATCTAATTGTTGATTGCAATATAGCTTGCACCCTTTACAACGCAGGCTAATAAATCTCACGCTCACTTGAGCTTGATGATCAGAAAGGGCACAACCTGCAGGTTTTGCCCTTTTTTGTGGTTTAAATACACGCTTGGCAAACACTTTTGCTTATGTTGATATTGAAGCCAACTGCGCCCGGCAACAATGCAGGTGTAGCACAACCCCTAGAAAGTCTGTACTCCTGTATCCACAAATTAATAATCACAGACTGCTGCAAATGATACCGTGCGTTAATCTTTTTTTTATCGGTACGTTTACATACTCTTACATAAAAAATTGGATTTTATATTTATGTCTAGCAAAGCATTCACTCTTCAGCGGATATGCAATTACGCAGGCGAAGAACTTGATCCCAATTCAGACCAGAAAGTAAAACAACTGCTACAAAATAAATTCAATATTTTTCTCCCCCAGCGTCGCTCACTAGATGAGGCCCTGGAGGCTGTTGCCAGCGATCAGGAAATCATTCCTCTGATCCTTAAATATCGCTCAATGGATGTTAACTGAAAGAACCGACCTCTCGAAGCCCTCTCCTCTCGAAGCACTCTGCTCTCGAAACAATAGTCATCCACACTATCCCCAAATACTGTGGATAACCCTGTGCAGAGATTGGGTAGAAGATCCCCGAAGAGCAGCTATCACCTAGCCTCCAGCATTAGCTCAATCTGTGGCCAAAAAATATTAACTAACATTTAAATTGCCGAAGTGTGTATCTTCATGCAGTTATCAACAGTTGACTATCACAGCCATCAGTTAGCGAACCACAAACACAGATACCTTGGCATATGACGCCAGATAGCCTGCATTAGATGCAAATATATGCTCCACCAAACCGGGAACGTGTGACGCCATAACCACAAGATCCGCACCGATATCTTCAGCCGCCTTCATCAGCGTATTATCAAGATCGACTGCTGGGTCATGACTGATATAGGCTGCCGTGGTTACGTTTTTCAAATCGTACTTGTCAGCCTGAGTCTTACCAAACAACTCCATCTTGAGGGTAAATTCATCTGGATTATGCGCGATTAGGCTTGGCAGTGCTGCCGCAACCCCCACATAGCACACCGGGATGCCATACAGCTTTGACAGGTCCGAGGCCGTTACTAACGCTTTTTCAAGGCGTTCGATATGCAGCAGATCGACAGGCACCATGATCTTCTTGTACATTGAGGTTTTCCTCCATGCTGTCACAAAGGGCTGCTCTGAGCCGATTTACAATAAGCTTATTCAGTGTTGCAGACGATCGATCGAACGGCAAATACTGCTGAGCAGCCATGCAGCAGACACCGGCTGTTCGTTAATCGACAAACAATAACTTGGTTGATATCTTGCAGCGACAAACCCTCAGGAGAACCACCTCCAAAGGGTTCGCTTAACAGAAAACACCCCTATGACCTGCAACACTGTATGGCACACCTCACAGTTTACCCCAGGCAATTCAACATTTTGTACGATCGCTGAAGCATCACCATTCATGCTGGTCATGCCTATCGGGCTATGACAGGCAATACAAAAGTTATCCACCTGGCCATCTGTCGCTTTACTGGCACGCAAAAACAGCGCCTGGTAAATCGGATCATCCCATGAGCGGGCCATCACCGAACGCTGCCATTGTTGATAAATATCTTCGTGACAGCCCTTGCAAACAGTCGGGTTTTCAAACATTTTCGGATCTAGCTTTTTTCCTCCGGTGGTTGCCCGAGATGGATAAAAAGGCATTTGCTCAATTTATTGCGGGGTGATGGCTTTGTGAGGTTTAAGCCATTTGTTATTGTCATCATCAGCATAGGCAAGTGACGTAAATAATAAACAAACGGTTATCCAGCAGAATGAAAGCCAAGCATTAAAAATTATATGGGACAATTGATTTATTATTAGATTGATTCATTTTCTTACCCCCCTACTTGTACTCAACTGGCTAACTCTGTCCAAAAGTTAGCCAGCTGATCTAGAAAGCTTAGGCTTAAAATGATTTGTTTTTTGTCGTAAAGACAAAAAAAATAAAAAGTTTGTTAGGGATCAGTAAATGAGAGGGTTGCTTTGAATTCTTCTAATAAGCGTCTAGCCCGAATATTTCATAAGGGGCTTGAAATAGCTCTGCAGGCCCGATAGTGGCTGGAAATGCAGCTTACATTAGAAAGTTACACTATGTAACGCACTCTTTGTAGATGAATGGGGCTGATCAGTTTTCTAAAAAATCTGGCGTTGCATTTGGCTCCATCTTCCTTGAGCCTTGGAGTAACCAGGGCTTGGCGGAAGATAAAGCCAACTGCTTAGCCAGATTTCCCAGAAATTCCAATCCCTTCACGAATTATCCGGGCTGTGGGGTAAACCTGCAGGCGGCGATGATAACTACAAATACCCTGCAGTTATGCAGGGCAAGTCATTGAGCTGAAAACAACCCATCATCAGCACCGCTGCACAACCAGCAGAGTTAGACGGCTCCGATAACAAAGACAACCGATAAAAAAACCTACGAGACTCGCCCTACAGGAAACCCAGCTCCGTCAACGCAAAAAGCCTCTCAAGTGAGAGGCTTTTGTCAGAGCAATAAGGGTATTATTTACCGAAAATCAGTTCCGGCAACCACAAGGCGATCTGCGGGAAGGTAACTACCAGTGCCAGACCGATAATCTGCAGGAACACAAACGGAATGGCCGCCTTGTATAGGTCATAGATGGTAACGCTGGGAGGCGCCACCGATCGCATGTAAAACAGGTTATAACCAAAGGGCGGTGTCAGATAGGCCGATTGCATGCTGATAATGAACAGCACCGCAAACCAGACGGTATCGAAGCCCAGCGTATCAACGATCGGCACAAACAGCGGCACGGTGATGAACACGATGGCAAAGTCATCGAGGAACATCCCCAGCAGGAAGTAACAGGCCAGCATCGCGACAATGACCCAGTAAGGCGACAGCGCCGTATCTTCAATGAACTCTTCGAGGATCATCCCAGCGCCGAGGCCGATGTAAACCTTACTGAAAAATACCGCCGCCAGCGTTATCCATAGCAACATGCCCATCAGCTTGGTAGTACCGATCAGTACCTCCTTCATCACAACCCAGCTGAGGGTGCGATAAATGATGGCACAGATTATCGAGCCTACAGCTCCCACTGCGGACGCTTCCGAAGGGGATGTGATACCGAAGATGATGAATGACAGTACCGTGGCGATCAGAGAACCAGGCAGAATCAGTGCCTTGAGGGCGATCAGCTTGCCGCGCAGGTCGACGCGATCTTCTTCAGCAATCGGCGGCGCCAGGGCTGGATTCATTTTGGCGCGAACGAAGATGTAGACGATGTAGATACCCGCCAGCATCAGACCCGGCATCAAGCCGGCAGCAAATAATTTGCCGACGGATTCGCGCGCCAAAAAGGCATAGATAATCATCAATACGCTGGGCGGAATCAGAAAGCCCAGGGCACCGCCGGCCATGATCGTACCGGTCGCCAGTTTTTTATCGTAGCCGCGCTTGAGCATCGCCGGCAGGGCGATTATACCCAAACTTACCGTCGCCGCACCGGATACACCGGCCATAGCCGCGATCAGCGCACAGACAATCACAGTGCCCATGCCCAGGCCGCCCGGGGTGCCACCCATGAGCTTGTTGATCATCTCAAACAGGTCATCGGTGATTCCCGAGCGCTGTAGCATCAGGCCCATGAAGATAAACATCGGCAGTGCGACCAGCAAGAAGTTATCCATCGAGGAGAACGTACTGATGGCCAGCAGCTCAAGGCCTGCAGGGCCCCACAGGAAATATGCGGAACCCACACCGACGGTGAGAAGCGCCCAGGTTAACGGTGCGCCCATAATCAATAGCAACAGCATGCAGCCGAACATGCCGCCGGTTACGAGCAACGGATCAAGATCTAACACTGTTAGCGTCCTTTAGTTTTGAGCCGCTGAATAAATCCGGTTGTGGTGTTTATACGGGACTTATTTAGCGGTTCTTTATTCTTGTTACTGCTTATTTTTCTAAAAACAAACACTAATAGGTTAATCTGCGGATTCATCCGCCGGTGTTATCCCACAGGCAGTGCGAATATCCCGGATAAAGTGCACCAGGCTTTGCAGCCACATCAGACCAACTGCCAGGGGCAAAACCGATTTAAACGGATAGATTGGCGGTGCCCAGGTACTCTTGGAGGAGAGCTCTCCGCTACGCCAGGAATCGGCAGCAAACTCAAAGACAATGTAAAAGAATACGCCAAATACCACCAGGCCAATGCCGCCGGTGATGACATCCAGGAAAGCACGACCACGGACAGAGAAGAGATGATAGACAGCCTCACTGCGAACATGGCCATGATGACGGTGAGTATAAACGCCGGCAAGAATGCAGAACGTACCATACAGCATCGTGGTGGTTTCATGCGCCCAGGAGGTGGGGCTGTTAAACAGATATCGGGCGGCGATCTCGTAGGTGAGAACAGCCATCATAGCAAGGCACATCCAGGAGACGGCCTTGCCTATGAAGTCGGATATCTCGTCTTGCAGGTTAAGAAAGCGAGATATCCAGGACATCAGCCTCTCCCGGTTGCTTTCGCAGCGTCAGCCAGAATCTGGATCGCTTTTGCATTACGTGGAGACTTGGCCGCTTCTTCATCCCATAAAACACGCGCAGCATCACGCAGACGCTGTGAATCTTCTTCATTCAGTGAGCTGAATTCAAACAGACCTTCGGTACCCGCATCGATAGAGCCGCTCACCATCCAGGTGTGCATCTTACGCGCATGCTTGGCGTAAGCCATTTCGATAATACGCTTGTGATCATCAGACATTGAGTCCCACTTCGCCTTGTTGATCAGCATATCATCGGCATAACCCGGGTTAACCATGTTCAGGAAGGTGTAGTACTTGGCAGATTCATACAGTTTCATCGCCTTGTACTCGTTGGTACCGGCGTAGATAACACCATCAATAGTGCCGGTCGACAGACCCAGGTACAGTTCGCCACCAGGCAGGTAAACGGTTGGGATATCGAACTTTTCCAGTACCTTGGCAACACTTGGCGTGGCGCGGATCTTCATTTTTTTCAGATCGTCCAGGCTGTTCACCGGCTTGGTGGTCAGCAGGTCGAATGGACCGCCCATGATAGGTCCCAGGTAGTGCACGCCCTTCTCCGCGTATGCTTCGCGGATCAGGTCGATCAGACCCTTGGTTTCCATGATGTACTGTGCTTCATCATAGTTGGTCCAGGCGCCAGGCAGACCGGCTTCGATGGATGCGATATCCAGCTGGCCAGGCCAGTAACCTGAATAACCCTGACACATATCCAGAGTGCCTTTACTGACGGCTTGAAGCATGTCGGCATTGGGTACTAGCTCGCTGCCACGGAAACGCTTCACGCGCAGCGTCTTGTTAGAAGCAACCTTGATGTCGTCGATAAAAGCGTTGTGAATCTCATCAGATTCGGTGCCCCAGTAGGTTTGCATACGCAGACGTACAGTTGAAGCGGCTTGGGCGTTGCTCGCACTCATTGCCAGTGGTGCTGCTGCAATACCTGCTGCGGCGGCCTTTAGAATATTTCTTCTTTTCATAATGTTTCCTAATTCAGGCATAGCTCGTTATTGGAGGCCCCTGGATTTGATAGGAAAAAACGCTATCCGCCAATACCAGAGTGGAAGCTATAGTATATTCAGGCTGAAATAGGCTTTTTCTCCATAAAACAATTTTGGAAAGATATATGAATTATTTTAGGGAATAAATATAGGACATATAACAACACATAGGCTTTTTTTCGATTATTTTTATTCGACAGCCATCAGCAACTATCTACCTGGCTGATATTTCACCAGCCACTGCCAAGTATAGATCAAGAATTCACATCCTCAACTGTGCACTAATATTTTTAAAAATCTGACTCTGTACCCGACCAGGCTAGCGAAATATAGTTAATGCTATTCATTTCCTGGATAGCATCCGGAGATGCCCGCCAGGTTACTGCCATAAATACGCAATTTATGTAGCGGGTTTTATGTAGCTGTATGTAGCTGTATGTAACGAAGAGTGCAGTTGTATGAAAAGAGAGAATCTCGCAGATGTATCAATACGATGATTTAGATAGGCAGGTAGTTAGCGATCGAGTGCAGCAGTTCAAAGGCCAGATGGCGCGTTATCTGGCAGGAGAGCTTAGCGAGGAGGCATTTCTCCCCTTACGGCTACAAAACGGTCTGTACATCCAGAAAGAATCTCCCATGCTTCGGATAGCCATCCCCTATGGCATGATATCTTCCCGCCAGCTGCGAAAATTAGCGGACATAGCAAACCAGTATGACCGGGGCTACTGTCACATCACCACCCGGCAGAACGTGCAATTCAACTGGGTTGAAATCGAGCAGGTTCCCGGCATTCTCAATGAGCTCGCTACGGTCGATATGCATGCGATCCAGACCAGTGGCAACTGCATTCGCAACACCACCTGCGATCCCCTGGCTGGTGTTGCGCAGGATGAAATTGCCGATCCAAGACCGTTTTGCGAAATTATTCGCCAGTGGTCAACCCTGCATCCGGAATTTGCATTTCTGCCGCGTAAATTTAAGGTTGCGGTGATTGGCGCAAAGGAAGATCGGGCTGCCATTCAGCTACATGATATTGGTTTGCAGCTAATCCGTGACAGCTCGGGAGAAATTGGATTCAAGGTCTGGGTTGGCGGCGGCCAGGGACGCACGCCCATGCTGGCGACACCGATCCGTAACTTTCTTCCTCAGGCGCAGCTGCTGGCCTATCTGAAAGCGATTCTACGGGTGTATAACCGCTACGGTCGGCGTGATAATAAATACAAGGCGCGTATCAAAATTCTAGTCAGCGCATTAGGCGCCGAGAATTTTACACACCAGGTAGAGGCCGAGTTCACACGCACATGCTCCCCGGAGTACCTGCTTACGCTCGAAGAGATCGAATATGCCCAATCGTTCTTTACAGTCCCGATCTACGCTAACAACAATCCGCAAACAGTACGGATAAACCAGCAATCTCAACAACAGCAAACGCAATATGAGCGCTGGCTGACACGCAACGTCCACGCGCACCGTATCGCCGATTATGCGGTAGTTAGCCTGTCATTGAAGGCCCCGGGCCAGGCGCCTGGAGATATCAACGCTGCGCAGTTATTGCAGGTAGCCGATCTTGCCGAGCGGTACTCCCACGCAGAGGTACGCACCACACAGCAGCAAAACCTGATTCTGGCGGATGTCAAAAAGTCCGATCTGTACGCCCTGTGGACGGAAGCTTCAGGGATCGACCTGGCAATGCCAACCATTGGCACCCTGGCTGATATTGTTTGTTGTCCGGGTGGCGATTTCTGTGGCTTGGCTAACACTCGTTCACTGCCGGTCAGCGCAGCAATTCAGCAACGTTTCGATAATCTGGATTTCCTTTACGACCTGGGAGACCTGAGCCTTAAAATTTCCGGCTGCATCAACGCCTGTGCACATCACCATATTGCCAATATAGGCATTCTCGGCGTCGATAAGAATGGTCAGGAGTTCTATCAAATCACGTTGGGTGGCGAGGCCGGCAATACCTCAAGACTAGGTAAAGTACTCGGCCCCTCGCTGCCGATGGATGACGTCCCCGAAGCTATAGCGCGGGTAGTGGAGCTCTATTTAGAAGAACGTACCGATGAGCAGGAGACGTTCTCCAGCGCTTACCAACGCATCGGCAAACAGCCGTTCAAGGACAAGGTTTATGCAACAGATAATTAAAAATGGCGCTATCACTGATGATACCTGGCTGCTGATCAGCGTTGAGCAGGCAGACAGCTTTGCACCTCAAGCCGGTGAGACATATATTTTGCCACTCGAACTCTGGTGGGATCATGCGCCTGGCTTTACGGGATTTACTAGTATTCCAGGCGTATGGATCGACAGCAATGATGAACTTGAGCCAGTGGCCGACAGGCTTCAACAAGCTCCGGTGATTGGCGTTAACTTTCCGGCAATTGCCGACGGTTCAGGCTTCTCAACGGGATCACTGCTGCGTGAAGTGTATAATTTTACTGGGGAGTTACGAGCATTTGGCTCACTGATTATTGATCAAGCTCCCTACCTCTCACGCTGTGGTTTTAATGCTATATCACTGGCAGCCGGGCAAAACCTTGAAGCCGCACAACAACTGTTGAATAACAGCAACCAGACTTATCAGGGATCAGTCCACAGTCCACACACCCCGTTCAAATCCCGTTATGCGGGGAAGCAATGAGCAAAGCGCATGACAACACAACAAGCAGTGAACACCTGAGCAGATGCGGCTAACTGAATCCAATTACCCACTGAATGAACAATCCCGCAATCAGCAAGTGTTCAATGGTCAGTTATTGGTTTTCCGGCAGGTACCGGCGATGCTGGAGCTGATAGCGTATACCGATCAGCTGCTACGCCAGCACCTTAATGACAGAGACCCCATTAGCGCACAACGCGTTCTCACGCCTCAACAGTACCTGCAGCTAATGGGTGAAGCGCAATACCATTTTCGCACCAGCGATGCCCCTAAGAGGTTATTTTTTGCAGCGCTCAAACAAGTTGGCGTAGATGCTAATTTGACCTATTGGGATCACTTTCCATTGCGGGTCGTTCCGTGTGATAGCAGCCATGACGGCGGCTTACGCGCCGGTATAAATCACCACCGTGATACCTGGGGCAGTAACATCCAGGCTCAGGTGAACTGGTGGGCGCCGGTTTACCCCATTACCGCAGATCGCACGATCACGTTCTACCCCGACTACTGGCACCGGCCAATCGCTAATACTACCGCTACATGGTCGTTCCGGGATTACTTAAGCAAACGGCGTCACACGCCTAAAGAGCGTGCAGTTGACTATCCTTCCGCCCCGCAGCCAAGTGAAGTAGTAAACGAGAGCGGCGCAGTCAAGATTGTTATCGAACCTGGCGACTTGCTGTGCTTCTCCAGCGCCCACCTGCATGCCAGCACGCCTAATACTTCCGACGCAACCCGCTTCAGTATCGAGATGCGTACCATCAATATCGACGATATTCTGGCTAATCGCGGTGCTCCGAACATCGACAATGCGGGTACCCCTGCGATGTATGATTGGTTCCGACGCATAAGTGACGGGGCGCCGCTAAGCCAGATACTTAATCAACAAGGCACCTGTAAGCCTTGAGCTGCAATAAAGTTATGGCTATGCGACCACACTTCACATTCGGTGCTCCAGGAAGCATCTCAGTGCCGCTCATCGGAACACTGTATGTTTTTCCTGTTATGAAATATCGTCTATGCAAGACATTTCCCGCACAAGGAACCGAGCGAACTCTCAATACCCCACGGTGCGGTGAACACAATCGTATGCAGGCTGAATAGGGATATATCCATGCTGCGCGGCTTTCTCTCCTTAACACTGTTTCTACTCATCGGTGAGTCCATCAGTTTCCTGCTGGAGCTTCCCGTGAATGGTGGAGTCGTTGGCATGTTGCTGCTGACGTTGTGGTTGATGATAACCGGACATATCGATGCAGACCTTGCCGCTGCCAGCCAGAAGCTGATCTCTGCTCTGGTCTTTTTAATTATGCCTGGAATCGTCGGAGTCTTCTTCCTGAGTGAAGAATTCACCGCCCAATGGACTACCGTTGGGATAGCGCTCATTCTTGGGACTCTGTTGAGCGTCCTCACCACGTTCGGGCTGATGCGCAGATGCACGCCTATTGAAAAGAATATCAAAGACAATGAATGAGGCCGCCGAACGCTACCACGATTTACTCTTTCACCTGCTGGATACGCCGGTTCTGGCTATTACATTGTCATTGGCTGCCTACTTCGCCGGCAGCGCGGTATTTCGCCTGCTTCGACAACCGGCCTGGTGCCCCGCGGTGTTGCTAGCAGCCTCGTTATTAGCTGCAATGCTGGCGCTTTTTTCGATTAGCTATGAAGACTACAGCCGCGGCGCCAGCTGGCTCACAGTACTGCTCGGCCCCGCCACAGTGGCTCTGGGTGTACCGCTGTATCAGCAGCTGCATCATATTCGCGCCGTGTGGCGCCAGATACTCATTACGCTGCCACTGGCCGCGACATTCGCCGCCTTGTATGCTGTGATGCTGGCTAAATGGTTGGGCGCAACCCCAGAAGTCGTGGCCTCTATAGCCCCCAAGTCCGTCACAGCCCCCATCGCATTAGGCATAACTGAACAGATTGGCGGTTCAGTTTCTATGATGATGGGTGGGCTACTGATTACAGGTGCTGCAACTGTATTTTTCGTGGAGTTGTTAGCCCCACGGCTCAATATAAAGGACGAGCGTATTATTGGCTTTGTACTGGGTATAAACGGCCATGCAATTGGCACCGTACGGGCCTTTGAGATTAGTGAAATAGCCGGGGCGTTTGCCTCACTCGGCATGAGCCTGACCGGAGTATTCACGGCTATTTGGCTGCCTTTTGTCTGGACAATCCTGAAGCTTTAAGGATCGGCAGTATTCACATCTAAACGAGCAGCAACGCTCACTGTTCAAGTAAAAAACATTGCCCGTTAACCTCTCTTTTTGTATTTTTCACCAGCCCCTTTTTCTTCAGATTCTAAAATTCCCCATATTGGTTAATGGAACAAGGTAATACGCAATAAGCGTACTACAGCATAGCTCTGGTTTACCGCAAGGCGAAAAGGGATTTACGCTTGTCTGCCACTTTTTTCAAAAGCATTCGTGCCAAGCTCATCGGTATATTCATACTGATCAAGGCTATCCTGCTGATTGCTCTGGAATTTTTTGCCTGGCAGGCGGCAACGCAATTAGGAATAAATGTCACTCTGCGCTCGACAGAGATGGCGGATGGCATGCTGGAAACGATCCAGACTGTTGGCGTTCGGTTGGATCGAGATGCCTGACACCGAACATAACGGTAAACACAATCATCAGCACGCCCGGTAGTCACTGCCCGGTGTTCTGCCCACTGGGCTACCCTGGACAGCAGAACCATATAGATGAGGACGGTAAATATGACTGTTGATGTAGCAAACATCATGACAGCCTTCACTTGAGGAGTTTAGCCTGTCCCTGGGTTGCACTCTGAGTTGCATCGCCGATGTTTCATACTAAACAGCATGGTAAAGACCTGGTATCAGCGTACTTGAACACTTTTTAACCATAGCAGTTTTTTCTGCCGGCAATTTTTCACCTGCTCTATCTAAAAACTGTTTTGCAGTCAGCTTCTGGGCAGTACAGCGTCTAAACTTAGTGGACGCAATAACTGAACAACGTTCGGAGAGTATCCATGAAACATGTTGTTATTTTCCTCGCAAGCCTGTTGCTTTCCACCATCAGCCTGGCCGCAGGCCAGCATATTAATTACCAGGTAGACGGGGCAACTTATGAAGGCTATTACGTAAGCCCGGCAACCGATGCCCCGCTGGTGCTGCTGATTCATGACTGGGATGGCCTGACAGACTATGAAGTGAAACGCTCGGAGATGCTGGCAGAGATGGGCTATGCGGTGTTTGCACTGGATCTGTTCGGGGCCGGCGTGCGCCCCACAAAGGCTGAAGACAAGCGCCAGCATACGGGAGAGTTGTATAAGGACCGTGATAAAATGCGCGCCCTGATGCAAGCTGCTATCGATACCGCTAAATCAAAGGGTGCAGATATCACTAATGCCGTAGCGATGGGCTATTGCTTTGGTGGGGCGGCGGTACTGGAACTGGCCCGCTCAGGTGCCGCGTTGAAAGGCTACGCCACCTTTCACGGTGGACTGAACACGCCGGAGGGGCAGGATTATAGCCTGACCCGGGGAAAGCTGCTGATTATGCACG
Source organism: Amphritea sp. (assembly GCA_036960915.1). GTDB lineage: Bacteria > Pseudomonadota > Gammaproteobacteria > Pseudomonadales > Balneatricaceae > Amphritea. The sequence continues at coordinate 30,446 of JBALVQ010000005.1, forward strand.
GCTCAGCGGATACCGCGATCACCATGACGCAATTCGCCAACCTGGCAACAGAGCTTGAAAGCAGTGGCGTTGCACATGAGATGATCACCTACAGCGGTGCGCCCCATGCCTTCACCGTGTTTGGCAGCGAGCGCTACCGTGAAGATGCAGATAAAAAGTCCTGGCAACGCTTCAGTGAGTTTTTATCCACAATCACCCGGTAGGCTCTTCTATAAATAAGCAGCAACGGGCTTCCTCAATGATGCTCCTGCTGCTCTGTAGGTGAGCCCGCATTGCCAATTTCTTTAGCTGTAGCTATTTCCTGTTCCAGCTGAGAGACCCACAGCTTAATCTGATCGCACACCCGACGGTAACACCCCAGGGCCTCAGCTTCACTGCTGGTTTGCTTTGCCAGTGCCGGCGGGTCGTCAAACTGATGACACACAATCCGTGTATGCTGGCTAAACGCGGGACAGTTCTGACTGGCACTGTCACAGACGGCATACACCAGATCGAACTGAACATCTGCCAGCTCAGTCAACGTCTTCGAGCTGTGCTGGCTAATATCCACCCCGGATTCCTGCATCACCTTGATAGCATTTGCATTCATACCATGCGCTTCAATCCCGGCCGAATAAAACTCGTAATCGGGCAGGTTGAGCGATTTCGCCCAACCTTCGGCCATTTGACTGCGGCATGAGTTACCGGTGCATAAAAATAACACCCTGGTTTTTTGTGCCAAAAAATAATCGTCCTTAATTCATCACGCAGGGAAAGCCATAATCAGCCGGCAGGGGGTTAAACACTCAGCAACATCCACCGCTACCGCCACTGCCTTGCTCGGTTTCCTGATCGAACGGCAGAGCAGTGCCGCAGCCCTCAAAAATACCGTAGTGGTTATCGAAATTACCGATAAACTCAAAATGCTCTTTAAACCGGGTGTCATGCAGCATCTTCCAGGTGTTACCGCATACAGGAAACACCTTACCCTGTTCAATGTAGTGATGCTTATCAAGTTCAAAAGCACTAGGTTGATGATCAACGGTGCCTTTGTAGATGACCGCCTGGCCATAATCTTCACAATGGCTTTCCAGATCGGGTAGCTTAAACAAACGATAGGTCGCAGAATAAAAGTTAATGTGACCGATCTTGGCTATAATCTTCGGATTATCGACTGTGATAGGTCGATCACTCACCAGGCGGGGATCGGTAAAACCGGCTTTTTTAGCCAGATTGTGGAAATCATTCCAGTACAGGGCACCACTGAGGCATTCCCCATACAGCACTGGATCATCTACCAGCTCTTTGGCTACGCGGCGATCGGCGTATACATCAGAAAAATACAATTCACCGCCGGGCTTGAGCAGCTCATAAGCCTGCTTCAATACCGCTTCTTTATCCGGCGACAGGTTTATTACGCAGTTGGAGACGATAATATCGAAACTGTTCTCCGCCAGGCCCAGCTGATCCAGCTTCTCGATATAGCCCTTTTTAAATTGGGTATTGGCACTGGCAAAACCAAACTTTTCACGATGATATTCGATATGCCGATTGGCGACTTCAAGTTGTTCATCGGTCATATCAACACCAACCACTGAGCCGGACTCACCCACTAGCTGTGCCAGAGCGTAACAATCACGCCCTGAACCACTGCCCAAATCCAGGATATTCATGCCGCTTAGCTGTTCCGGACACACCAGCCCACAGCCGTAATAACGCATCATCACTTCATCGTGAATATTACTCAATATCGGCTTTAAAAATTCCGGCATCCCATCATCGGTGCAACAGGCATTGGTTTGCAGATCATCAGATCCCTGCAGGGTCTTACCGTAATATTCTTGTACTTGATTATGCATGCGGAGCACTCTTCAATTGAATAGATATTCTGAACGGTTTTTCGACAGGAAAACGCCGGGATTGTTCCGGGTTTTGCCTAAAGAGCTTCTAACTCGCCGGATCGACTCGATCACTCACCGAACTATTAATACGGTACCAGCCGGCAATGCTGTAGCGGTCTCTAGCGGCCGGCAGCACTTCATGGGGAAACTCTTCACTGAGAAACACAACCAGTGTGCCGAAATCAGGAGTGACATGCAGCATTGGCTCTGCGCCATCCTCTGGATAGATAAGCAACTCGCCGCCATATTCCTGCTGCCAATCCGGATTAAGATAGGTTACCACAGTTAGCACCCGGTTCTGCTGGCCGCGAAACGCATCAAGATGCCGCTTGTAGAAATCTCCCGGCGCATAATGCGCGAAATGACTTTCGAACGAAAACAGCCCCAGGAACAAACGACGATTCATAACTGCCTGCAATTCGCCGGTCCACGCCTGCCAGGCTACCCCGGCAGCACTCTTATCATCTATCCAGCTAATTTCGTCACGGCGAATCTCATCGGTTTTAAGATGATCATCCTGGCGGCCAATACCGGCTCGACTGAAACTTTCCCCGGACAGCCCCCTGACCTGAGCGGCCAGGGCTGTGGCCAGTGCTGGCGGCAGGGCATTCTCACGCACACTGAAGCCCTGGGTATAGATATCGTTTGCGATCTGCTCAAACAGGCTCTGATCAGCCATACTGCTCTCTCATTTTTCTACTCATACTGCAGTTACCCTTCGCACTTGAACAGCGAACGGATTCTCAGCAGGCAGAGCGATGAATACTCTCAAGTATCGCTGCACCGCCATCCATGGCTCTTTGCGGCATACTGTACATCCTGTACATAACCCTGCTCATGCGCATCCATGCGCTCGCAGGATAAATACATCCTTGTATAAAAAAAGGCCACCCCGTGGCAGCCTTACAATCCTTAGTTAGCCTGACAATATTCAGCTACGCCGATCAGCAGGCGTTCCGCGCCGCTCTCTGCCAGTGAAATCAGGCACTACATCAGTACTACGTACATAGCCAACAACACAACGCTCAGGATCAATTACTTCGCTCAACACTTCGCGCCACTTATCGGCATTGAGTACCACATGGGATGAATCACTGAATTCGAGCCAGCCATTCTCCACCATCGATTTAACTTTACGGCGCACCGTCTCATAGGGAATTCCAGTGGCAATACTGATGGAATGATTGTTACAAGAGAACCCTGCAACTTGCGGTTGCTCTTCGCTTTCCCGTTGACGCAACGCCCATAAAGAGATCACATTAAAAATAATTGCCGATTTGATATCACCATCAAATACTCGGTAGCAACGAATAAGGAAATCTGTCGAAAACGAAACAAAACCCAGCTTTTGGGCCAGCTCATCCCCTTCAAAGCTTGCTCTCAAGCTAGTTGGCATACTTCCCCCTACCAAAGATAATTGCTGCTTATTATTCTTACTTGCCGTTGGCGAAGTATTGTTATTCATGAGCATCCCTTCAATTACTAACGCCACGCTTTACCAATCCATCAGCGTAAGCACACAGTTAAACAGATTCGACCAATTTTTTCTATACACCAAACATATACCATTCTTAGCGCCAACGACAATATTTCCCCTGTTTTTCCCAATGAAATTAGAACATTGCAACAATCCGGTAATAACTTCTTGCTACAAAGTAGCGACTAAACCAGAACTCAAGGATTAAAACAGTGATACAGAATACACTGGAAAAACAAATCATTACTCTGATCAAGGCAGATTACCCCCTGGAAAAAATCATCCAGGAAACCGCTGCGCCAGTTAAATTGATTAAAACATTGCAATTGCATTACCGGGAACAGCTGGCACATAAAAATTCACACGCATCAAACCTGCATAACCAGGCTATCTATGCCATGAGCCTAAGCAATTAGCTTCCTTAACCGCCTATACTACAGCAAGCGTATTTTATTGATTCAGATTCTATTCATGCCTTATGAGGTATTTACACTAAGTACCACTAGCGCATAAACTTCTAAAACCACATTTTACGGGCCAGTTTTCTGGCGCAAACGTAAAGAAATCTGAGGAAGATAATAATGAAAAAAGCATTAATTCTGGCAGCCACTGCCATGCTTATGACTCCTGTTGCAGCGATGGCTGAGCGCGATGGTGCAACTGTTTACAATACAAAATGCATGGCTTGCCACATGACAGGGGCCGCGGGTGCGCCGATTGTTGGTAAAGCTGACCAGTGGGCTCCACGTGCCGCTAAAGGTATTGATGCATTGGTAGTTTCTGCTACCAACGGTATCAATGCTATGCCGCCTAAAGGCACTTGCATGGATTGTACTGACGGCGAGCTGAAAGCTGCTATTCAGCACATGCTGGATAACTCTAAGTAAGCCTAGTAACAAAAATAGTCACTAAAAACCCGGAAACGTCCCGGGTTTTTTATTGTGAAAAATTCAGCATATTTCAATATCAGAACATTTAATATCAAAAGATGTCTTGCGGTGCTAACGGCCCGAAGTCCTGATCACCCGGCCCCCGGGTTTTCAATTTTTCCAGCGCTTCAGGATCATCGCCTTTCTGGATGATAATCTCGACACGGCGATTCAGGCTTCTGTTGTCTGCTGTATTGTTCGGTGCCAATGGGCGCGTATCCGCAAAGCCCATTATGGTAAACCGGGATTGATCGATCCGCTGATCGGTAAATAACTCATGACCGACGGACAAGGCCCTTGCTGTCGCCAACCCCCAGTTAGACTCGTACGGCCCACCGGATACTGGAATGTTATCCGTATGCCCTTCAATTGCCACCTTGCCATTCACATTGAGAAGTACATCACGAATTTTGGCAATAACCGGGATATAGGCAAATTTCAATTCCGCTGAGCCAGAAGAGAATGAGCCCTTCTCTTTCACCCGAATAATTATCTTCTTGCCTTCGGTGTCAACCTCAACACTCCCCTGGCCTATCTCCTGGCGCAGAGCTGCAGCGAATTCAACAGCCTCTTCCTGCGCCTGTGCTTCAGCTTGCGCTTCCAGCTGCTCGAGTATCTCCTGAATTTCGTCCCTGGCTTCAGCGCTCTCCTGATCACTGATCTCAGATTCACCCTCCTGAGTGCGTACATCCAGAGTCTGCAAATCATTGTCAGTGGTCATCTGGCGTACTTCGTTCAGCGGCGTCGGTTCTGGCCGCCCAGGGCTAAATTCCTGGGCAATAATGCTGGTACCTTTGGGTATATCCTGAACTTGTACCTGATTCTGAACACCAAACGCTTCTCGCATCGAGCCCGCCAGCTGCTTGAATTTCAACACATCCATTTCTGAAAACGACAATAGAAGCACGAAGAAACACATCAGCAGTGACATCAAGTCACCAAAGGTCGCTAACCACCCCGGTAAACCTGCCGGACAAGGGGGACATTTATGCTCTTCTTCACTCATCCTGCTATCCCCTAGCTCTCAACCTCAGCTACCGCACGTTTTTTCTCGGGCAGATAGTTACGCAGCATTTGCTCGATAACACGCGGATTTTGACCGGCCTGGATAGCCAGCAAACCATCTATAATCAGTGCTTGATTGAGTTCTTCTTCCCCTTTACGTCGTTCCAGCTTGTCAGCTATAGGCAAGGCGAACATGGTCGCCATCATTGCACCGTAGAGAGTCGTCAAAAGTGCAACCGCCATCGCCGGACCGATCGATTTAGGATCCGACATGTTGGATAGCATCTGCACCAAACCCACCAGAGTACCGATCATTCCCATCGCAGGGCCGACGTCTCCCAACGCCTTGAAAATTTCTGCGCCGAATTCATGTCGCTCTGTGGTTAAGCTTTTCTCTTTGTTCAACAACGTCTTGACGACATCGGGATCATGCCCGTCCACCAGCAGCTGGATACCCCGCTGCATGAAGTCACTGCTGACTTCTTTATCTTCCAGGGACAACAATCCACCTTTACGCGCGGCATCCGCCAAATCAACTGTTTCAGCGATAATATCTTCCGGCTTAACGGAGTTAAATTTGAAGGCCTTGCCGATAATTTTGCCCATCCCCAGGAATTGCGCCAGCGTGAATTTCATCAGTACGACAAAAAGACTACCGCCCACAACGATCAACATTGAGGGGATGTTGAGGAATGCTCCGACATCCCCGCCAGTGACCATGGCGGCAACAACAATACCAAAGGCGCCTAAAATACCGATGAGCGACGCTATATCCACTCTCTACTCCTCAGTTTTATAAAATAATTGATGCAGGAACGATTAACAGCACCGATATAACACCTGTTATCGCCGCTTACCCGCCCAACTTTAGCTAGATAGTATCAAAAAAATAACCGGGTTCACCTAATTCCCACTGTTTGGAGTACAATTTGTTGCTCAGATTGACCCTCGGCCCTATGTCCGGTAATTTTATTGCCTTTAAAAATTGAGTGACCGTAATGCCTGCAAAGAAAAAATCAGCGGATTTTGAAGCCTCACTTGCCCAGCTGGAATCAATGGTAGAGCAACTGGAGCAAGGGGACCTGTCTCTGGAGCAATCTCTGCAAACCTTTGAAAAAGGTGTCAAACTTACCCGCGACTGCCAAACTATTCTTTCCCAGGCAGAGCAGAAAGTGCAGATGCTAATTAAACAAAATGGGGAACTCCATGAAGTCCCTTTCGAGTTACCAGAGGAATAATTCGGGTGGACTATACAATACTTCTCACCGAATACCGGCAACGGGTTGATAGCCAACTCCAGAGGCTCCTTGGCGAGAGTTATCCTGCGCCACACCTGCAGGACGCGATGCACTATTCATTATTTAATGGTGGTAAGCGGGTAAGGCCGATTTTGGTGTATATGGCCAACCAGCTACTGGCGGGCGAGCTGACAGATGCCGATATGGCAGCCTGTGCCATCGAATGTATTCACAGCTATTCTCTGGTGCACGACGATTTGCCAGCCATGGACGATGATAATCTGCGCCGCGGCAAACCGACATGCCATATCGCTTTCGATGAGGCCTCTGCGATACTGGCTGGAGACGCGCTGCAAGCACTGGCATTTGAACTTCTAAGCAGCCCCTCAAGCCAGCTACCAGCTGCGACACAACTACAGATGATGAAATCCCTGGCCCGTGGCAGCGGCCCACAGGGTATGGTGGCCGGACAATCGATCGATCTGAATAATGTTGGCAAACAGATTAGCCTGGCGCAGCTTGAGCTGATGCATCAGCATAAAACCGGCGCATTGATCTGCTCCAGTATTGAGATGGGTGCCCTGTCCAGTGGACGCGCAAACGCAACAGATCTAGAGATTTTAAAAAGCTACGCCGACTGCATCGGACTGGCGTTTCAGGTTAAAGATGACATTCTCGATGTTGAGGCGGATACCGACACACTGGGCAAACCCCAGGGCTCCGACATCAAACAAGACAAACCGACCTACCCGGCACTACTGGGCATGACTGGCGCGAAACAGAAACTGGCACTATTAAACGAACAAGCACATGCTACCATCAAGCCATACGGCACTGCTGCAGACCCGCTGCACTGGCTGGCAGATTATATAGTTGAACGTAGTTACTGATAATGTTCTTTGAAATCCCCCTGAAACGCCCGGCAACACCTCTCCTGGATAGCATCAATTCTCCCGAAGAGTTACGCACCCTGCACACAGAACAGCTGCCTGCGCTAGCTGAGGAGCTACGTGCCTACCTGCTATTCAGTGTCGGCAAAACCGGCGGGCATTTTGGCGCAGGCCTCGGCGTCATCGAGCTGACTATCGCCCTGCACTTTCTACTGCGCACGCCCTGCGATCACCTGATCTGGGATGTTGGCCACCAGTGCTATCCTCACAAGATTCTAACCGGCCGCCGGGAAGCATTGCAGACTATCCGTCAGAAAGAGGGGCTGGCGCCGTTTCCCCGTCGCCAGGAAAGCCAGTTTGATGATTTCGGTACCGGACATTCCAGCACGTCCATCAGTGCCGCACTGGGCATGGCCCTGGCCGACCGGATACTCGGCCATAACAACCGTACCGTCGCCATTATCGGCGACGGCGCGATGACCGCAGGAATGGCATTCGAAGCGCTCAATCACGCCGCACATACCGATGCTGACCTGCTGGTGATCCTCAACGATAACGACATGTCGATCTCCCACAATGAAGGCGGCCTGGCAACGTACCTGTCAAAGAACCTTAAAGACAATATGGGAGAAACGACAGCGGCTCTGTTTGAGGCTCTGGACTTTCACTATTGCGGTCCGGTTGATGGCCACGATTTTAGCCAATTACTACCTGCGCTGGATGCTTCTCTATCTCGTTCAGGGCCTCAATTTCTGCATATCACAACGCTGAAAGGCAAGGGTTACGCCCCGGCAGAAAAAGACCCGATCGGCTACCACGCCATTACCAAGATTGCACCCATCAACAAGCCGACGAAACAAACAGCAGCGGCGCCCCAGTCCGTCAAGCCCAAGTTTGCCAACATTTTTGGCCAGTGGGCATGTGAGCAAGCTGAAATAGACCCGCGTATTACAGCCATTACACCGGCAATGAGTGAAGGCTCTGATCTGGTAGCCTTTTCACAGCGCTTCCCGACACGTTTTTTTGACGTCGCCATTGCTGAACAGCATGCCATTACCCTGGCTGCGGGAATGGCTTGCAAGGGACTTAAACCGGTGGTCGCCATCTACTCAACTTTCCTGCAGCGCGCCTATGATCAGCTGATACACGATGTCAGCATCCAGGATCTGGACATTCTACTGGCCATCGACCGCGCCGGATTAGTCGGGGAAGATGGTGCGACCCATGCTGGCTGCTTTGATATCAGCTTCCTGCGCTGTATTCCTGACATGGTCATTATGACCCCCGCCGACGAGCAGGAACTGCGCCACATGCTACAAACGGGTTATGAGCATGCTGGGCCTGCTGCCGTGCGTTATCCACGGGGAGGAGGCAGTGATGCCGCACTGTCAGCCGCTACACCACTGCCCCTGGGTAAAAGCCGACGATTGCGACAAGGCCGTAAAGCGGCGCTATTGAATTTCGGTCCGCTACTACCTACCGCCATAGCCGCCGCAGAAGCTCTCGACCTGACACTCATTGATATGCGTTTTGTGAAACCGCTGGATAGCGTGGCGATTGAGGCGCTGGTTGCTGAGCACCCAGTCATTGTGACACTCGAAGATCATGCGATCAGAGGCGGTGCTGGATCAGCCGTAAGTGAGTATTTACACGCTGCCGGTTATACCAATCAATTGCTATGCCTGGGAATTCCCGATCGCTGGATAGAGCACGCCACGCGCGAGCAGCAGCTGGTAGAGTGTGGACTGGATTATCAGGGGATTGTACAGGCGATCAGTGAGGTTACTGCCAAGCTATAAAGCAGTAATCCACAGGCCGTTCATTGAAGTGACGAGTAAAGAAACCGTAGCGGTTATTTACTCATCATCCTGGAAGTGGTGCTCTGTCATCAGATGACCCAGCTTACCCATCTTGGTTGCCAGATAGTCTTCATTGTGACGATTCTTACCTACTTGTAACGGTACCCGGGCGGCAACCTTCAGACCATCCTTCTCCAGCGCTTTCACTTTGCGCGGATTATTGGTCATCAGCTTAACGCTCTTCACATTCAAGTGCTCAAGCATGATCTGGCACATGCTGTAGTCACGCATATCCGCCTGAAAACCCAGCTGTTCATTCGCTTCTACAGTATCGGCACCACCATCTTGCAAATGGTACGCCTTGATTTTGTTAAGCAGACCGATGCCCCGGCCTTCCTGGCGCAGATACAGCAAAACGCCGCGTCCTTCTTCGGAGATCCGCTTCAGGGCTTCCTGCAATTGAAAACCACAATCACAACGCAAGGAAAACAATGCATCACCAGTCAGACACTCGGAGTGGATTCGGGCCAGCACCGGCTCATCAGGCGTTAACTCGCCAAATGTCAGAGCCACATGTTCCTTGCCGGTGGAGAGATCTTCAAAGCCAACCATCGTGAACACGCCCCAGGGGGTAGGTAGCTTGGATGAAGCAACGTATTTTACTGACACGGACCGAATTCCTTAAAAAAACAGGCGGGTATTCTACCAGCCATCTAGGACAGGTGCGAATTATGCATATACCCCAGATGTGGGGATTATTTATTAGATTACAAGCACGTCAGTGGTTTTCCTACTGATGCGGATCAACAATTTCACTATCGACCTTGCGCGGCAACAATACCTGCACAGATAACCCTCCCAGTTTATTGGAAGCCTGAAGAAAAAGCCGGCCCTGATATTGACGTACAATCTCCCCGATTATGCTCATCCCCAGACCATGCCCACTGGTTGATTCATCGAGTCTTTCGCCACGACTCATCAGCCGCTCGCTCTCTTGTGCAGGAATACCCGGACCATCATCCTCAACGACTAAATCCAGGCAATGTTCATCCATGCAGGCAGTAACATTAATCTGCCCCTTGGCCCATTTACTGGCGTTATCCAGCAAATTACCCATGAGTTCGACCAGATCATCCCGCTCGCCTGGAAAGTAACTTTTTGCTGAAACTTCCAGATGAAAAGTCAGTGCTTTTTCCCGATAAATAGCCTTCAGGGTACGTACCAGCTTATCCAGCTCATCCTGAATATAGATGCGCTGACCAGGCAACGCAGCACCCGCTATCCGGGCACGGGTAAGCTCCCGCTCCATCATCTCCCGAAGCCGGATCGATTGCTCTCTTATTGCAGCGCCCAGTGGAATATTTTGTTCTTCCAGAGTTTCAACATACCGGTCAATAACTGTCAGCGGCGTTTTTGAAGCATGAGCGAGATTGCCTACAGCATTGCGCGAACGCTGCAGGCGCAACTCCATATTCTGTACCAGATAATTAATTTCAGTCGCCAACGGCTCAACTTCGGAGGTAGTCACTGTGGATAACTGACGAATTTCACCCGCTTTGAGCCGTGCAATATCTGCTTTAACATCCTCTAGCGAGGATAGGCCGCGACGAATAATCCAGATTTGCAGCCCCAGCAGAGTCAACAGAACAACGATACCCACTGCCGCTACCAGCCAACCCAGCTGGGCCAGGGAGGCTTCTATGCGACTGACATCCTCAGCCATTACGATATGAATCTGCCTACCCTGCTTCATAAACAGCTTCTCATATACCAGCCAGGGCTTCTGATTCTGACTCACCAGGCGCACATTCTCCTGACCGACCTGCTTGCCACCGCTATGAGGGATTTCACCATCCCAGAGGGAGCGTGAAAAAAACCACTTACCATCCACCGCTACCTGGAAGTAATGGCCGGACATGGGCTGTTCATAGACGGAGGAGGTTAAATCCATGTTTACACGCCAGCCGCTGCCTATATCCATTTCAACCGCTCGCAGCAGGGTATAGGCATCACTCGATAAGCGTGAGGAGACAAACTCATAGGCCATCTGGCGGAGGAACCATCCCTGCCCCAGCCAGAGAAAAACGAACAAAAACAGCGTGACCAATACGAAGCTTAAATTAAGCCGTGACTGTATCGATCTCAACGGGAATCTCCGAATATGTAGCCTTGTCCACGCTTGGTTTTGATCAGGTCATGGCCAATTTTCTTGCGCAGCATCTTGATATAGGCCTCGACCACATTGCTGTCATTTTCAACGCCATCATCGTACATATGCTCGACCAGTTGTAACTTGGACAGTACCCGTCCAGGGTTGTACATCATATAGCGCAGCAGGCGGTACTCTGTGCCCGTCAGGGCAATTTCTTCATTATCCTTAATGATCGATTGGGTGTTTTCATCCAGGGCCAGGCCGGAAGATTCCAGCTGAGAAGAGAGCTGCTGATTTGCACGGCGTAACAGGGCGGTCATCCGCACCAGCAACTCTTCGGTGTGAAAAGGCTTAGGCAGGTAATCATCGGCGCCGGCATCAAAACCATCGACCCGTTCCTGCCAGGTACTGCGCGCCGTTAGAATCAATACCGGTATATTGTTTTTCTTTGCCCGCCAATGGCGCAGCACGTCCAGGCCTGACTTATCTGGCAACCCCAGATCAAGCACCACCAGATCATAGATATCTTCTTTTCCCATGATCTGGGCATCAACGCCGTTAACCGCCAGATCCACCGCATAGCCGTTTCTTGACAGCGATGTTTTCAGTTCAGGACCGAGTGCAGGATCATCCTCTACCAGTAAAATTCGCATCCCCTAACTCTCCTTATTCTCTTGAGACTCAAACGCACCTTCTTCAAGATGACTCACCGCGCCGTTACGTGCATTCACATAGAGCATTTTAACCATACCATCAGAGCCCGCAACTTCCATCTCATAGATATAATGCTGCCCTGTCTTTAACAGCCTGGTATCTACAATGCGGCCTTCAGACATGCTCTTAACCAGCTCCATCAACTCCGCCATCGAGAGAATTTCGCCGGCCTCAACCAAAACCCTGCAGGCTTCGTAATCAAGCTTTTCCATCCTGGATTCACTTGCCAGCGCATTCCCATGCAGCATGAATGCAAGTATAAGAATAAGGCTCGCCAGATTCATCACCACCCCCTTTTCAACAATAAAATAGAGCCCGTTGGCTCTATTTTCAAGATTCCTGATTCCTGATTCCTGATTCCTGATTCCTGATTCCTGATTTCTGATTTCTAGTTTCTAGTTTCTAGTTTCTAGTTTCTGGTAGCCTGTCGCCGGTATCACTGACTGTAATTGATAATTCGATGCCACAGGGATTCCTTCTTCAATGCCTGTGCATCCTGACTGGAACCAAGTAGACGCCCGGTTTTCGCATCGACATAAAGCATCCTGACAACACCATCATTGCCTGCCACTTCCACCTCATAAATATATTGCTGCTTGTTTTTCAGCAACATCATATCGATCACATTCCCAAGGGCTAATGGCTCGACTTTTTCAGTCAATTCAGCGACAGAAAGAATTTCATTTGTTTCGACCAGCTGCCGACAGGTTTCATAATCCAGCCACTCTGAATCAGGACCCGGCACAAAGGTAAAACCCTGAAGCAGCAGGGTGATCAATAATACTGACAGATATCGCACTTTCATCATTCCAGGCCTAATGCGCACTAACTGGGTATAGTCGCTTCAATAAGCTAAAATCTGAGGCAAATAAGAGATGCAGTAAAACTCCCCATGCGATTTAGCAGTGCAGCTTTAAAAGTTGCATAGTTAATCGAGGAGTTTCTCTTACCCTCGAACACAGAATAGCAACGTTATCTGAAAACAAACTGAAAGTAGAAAGAGCGTTACGTTATCATTTAGAGAAGCGTAGGAATTAGCAGCGCAACCTCTGAAAAACCTATATCCAGAGGGAATGCCAGGGCGCAAAGAAAAGATTCAGGGGGCTCACAAAACCAGCAGAAACAGAAAACTGGTGGCCTGTAGGCACAGGGCGGCCATGATTCCTGCGAGCAGATCATCCAGCATGATCCCCAGACCACCGGAAACCTGCTTATCAGCCCAACCAATAGGCCAGGGCTTTACAATGTCAAAAATACGGAAGTAAACAAAACCAATAACGATCCACTCCCATCCGGAGGGTGCTGCAAACATCGTAATCCAGTAACCGACAAACTCATCCCAGACAATACCGCCATGATCATGTACACCCAGGTCGGATGATGTTTTACCACACAGGTAAATACCCACCACAAATGCCAGACTGACAATCACGCCATACCAGACAAGACCCAGCGGTTGCAGTAACAGGTAAAAAGGGATAGCCGCCAGTGTCCCCATCGTGCCCGGCGCTTTAGGGAAGGTGCCGCTACCCAGGCCAAACGCCAGAAAATGGATGGGATTTTTCCACACTGAAGCAGGTGCTCTATTCATTAACTGGTTTCCTTATCGGATTTAAAATGGTTATAGCCTGATGCAACTGCCGGATATACCCGCCCCTCTTCAGAAAGCAGCAAGCTTTGTTCCTCGGTAATCTGGCCAATACAGGTTACTGCCACCTCATGCCCACGCAATGCCCATGCAAGCTTTGGCTCAAGATGCGCCGGCGCGGTAAAACAGATTTCAAAGTCTTCGCCACCGCTGAGCGCCCATTCCCGCGACTGCGACTCACCCGCCCAGCAATGCAACGACTGCGATATCGGCAGCTCATCAATATTCAGTAGAGCCCCGACACCACTCTGCTCCAGAATATGCCCCAGATCGGCCAGTAAACCATCAGAAATATCGATAGCTGCTGTGGCAAACTCTGCAAACAACGCCGCCGTTGAAAGGCGCGGTTGCGGCGCATAAAAGCGCTGCTGCAGCACCTCTACATCATGGCTTGGCAGAGTATCGTTGAGTATGGTTTCCAAACCGCCCCTGGAATCACCCAATGTACCCGTCACATAAACGTGATCGCCAGGGCGGGCACCACTGCGTTGCAACGCACAACCGGGCTTTGTCCAGCCATGCACTTGAACACTCAGGGTAAGTGGCCCACGGGTCGTGTCGCCGCCTACCAGCCTGACACCATGTTGATTCGCAGACTCAGCCAGGGCGCGGGCAAAAGCTGCCAGCCATTGAGAGTCCGATTCAGGCAGGGTCAGGGCGAGCGTAAAAAAGCCCGGCTCTGCCGCCATGGCTGCCAAATCACTGAGGGCTGCGCCTAGCAGACGGGTTGCAATTCGTTCCGCAGAAGTGCCTGCGGGAAAGTGCACCCCCTCCACCATGGTGTCGATTGAGACCACCAGTTCCCTGTCAGCAGGAGGGGCAATCAACGCACAATCGTCCCCTACACCCAGCAGTATCGTACCGCTGGAATCACGTCCAAGCGCACTGAAATACTGCTTTATCAGCTCAAACTCACCCACAGGAATACCTACCGAAAAACCAACAGGAGCTATGCACGTAACTTACTATTTACGCTTGGCGTTAATTTCGGACATGCGCACTCGCGCTGCCAACTTATCCAGTATGCCGTTGATGTAACGGTGACTGTCAGTTGCTCCGAAGATTTTCGCCAACTCTACGCTCTCGTTGATAACGACTTTATAGGGCACAACAATGCGGTAATTCAACTCGAAGCTACCAATGCGCAGTATCGCCAGTTCGACCGGATCCAGATCACTGAGGGCACGGTCCAGAAACGGCTCATAGGCCGCATCCAGCTCACTGGCTTTAGCCGGTACTCCGTGCAACAGCTCACTGAACAGCGGCAGATCAGTACCCGACATATCGTTATTCATGCGGAACTGCAGTTCAATATCGGTAATGGAATTACCCGATATCTGCCACTGATAAAGTGCCTGTAGCGCAAAGCTACGGGCAGATCGACGCATAGAAGTCAGGGAAGGTTTTTTCTGCTTCTTTGGCGCAGGTGTATCGCTCATTAATCTTAAACCTCAAGTTGGCGGAGCAGGCTGACCATTTCCAGTGCGGACAGAGCTGCTTCAGCCCCTTTATTGCCAGCCTTGGTGCCAGAGCGCTCAATCGCCTGTTCAATAGAATTAACGGTCAGAATACCGTTAGCGACCGGAATATCGTGTTCCAGAGAAACCTGGGCAACACCTTTGGAGCTTTCACCGGAGACGTATTCAAAGTGCGGAGTACCACCGCGAATCACAGCACCCAGAGCGATAATGGCATCATCTTTTTTCTGCGCTGCTACTTTTTGTACCGCCAGAGGAATTTCAAATGCGCCCGGTACACGGATCACACGGATTTTTTCCTCAGCAATACCGTGACGCTTCAAGGTGTCGATCGCACCGTCCAGCAGACTCTCAACAACAAAGCTGTTAAAACGCCCAACTACAATCGCATACTGACCATTACCGGTCAGGAAATCACCTTCAATAATTTGCACTGACATATCTAAATCCTGTCCTGTTTATTCTTCACAAGGAATATATTCAACAATTTCCAGATCAAAACCGGAAATCGCATTAAATTTCATTGGTGAGCTAAGCAAACGCATTTTACCCACACCCAGATTACGCAGAATCTGCGATCCGGTTCCCACTGTCAGGTAGGATCCCGAAGCACTGACATTCGATGGCCGTACATGCGTCTCTTTACTCAGCATTTGCGCCAGAGCATCACCCAGATCAACCCGCACACCGGTATCCAGCAGCAGTACCACGCCTTTGCCTTCTTCCGCTACCTTTTTCAGTGCACGACGCATCGTCCACTTTAACTCTTCGTTCTGAGCGGCGCCCACAACATCACGCAGCACTTCCGTACGGATATGTACACGCACCGGCGTTGGCTCTTGCTCGTCAATTTCACCCAACGTCAGAGCCATATGCGTACAGTTTTGAATTTCATCGCGGAAGGTTACGTAATTAAAATCACCAAATTCAGTTGGCAACAAGCCTTCAGCTTCGCGAACAACGGTGTGCTCATTAATCGTGCGGTAGTGGATAAGATCCGAAATGGTACCGATCTTCAGGTTATGCTTCAGAGCAAACTCTTCCAGATCCGGGCGACGCGCCATGGTGCCGTCTTCGTTCATGATCTCGACAATTGCCGCCGCGGGGGTCATGCCAGCCATGCGTGCCAGATCACAACCGGCTTCGGTATGTCCTGCACGGCTCAATACGCCACCAGGCTGAGCCATCAACGGGAAGATATGCCCCGGCTGAACAATATCTTCTGCATTGGCATCGCGACGCACTGCAGTACGCACAGTATGCGCACGGTCCGCTGCGGAAATCCCCGTAGTAACCCCCTCGGCAGCTTCTATAGACATCGTGAAGTTGGTAGAAAACTGCGCGCCATTACTCTGTACCATCAACGGCAGTTTCAACTGCTCGCAATGTTCCCGGGTAAGCGTCAGACAGATCAATCCACGGGCATGGGTTGCCATAAAGTTGATATCTTCAGGCCGCACCATCTCCGCAGCAATAACCAGATCGCCCTCATTTTCGCGATCTTCATCATCCATCAGGATAACCATCTTGCCCTGACGAATATCTTCAATAATTTCCTGCGGTGTATTCAGATCCATTAATCCAAAACCTCTATAGTTGCGCTCAGCGGCGATTTAAAAACCCTGCCGCTGCCAGTGTAGCCATTGAGACTTCATCTGGTGCATCAGATTCATTTTGTTCAGCGTAACCCATCAACCGCTCCATATACCGGGCGATGATATCAACTTCCAGATGTACTTTACGACCAGCGCGATAGCCATCAATAACGGTTTCCTGCGCGGTATGGGGTACGATATTCAACTCAAACAGATTATCCTTAACGGCATTCACCGTCAGGCTGGTGCCATCAACCGTGATTGACCCTTTAGCCGCAATATAGCGTGCTATATTCTGCGGTGCCTTGATCTGTAAACGGATCGAACGGGCATCATCTTCCCGCTTGACCACTTCACCCAGGCCATCGACATGACCGGTGACAATGTGTCCGCCCAAACGACTGGTTGGCATCATCGCCTTCTCAAGATTCACCTTTTCACCCGGTGACAGTTCAGGGAAGCGGGTATGCGCCAAGGTCTCCCGGGACACATCGGCCCAGAAACCATCGCCAGGTAACTCTACCGCTGTCAGGCAAACACCGTTAACGGCGATGCTATCACCCAGCTTCACATCATCCAGGTCAAGCTCACCAGTGCGGATATACAGACGCAGATCACCCTGTACCGCCTCTACAGCAGCAAGCGTCCCCACCGCTTCGATAATTCCGGTAAACATTAACAACTACCTTCTTTAGCTGGCGTCAAGGTAAGTTTAATATCGTTCCCCAACATCCGCATATCTTTTAACG
This sequence comes from Amphritea sp., assembly GCA_036960915.1. Classification (GTDB taxonomy): domain Bacteria; phylum Pseudomonadota; class Gammaproteobacteria; order Pseudomonadales; family Balneatricaceae; genus Amphritea. The sequence goes on from JBALVQ010000005.1 coordinate 48,000, forward strand.
TCAGCGCAACCTGCTGACTCATTTTATCCAGTGGCAGTGTCAGCATAGGACGGGCACTGCTGCCTAAAAGCTTCATCGCCTGATAAATAACCAGCTCATCGACCAGCCCTGCTTCGATAAAGGCTCCAGCTAAAGTGGCGCCGGTTTCCACCAGCACTTCATTACAATTACGTTGCGCCAATAATTCAAGCAATTCAGGTAAATTTATCCGCTTATCAAGCGCCTTTACCTGTAACCATTCTACAGCAGGAAAACCGGCAATAAACGTCGGCGGCTCAACGCAACTTAGCACCAAAGTGTTACCGGCCTGATGCAGCATCCTGGCAGTCTCGGGAATCCGTCCATTACTGTCCAGCACAACTCTTAATGGCTGACGGCTGGCTATCTGTTCTGCATTGTCCAGGCCCAGCTCAGCGGCTCGTACCGTCAACGCTGAATCATCATGGATAATCGAATCGACGCCACAAATCACCGCCGAACTGCGTGCTCGCAAGCGCTGTACATCCTGCCGGGCAACCGGCCCGGTAATCCACTGACTTTCACCGGAAGCCATTGCAGTACGGCCATCGAGACTGGTAGCAAGCTTGACCCGGACAAACGGCAGCCCGCTTTCCATTCTCTTAATAAAGCCGGGATTTAGCGTCCGCGCCTGACTTTCCATCAAGCCGCTACGGACCTTGATACCCGCTTGGCGGAGCTTTTGAATGCCATTACCGGAAACCTGCGGATTAGGATCAACCATGCCGATCACGACTTGCGCTACCTGAGCATCAATCAAGGCATCTGCGCAGGGCGGTGTTTTGCCAAAGTGGCTGCAAGGCTCCAGAGTCACATAAGCAGTAGCACCTTTTGCTTGCTTACCAGCGACTCGTAGCGCATTCACTTCCGCATGACCTTCGCCGGCTTTCTGATGAAAGCCTTCTGCGATCGATTCATTATCTTTGACTAAAACACATCCCACCCGCGGGTTCGGCTCCGTGGTATACAAGCCTTTACGAGCGATCTGAATAGCCCGCGCCATATGGCGGTAATCGGCTTCAGTCCAGCTTTGCACGGGTTTAGTCATCAAATTATTCCGATCGGCCAGCGCTGCCATTAGCATCTTTCAGCTCGGACAGGCGCTCAATCTCTTCCTTAAATTCGTTGATATCCTGGAAACTGCGGTATACAGAGGCAAAGCGAACATAGGCAACTTCATCCAGCTTACGCAGCTCTCGCATCACTTCTTCACCAAAGATCCGCGACTGCAGTTCACGCTCGCCGGTGGCGCGCAAGCGCTGCTTGATACGGCTGATACAGGCTTCAATCTCTTCGACGCCGACGGGACGTTTCTCCAGCGCTCGCTGGATACCGGCGCGCAATTTATCTTCGTCGAAAGGCTGCCGTGAGCCATCGGCTTTGATCACGCGGGGCATAAGCAGCTCTGCTGTTTCATAGGTGGTATAACGTTCGTGGCAGTTGATACATTCGCGACGACGCCTAACCTGCTGGCCTTCCGCTACCAGACGGGAATCAACCACTTTGGTTTCATGCGTACCACAAAAAGGACAGTACATTGCATCTACCTCAACGAATGCGGATAAGGCTGTTCAGACGTGACCAACCAGCTGCATCTGTTTCATGGACTCTACAGAAAGGACAGTACATTGCATCTACCTCAACGAATGCGGATAAGGCTGTTCAGACGTGACCAACCAGCTGCATCTGTTTCATGGACTCTACAGAAAGGACAGTACATTGCATCTACCTCAACGAATGCGGATAAAGCTGTTCAGACGTGACCAACCAGCAGCATCTGTTTCATGGGCACCACAGAATGGACAATGCATACTATCAACCTCAAAGAGCGTGGATGGCGTTGTTGCTGCGCTAAATAGCCATCCGCTTATCTAATCTAAGCTAAGCGCGTTTATTATAAACAACCGGGGCGCTTATTAATAAGCGCCCCGGTATTGAAAACTGGCAGAAAACTATAATGCTTTCAGACAGTCCCTATTGTAACGGTTTACTTGTAAACCGGAAAGCGGGCACAGATATCCAGTACGTTCTGCTTCACTTTTTCAGAAACGGCCGGATTCTCAATATCATCCAGGACATCGCAGATCCAGTTAGTCAGCTGTTCAACTTCGGCTTCCTTGAAACCACGACGAGTCACTGCCGGAGTACCGATTCGCAGACCGGAAGTAACAAAGGGTGAGCGTGGATCATTGGGTACAGAGTTCTTGTTCACTGTGATGTTGGCACGGCCCAGCGCCGCATCCGCATCCTTACCGGTGTATTCTTTATCGATCAGATCAACCAGGAACAGGTGGTCATCGGTACCGTTGGAAACGATTTTAATGCCTCGCTCCATAAAGACTTTTGCCATTACCCGAGCATTCTTAACCACTTGCTTCTGGTAGGCACGGTACTCTTGGGTCATCGCTTCCTTGAAGCAGACCGCTTTCGCCGCAATGATATGCATCAACGGGCCACCCTGGCTTTCAGGGAACACAGCAAAGTTCAGCTTCTTTTCCAGCTCTTCATTGGCTTTGGCCAGAATCAAACCACCACGTGGACCACCCAGGGTCTTGTGAGTCGTTGTAGTAACGACGTCGGCAATGCCAACCGGGTTAGGGTATTCACCGGCAGCAACCAGTCCGGCAACGTGTGCCATATCAACAAACAGATATGCACCGACGCTGTCGGCGATATCACGGAAACGCTGCCAATCAATAATACGCGAGTAGGCCGAGAAGCCTGCCACGATCATCTTGGGCTTATGCTCTTGCGCCAGACGCTCTACTTCCGCGTAATCGATCTCGCCAGTTTCAGGGTGCAGCCCGTATTGAATCGCGTTATAGATACGTCCGGAGAAGCTCACCTTAGCGCCGTGGGTCAAGTGACCACCGTGTGCCAGGCTCATCCCCAGCACAGTATCACCAGGCTTACAAAGAGCCATATAGACAGCAGCATTCGCCTGAGAACCGGAGTGCGGCTGAACGTTAGCGAAATCAGCGCCAAACAGCGCCTTCGCACGATCGATTGCAAGTTGCTCGACAACGTCTACGTGCTCACAACCGCCGTAGTAACGCTTGCCCGGATAACCTTCCGCGTATTTATTAGTCAACTCAGAACCCTGAGCTTCCATTACACGAGGGCTGGTGTAGTTTTCAGAAGCGATCAGTTCGATATGCTCTTCCTGACGCTTACCTTCAGCTTGCATCGCATTCCAAAGATCCTGATCAAAATCAGCGATAGTCATCTCTTTGCTAAACATTAGCGGTCCCCAAGATTTGAGAGTGTGCCCGGCCCAGTTGCGCTAGTGCAGTTAGCACAGCCGACGGCCCTGAAAAAAGGCGCATATTATAGTCGACTTTCTACTTAAAGCGTACTTGAATTAGCATCACAGGAAACAGATTTTTGCTCATATTGCTGCAAGACTGCGAGCAAAGCGTTTTTTCTATTTACTCATAGAACTATCTTCTACTACCCAAAGAAACGATATTTACCGCGACTTCACTTTTTCTAAGGAAAAACAAAAGCACGCATCAAATACAGCTTTTACGCATATCAAATAGCATTAACATTTACGTCCAGCTAAAATATGCAGCAATTTCGAGTTAACAGCGAACAGGTTATCTAATGGCTCAGTACGTATACAGCATGAATCGGGTCGGCAAAGTCGTGCCACCCAAGCGTGAAATCCTTAAGGATATTTCCCTCTCCTTCTTCCCTGGCGCAAAAATCGGCGTACTCGGCCTGAACGGCTCCGGTAAGTCGTCCCTGCTGAAAATCATGGCCGGACTGGATCAGGAATACATCGGTGAAGCCCGCCCAATGCCGGGCATCAAAGTTGGCTACCTACCGCAGGAGCCGCAACTGGATGACAGCAAGACCGTACGCGAAGTGGTTGAAGAAGCCGTCGCCGATGTAAAAGAGGCTCTGGATGGACTGGAAGCTGTGTACGCCGCCTATGCGGAGCCGGATGCCGACTTCGACGAATTGGCCAAGAAACAGGCCAACTATGAAAACCTGATCGCCGCTAAAGACGGTCACAACCTGGAGCGAACGCTGGAAATAGCCGCCGATGCGTTGCGCCTACCACCCTGGGATGCAAAAGTTGTCCACCTGTCCGGTGGTGAACGCCGCCGTGTCGCACTGTGCCGCCTGTTGCTGGACAACCCGGACATGCTGCTGCTGGACGAGCCGACCAACCACCTGGACGCGGAATCCGTTGCCTGGATCGAACGCTTCCTGAAGGAATACCCGGGCACGGTGGTCGCGATCACCCACGACCGCTACTTCCTGGATAACGCTGCCGGCTGGATTCTGGAGCTTGACCGTGGCCGCGGCATTCCATACGAAGGCAACTACTCCTCCTGGCTGGAGCAGAAAGAGCAGCGCCTGGCGAAGGAATCCAAGCAGGAAGCCGCACACCAAAAAGCAGTTCACTCCGAGCTGGAGTGGGTTCGTCAGGGTCAGAAGGGCCGCCAAGCCAAGTCCAAGGCCCGCCTGAGACAGTTTGAAGAAATGAGCTCGCGGGAATTCCAGGTCCGTAACGAGACCTCAGAGATCTATATCCCACCTGGCCCACGCCTGGGCGAGAAAGTCATCGAGATGAATGGCGTATCCAAGTCTTTTGGTGACAAGCTGCTGATCGAAGATCTCACTTTCACTATTCCACAAGGCGCTATCGTCGGCATTATCGGTGGTAACGGTGCCGGCAAATCGACTCTATTCAAGATGATTACCGGTGCTGAACAACCCGATTCCGGCAGCATCGAAATTGGCGAAACGGTTAAACTGGCCTGCGTTGACCAGAGCCGTGATCTGGATGGCAGCAAAACGGTCTGGGAAGAGATCTCTGATGGCCAGGACAACATCGTTGTCGGCAACTACAGCACATCTTCCCGCGCTTACTGTGGCCGCTTCAATTTCAAGGGTTCAGATCAACAGAAGTTTGTTAAAGATCTGTCCGGTGGTGAGCGTAACCGCCTGCATATGGCCAAGCTCCTTAAAGAAGGCGGCAATGTCCTGTTACTGGATGAGCCGACCAACGACCTCGACGTAGAAACTCTACGCGCACTGGAAGAAGCCCTGCTGGCTTTCCCGGGTTGCGCGGTAGTTATCTCCCACGATCGCTGGTTCCTGGACCGGGTATGTACTCACATGCTGGCCTATGAGGGCAACTCTAAAGCAGCCTTCTTTGAAGGCAACTACACCGAGTACGCAGAAGATTATAAGAAGCGCCACGGTAAGGAGCACCAGCCAGAGCGTATCAAATACAAGCGTCTGGCCGGATAACCAGCACGTCACCCAAAAAGCCGGCAATTGCCGGTTTTTTTCTTTTTCTCTTTCATTAAAGCCAATGCCAACATGCTCACTCTGAGCACTCAAATCGCATTAACTCGATTTTCCTGTACTATGATGGAACTTCGACACATATACAGGAGCGGATACAGTGCAACAGGAACGCCGTCGTTTCAGCCGTATTCATTTTGATGCCAAAACCGAAGTACGCACCGCCGAGCACACCTGGCCTGTGCAACTTATTGATATTTCTTTAAAAGGCATATTCGCACAAACAGACAAAGTACTGCCGCTAACGACAGGTACCGATGTCATCATCGACATCCACCTGGCCGGTAACGATATTGTCATCACTATGCCTGCAACGTTGATGCACCATCATAACCAGTACCTGGGATTTCAGGCAGGCAAAATAGATATCGACAGCATCTCTCACTTGCGCCGCCTGGTTGAGCTTAACCTCGGCGATGAGCAGCTGCTAGAGCGGGAACTGGAGCACCTGATCACAGTTTAAAACTGTTAATCAAAGCGCCTCCAGCGCCTCTGCCAAACAGCTAGCGCCGATCACGACCATCCCCTCGGGACTCGACTTGGGTGCGTTCGCTTTAGGCACAATCGCACGCGTAAAGCCATGCTTGGCTGCCTCCCTGATCCTTTCCTGCCCGTTCGGCACCGGACGAATCTCGCCAGACAACCCCACCTCACCAAAGACTATCAGGTCCTGCGGCAATGCCCGGTCCCGAAAACTGGAAACCACTGATAGCAACAGCGCCAGGTCAGCACCGGTCTCCAGCACTTTCACGCCACCCACGACATTCACAAACACATCCTGATCGCCGGTCTGGATACCGCCATGGCGGTGTAGCACCGCCAGCAACATCGCCAATCGATTATGCTCAAGACCAACCGCTACCCGGCGTGGGTTGTTCATATGGCTCTGATCGACCAGCGCCTGCACCTCTACCAACAGAGGCCGCGTACCTTCCCACACAACCATCACCAGACTACCCGGACTGGGCTGATCCCCCCGACTAAGGAAGATCGAACTGGGGTTTTTTACCTCTTTCAGGCCCGACTCCAGCATCGCAAATACACCCAGCTCATTGACGGCACCGAAACGATTCTTATGGCTGCGCAAGGTCCGAAAGCGACTGTCGCTCTCACCTTCCAGCTGCAAAGAACAGTCAATCATATGCTCAAGTACCTTCGGCCCAGCCAGACTACCATCCTTGGTCACATGCCCCACCAGAAACAATACAGCCCCGGTCTGCTTGGCGAAACGTGTCAAATACGCGGCGGCCTCCCTAACCTGAGAAACACTCCCAGGGGCAGACTGAACATCCTCAACATGCATCACCTGAATCGAGTCAACCACCAGCACTTTAGGCTTGAGCTCTTCAGCCGTGCGACATAACTGCTCAACACTGGTTTCCGACAGCATCTTAAGATTGCTACTGTTTAACCCCAGGCGATTAGCCCGCAATGCAACCTGCTGCAAGGATTCTTCGCCGGTGACATAGAGCGCCGGCATCAGTTGCGCCAGATGACATAAAGTCTGCAGTAGCAAGGTACTCTTACCCGCTCCCGGATGGCCGCCCATCAATATCGCCGATCCAGGCACCAATCCGCCACCCAGCACCCGGTCTAACTCAACGGAACCGGAACTAAAGCGCGGCATCTCTGCCAGATTAACTTCTGACAGGTCGAGCACCTTATTCTGCCTGGCCGCTCCGGCATAGCCCTCAAAGCGAACATTGCGCGCGGTGGCCGTTTTAGAGCTCCCCAAACGCACTTCAGTCAGCGTATTCCACTCACTGCAGGCACCACATTGCCCCTGCCATTTTGTATAGTCCGCACCGCAATCATTACATACATAGGCTGTCTTCGGCCGCGCCATGAGATTCCCCCTTAAGTTAACTATCTGCATTCTAACTAAAGCCTTGCCCGGCTTGAACCAAAGATAGCTTTATTTATTCCGCTGACCGATTACAATCGAGCGTTACATAACGCACTGAAAATTTAAAAAAACAGTATCAAGACAGTTTTTTAAGGAGCTTCAAATGAAATTGGAAACCATTGCCGTTCATGGCGGTTACAGCCCGGAAGAAACCACTAAAGCAGTGGCCGTTCCAATTTATCAAACCGCATCTTACGCGTTCGATAGTGCCCAGCACGGTGCCGACCTGTTTGACCTCAAGGTCCCTGGCAACATCTATACCCGCATCATGAATCCAACCACCGATGTACTGGAACAGCGCGTTGCTGCAATGGAAGGTGGCATCGCTGCACTGGCAGTCGCTTCCGGCATGGCCGCAATCACCTATGCAATTCAGACCATTGCTGAAGCCGGCGATAACATCATTGCCACCAGTGAGCTGTACGGCGGAACCTATAATCTGTTCGCGCACACCTTCCCTCGTCAGGGGATCGAAGTCCGCTTTGCTAATAAAGACGACTTCGCCACGATGGAAGCCCAGATCGACGAGCGCACTCGCGCTATCTACTGCGAATCAATCGGCAATCCATCCGGTGGCATCGCGGATATCGAGCGAATGGCTGAACTGGCCCACAAACACGGTCTGCCGTTGATTGTTGATAGCACAGTGGCCAGCCCAGCCCTATGGCGTCCGATCGAACACGGTGCCGATATCGTCGTTCAGGCAGCAACAAAATATATTGGTGGTCACGGCAACTCTATTGGTGGCGTGATTGTCGATTCAGGCAATTTCCCATGGGCCGACAACAAAGACCGCTTCCCACTACTGAATGAGCCTGACGTTTCCTACCACGGCGTCGTATATACCGATGCATTTGGCCCCGCCGCATTTATCGGCCGCTGCCGCGTCGTGCCACTACGCAACACGGGTGCCGCACTGTCGCCAATGAATGCTTTCCTGATACTGCAAGGTTTGGAAACCCTGACTCTGCGTATGGAGCGCATTTGTGAAAACACACAAAAAGTTGCCGAGTATCTGGAGAACCATGAGCAGATTACCTGGATCAATTACGCTGGACTGGAAAGCCACAAGGATAACGCCTTGGCGAAGAAGTATATGAACGGCAATGCATCCGGCATCCTCAGCTTTGGCCTGAAATCCGGTCGCGAAGGCACCCGCCAGTTCTACGATTCGCTGAATGTCTTCCTGCGCCTGGTGAATATCGGCGACTGTAAGTCACTGGCGTCCATCCCGGCAGAAACAACGCATCGCCAGTTAAATGATGAAGAGCTTAAAGCTGCAGGCGTAACCGCTGACATGGTTCGCCTGTCAATCGGCATCGAGCATATTGATGACCTGATCGCCGATCTGGACCAGGCATTTAAAGCGACTATTTCTTAACCAGGCAGCTCTGTTTGATACCGATGGATGGGCAACTCGCCTGTCCATCGGCATCACCATTAGGCATACAGTTTATGACCTGATCGCAGACCTTGACCAGGCATTTAAAGCATCAGTTGCATAATTTACACGGAATGAGTGACTACCGATGGATGGGCAACTCGCCTGTCTATCGGCATCGCCATTAGGCATACAGTTGATGACCTGATCGCCGATCTGGACCAGGCATTTAAAGCATCAGTTGCATAATTTATACGGTAATGAGTGACTACCGATGGATGGGCAACTCGCCTGTCTATCGGCATCGCCATTAGGCATACAGTTGATGACCTGATCGCCGATCTGGACCAGGCATTTAAAGCATCAGTTGCATAATTTACACGGTAATGATTGACTACCGATGGATGGGCAACTCGCCTGTCCATCGGTATCGCTTATTAGCAATATCCAGGACCTGACCAGCAATTTTGATCAGGCCCAGCAAGCATCAGTTGAATAGCTTACGCACTCGGGTCCATAATGAACGGGCGCTATTAGCCCCGGTTTTTTCTGATGCCAAAGCCAGTTCACGCAGCTTCTCGATTTTGCTGATTGCTAGCCGGTATTCTTCATCAACCTCCTCTTGACGACTGGCATCGAAGTCAAGATCATTTACCAGACCATCATTCAAACCGTATACCCAGCCATGTACCGTGACTTCCTGACCATTAGTCCAGGCATCCTGTACGACAGTCGTCTCACAAACATTATAAGCCTGTTCAATGACGTTTAATTCGCACAACCGGTCTAACTGCTGATGTGAATGGTCCCAGGCAGACAGCAGCTCACGGTGTTTCTGAGCCACATTGCGTATATGACGCAACCAGTTATCAATCAGCCCGTGAGGGGTACTCTCCAGGGCTGCTTTTACGCCACCACATCCATAGTGCCCCACCACGATAATATGCTTAACCTTAAGCACCTGGACAGCATACTGGATCACCGAGAGACAGTTCATATCCGAATGGATCACCAGATTGGAAACATTGCGGTGCACAAACAGCTCGCCGGGCAACATGCCGACAATCTCATTGGCTGGCACCCGACTATCAGAACAACCAATCCATAGATACTCGGGGGCCTGCTGCTGCGCCAGCGTTTCGAAAAACAGCGGATCTTCCTGATGGATTTTTTCCGCCCAGTGGCGGTTTTTCTCCAGCAATTCGGTCAATCGTCTCATAACACCCTTTCAGATAAAAGCCGCTCCTGCACGTCCATGTACCTGCGGCATACCGTACATCCTGTACATAAAGAGAGGGCCTTACGCCCTCTCATATTCAATTACTTGTGATATTGAGCACTCAGCTCATGCACCGCATCAACAAAGGCTTTCGGTTTATCAGGGTCAACAAACTGATGAATGCCGTGCCCCAGATTGAACACATGCCCGGAACCGCTACCGTAACGCGCCAGAATATCGCCCACTTCACTACGGATACGCTCGGGAGAAGCATACAGTACGCTGGGATCCATATTTCCCTGCAACGCTACCCGATCACCGACCCGACGGCGAGCGTCGTCGATGTTAGTCGTCCAGTCCAGACCCAGCGCGTCAGCACCCACTTCAGCCATGGTTTCCAGCCACTGACCACCGTTCTTGGTGAACATGATAACCGGCACCTTGCGACCGTCATATTCTCTGACCAGGCCGGCAACAATCTGTTGCATATATTTCAGAGAAAATTCCTGATACATCGGGCCGCTCAACGCACCACCCCAGGTATCAAAGATCTGAACCGCCTGAGCGCCACTACGAATCTGCTCATTCAGGTAATCAATCACCGATTGTGCCAGCTTATCCAGCAGCTGATGCAGCACCTCTGGCGTGGCGTACATCATCTCTTTGATGTGGCGGAAGTCCTTACTGGAACCACCCTCAACCATATAGGTTGCCAGCGTCCAGGGGCTACCGGAGAAACCAATCAGTGGCACGCGACCATTCAGCTCTCGACGAATCTCCTTGACGGCATCCATCACGTAGTCAAGGTCTGAAGCTGAGTCAGGCACCGGCAGCGCATCTACATCCGCTTCGGTACGAATAACCTTTTTGAATTTAGGACCTTCACCGACTTCAAAATACAGCCCCAAACCCATTGCATCCGGGATAGTCAGGATATCGGAGAAAAGAATCGCCGCATCCAGATCATAGCGTTCCAGCGGCTGAATAGTCACTTCACAAGCCAGCTCTTTATTTTTGCACAGGCTCATAAAATCACCTGCCTGGGCACGGGTAGCGCGGTATTCCGGCAGGTAACGACCCGCTTGGCGCATCATCCATACCGGTGTCACATCCACAGGCTCACGCAACAAGGCGCGCAGGAAACGGTCATTCTTCAGTTCAGCCATTACTCAATCCCAACTCAATTCTTCAATGCAGAGCGCATTCTACACGGTTCACAACATTTCTGCTGCTGTAACAGATCATAAAAACTGCTGTTGCGCATCGATGTGGTCGCGGGATAAGTGCATCCTGTCCACAAACCCTGCTCCTGCACATTCATGCGCTCACAGGATAAGTACATCCGTGTACAAACCCTGCTCCTGTACATCCATGTGCTCGCAGGATAAGTACATCCGTGTACAAACCCTGCTCCTGTACACCCATATGCTCGCAGGATAAGTACATCCGTGTACAAAAAAGGCCGCTAGTGCGGCCTTATGTACAGGATGTACGCTATGCTGCAAGGAGCCAGGGATGGCGATGCAGCAAAATGCGAAACGCAGCCATTTACACCTTCAGGTAATCCAGAATACCTTCAGCAGCCTGACGACCTTCAGCGATTGCGGTCACCACCAGATCGGATCCGCGGACCATATCACCACCGGCAAAGACTTTCTCATTAGTGGTCTGGAATGGGTACTTAACTTGCTCAGAAGTACGGATACGACCGTCTTGCTCCAGCTCAATCCCAAAGTCAGCGAACCACGGGGCCGGGCTTGGACGGAAGCCAAACGCCACCAGTACCGCATCAGCAGGCAGGAGCTCTTCACTGCCTTCAACGACTTCCGGGCGACGCCGACCATTCTCATCGGGCTCACCCATCTGAGTTGTCACTACCTTGATCCCAGTGACTTTACCGCCTTCACCGACAACTTCTATCGGCTGACGGTTAAACATGAACTGCACACCCTCTTCACGGGCGTTTTCTACTTCCCGCTTGGAGCCCGGCATATTGGCTTCATCACGACGATAAGCACAGATCACGCTGTTGGCATCCTGGCGGATTGAGGTGCGGTTACAGTCCATCGCTGTATCACCACCGCCCAATACGACAACATTCTTCCCTTCAACGCCGATGTAATCAGTAACGTCCTTTTCAAACCCAAGGCAACGATTAACGTTGGCGATCAGGAACGGCAGCGCATCATATACACCCTCCAGGTCTTCACCCGGGAAGCCGCCCTTCATATAGGTATAGGTACCCATTCCCAGGAAAACAGCATCATAGTCATCGAGCAGCTGCTGCATCTGAATGTCTTTACCCACTTCAGTATTCAGCTGAAACTCTATACCCATGCCTTCAAAGATATCACGACGGCGAACCATCACGTCCTTATCGAGCTTGAACTCGGGAATACCAAATGTCAGCAAACCACCGATTTCAGGGTTGCGATCAAACACCACCGGCTTAACACCGTTACGCACCAGGATATCAGCACAGGCAAGACCCGCCGGGCCGCCACCAATCACAGCAACCTTCTTATCGGTTACCGGCACGTTACTCATATCCGGACGCCAGCCCATGGCAAACGCGGTATCGGTAATATATTTCTCAACCGAACCGATCGTTACCGCACCAAACTCATCGTTCAGTGTACAAGCTCCTTCACACAGGCGATCCTGCGGACAAACACGACCACAGACTTCAGGCAGCGAATTAGTCTCATGACACAGCTCAGCCGCTTCGATAATGTTGCCTTCAGACACCAGCTTCAGCCAGTTTGGAATGTAGTTGTGCACCGGGCACTTCCATTCACAGTATGGGTTGCCGCACTCCAGACAACGATGCGACTGAGTAGACGCCTCATCCGCTTTGAATGGCTCATAAATCTCGGCAAACTCTTTTTTACGGACTTTTGCATCAATCTTATTGGGTCCCTGGCGCTCTACTTCCAGAAACTGAAAATCATTGCTTAGACGTTCAGACATATTTCCACCCCGTCTAGTGTGCCGCCCTGCGGCAAGCACACCATAAACTTAACTCTTGCTTCGACTATCTACAGATTACTCTGGGCGCGTACGTATATTATCCAGCAGCGCACCCAGGCTGGCAGCTTTTGGTTTCACCAACCAGAAGCGACCGATATAGTCGTCGAAGTTCTCAATAATCTGTTTACCCCATGCACTACCGGTCTCTTTAGCAAAGCCGATAATTACGGTGCGCAGGTGGTTCTTGTATTCTTCCATATGCTGAGGCGCCACACGGTGGATTTCAACCAGTTCATGGTTGTACTTATCCACAAAGGTATTGTCCATATCCAGCACATAAGCAAAACCACCGGTCATACCAGCGCCGAAGTTATAACCGGTTTCACCCAGCACAGTAACCAGACCACCGGTCATATACTCACAACAGTGATCACCGGCACCCTCAATAACCGCATGCACACCCGAGTTACGCACACCGAAACGCTCACCGGCACAACCGGCGGCATACAGGATTCCGCCTGTAGCGCCATACAGACAAGTGTTACCGATAATCGTGGTTTCATTACTCGCGTACGAGACAACCTCCGGCTGACTAATAACAATCTTGCCGCCGGCCATACCTTTACCAACATAGTCGTTGGCATCACCCTTAAGGTACAATTCCTGACCGCCAGCATTCCAGACACCAAAGCTCTGTCCGGCATGGCCGTTAAAGTAGAAGCGCAGAGGCTTATCCGCCATCCCCAGATTACCATGCACCTTGGCAATTGCTCCCGAGGTACGGGCGCCTACCGAACGGTCACAGTTAGTGATTTTCAGCTCGTACTCGCCGCCGGTTTTATCGTTGATGGCCTGTTGAGCCAGCTCCAGCATCTTGCTGTTCAGCTCCGCCAGATCATAAGGAGCGTTCTGCGCAACCTTGCAAGTCTGCGGGTATTCACTCGGCACCCCAGCATCGCTGATCAGCGGCGCCAGATCCAACTTCTTGTGCTTGGCGGTAGTACCTTCCAGAATTTCCAGCAGATCGACACGACCTACCAGCTCTTCCATCGAGCGCACACCGATAGACGCCATCCATTCACGGGTCTCTTCCGCGACCAGACGGAAATAGTTTTTCACCATCTCCACGGTACCGCGATAGTGATTGCTACGCAGTTGCTCGTTCTGCGTTGCTACGCCGGTCGCACAGTTATTCAGGTGGCAAATACGCAAATACTTACAGCCAACTGCAACCATCGGCATTGTACCGAAGCCAAAGCTTTCCGCACCCAGGATTGCCGCTTTCACAACATCCAGCCCGGTCTTCAGGCCGCCGTCTGTTTGCAGGCGAATTTTGCCCCGCAACTGGTTACCACGCAGTGACTGGTGCGCATCCGCAAGGCCCAGTTCCCAAGGAGAGCCCGCATAGTGTACCGAAGTTAGCGGACTGGCTGCCGTACCGCCGTCATAGCCGGAAATAGTGATCAGATCCGCATACGCCTTGGCGACACCGCAGGCAATTGTGCCCACGCCGGGGCGGGATACCAGTTTCACCGATACCAGACCATCTGGATTAACCTGCTTGAGGTCAAAAATCAGCTGCGCAAGATCTTCAATTGAGTAGATATCATGGTGCGGTGGCGGCGAAATCAATGTCACTCCTGGTACAGCGAAACGCAGACGAGCAATCAGGCTATTCACCTTGCCGCCTGGCAGCTGACCGCCTTCACCCGGCTTGGCACCCTGGGCCACCTTTATCTGCATCACTTCTGCGTTGACCAGATACTCCGGCGTAACACCAAAGCGGCCGGAAGCAACCTGCTTAATCTTGGAGCGTTTCATTGTTCCGTGACGCGCCGGATCCTCACCACCCTCACCGGAGTTGGAGCGGCCACCCAGCTCGTTCATCGCAACCGCCAGGCACTCATGTGCCTCTGGCGACAGAGCCCCCAGTGACATCGCAGCGGAATCAAAACGTTTAAAGATGGTTTCAACCGGCTCGACTTCGCCCAGCGAAATAGCCTTAACGTCTTTTTTCAGTCCCAGCAGGTCACGAATAGTGGCAACGGGGCGCTGGTTTACCAGATTCGCATACTCCTGATAATCAGCCTTTTCACCACTGCGTACCGCCTTATGAATGGTACTAATAACATCCGGATTATAGGCATGGTACTCGCCACCGTGAACATACTTCAGCAAGCCACCTTGCTGAATTTTCTTACGCGGTATCCAGGCGTCTTCCGCCAACGCAGCCTGATCTGACATAAAGTCTTCGAAATCAGCACCTTCGATGCGACTAGCCACGCCAGGAAAACACAGATCAACGACTTCAGAGCTGATACCGACGGCTTCAAAAAGCTGCGCACCACGATAAGAGGCAATGGTTGAGATACCCATCTTGGAGAGGATCTTCATCAGGCCTTTATTGATACCCTTACGGTAGTTCTCGTGACTATCCAGCCAATTCATCTGCAATTCACCCGTACTGCAGAGATCGGTCAGTACACGGTATACCAGGTATGGGTATACCGCGGTAGCACCGAAACCAAACAGCACAGCAAAGTGGTGCGGATCACGCACGGTACCGGACTCAACCACGATATTAGAATTGACGCGCAGACCTTTATCGATCAAACGGTGGTGTACAGCTCCGGTGGCCATAGAGGCATGGATTGGCAGCTTGCCCTGACAGATAGCGGAATCAGATAAGATAATGATTACCTTACCAGCACGCACCTGCTGTTCAGCCTGATCGGCCACCGCTTCGACGGCCTGCTGCAGCGACATTTCAGCAGGATTGTAATTTAGATCGATAGTCGCAACTTCAAAGCCATCCAGCGTATTATCACGCAGGCGGCGGAACTTACTGGCAGACAATACAGGAGTCGTCAGGATCACACGACGTGCGTGTTCCGGCGTTTCCTCGAAAACATTACGTTCAGAACCGATGCAGGTTTCAAGCGACATCACGATCGCTTCACGCAAAGGGTCGATCGGCGGGTTGGTTACCTGGGCAAACTGCTGACGGAAATAGTCATACACCGAACGCACCTGGGTAGACAGTACCGCCATCGGTTTATCATCGCCCATGGAGCCAACGGCTTCCATTCCGGTTTCCCCCAGAGGACGCAAAATCTGATCGCGCTCTTCAAAGGTTACCTGGAACATCTTCATATGAGCCTTAACTTCTTCCGCAGTCATCTCGCGGAAAGACTGAGATTCCTCAGTCAGGTTCATCGTCTGTTCCAGCGGCAAAGAGTTCTCTTTCAACCACTGCTTATAAGGCTGCGCTTTCTTGAGACGTTCATCAACATCAGCCGTGTGCAGTACTTCGCCAGTTTGGGTATCGATAGAAAGAATCTGGCCAGGGCCGACACGCCCCTGAGAAACAACATCTTCAGGTGCGTAATCAAATACACCGATCTCGGAAGCGGTACAGATATAACCGTCTTTGGTCATTACCCAGCGAGACGGGCGCAGACCATTACGGTCCAGCATACAGACAGCATAACGGCCATCGGTTATAACCATCCCGGCGGGGCCATCCCAGGGCTCCATATGCATAGAGTTGAAATCATAGAAAGCGCGCAATTCGGCATCCATGGTATCGACATTCTGCCATGCCGGCGGCACGATCATTCGCGCAGCGCGATACAGGTTCATACCACCCACCATCAAAAACTCCAGCATGTTATCCATGCTGGATGAATCCGAACCGGTGGTGTTTACGATAGGCTGCAGCTCATCCACGTTGGGCAGCAATTGCGTAGAGAATTTGCTGGAGCGGGCACGCGACCAGTTCCGGTTACCTTCAATGGTATTGATCTCACCGTTGTGCGCCAACAGGCGGAACGGCTGAGCCAATGGCCAGCGAGGGGCAGTATTGGTCGAAAAACGCTGATGATAAGTACAGATAGCTGTTGCCAGCGTTTCATCACCCAGATCTTTATAGAATACCGGCAGATCTACCGGCATGGTCAAACCTTTATAAGAGATGACTTTGTCCGACAGGCTGCAGAGGTAGAAATCTTCATCTGCTGCCAGCGAAATCTCAGCCTTACGTCGTGCGACATATAAACTAACCGCAAACTCGCGCTCAGACTTATCTGTCGTGACAAAGACCTGCTCGATTTGTGGCAGGGTATCTTTTGCTATTGGCCCCAGACAGCTAACGTCGGTCGGCACTACCCGCCAGCCAGCAACTGTTAAAGACTGGGCCTCCAGTGTCTGATTTAAAATTTCACGTGCAGCTTGTGCTTTAACAGGATCCTTGGACAAAAACACCATGCCCACGGCATATTGCTCACCCAGCTCTACATTCAGCTCACGTTTCGCAGCAGCTCGCAGAAAAGCATCCGGCTTCTGCATTAACAATCCACAGCCGTCACCTGTTTTACCATCGGCTGCGATGCCACCACGGTGCGTCATGCAGGCAAGTGCTTCAATCGCCTTCAATAGCAAGTCATGGCTTGGCTCGCCCTGCATATGGGCCATCAAACCAAAACCACAGTTATCCTTAAACTCACCAGGGCGATATAGACCTTTGCTCATAAACGAATCCCACCAATAAAATTCTTATTTATCAATACATTACCGCCTCACTCTTCCCTGACGATATACGTATTACAGGGAAAAAGGGACAGGTATTTTACACAGCAAGGGTGGGAAGGACAAATTATATACAAACAGAGGATATTTTTGTTAGCGAAGACTTTTTAAAAAATTACTGTTTTCTTTGCTTGATATCCGTTTGAATCCCCTGAACAGAGCGCGCCCAGGGTTTTAGTTTCCTTAGTTTGTCAGGCAGTGATTTACTCGCAGCGACGGCAGCAGCGCGGTTCTTATACTGCCCATATACAACCACATGCCAGGGTTTGTTTTTATAGCTGGCCGTAAACAGGTAAAACTTCTGAGAGTCCGCCTGACGCTGAATAAAACTTTCAGCGCTATCTTTAGCTGCCGCACCTAACAACTGCAGGGTATAGCCACTTTTCGGCCAACTCATCAGCGTTTTCTCAGCGGCACTCAATCCAGCCTTACCTGATGCCAGCGCTACACTCTTTGCAGCCACAATTGGCTTGGCAGGCACTGTCGACTTGGATATTGGCTGAGCCTGAGACTGTGTTTTAGCAACGGCAACCGGCTTTGGTTGTACCTTAGGCTGCTTTTTAGCAACGACAATCGGCTTTGGTTGATCCTGAGACTGTGTTTTAGCAACGACAACCGGCTTTGGTTGTTCCTTAGGCTGCGTTTTAGCAACGCCAACCGGCGTGGCTAGAGTGTTAGCTTTGACAGTAGTAACCACAACAGGATCATACGATCCCCCAACAGCCTTTTCGGGTGCCACTGTTTTTTCCGCAGATTTTACTGAAGATTGTTCAATTCTGGATTCTACCCGGGAAGCTATTTCGGCTACCTGGCTATTCGCAGGCTCTTCGCCGAGCAGCTTATCTTTATCACTGCTACTCAGATTAGAAGCAGCAGGTTGAAGAACAGGTATCTCAATCACCGCAGTGGTTGTGCCTGCCTCAGGTGACGCCTCCTTAATAACCGGCACACTTAACTGGACTCGGGTTCTGGAGCTATCTCCCTGAACATTACCCCCAGGCCAATACTGCCAAAGCGATATCGCCAGAACCCCAACCATAACCACCGCAATACTCACAAGATGCAGTCTGGGCAGAGGCATTGCAGACTTACTGCGACTAACACTGCCTGAACGAAACAGATCTTCTATCGCCCTGTTAAGCCCGCCAGGCTGGCCATTTGAAGATTCATAGACCGACTGCAATTGTTTGTCAGTTAACGATCCTGCAGCACTGTAACGCTGCAACAGATAGCTTTTCGCCTCATCCTCCGTAAAAGATTCCAATTCAAGGTGATGTATTTGCTTTACGATATACCCAAAGCGGGAATCTTGCTGTATTCGAGGTAGAAGATCAGCGGTGCCAAGCAGCATCAGATGAGGCTTCACAGCAGGACCATCAGTATCACTGACTAACTGCAGCAGGAAACTAAACGCCTCTGCGGTAAGATCCATTGCATCATCAACCAGGACGACCCACTGGATATTCTCCGCAGCCATCACACTGGCTGCCTCATAAACAATACTGAGCAACAACTGGTCATCTGCATCAGCGGGCACGCCGCCAGTCATCTGCCGGGCGAGCGAGTATAACAAGGCATTCAGATCAACCGTTCCCATCCCCTTAACAAGGCAGACCCTCAGCGTAGTGTCCGCCTCGGCAACTTGCAACTGCTCCAGCAGAGCGCTCTTGCCCGCCCCGGCAGGACCCGTAATAACCAGGAGAAAATCACTGAAACGACTGAGATGCTCCAACTTTTCTACCAGCTGAAGTCTCGATTGCGGCTCATAATAGAAATCTTTGCGCTTCTGAGCAGACTCAAAAGCGGCTGCCAACACTTGCTGATTAGTTTGGGTCACCGGCATAGCTTACCTCCACCCGTCAATTACTCGACTGCATGCCCGCTGTTAAGGTTGCTCTAAGCTGAACTTCATCAAAATCTGCGGTGACAATTCCCTGACCCAAAGCCTTCAGAAGAACCAGCCGCAACTGCCCATCGATAACTTTTTTATCGACCGCCATCAAATCCAGAAATTCCTGCTCGGACATATCGTCTGGCGCAAGCACTGGCAGGCCTGCAAGTAATAGCAGCTCTCTAATACGTTCTATATCATTAGCATTCAGCCACCCAAGTCGCATAGAAAGATCAGCAGCCATCATGATACCTACAGCAACAGCCTCACCATGCAACCAGCTGCCATAGCCTTCGCGTGTCTCAATAGCATGCCCAAAAGTATGGCCAAGATTTAACAGCGCTCGAATTCCGCCTTCTCTCTCATCCTGAGAAACGATTTCAGCCTTGATTTCACAAGAACGATAGATAGCATAGATTAAAGCTTGCCGCTCTCTTGCAGCCAGGCCTGACATATTTTCCTCTAGCCAGCAGAGAAATTCATAATCATATATGAGGCCATACTTGATAACTTCAGCAATCCCTGCAGACAGCTCACGCTCAGGCAGAGTATCTAATACATCAATACTCGCCAGCACCGCTTGCGGCTGATGAAAGGCACCAATCATATTCTTGCCCAGCGGATGGTTTACACCGGTTTTCCCGCCTACTGAGGAATCAACTTGCGAAAGCAAGGTGGTAGGAACCTGAATAAAATTGACGCCTCGCTGATAGGAGGCTGCAGCGAATCCGGTCATATCACCAACAACCCCTCCGCCTAAGGCTATCAGGGTAGTCGTGCGATTATGTCTGCTCTCAAGCAACTGGTCATATATCGAATTGATCTGCTCTGCAGTTTTGTACTGCTCACCATCAGGCAAAATAACTTCATCCACCTGAACATCCGGCAAGGCCGCTTTCAATTGCTTCAGATAGAGAGGTGCAATTGTCTCATTGGTAACGACCAGCACCTGCTTCCCCCTGATATACGGGGCTAGAAGCTCAGGTTTAAATAAATTATCACCAATAAAAACCGGGTATGAACGCTCACCCAAATCGACATTCAGAGTCTGTTTTGTCATCAATCTATCTTAAGCTATTTTAGAATCTGCTGCTCTCGCAAATGCTCGATAATTTCTGCGACGACAGCCTTGGGGTTACGGCGATCCGTTTCTACAACGTAGTCGGCCACCTGTAAATAGAGAGGATGACGCTTTTCCATCAACTCTGACAATACTATTTTCGGGTCAGGAGTTTGCAGTAAAGGTCTATTCTTATCCCGCGCAGTCCTCTCCAGCTGCTGTTCAATGGAAGCTTGCAGATAGACCACAATGCCTCGCCCTTGCAGGCAGGCACGATTTTCTTCGCGAAGTACAGCGCCACCACCAGTGGCCAGCACGTTGCCATCACCTGCCGCAAGGAGGTTAATGACATTCGCTTCTCGATCGCGAAAGCCCTGCTCTCCCTCAACATCGAAGATCCAGGGGATATCGGCCCCGGCACGCTCTTCGATGACACGATCAGAGTCAACAAACTCCAGTTTTAGTTCCTGAGAAAGAAGACGTCCGATGGTACTCTTTCCAGCACCCATAGGCCCAACAAGAAAAATATTCAATATAGCTATCCGTTACTGTGCTGCGAGCGATTCTCGCACCAGTTTAGGGGTAATAAATATCAGGAGTTCAGTTTTACTGTTTTTCGTTGATGTGTTTCTGAATAGCCCCCCCACTAACGGCAAATCACCGAGAAGAGGGGTTTTATTTACTATATCACGAACCTCATTTTCAAACACGCCACCCAGCACTATAGTCTGGCCATCTGGCACGACTACTGAGGTTTCCAATACATTAGTGATGATACTGATCTCGCCATTTGGCAACACGTCACCCACCGAGTCTTTTTTAATCACCAGATCCATCGCAATACGGTCACCGGGATTTATTCGGGGGGTTACATCCAGTGAGAGCACGACATCCTTAAACTGTACGCTGACTTCGCCATCTTCCACTGCCTGATAAGGAATCTCCGAACCAGACTGGATGAGTGCAGACTTACCGTTGGTGGTAACAACCTTTGGCTGCGAGATAATCTCAACGCGGCCATCAGTTTCGAGGGCAGACAATTCCAATTGAAGTAATGAATTACTACTCGGCCGCAGACCGATAGCAATAGATGTAGGATTGAGTACCGCCGCCCCAAGATCGACATTCAAACCAATCGGTGTATCACTATCCCCAGCAAGAACACCGCTGGTAAAATCATTATCAGCACCAAGAACCAGTTGATCCCAACCATGCGTGCCTGTTTCATTATACCCAAACCCCCATTTTATACCCAGGTCCTTGGATACATCGGTGTTAGCTGTCACCAGCCGCGCTTCGATCAACACCTGTGCTACTTCGATATCAAAACGACGCAAGGTTCTGCGAATGTCTTCCATTCGTGTTGCTGTTTCACGCACCATCAGCACATTGGTTTCATCATCGGCGAGTATAAAACCCCGTTCTGAGATAAGCTTAGCCTCGTTAAGGCGCTCCATCATTTCTGAAGACTTGCGAAAATCAACCTGAATGAATTCAGTTCGCAACGGCGCCAACTCTTCAACCTGCTTACTGCTTTCCAGCTCAACGCGTTCACGCTCTGCGATCTCTTCAGCCGTGCCAATTAACAGCACATTACCGATTTCCCGTTTATCCAGCTTATTCGTCCTTAGAATCAGGTCCAGCGCCTGATCCCAGGGCACATTCTTCAGACGTAGCGTAATGTTTCCACCGACCTGATCACTTACCACCAGGTTCATCTCGGCAACTTCAGCTAATATTTGCAACACAGAACGTACTTCAACATTCTGAAAATCCAGATCAATGCGCTCCCCCTGATACGGGAACAGTTTCTCTTGCCGTGCTTCCTGTTCGAATCGACTGATCGGCTTAAAGTCTACTACCAGCTGCGTGTTTGTCTGATAAACCATATAGTCATAAGGCTCAGCAGTTGGTTTGATCAATATACTGGTGTTCTCGCCACTGGCCATGGAATCGATGAACATAACCGGTGTTGCAAAATCTTGCACATCGACACGATTTTGCAAACCTGGAGATAACACAACACCCAGTAGATTTACAACGACATTGTTCCCTTCCTCGATTACATCCACACCAGCTCTATCATCTGACAGAGAGATCACCACACGCCCAGCCCCCTCTCCTGTGCGTTCAAAATCAACGCCCTGCACGCGAGTTTGCTCAGATAGCGCTGACTTAGCCGCAGTTGACTTCGCCGCAGCAGGCAAGGCCTTCTTTTGCATTCCAGCGGATTGACTGCCGACAGTCAAAAACAGGCTATTACCATCTGCACGGGTATCAAAAGCGACCGCCTCAAAAAGATTAACGACCACTCTCAAGCGCCCCGCCACCTGAGCAAAATCAACCCGCGCGACACTACCAGTCTCGACATTCAGGCTGCGACTATCCTGAGCATTCTCTACCCCCCACATATCCAGCACCAACCGAGCAGGACTCGTAGTCATATATGACTTGGGCAACGAGGGCGGCATATCGAAGTCAAAGCGGACTTCCAGCTTATTATTCGGCAATGCAACAAATGACGACTTTAACAGCTTGGCATCTGCAGCATATGCCGTTTGACTTATTACCAGTAATCCGATGACCATCCCCATCAACCGCATGAACGCAGAAACGGTTGCTGTGCTCGCCTGAATAGATCTATCCAAAGTAATCACCATCATTCTCATTAATCCATCACCACACTACGCGGGCGTTTCATCCACCCGCCTCGACCATTCGAAACAATTTCGAGTAGTTCGACATATCCATTATTGACAGCAACAATCCGGCCAAAATCCAACCCCATATAACGCCCGGTAGTAACCCGGTGCACTTCACCCTGACCATCCCGGATTAATACCCACAAATCACTACTGTCATTTTTTCCGATCGTACCAACCATCTTCAGGTTATCCAGAGAAAACCCCTCGAGATATTCTTTTTCACGTTCAAAATCAGGTTTCAAGCCATTATCCTGGCCTATCAGGTCAGTAGATCCATCCGACTCAATACCTGTCAGGATAACCAGCGGCCGGAAAGGGCTACGTAAACTAGCGCCTTCATAGACAAAGCTGTGATATGGCTTGAACTCAGGCAGGGGCTCTACCTGAGCAGCCCTCTTTTGCTTTTCACTAGTGACAAAACGACGCAGATCGACCGTATCTTCAATCCAGACACAGCCATTCACCGCCAAAACGGTCAGAATAACAACGCTCAGTCGGAACAAGCTATTTAGTATCATCATAACGGTATGTCTTCGCACTAATAGTCATCGCCAGCTCGGCACCACTGGGGCTAATACTGTAATCATGCAGGGTCACTATGCGTGAAATTGCTGCCACGCCACTAACAAACTGCCCCATCTGATGATAAGTACCGCTCACTTTAATATTTATGGGTAATTCGATATAAAACTTACTCTTTGTCTCGGCAGCCAACGCTATCGATTGAATCTGCAGTCCGCTTGAGCGACCAATATCGGTTATATCCTCAAGCAAGCCCGGCACTTCTTTCTCGGTAGGCAACTGCTTCAGCAACTCCGAAAACCGCCCCTCGACATCAGCCATCTGCAGTCGCAGCTGAGCCAGGTTTGCCACTTGACTGGCCTTAATTTGCACCTGCGTTTTCAGATCATGCTCCTGCCTTACTTCCCGATCAAGGCCCTTCTGAATATCGCTGATATAGAAGTGTATTCCTGCACCTATAACTATTGAAAAAACAATCAGATAGGCAATTATCTTGACGCCTATCGGCCAATTGCCTGCGGTATTAAAATCAAGATTATCTGCATCAAACCCTCTGAAGCTATTTTTAATTGCATCCAGCCTCATATCAGTTAACCTCTTCCAGCTTCGGCTTCAAAATTGGCACGCTAAGATTAAACTTCTTTTGCCCCGAATCTGTAGCAACAGTCGACAAGTTAGGCTCACCAAACCAGACGCTCGCATAAATACGCCTCATCAAGGAAGAAACATCATCGCTTTTCTCAGCCCTTCCTACCAGATTGATGGTATCTCCCTTACGAGTCAGGGACAGATAATAAATCCCGTCAGGCTGAACCCTGACCATCTCATCAAAATTGCGCACTATAAGCGGGCGACTGCCTTGTAACTCCTGTATCGCATTCAAGCGATCCAATAGCCGGGCGCGCTTGGTTTTAAGATCTTTAATCTCCTTTAACTGGACATCCAGCTGAACGATTTCCTGTTTCAGGTAGTTATTTCTGGTTTTTTGACGATCAGTCTGAAACTCAAAATAAAAACCTATCAAGAAAACCAGCACCGCCGCCAGGAAAGCAGCTGCGATAATGTTAACGATAAATTGCCGCTGTCGTTCAACAGCCTGCTCTTCACGCCAAGCTCTAAGGTTTATCTTTGCCATATAGGATTCCTAATGCTCAAAGCTTCGTAAGGCCAGGCCACAGGCTTTAACCAATGTTGGCGCATCACGCTCCAGCCTTGCTGCATTAATCTTTGCATCAATAGCCATACCCGTAAATGGATTAGCCGTTTCTGTTGACACGCCCACCTCGGCTGCCAGCTGATCCGCCAAGCCATTTATAGTCGCAGTACCGCCTAGCAAGTAGAGCTTACCGAGTTCATTATGAGGCCCTGAAGAGTAAAAAAACTGCAGGGCTCGTGACACTTGCTGCGCAACTGTACTTCTGAATGGCATGACCAGAGATTGTTGAATGGTTTCTGGTAGCTCACCTGTTCGCAGCTGCTGCTCTGCTTCGGCAATGGTCATACCCGATTGTTGATGAATAATATTACTCAGATCATTGCCGCCAAAAGCCTGCTCTCGGTTATACACAATCTGTCCGTTTTTAAACACATTCAGCGTCAATGTGGCAGCACCAATATCTACCAGGCCAACCAGAAAATCCGTTGCAACAGTATCAGACAGCAATGAGGAATAGACGCGTTCAATACTGAAGCGATCTACATCAACCACTTCACACTTAAGACCCGCGCCATTGATTGAATCTTCCCGGCGTTCAACGTCATCCCCCCGACATGCTACTAACAAAATCTCATTAAGCTCCGCAGGATTACTAGCCGCAGGACCTGTAATTTCGAAATCAATAGCAACTTCATCAAGAGGATAAGGAATAAATCGATCGGCTTCGAGCTTTACCTGATCTTCAAGCTCGTACTCGGTAAATGCTGAGCTCAATTCGACTGTTTTGGTAATCACCGCGGAGGATGGAACTGCGGTTATCGCATTAGAAAGAGTGCCACCGCAAATATTCAAGCCACGCTCGATAGCTTCAGACACCTGTGCGACGTCCTGAATTCCGCCATCAATCACAGCAGTAGATGGCAGCGACACAATTGCATATGAATCCAAAGATAGCGTATCACCACGCTTGGATAGAGCCACTAGTTTAACGGAGGAGGACCCTATATCGATCCCAACCCATCCTTTTTCTTGTTTCCTAAGAAAACTGAGCACAATACATTATCCTTAAAAACCAGCTTAATTCTGCCGTTTCCGCACTCTAGCGTGGAATCGATAAAAATTAAACCTCTGTTTTACTAGTTGCTGACTCTTTCTTACAGATATAATGGTTCGGCCGCAAATAACTTAACTTTAAATAATTTAGCATGAAACTACTGACTTCTATTTTCAAATTAGGCATAAAACTCACCATTCTGGGCTGTATTCTGGGTGGTATCGCCCTTGCTAGCGCATATTACTACTATGCGCCGCAGCTACCTGATGTCCAGACGCTGAAAGAAGTCCACCTGCAAACCCCGCTACGAATATACTCTGAAGACAAAAAACTGTTGTCAGAATTCGGCGAAAAACGCCGCACTCCTATCCAGTTTACACAAGTCCCCCAGACATTTATTCACGCTCTGCTTTCGGCAGAAGACAGAAACTTTTTCAGCCATCCGGGGATAGACATTAAAGGCCTGGCCAGGGCAGTCTTTCAACTTGCCAGCACCGGCCACATCCAAAGCGGCGGCAGCACCATTACCATGCAGGTGGCAAAAAACTTCTTCCTCAGTCGGGAACGTTCGTTTGTTCGTAAATTCAATGAAATCCTGTTATCGCTACGCATTGAACAGGAGCTCAGTAAGGAAGAAATTTTCGAACTGTATATAAACAAGATATATCTTGGCCATCGCTCCTACGGCATCCAGGCCGCAGCCAACATTTATTACGGTAAGAACATCGATCAGCTGAGCCTCGCGCAGTACGCAATGATTGCAGGCCTACCTAAAGCCCCATCAGCATACAATCCTATTACCAATCCAACGCGCGCACTGGAACGTCGCAACTGGATTCTAAGAAGGATGCACAGCCTGAGCTTTATTGACGACCAGGCTTATGAAACTGCGCGTACCGCCCCCGTAACTGCAGAGTACCATAGTACACAGATAGACTTATATGCACCCTATGTCGCAGAGATGGTGCGTAATGAGCTTTATAACTACTTCGGTGACGCACTTTATACTGACGGGCTAAATGTATTCACAACGCTGAACAGCAACATGCAACAGGCAGCGAATACCGCCGTAGCCTCTGGACTGCTCGCCTATACTGAGCGGCATGGCTACCATGGAGCAGAAGCACATATTGATGACCTGGAAACAGCCGCCGATTTTCTCAAAAAACAGCCTACCTACGGCCCACTTGAACCGGCTATCGTCACCCAGGTAGAAGACAAACAGATCTCAATCCTGCTAAAGAAAGGCACCTCCGCGACACTCAACTGGGATAACCTTAACTGGGCAAGAGCGTATAAAGGCCCCAACCGCCTGGGGAGCAAACCGAAAGCTGCCAAAGACATTCTTAGCCAGGGCGATCTGATCAGAGTTCGCCAACTAGATGATCAAAGCTGGCGGCTTTCGCAAATCCCTCGCGTACAAGGCGCCCTTACTGCTTTATCCCCCCGAGACGGAGCCATCAAAGCACTCGTCGGAGGCTTTAACTTTAACCATAACAAGTTTAATCGCGCCACTCAGGCCAAACGCCAGCCAGGCTCAAACCTGAAACCGTTTATCTATGCATCAGCATTAGAGCAAGGTTTTACACCTGCCACGCTCATTAACGACGCCCCCGTTGTCTTCCACGACAATAATCTGGAATCAAACTGGCGCCCCGAGAACTACAGCAAAAAATTCTATGGGCCAACACGGCTACGCGAAGCACTCTACAAGTCGCGGAATCTGGTTTCGATTCGCATCCTTCGCTCAATCGGCATAGACACAGCAACCGAGTTCCTGACCCGCTTCGGCTTTGACAAGGATCGCTTACCCAACAACCTGTCCCTATCCCTGGGCAGTGCTGATATTACCCCACTGGAGCTGGTAACCGGTTATGCCGGATTGGCCAACCAGGGATTCAAGATTGAACCGTATTTCATTTCCCGTATTGAAGACACTGAGGGCAACATTCTTTTCTCAGCCCTGCCAGACACCGTCTGCGTTGACTGTCAGTACCTGCCGAGCAAACAACAAGCGACCAGCAAGCTTACTGACATCCTCCCCCTGACCAACAATACTGATGACACTGAAGACTCAATAGATGAAACGGCAAACGAAACAACTGTTACGGCTACAATCGAACAACCCCCTGTTATTGAAGGCCAACAGATTACATCACTGCCAGTAGCATCGCAGATAATGGAGCCACACACTGCGCACATGATTTACAACATCATGCAGGATGTTATTACCCGCGGCACCGGACGCCGCGCCCTCGCTCTAAAGCGTAGCGACATAGCAGGTAAGACAGGCACCACCAATGACCAAAAGGACGCCTGGTTCTCCGGTTTTAACCGCGACGTTGTTGCGACTACCTGGGTAGGCTTTGACCAGCCATCCACCCTGGGACGCAGCGAATTCGGCGGCACTGCAGCACTGCCAATATGGATAGACTTCATGAATGTCGCATTACAAGACAGCCTCGACCGGCCACCAGCACAACCGGACGGCATGGTCAGCGTGCGTATCGACCCGAAAACAGGCCTGCTAGCCTACCCTGGTCAGGAAAACGCCATCTTCGAGATATTTCCCGAAGATATAGCCCCCACGGAAACAGCCCTGAACCCGCTGCAGCAAAACACCTCGGACAGCAGCCCCACCGAAAATCTTTTCTAGGCTATCAAGCAGACATCGTCGTTCTTGCACATCCCTGTGCTCACGACATACTGTATATCCCATACACGCCACTCCTGCACATCCCTGTGCCCGTGGCATACCGTACGTCCTGTACATAAAAAACCCGGCAGGTGCCGGGTTTTTTTTAACTTCATTTAACGCTTACTTGCCGTTTAGCAAGGCATCAACTGTCGTCAGCGGGTAATGATCCGGCAGCGGCAGACGCGCCACACCAGAATCGATTGCAGCCTGAGCAACCGCCTCAGATACTGCACCCAGCAGACGCTCATCGGTAGGCTTGGGAATAATGTACTCGGGACCAAACTCCAGAGAATCCAGCTCGTATGCATCCAGAACATCCTGCGGAACCGGCTTTTTAGCCAGCTCAGCCAGAGCATGCACCGCAGCTTCTTTCATCTCTTCATTGATAACGCTTGCACGAACATCCAGCGCACCACGGAAGATGAACGGGAAGCCCAATACATTGTTCACCTGATTAGGGTAATCAGAACGGCCAGTCGCCATGATCACGTCATCACGGGTGGCATGCGCCAGCTCAGGCTTAATCTCCGGATCAGGGTTTGCACAGGCAAACACAACTGGAGTTGGAGCCATCTTGCTCAGCTGTTCAGCACTCAACAGATTTGGACCGGACAGACCAACAAACACGTCAGCACCATCGATCGCATCATCCAGAGTACGCTTATCGGTGTCAGTGGCGAACGCAGCTTTTTGCGGAGTCAGATTTTCACGGCCAGAGTGGATAACGCCGGTACGGTCGATCATGTAGATATTTTCTACTTTAGCGCCCATATTCACCAGCAGCGTCATACAAGCGTTAGCCGCTGCACCCGCACCCAGACATACAATAGAAGCATCTTCCAGCTTCTTACCAGCAACCTCCAGCGCGTTAATCATACCCGCTGCCGTCACGATAGCAGTACCGTGCTGATCATCGTGGAATACTGGAATACTGCAACGTTCGATCAGCGCACGCTCAACCTCAAAACACTCAGGCGCTTTAATATCTTCCAGGTTAATACCACCAAACGTATCCGCGATACGGGCAACAGTATCGATTAATGCCTGTGGGCTTTCAGAATCAACTTCGATATCGATAGAATCAACACCAGCAAAGCGCTTGAACAGCAAAGATTTACCTTCCATTACCGGCTTGGAAGCCAGTGGACCCAGATCACCCAGACCCAGGATCGCAGTACCGTTAGTAATAACAGCAACCAAATTACCCTTGGCTGTATAGCGGTATGCATCATCAGGGTTCGCTGCAATCGCACGTACAGGCTCAGCAACACCTGGACTATAAGCTAGTGCCAGATCACGAGCAGAGGCAGCAGATGTAGTCAGCTCAACACTGATCTTACCTGGGCGAGGGAACTCGTGATAATCGAGTGCAGCTTTTTTCATATCTTCAGACATGGTCGCGGTTCCAACTAGTTATAAAAATAGGGACTAGGCATCATATAGAAAAGCGGCGCACCGCTCAATATACCAAACAGCCAAAAAATCGCGCAAAAGCGGAGATTGAACTGCAGTTTCAACCACTTTTCCCGAAACATCCGGGATTTTCCACAAACAGAACAACACAAAACAGTCGATCAAACTGTCTATTTCATTCTTTTGTATAATTCAGACTGTATTAGTTAACCTGGCCTTTTTCCTTGCCCAGAAAATAAAAAGGCACCCATAAAGGGTGCCTTTTCCAAATAATTCTTCAGCAGGGAGATTATTTGCTGGTAGAACGTCCACCAAAGCGCTTGTTGAAGCGATCAACACGACCACCTGTAGTCGCCTCTTTCTGCTTACCGGTGTAGAAAGGGTGGCACTGGCTGCATACATCAAGATGCATGTCTTTACCCAGAGTTGAACGTGTCTTAACAACGTTACCGCAAGAGCAGGTAGCGCTCATCTCTGTGTATTCTGGATGAATTCCGTTTTTCATGTCTAACCTCAGTTGTTTTGTATGCCGCCACTCGATCTAACGTCGAGCACCGCATGCGGGCTATCCACTAAATTTAGTTGACAGCCCATAGAATAAGGCCGCGCATTATACGCCCAGATAATTAAGACAGCAAGTTCCAGAAACTGTTTATCCAATCAGCAAAAACACATAAACTGATCGGCCATCTGATCTATCTGGTCCAATACGGCATGCACTACCTGCGTCTGGCAATTCCCTCACCTTTGAGGCGTCTGTTTGATTACCTCCCTCCCGCAGACTGTAATCCCCGGGATCTGCAGCCCGGCATTCGCGTCGAGGCCCCCTTCGGCCGTCGCCAGATGATTGGGATTCTGGTCGAGGTCAGCACAGAAACCAACGTTCCCGCGGGTAAGCTGAAATCTGCCACCGCAATTCTGGATACAACGCCGCCTCTGCCCGAACACCTGCTAAAACTGGCGCGTTGGGCGGCCAGCTACTATCAGCACCCGTTAGGTGAGGCCCTCAGCCAGGCTCTGCCGGTTTTATTGCGCAAGGGAAGTGCCTGTGAGTATGCACACGAACATCTATGGCGCGCGGCACCAGACAGCTCTGTCTCGCAATTATCAAAAGCAGCGGAACGCCAGAAAGAACTCCTGCAACTGCTGATTGATCACCCACAAGGGGTCAGTACGGATGCAATTCGTGCCGCAGGGGGGCAAACACCCCTATTGAAAAAACTGCAGGAAAAAGGCCTGGCAGAATCTTTTATTCACCATCCAGCTTCAGACGACACCAGCCACCTGAAAATACTGCTTGAGTCACCCTTAACGCTGAATTCGCAACAACAGCAGGCCGTAGAATTCATTATAAGCAACAATGGATTTGCGCCGATTCTGCTCTACGGCATCACCGGCTCGGGCAAAACTGAAGTTTACCTGCAAGCCATTGAGCACGTACTTCGACAAGGCAAACAGGCACTGGTACTCGTCCCGGAAATAGGCCTGACCCCACAAACAGTTGCCCGTTTTAAAGCCCGTTTCAACGTCAATATTGTGTCGTTACATTCCAACATGACGGACCGCCAGCGTCTGGATGCCTGGCTGAAAGCCCGAGAAGGGGTCGCCAAAATTGTCATCGGTACCCGCTCGGCAATTTTTACACCCATGCAAAGCCCCGGCATCCTGATCATCGACGAAGAGCACGACGCCTCATTCAAACAACAAGACGGCTTCCGCTATTCTGCACGCGATCTGGCCGTGATGCGCGCCAGATATGAAAAAATTCCGATAGTACTGGGTACCGCAACCCCTTCAATAGAGAGTTTGCACAACGCCCATACAGACCGTTACCAGTGGTTACAGCTAACCGAACGCGCAGGCAACGCCCGCCTACCGCAATTCGAATTACTGGATATTAAACAGGAGACCCTGCACGGCGGCCTTGCAGAACCACTCATCAAACAGATAAATAGCCACTTGCAGCAAGGCACACAGGTACTGATCTTCCTGAATCGTCGCGGCTTCGCGCCGTCCCTTTCCTGCCATGATTGCGGCTGGATAGCAGATTGCCAGCGCTGTGACGCCCATATGACGCTGCACCGAAAGCCACCTCACCTGCACTGTCACCATTGCGACAGCCAGAGAGCAATCCCGCTACGCTGTGACAACTGTGGCAGTGAACAGATCAAACCGGTAGGTGCCGGCACGGAACGCACCGAAGAAGCACTACAGCGTTTATTTCCGGCGTTTCCGGTTATTCGCGTTGACCGGGACACCACGCAACGCAAAGATGCCATGCAGCAAATAATGGATCGTGTTCATGAAGGCAAGCCCTGTATTTTAGTGGGTACCCAGATGCTAGCCAAAGGCCATCATTTTCCTAAGGTCACCCTGGTCGCAATTCTCAATGCAGACAGCGGTTTATTTAGCGCCGACTTTAGAGGTATGGAGCGCACCGCCCAGCTTATTTTACAGGTAGCCGGACGGGCCGGACGGGCAAACCATCCGGGCAAAGTCGTCATGCAAACCCACCATGCCGATCATCCGACAATCAATTGCCTGATAAACGACGGTTATCTGGCATTTTCCCAACGCGAGCTGGCTGAGCGGCACGCGGCGCAACTGCCACCAACAATCAACTGTGCCTTACTCAGGGCTGAAAGCAATCAACAAGGCATGGCTGATCAGTTTCTCGGGGCTATCCGGCAAATGCTTGAAGAAGATATCTTGCAACCGCCGGGCATCACCTGGCTTGGACCTTTCCCTTCTCCGATGGAGAAACGTGCCGGGTTATTTCGCGCCCAGCTGGTATTACAATCGCACGACCGCAAAGCCTTGCACCAGCAACTGCTGATTATTACCCAGCAACTGGAGAATGATCCTCAGGCCCGCAAGGTTCGCTGGTCGATAGATGTCGACCCAATCGAGATGTTTTAGACCAAACTTAGCTAAGGAACCTGCGAATAAGTCCATTATGTTCTCTGCGGGCTATAGAACGGCCAGTACCCAAAGGGCATGCTAATGCGCGAAAGACAGTGCAGTGAAATGTCTGGACCTTTTCAAACTGGCTGACAAAGCAGGTGGCCGTTATAGAGCCCGCCCCCTTTTTCTTTCAAGAAGGGGGCTTCCAGAGCGACCCGATATCTGTGTTAACGATTTTCGTCCGGCAGGCGTTCCTGAGACAACCAGTATGCCTGTAATTAGCATGCCCTCTGGGTACGTTGTCGTGATCTCAGTTCGCTCTGAAAGCCAGTACCCAGAGGGCATACTAAGGCCCAAGGGACTTGTTCACAGGTTCCCTGATTATTGCCCGCGAAAAAATTTCACAGCAATCCCCTTACAAAAAGGGTTAACAAAGCACCTCCAACAAGGGATAATACGCGGTCATTTTTAACTCAATTCAGAGCCATCCATCTGAATAACCGGTAAATAGTACACTCATCATGAAACAACATATTGCGGATCTGATTAACGCTGCCCTGAATACGCTGATCGAAAACGGCACCCTGCCATCCGATATTCAGCCTCGCATCATGGTAGAAAATACCCGCGACAAATCCCATGGTGACTTTGCGTCCAATGTTGCTCTGACCCTGGCCAAAGCAGCCAGGAGCAATCCCCGAGAGCTCTCTCAGAAAATCTGTGACGCGTTACCGGCATCCGATAACCTTGAGAAAACAGAGATTGCCGGACCCGGCTTTATTAACTTTTTCGTTAGCGATGCCTCTACCGGCAATCTGATTCAAACCATCCTGCAAGAGCAGGGTAACTATGGTCGCAACAACGATGGTGCCGGCCGCAAGGTACAAGTGGAGTTTGTTTCAGCCAACCCGACCGGTCCACTGCATATCGGCCATGGCCGTGGCGCAGCCGTAGGCGACTGTCTTTGCCGCCTGATGGATGCCAACGGCTGGGATGTAACCCGTGAATTTTATTACAACGACGCCGGCCAGCAGATCAATAATCTGGCCCTGTCAGTACAGGCCCGCTGTAAAGGCTTGACACCGGAACACGAAAGCTGGCCTGCAGACGGCTACCGTGGCGACTACATTATCGAACTGGCTGACAGTTATATGCGCGGCGATACCGTATCATCCGCAGACCAGACTTTTACCGGCATAAAAGATGCCGACAACCTTGAAGCAATCCGGCACTTTGCAGTGGCTTACCTGCGTCACGAACAGGATCTTGACCTGAAAGCCTTTGCTGTCGATTTTGATGTTTACTTCCTGGAGTCATCCCTCTACACCGAGGGAAAAGTAGATGCAGCCGTAAAAATGTTGATCGACAACAACTTCACTTACGAAAAAGACGGCGCATTATGGCTGCGAACTACTGATTTTGGCGACGATAAAGACCGTGTAATGCGTAAGAAGGAGGGTGGTTATACATATTTTGTACCGGACGTGGCTTACCATCTGGACAAATGGCAACGCGGCTTTGAATGCGTGATGAACGAGCAGGGCGCCGACCACCACAGCACCATTACCCGTGTACGTGCCGGCCTTCAAGCACTCAATACAGGCATTCCAAAAGGCTGGCCGGATTACGTACTGCATCAGATGGTTACCGTTATGCGTGGCGGTGAAGAGGTAAAGATATCCAAGCGCGCCGGTAGCTATCTAACCCTGCGCGATCTGATCGAAGAGGTCGGCCGCGACGCAACCCGCTACTTCCTTGCTGCACGCAAATCGGATAGTCATCTGAACTTTGATATCGATCTGGCCCGCTCTGAATCTGCAGACAACCCGGTTTACTATATCCAGTATGCCCACGCCCGGGTTTGCTCGATCTTCCGCAAACTCGCAGATAATGACTGGCAGTGGGATCAGGCTACCGGTCTGGCAGCCCTGAACCGCCTGGAACTAGAATCGGAAAAACGCCTGGTCGTTAATCTGGGCCGTTATCCTGAGATTGTAAAGCGAGCAGCCGCCAACCGCGCACCGCACCAGATTGCCAACTACCTGTACGAACTGGCCAGTGACTTCCACACCTACTACAACTCTGAGAAGACACTGGTAGAAGATATCGATCTGCGAAATGCCCGCCTGGCTCTGGCCGTGGCGGTTCGTCATGTGCTCGCGAATGGTCTGGACCTGCTGGGCGTTACGGCACCGGAGCAGATGTAAACCCATGGCACGCAGGGACTACGCTAAGAAGAACTCGGGTAAAGCGGCAGCCAGCCGCGCTACCCGAAAAAAACCTGCCCCCAAGAAGCAGCCCTTTCCACTTGTACGCGTGGTCCTCAGCCTGCTGTTTCTGGCAGGCTTCGGTTATGCATTGTTTCAGCTGACCAATATCTCGCCAGATCCTAAGGCAGTGCAAGAAACAGCAACTGCGGCTAAACCCAAACCCAGGCAATCCCAGACCAAACCCGTAAAACAGGCAACGCCACCAGCCAAAGCGCAGCCAAAGACCGTTACTAAAGCACAAACCAAACAGCAGCCATCCGGGATACCTGTCGAGGACAACTCGGAGCGTTTCGAGTTTTACCGCATGCTGCCCGAGAGTCAGGTCGATACAGCCAACGTAGATGCCTACACCTCAACTCCCAAAGATGCCAAAACACAGCATCGCTATGTCCTGCAAGTCGGCTCATTTCAGCGCGCTACTGATGCAGAGCAGATGCGCGCCCGACTGATCCTGGAAGGATTGCCCGATGTCCATACGCGTAAGGTAACCAACAGTAATGGCACCAAATGGCATCAGGTTCGGGTGGGACCTTTTGACAATCGCTCACGGCTAAATAAAGCCCAGGACAAATTGGTCCGACTAAATATTCAGCCGTTGCAAAAACGTGTTGATTAAGAGCGCTTATTAGCGTCCCTGTCGATACGATGGATACTCAAAAGAGCCTGAACAGGGGCTCCCCGGTGCGGTTCGCAGGCTCTACCCAATGGCCAATGGCCAAAAAATTAGTGGGCCACACTGAGCGCTTCGCGGGGCATACAAACCTACACCCTACGGGCTTGTTAACTGAATACTCACTCGGAATTTTCAGTAAACAGATACAGAGCCTGCTTATTCCCCCGCCTCTCTTAATTATGCATAGTTTATTCACCAGCGCCGATTAATCCTTTTAGCCACCTTGAAATAATTTCTCCAAGTCCCATATCTATACTCATCAATTTTGAATAGAAACGGGACCTGTAACCCATGACCACCATTGTATCTGTACGGCGCGATAACCAGGTTGTTGTCGGCGGCGATGGCCAGGTGTCTTTAGGCAATACCGTAATGAAGGGCACTGCCCGCAAAGTACGCCACCTGCCCAAGCACGATGTAATCACCGGCTTTGCCGGCAGTACTGCCGACGCCATCACGCTGCTGGACCTGTTTGAACAGCAGCTGGATAAGCATCAGGGCAACATCTTCAATGCCGTGGTTAACCTGGCCCGTGAATGGCGCAGCGATCGTGTGCTGCGCAAGCTTGAAGCGTTGATGCTGGTCGCCAATAAAGAAAAGACCTACCTTATCTCCGGCAGCGGCGACATCATTGAACCCGAAGACGGCGTTATTGCCATTGGTTCCGGCGGTAACTATGCACTCGCAGCCGCCCGCGCGCTGGTTTCCAACACCGAGCTGAACGCCCGGGACATCGTCGAAAAAAGCCTGACTATCGCTGCCGGCATCTGCGTATTTACCAACGACAACCTGACTATTGAGCAGCTTGAATCCGCTTGTTCCTAATAGCGGCCAGCTGATCTGGAGACTGAATTAGATGTCCAATATGACACCCCGTGAGATTGTTCACGAACTCGACCGCCATATCGTTGGTCAGGATGATGCCAAACGCTCTGTCGCAATCGCTTTGAGAAACCGCTGGCGTCGCATGCAGCTGGATACCGAGCTGCGCGCCGAAGTCACCCCGAAAAATATTCTCATGATCGGGCCTACCGGCGTTGGTAAGACCGAAATCGCCCGCCGCCTGGCGAAACTGGCAAACGCGCCATTCATCAAGATAGAAGCAACAAAATTCACTGAAGTGGGTTATGTTGGCCGCGACGTTGAAACCATCATTCGCGATCTGATGGATATGGCAATAAAAATGCTGCGAGAGCAGGAAATGACCAAAGTTCGTTTCCGTGCAGAAGATGCTGCTGAAGAGCGTATTCTCGACGCGTTGCTGCCTGCTGCACGCCCTACCGGTGCAGATGAGCCTGCGAAAAAAGAGGACAGTGCAACCCGTCAGTTGCTGCGTAAACAGCTTCGCGAAGGCAAACTCGATGACAAGGAGATCGATATCGAGTTAAGCCAGCAACAAATGGGCGTAGAGATCATGGCACCTCCGGGTATGGAGGAAATGACCAATCAATTGCAAAGCATGTTCTCCAACATGGGTGGTAACCAGACCAAAACCCGTCGCGTTAAAGTTAAGGATGCCCTGAAACAGTCCGTTGACGAAGAAGCGGCTAAAATGGTTAACGATGAAGATCTGAAGCAGATGGCTATCGAAGCCGTTGAACAGAACGGCATCGTTTTCCTGGACGAAATCGATAAGGTCTGTAAGCGTACCGAAGGCCAGGGTGCTGACGTATCCCGCGAAGGCGTTCAGCGCGATCTGTTGCCACTTATCGAGGGCAGTACGGTCACCACTAAATACGGCATGATTAAGACGGATCATATTCTGTTTATTGCCTCCGGTGCCTTCCATCTGGCTAAACCATCAGACCTGATTCCTGAATTACAGGGCCGCCTGCCAATCAGGGTTGAGCTGAATGCTTTGACTCCGGATGACTTCCGTCGCATCCTGACTGAGCCAAGCGCGTCCCTGACTGAGCAGTACTGCGCGCTGCTGGCCACCGAGGGCGTCACCATCGAGTTCAGTGACGATGGAATCAACCGGATTGCCGAACTGGCCTACCAGGTAAACGAAAAAACCGAGAATATCGGTGCTCGTCGCCTGCATACGATGATGGAACGCCTGTTGGAAGAAATTTCATTTGGCGCTGCGGATAAATCGGGTCAGACTATCAATATCGATATGGATTATGTGAATCAGCACCTGAGCGCACTGAGCCAGGATGAGGATCTGAGTCACTACATTCTATAATTAGAATTGCCTGAGAGCCGCAGCAGCGGCTTTCTGGCATTTTTGCCTCGCTGAGAACCTCATTATGGCCAACTCCCCGCTACCAAAAGACATCAAACTGCACGCCAAATCCCGTACCCTTGAGCTGATTTACAGCGACGCTGAACAGTTTGAACTGACAGCAGAATACCTGCGGGTACACTCACCTTCAGCTGAAGTACGTGGCCATGGTCGCGGCAACGGTGTACTGCAGACTGGCAAGCAACTGGTGGGCATCAAAGGGCTTGAACCCACCGGTAACTACGCATTAAAGATAATCTTTGATGACGGTCATGACACTGGACTCTATACCTGGGAATATCTGTATGACCTCTGTCATAATCACCACCAGCACTGGAATACTTACCTGTCAGCCCTGGAGCAGGCAGGTGAAACCCGCCATGCAAATATGATTGCAAAAGGCTAGGTAACACCGATGAACAAGTCCGGTGCGCCTTAACATGCTCTTTGGGTACTGACTTAAGAGCGATCAGAGAATACACAGGACTTCTTCAGAGGTTCCTTAGAGACAACCACGTGGCGTCCGGGTAGAATGCGCCTACGCTAAATTGCAGAAAACAGGTTACGCATGACAGACCAGAAAGACACACAGGGCAAAACACACTTCGGCTATCAACAGGTTAATGTTGATGATAAGCAAGAAAAAGTAGCCGACGTATTTCATTCTGTTGCCAACAAATACGATGTAATGAATGACCTGATGTCTGGTGGTGTCCATCGCATCTGGAAGCGCCTGACAATTGAACAAAGCGGCGTTCGTCGTGGCCATAAGGTACTGGATATCGCTGGCGGTACCGGTGATCTGACCATGCGTTTTTCCCGTCTGGTCGGTCCAGAAGGCAAAGTCATCCTGGCCGATATTAACGACTCCATGTTGAAAGTAGGCCGCGATCGTCTACTGGACAAGGGAATCACTGGCAATGTCGAATTTGTTCAGGCAAACGCAGAAGCACTACCGTTTCCGGATAACAGTTTTGACTGCATTACCATTGCTTTCGGTCTGCGTAACGTCACCCATAAAGACAACGCGCTGGCCTCTATGGCGCGGGTATTGAAACCCGGCGGCAAGCTGATGGTACTGGAGTTTTCCAAGACCGACAATCCGCTGCTGACCAAGGCCTATGACCTGTACTCCTTTTCCATTCTGCCAAAAATCGGCAAGCTGATTACTGGCGATGAAGAAAGCTACCGTTATCTGGCAGAATCCATCCGTATGCACCCGGATCAGGAAACACTCAAAAGCATGATGACAGACGCAGGACTGGTGCAGTGTAAATACCAGAACATGACCGGTGGGGTCGTCGCGCTGCATACTGGCATCAAGCCATAGCCCGAACATTTCATGAAGGCGCTTGAAATAACATTGCAGGCCTGATGACAGAAAACGCTGTTTATGTAAGATAGTTACACTATATAACTGAACTCTTAGTATAGGGAATTGGGCTGATTGGTTTTCTGAAAAATCTGGGCGTTGCATTTGACTCCATCTTCCTTGAGCCTTGCCCCTTCGTTTAATGGAGGACCAGGGCTTGACCAAAGATAAAGCCAACTGCTTAGCCAGAAATCCCAATCCCTTCATAAATTATCCGGGCTGGCCATATGACTTTTGAGACGATTAACGCGACCCTGCTGACACTGGCGGAATCAGTCATTAACCTGCTATTGTGCTGTAATCCGGCAATTCAGCAACGGCTGCTTAAGCTCGATGGCAAGGTCATCGCGGTTCGTCTCGACACCCCTGGCCTGTCACTCTCAATCCAGCCCAATCCTAACGGCTTACAACTGGATCTGATCGAGCGCAGCGATGCCGATGTAACTCTGACAGGCAGCGCGAGTGATTTTTTCCAGTTGCTGACGGCGCAGGAAAAAAGCGATGCCCTGTTTGGTAAAAGCATCGCTATCGAAGGTGATAGCGGGCTTGCTACTGTTTTTTCACAGATTCTGATTGATGCCGCCCTGGACTGGGAAGGTATTCTCGCGGAAATAATCGGCGATCTACCCGCCCACCAACTGGCGCGATACCTGCGTTGGAAAGCAGCGTTCTACCTGAATACCGGCAGTAGCCTGATGCAGAATACGGAAGAATATCTCCACGAGGAGATCCGCTTACTCCCCACTCGCGCAGAAATCGATCACTTTCTACAACAGGTGGATACCCTCAAAGAAGACACTGAGCGGGCAGAAGCCCGCCTGCAGAAACTGCAACAAACCCTGACCAACTAAAAGTCAGCCAAACGCTTAGGGAACCTACGAACAAGTCCCATGCGCCTCTGGCTTTCAGAGAGATCGGAGGTCAAGACAACGGTTACAGGCATACTGGTTGTACGTCGAAAATCGTTAACGCGGAGATCCGGTCTCTCTGAAAGCCCCTAAGGGCGGGCTCTATAACGGCCACCTGCGTTGTCAGTCAGTTTGAAAAGGTCCAGACATTTCACTGCACTGTCTTTCGCGCATCTGGCCGTTCTATAGACCGCAGAGAAAGCATTAGACTTATTCGCAGGTTCCTTAGTTAAGGCGTCACGAGCGAAGATAATACAAGGAAAAAAAACTTGTGAAGCAGCGCAGCAGCTTTAAATTGCGTTTCAGAACGGCTTCACAACTACAAAAATCAGAATCGGCACGAAAATCAGCAACGGTAATTCATTAAACAGGCGAAAGTAACGCCCGCTGTTACTTAATCGACCTCCACGCATTCGCTGCAGGTAAGCCTGGCACCAGAAATGGTAGCCGATCAACAAGCCGACAAACAGCAGCTTGGCGTGTAGCCACACCCCTGAAAAGCCATATCCCAGCCAGAGCCATAACCCCAGCGCCAGGGTGAACAGCGCCATTACACTCATGAAGCCATACAGCTTGCCCGCCATAATCTCCAGACGCGCTACATCCTGACCGGCTTTGCGGCCCTCCACATAGTGGACAAAGATGCGAGGCAGATAGAAGATCCCAGCCATCCAGCTGGTCATCGCCAGGATATGAAACGTTTTAATCCACAACATAGCTATAGCCGTTTTCCTGCAACCCATTAAACAACGTGAGTATTGATACGCAACTGATTTCCCAATTCTACAATCAGGTTATCTCCCGGGTTAATCGCCCCCACACCCGCCGGAGTACCTGTCAGAACCACATCACCTGGTAATAGAGTGAAATAGTGGCTCATATAGGCAATCAATGGATACACTTTATTCAACATGAAGCTGCTATTACCATCCTGACGCACCGCATTATTAATAGTCAGCTTGATCTGCATATCCTGAATATCGGCAACAGCCGCAGGCTCAATAAAAAGGGACAGCGGGCAGGAGCCATCAAAAGCCTTAGCTTTTTCCCAGGGATGACCGCGTTCTTTTAACTTACTCTGAAGTTCACGCAGGGTCAGATCCAGCCCCACGCCAATACCGGCAATCGCATCTTCTATCTCATGCTTGTTGGCATTTTTTAAGGGCTGGCCAATCAGTATCGCCATCTCGGTTTCAAAATGTACTGAGCCATAATCCATCGGCACTTCAAAAGGCTCATCCAACGGTACAATCGCGGTGGATGGCTTCATAAATAACATCGGCGTCGTCGGGACCGGATTATTAAGCTCCACAGCATGATCGGCATAGTTACGCCCCACACAAACTACCTTACCCACAGGCAGATTAGCCTTAGTCCCATCAACATACTGGTGTTTATACTGTCTCATTTGCTCTTTGCACCTTACCAATGCCCCCCTAATCAAGGGCTCTGATCATACGCTTCGCATGTATATTGCTCAATCTAAAGAGTAGTCCGCTGAGCAGCAGAGTGCCGCATAGTATCAGCAGCGAGCCCAACACTACGCCATTCCATTCAAGCCACTTCCAGAAAGGGTCTAAATAGAATCCTCCTATACTCGCCCCCACGTAATAGAACAACAAGTACAGCGAAGAAGCACTGGCCTTCGCCCGGGTTGCATGACGACTGACCCAGCTACTCACTGTCGAGTGCGCAAAAAAGAAACCGAAGCTGCTGATGAAAAAGCCACTGACAATAGCAACAATGCTGGGAAGCAACGTCACACAACTCCCCAGCATCAGGATCACAATACCCAGTGAAATACACTGCGTCTGCCCCAGGCGCTGTGCCACTTTTCCAGAGATAGCCGAAGCAAAGGTGCCGCTCAGATAAGTCACGAACAGCAACCCGATCCAGCTGGCTGACAGGTTAAATGGCTCGGCAGACAGCACAAAGGTGATATAACTGTACTGATTAATAAATATAAAGAAGTTAAAGCCGCCAATCAGGTAAGCCAACAGCAAGACAGGCGTACACATATGTTGCCACATCGCACCAATCATCTTTGCCGGGCGTAATGACTGAGGCTTGAAATGCTGCGACGCCGGCAGCAGCCAGACAAACACGCTTAAACAAGCCAGACTAATGACTGCCATTACCAGGAACGCATCTGTCCAGCCCAGCCAATCACCGACAAAACCACCGATCAGACGACCAGAAATGCCACCCAGGGTATTACC
Source organism: Amphritea sp. (assembly GCA_036960915.1). GTDB lineage: Bacteria > Pseudomonadota > Gammaproteobacteria > Pseudomonadales > Balneatricaceae > Amphritea. The sequence goes on from JBALVQ010000005.1 coordinate 90,478, forward strand.
GCTGATATATAACCCGACAGAGACCATTAATGCCTTCTCAGAGAACTCATCTCCCATATAGGCAATTGCTATAGCCGGTAACCCGCCCAGAAAAAAACCCTGCACAGCTCGCAGCACCAGCAATGAAAGATAACTTTCCGCCTGGGATAGCAGCAGCGCGGTACAGCACACCCCCAGCATCGTCACAACCATGATCCACTTTCTTCCCAAAGCATCCGAAAGCGGACCGAAGAACAGCAGTGAGATACCCAGTGTCAGGGTTGTGATGGTAAAAGACCAACCAGCCTCCAGCGTCGATAGATGAAAGCTCTGTTGCAACATCGGCAGCAGGGGCTGGGTTATGTATACGTTGGCGAAGATCATAAAAGAGCCCAGACAGAGTGCCAGGGTGGCCCGCCAGAATTGCCTTGTAGCTGTTTCGATCATGCCAGAATTCCCGTAAAAGAAGAGAAACAGAGTAACAGTCGCAGAATAATCACAAAAATATATAATAATTATTAAAACCATCAATTTTTGTGATAGCTCTTCTATATGGACATTAAATCCCTACGCTACTTTCAGGCGGTTGCTCAACATCACAGCTTCACTCGGGCAGCCAACCAGTTACATATAGCCCAGCCGGCGATCAGCATGGCCATCAAACGACTGGAGGATGGCTTATCCCTGAAGTTATTCCACCGCAAGGATAAGAAAGTGATTCTCACCGATGAAGGCGTTAGACTGCTGCAACATGCCGATAAAATTCTTCAGGCGGTCGCCGATGCCGAACTGGAAATGCAAGAGTTAACAGGCCTGACACGCGGTGAAGTCCGGGTAGGCATCCCCAGCATGCTGGGATCCTACTACTTCCCTTCCCTGCTGATGGGATTTCGCCACCGTCATCCTGAGCTACAGATATCCGTGGTAGAAGGTGGTACCTGGCAGATTCAGCAGATGCTGGAGCAAGGCGAGCTGGATATTGGCATCATTGCCGCCGAGTTGTTGCCAGACAGTCTCGAGGCACACTCTTTCCTGCGCGAACAGATGCTGGTCTGTGTTTCCCGGGAGCACCCCTTTGCCGCCCAGCCCTCGGTAAGCTACCAGCAGTTCTTCGCAGAGGAGCTGGTACTCTTCAAGGAAGGCTACTTTCACCGCAAAGTGACTGACCGGATCGCCCGGGAGCATGGACTCACCCCCAAAATAGGCTTTGAAACCAATTTAATCCCGCTGATTCAGGCCATCGTCAGACAGGGATTCGGAATTTCCGCCCTGCTTAACCGTGCAATTGAAGGTGTTGATGAATTAGTAGGGATTCCTTTCGAGCAGCCGGTGTTGCTTGATCTCGCAATAGCCTGGCGCAAAGAGGGGTATCTATCCAAAGCAAACCAGGCATTTGTAGACTTCTTGCTGGCAAACACCGCATCAGATGACAATTAGTCGATAAATTATTATGATTGCGCCTCACTTTTTAAGGAGCAACGTATGCTGACTGTAAACGAATATTTTGACAGTGCCGTTAAGTCTATCGGTTTCGAAAACGCAGAAGGCAAGGTCACTTCTGGTGTTATGGATGCCGGTGAATACGAATTCGGCACATCCCAAAAAGAACTCATGAAAGTCATCAGTGGCGAGCTGGTTGTTAAGCTGCCTGGCAGTGAAGAGTGGCTGTCTTTTCCAGCGGGGAGCGAGTTTAATGTCGACGCGAACCAGAGCTTTCAAGTCAAAGTAGCTCAGCCAACAGCCTACCTTTGCTATTACAGCTAACGCTAAAAGCTTTGCTTTTTTGCGACATCAATTTCGCAATAAGCGACTCTAAAATGAATCTGAATCAAGCATTTACGGCTTAATTGACTCAGATTCATACTTGATTGAATAAAAATCCACCAGATCCTCCTATAGAGCGACCCATTTATCGTTAACTCTGTGCTAATATGCGCGCTTTCTTTTCCTGAATGAATCCGGTGACTGCCTGACACACACAGGTTGATCACTCATTACATAAGAGTTTCAGACGATGAGCCATACTACCTCTCTGGATAAGAGTAAAATCAAGATTCTGTTGTTGGAGGGCGTACACCAGTCAGCACTGGATACGCTGAAGGCGCAAGGCTACACCAATATTGAATACCTGACCGGCTCTCTACCGGAAGAAGAGCTGATCGAGCGCGTGAAAAACGTTCACTTTATCGGCCTCCGCTCCCGTACTCAGCTAACCGCTGAAGTATTCGAAGCAGCCCGCAAACTGGTCGCCGTGGGTTGTTTTTGTATTGGTACCAATCAGGTAAATCTTCAAGCCGCTACCATGCGTGGCGTAGCCGTATTCAATGCACCGTTCTCTAATACCCGCTCTGTTGCCGAGCTGGTGATAGCTGAAGCGATTCTGCTGCTGCGCGGTGTTGCTGAGAAAAGCGCCAAGGCCCACCGTGGTGAGTGGCAGAAATCTGCCAAGAATTCCTATGAAATTCGTGGCAAGAAACTCGGTATCGTCGGTTACGGCAGCATTGGTACACAGCTAAGTGTTATCGCCGAATCCTTAGGGATGGACGTTTATTTCTACGATGTCGTGACCAAGCTTCCCCTGGGTAATGCCACACAGGCGGGTTCATTAAAAGAGCTATTGAACACCTGCGACATCATTTCTCTGCACGTGCCAGAAACGCCTGCCACTAAAGATATGATGGGGGCGGCACAGTTTGCCGAAATGAAACAGGGCTCTATCTTTATCAACGCCGCTCGCGGTACCGTGGTTGTGATTGATGCCTTATGCGAGGCGCTTGCTGAACAGCGTCTGTTGGGCGCGGCAATCGACGTATTCCCGGTTGAGCCACGCAGCAACAACGATGAATTTATCTCACCACTGCGCGAATTCGACAATGTTATCCTGACTCCGCACGTTGGTGGCTCCACCATGGAAGCACAGGAAAACATCGGCTACGAAGTCGCTGAAAAACTGATCAAGTACAGTGATAACGGCACGTCTATCACTTCCGTGAACTTCCCTGAAGTGGCCCTGCCAGAGCACGCTGACGTTCACCGTCTGCTGCACATTCACGAGAACGTGCCCGGCGTTCTGAGCGCGATCAACAAAGTCTTTTCAGAGAACAATATCAACATCAGTGGTCAGTACCTGCAAACCAACGACAAAGTTGGTTATGTGGTCATTGATGTCGATGCGGATTGCTCAGAGATGGCGTTGGATAAACTCAAACACGTTGTCGGCACTGTTCGTTGCCGTCGACTGTTCTAAGCTTTCATCTGCAGAAAAAGGCAGCTTCTGGCTGCCTTTTTTATGGCTGCTCATCGCTGTTAATAAACGTCTCTATTAACTGGAAAACCTGCAGCCGCAGTGTCGCCTCTTCGTTTACCAGATGATGCCTGGCCTTCTCCAACAGATGGATATTCAAACCGGGATAAAGCCTGCCAATTACGCCTAGATTATAGCGCCACTCGACCGTTTCATCGGCCACACCCTGGATACACAATGGCTGGGTAGGTAAGCTCGCCGCCTGTTCAATCTCATTAATCCATGCCAGCATCGCCCCTATCCATTTAATCGGAATATAATGATGCTGTAGCGGATCTTTATCTTTAACAAACTCCAGAAATGCCCGGTCTCCGGAACTTTCTCCATATGTACGCCGCACCTTCCATAAAAAAAACCGCAACCAACGATACTTGCTGGCGATCTGCTGCCAGCCACAAGGCCTTACCAGCGGAGCCAACATAACCTGATGCTCTACCGGCCAACTGTGATGCCCAAATTTTAGCTGTTGCTCCATCAAGATCGCCGCCCCGGTGCTCTGTCCTAACAACGTCCATGGAGCCGCCAACTGCCCTCGCCGGCTATCCAATAACTCGGTTAGCTGCGCGGCATACGATTTGAAGCTATCAATATCCAGAGCCTTGCCTTCAGATAAACCGTGTCCTGGAAGATCGTAAATCAGCACATCCCAACCGACTTCCAGCAGATAGCAAATAAGGTGTTTATAGAGTCCACTGTGATCAAAATAGCCATGCAACACGACCACAGTACCCCGGGCGGGATGACGCGTATGATAATGCTGTACAAACAAAGTGCATCCCAGCACAGTTTGCTGAGAAGCATCCAGACGATGTCCCGCATCCAGTATTAACTTTAATCCGTAGCACTCCAGGTATTCCTGAAGAAGATCCACTGAGCCAACATTCTGCTCAGGGCTATAAGCAGGTAACCGCCTGCGTAACAGTTCGGCATTCAGCATTTGCATCATGATCCCCTTACTAACGAGTTACGCCCCCGGACACGCCTGTTTTATAAACATTCGCAGTCCTCTAAACTTTAGGACAGAATCGGAACATATTCCTTGTTAAGCGTTCTTATAGAGCTGTATTTGTTTTCACAATTGCTAAGGAGCCTGACCTCAGGTCAATCAACCATGAATCGACTCTGTCTGCTATTTTTACTACTGCTTTTTTTTATCACTCCAGCTGCTGCGGATATCAAATTAGAACTCGAGGCCGTAAAGGCTCAGCTCGAACAATTTGAACAGGACCCTCAAAGCACCAGCAACACCCTGCGAGAGACCTATCAACAGGTACACCAGCACCTGCTTGAAACCCAGCGCCTGGAGGAAGAAGCAACCGATCACCGACAACAGATCGATCAGTTTCCAAAACTGCTCAAACAAGCTCGCTCACAGACCACGCTAGCTTTAACTCCTCTACCTAATGTTGATCGGCAGACACAGCCAGAACTGGAGCAACTTCTGGTCCGCTATGAAGCTACATTACTTAAACAGCAGAAACAGCAAACCGAGCTACAACAGCAGATACACAGCAGAGACCAGCAACTGCTCGATATGCGAGCCCAACTAGCAAACCTGCAGCAGCAGCTCAACACAGCCCCCACGGCTACTGAATTCACCCCTAAAACAGAACAACAGAAAGCTCAGGCATTACTGGATAAGAGTGCCTTAAGGGAAATACAGGCAAAAATCGAAACCCTGGAGTTGGCAATCCTGGTCCTCCCCGGTGAAACAGAACTGGCAACACTGCAACTAAATTACCTAAAAAAACAGATCGAACAATACACCGACTGGACCACCTACAGCGAAAGTCGCCTGCAGCAACAGAGTAGGGCAGCTGCCGAGAAAACACTTAGTAAGCTTGAACAGAATAGAACCCAGGCCAACCATCCGCAGCTGCGGCAGAGCCTACTGCGCAATCAGGAAGTCAGCACGCAGCTACGTAAAATTCTTGCTGACAGAGAAGCGACGCTCATGCAGCGACAGGCGTTTGAGCTGCAACTGGTACTTATCAACCAAAGCTACCAAGACATTCAGCTGCATCTTGAACTCAATATCGGCTATATTGGCTCGGAAATACGCAAGCATATTCAACAGCTATCCAAACCCCTGAATACAGAGAAAGCCCGCAAGGCAATCAACCAGTTACGTCTCAGCCAACTGGCGCTCAATCGGCAACAGCTGGATCGCGATGATAGCGAACGTCACACGTTATCACTGCCGCTTAGCAGCGAACAGCAGAGTCAATTTGAACAATTGGAGCTGGACTATCAGAATCTGCTTGCTGAGATCCGCACAGCCCAACAACAGCAAATTAACGAGCTGTCTCAGCTACTCTCAGTTCAGAAACAGATTAATGATCAGGTTGAAAGCAGTCGCGCACTGTTCAATAAACACCTGTTATGGCTACCCAGCACTCAACCAATCAACAGTGATTGGCTTGCAGATCTCAGGGATGGTTCAGATGAAGCGTTTCATAAAACCCCTGCAATGCTTGCACTCCAGTTTGATCTACTTGTGTCTCGCTTGGGCTGGCCTTTGTTTCTTTTCATTCTATCTATAGGCCCTTCCTGGTTGCTGAGAAATTATCTAAGTGAGCGCCAACCCCAATGGCGTTGCCAGATTGGTAATGTCAATCATGATCGGATAAGCCATACACTCAAGCCAATACTATACGTCCCACTAGTAGCACTGCCCTTCCCCCTGTTAGTGTATAGCAGTGGATTAATATTCACTGCCGAAGACCCTCATCCAGATCTGCGTAATATCTTCTATATTTTATCTTTTCTTATCTGGCTTTACCTCAGTTTAATATTATGGATGAAGCAACCGGATGGCCTCTTGCAAGGTCAGCTAGACCTGCCGGATAAGCTAATTACGACACTGCGCAACCGCATACAGCTGTTGTTCTGGGTCAATGCACCACTCATAGTCATCCTGCTCACTCTGGATGCTATCCACTCTGAAGTCATCCGCTCGGGGCCGTCACGGGTGGTTCTTATCCTGCTGACCATCGGCTTCACACTGTTCTGGCTCAGCCTGTGGCGCAGTGGACCATTACTGCTGAACAGCAGTGATAAACCCCGGATTTGGAGCAATATTCGCGGCTGGATCGTGCTCATTATACTGTTTAACTTCTGCATGCTGGGACTGATACTTTGGGGCTATACTTTCTCGGCCAGCATCCTGATCGGCATGCTGTTTATCCTGGTGTGCATAGGTATGCTGGTTTACCTACTGTTTCAGCTGGGCCAGCGCTGGCTATTGATAGAAGAGAGGAAACTCCAGTTCGCGCGGGTAAAGGCGCGCCGGACCGAGATTCTCTCTGCCAGGGAAGAATATAAAGACGAACCGCCCCTGAAAGAAGATTTTATCGATCTGAAAACCATTTCTGCACAGGGTAGCATGCTGCTGAAAACCGGCACTGCGATTATCTTCATCACGCTGCTGTGGCTCACGTTTGGCTGGACCATGCCAACCCTGGAAGGACTCGACTCTGTTACCCTCTGGTCGACAGCCAGTAACACTCCTGAGGGAGAGGTATTATCCGCGGTCAGCCTGAAACAGCTACTGTTTGCGTTTGCCGCCCTGACCATCACCCTGATCGCTGCGCGCAATCTGCCCGGATTGCTGGAGCTACTGATACTCAACTACCTGCCGCTGGCACCCGGTAGCAGTTTTGCACTGTCCACCCTGCTGAAATATCTATTGATCATTATCGGCCTGATAAGCTTTCTCAATCTGCTCGGCCTTGAATGGGGCAAGCTGCAATGGTTAATTGCAGCCCTGGGTGTAGGACTGGGCTTCGGCCTGCAGGAAATCGTCGCCAACTTCGTATCCGGGTTAATCATTCTGTTTGAGAAGCCGGTGCGCATCGGCGATACCGTCACTATCGGCGGCGTCACCGGCATCGTCAGCCGCATTCAGATCCGTGCAACCACTATTACCGACTGGGACCGAAAAGAGGTCATTATCCCCAACAAAACCTTTATTACCGACCAGCTGATTAACTGGTCACTGACCGATGCTATCACGCGAATAATCATCAGAGTCGGCGTTGCCTATGGCTCTGATACAAACCTGGCCCGACAGCTGTTACTGCAAGCCGCCGCTGAAAACTCTCATGTACTCAAAGAGCCCGAGCCGACAGCCCTGTTCCTGACATTTGGCAACAGTACGCTGGATTTTGAACTGCGTGCCCATGTCAGCGAGATGGAGGAGCGGACATTAACCATCCATGAGCTCAATAGCCGGATTGATCAGCTATTTCGTCAGCACAATATCGAAATTGCTTTCCCGCAACTTGATGTAAACCTCCGCACAGATGACCCGGATAGTAAATAGCGTATTATTATGATCAGCGACATCACCCAAGGATAATTACAATGCTAAAAACCACTACTGGACAGGAAAAACAGCTACTACATACCTGTCATCTGGCCGTTCGCTGGGGCGATATGGATGCCTATGGCCATGTGAATAACGCCCTCTATATGCGTTATCTGGAAGAGGCCCGGGTACAGTTTCTCGCCGAGATTGGCGCTGCAATGGACGGTAAAGGTATCGATCCGGTAGTGATCAATGTTGGTTGTACCTTTCTGCGCCCGCTCACCTACCCGGCAACGATCATTATCAACAGCTATGTTGGAGAGATCGGCCGCAGCAGCTTTATGGTGCACTACGAACTGTCCACCGTAGCTAATCCCGGAACACTGTACAGTGAAGGCTACTCAAAAGTCGTCTGGATGGACCACAACAGCGGCAGATCAGTGCCCCTGCCGGCATCTATCCGCAACAGGATCACAAAACAACCAGAGCATACAGTTTAATAAGGGAGCCTGAATAAAATGGATGAAATGACTGAAACCACACAACCTGTCGCCCAGCAGGACAGCGGTTCGCACGCCAAGATCGTGTATATTCTTTACCTGGTTAGTCTTGTCGTTGGCGTTACGGCACTGGTCGGCCTGGTGATGGCATATATCTACCGGAGTGACGCACCGCAGTGGTTGAAAACACATTATCAGTGGCAGATTCGCACCTTCTGGATAGGTTTGCTGTATACCGTCATCGGTATCATCTCCTCTTTTATTCTGATCGGCTATCTGATCCTGATTTTTAACCTGGTGTGGTTCATTGTTCGCAGTGTCAAAGGCCTGAGTGCGCTGGAGAAAAAGCAGCCGGTGAGCAATCCGACAGGCTGGCTGTTTTAGTTAACAAAACGTCCGTTTCAGGCTGTTGCCTTCACCGCCTCGACTATAAGGTATTAAGCCTCATACTTTAGGCGTGAAAGGGGCGACAGTTCCAACAGTTTAGGCTATTGTTGCAACGCACAAAGACAGTTTTCGAAAAATCCGCCCTGATTAAGCTTGATAGGTGCTTTCAGGAAAGTGGACTTTAAATATGAATGACCGAACCTGGTTGCCTCGCGCCGGATTCGGAAACATTACAATGGGGCATTAATTATGAGTCTACGGGTAAAAACTGGCGGCCTGGATGTCGCTCAAGTTATCTACGATTTTATCAACACCCAAGCGCTGCCTGGCACAGGTATCAGCGAACAGCAGTTCTGGTCGCAGCTGGATGCAATCGTTCATGATCTGGCACCAAAAAACCGTGCACTGCTTGCCAAACGTGATGCCATCCAGAAACAGATCGATGCCTGGCACCGTGAACATCAAGGGCCGGCATTCAATTATGCAGCCTATAAGGCGTTCCTGCTGGAGATCGGTTACCTTCTACCGGAAGGCGAAGACTTCTCTGCCACCACCAGCAACGTTGATCCAGAAATGGCAACCATGGCGGGCCCACAGCTAGTAGTCCCAGTGATGAACGCGCGTTTCGCTCTGAATGCAGCCAATGCACGCTGGGGCAGCCTGTACGATGCTCTGTACGGCACTGATGCAATATCTGAAGAAGGCGGAGCCGAGCGCGCCGGACAGTACAACCCAACCCGTGGCGCCAAAGTAATAGAATTTGCCCGCAACTTTCTTAATGAAGCCGCACCGCTGGCAAACGGCGATCATCATAATTCTACCAGCTACAGCATCAAAGATGGCAAGCTAAGTGTGATCCTTGCAGACGGATCCGAAACCACCCTGGCTGATAGCAGTCAGCTGGCTGGTTTCAACGGCGAACATACAGCACCTTCAGCGATTGTATTGCAAAACAATGGCCTGCATTTCGAGATTAAGATAGACCGCGATAGCCAGATCGGTGCCAGCGATGCCGCTGGTGTCAGCGACATCATCATGGAAGCCGCCCTGACCACGATTATGGATTGCGAAGACTCTGTCGCCGCTGTCGATGGTGAAGACAAGGTAGTTGCCTACAGTAATTGGCTGGGCCTGATGAAGGGCACCCTGACAGAAGAGGTCAGCAAAGCCGGCAAGACTTTCACCCGTACCATGAACCCTGATCGCCAGTACACTGCGCTGGATGGTTCAACGCTGAGCCTGAAAGGTCGCAGCCTGATGTTCGTGCGTAACGTAGGTCACCTGATGTCCAATGAAGCCATACTGGACAAAGATGGCAACGAGATTCCCGAAGGTATCCTCGATGGCATAGTCACCAGCCTGATCTCACTGCATGATGTGCAGGGTAACGGCCAGTTCAGTAACACCACTACCGGTTCCATGTACATCGTTAAGCCGAAAATGCACGGTCCTGAAGAGGTTGCTTTCGCTAACGAGTTGTTCGGACGTATCGAAGACGCACTGAATCTGCAACGCTTTACCCTCAAGATGGGTATCATGGATGAAGAACGTCGCACCACGGTTAACCTCAAAGAATGTATCCGTGCTGCCAAAGACCGTGTGGTATTTATCAACACCGGTTTCCTCGACCGTACCGGTGACGAGATCCATACCTCCATGGAAGCAGGCCCGATGATCCGCAAGGCTGATATGAAAGCCGCTGCCTGGATCGGCGCCTACGAAGACTGGAACGTCGATAACGGCCTGGCCTGTGGCCTGCAAGGGCGCGCACAGATAGGTAAAGGTATGTGGCCTATTCCGGACCAGATGGCCAATATGCTGCAAGTCAAAGTCGGCCACCCAATGGCAGGCGCCAACACTGCCTGGGTACCATCACCAACCGCTGCTGCCTTACACGCACTGCACTATCACAAGGTGGACGTCTTTGCCCGCCAGGAAGAGCTGAAGAGCCGTGCACGTGCCAATCTTGATGATATCCTGAGCATACCGGTAGCAACCGATCCGAACTGGAGCGCTGAAGAGATTCAGCAGGAGCTGGACAACAACGCGCAGGGCATCCTGGGTTACGTTGTACGCTGGGTTGACCAGGGTGTCGGTTGCTCCAAGGTGCCGGATATCAATGATGTCGGCCTGATGGAAGACCGCGCAACCCTGCGCATCTCCAGCCAGCACATCTGCAACTGGTTGCATCACGGCGTTTGTACCCAAGAGCAGGTGCTGGAAACCCTGCAACGTATGGCGGCAGTCGTTGATCGGCAAAACGCTGCTGATCCGTTATACCGTCCGATGGCCGAGAACTTCGCTGACAGCATTGCCTTCCAGGCAGCGGTTGAGCTGGTTGTTGAAGGCCGGGTGCAGCCTAACGGCTATACCGAGCCCGTCCTGCATCGTCGTCGTCTTGAGGCAAAAGCCAAGTATGGTGTATAAGCCTCCGGGCTAAGATAAAACCGCGCCCTGCGCGGTTTTTTTATATCCTGGGATGGATGCTTTCTAACAAGAATTGGGCAGCGGGCACATGGACGTGCAGGAGCAGTATATTTCCAGAGAGGGATGCTCTCTAACAAGAATGAAGCTGCAGGCACATCAATGTGCAGGAGCAGTGTATTTCCTGAAATTTACCCGCTCTAACAAGCATTGGCCTGCAAGAAACAATAAATAGCTATCCAATAAAACAATAGCAATAGCTGCCCCTCTTGGGTCAGCTTAGATCAATACTTAGGCACCTCGACTAATTTCGCAATGCCAACAGTTGTTCCTGCCAGTCACTGGTAACCCGTTGCCACTTTCTACTCCTGAGGGGGTGTATTGATTTCATCCCCCGCTGCCAGTCAGTCATGACCCACACCCCCTGTGGGTTAAAACTGAATACCGGTTGCAGATCCGAACGTTGTCCAGCGAGTGACACCGACCGAGCAAGATTATCCAGCACCCATGGTTCCCCGCCTTCTTCAGGATAATAAACAGCCACCATGTGACTATCTTTCTCCCCGCTGACTGTCACATACATCAGGCGCAAACGCTCTGCCGGTATCCCCATGGCCTGTAAAGTGAATAACTTGGCAATGGCAAAGTCTTCGCAATCCCCCTTTCCGGAAGCAACGAACTCCCAGGGAGCGGCCCAATAATCCGACTCGGAGAACTGTTCCCTATCCTGCAAATAATCGGCCCGGTTAATAAAATCATTGGCTACTATTACCCGTTCATTTTCCGAGGTATAGTTTTGCGATGTATTGATAAAGGCTTTCCACTGCGCTAAACGCTGTGCAGTAGATAGGGTGTGGGGAGCAGCTATAAGTTGTGCTTTCACAGCCGTTTCAAACGCTATCGCCTGATTCAAACTGCAGCAGCACCATACGATAACAGCATACAGGATACGCTGGGGCATCTTCGACCTCCTTGTCGAAACTCTTTCATCCTTGAAAGATACAACCTGTGATAACACTCCTGCCAAGAAAGCAGTCGGTGTACCACAGACAATAACTGATCCTAAAGCAGTTTAATCACTTATTCAAATCAAACCATATATAACCCTTATTCCTAAGGGCTGTTACAAACTGAGCGATAAGCTATGATGGTGTCATTCAGACTGATTTAATGCCTAGATATCTAGCTCAAAAACACTTTATGTCCGACCACCAGCTCGACCGGCTACTGCAACTTATTGAACAACACCCACGCCTGTTTGTATTGACCGGTGCCGGTTGCAGTACGGTGTCCGGTATTCCGGATTACCGCGATCAACATGGACAATGGAAACGCCAACCTCCCGTGCAGCATCGTGATTTCATGCACAGTGCAGCTACGCGTAAACGCTTCTGGGCCCGTAGCCTGATTGGCTGGCCGATCATGGCACAGGCACAACCCAATGCCGCCCACCATAGCCTGCAGCAACTCGAAGCCAAGGGATATATACAGCAGCTGGTCACCCAGAATGTCGATCGCTTGCACCGGCAAGCAGGGCAACAGCAGGTGATCGATCTGCATGGCCGCTCCGATCAGGTTCTTTGTATGTCCTGCAATCATCTGCATGAACGTTACCAAATCCACCAGCAGATGGCGGAGAATAACCCCGACTACGCCCATCTAAGTGCGGCCCCGGCCCCGGATGGTGACGCCGATCTGGATAACATTGATTTCAGCTTGGTCAGGGTAAGCGACTGCCATCTCTGCGGCGGTTTGCTCAAACCCAACGTGGTGTTTTTCGGTGACAATGTACCAAAGCAGAGAGTATTCAACGCCCTGGATGAGTTAGAAAAAGCCGATGCCATGCTGGTAGTCGGCTCATCCCTGATGGTCTATTCAGGCTACCGTTTCTGCAAGCGCGCCGCGCAGATGGCGAAACCGATCATCTCGATTAACCGCGGGACAACCCGGGCGGACGAGCTATTAAGCTTGAAGATCGATAGCGAAATTACTGCAACTCTGCAGCCTGTCGCCACAGCTCTGCCTATGCTGAGCTGATCCAGAAGCTTACGTTTAACTGAATTATTCGCCTGCCGGACTGAATAAAGCATTGAAATTAAACTGTAAGCTATCAGTCTATCCAGCGCATCAGCACCGCTCACTCACTAATTCAGCGTTTAGCGTGCAATTCCGGTATAATCCCGTCATCTCAAATATTATCTCGAGCTTGCTGTGACTGACACTCTGTTTTCTACCCTGCCGCTGCCCCAGGAAATGCTGAATAACCTGGAAGCAATCGGCTATACATCAATGACGCCAATTCAGGCGCAAAGCATCCCTTATGCACTGGATGGCCAGGATCTTATCGCCAAGGCTAAAACCGGCAGCGGTAAAACGGCCGCATTTGCCATCGGCCTGCTGTTGAAGCTGAATCAGCGTGATTTTGGCACTCAGGCACTGGTGCTCTGCCCGACACGTGAATTAAGCACCCAGGTAGCGAAAGAGATTCGTCGTCTGGCCCGTTTCAAAGCCAATATTAAAGTAGTAACCCTGTGTGGCGGACAGCCTGTAGGCCCACAAATTGGCTCTCTGGAACACGGCGCCCACATCGTCGTTGGCACGCCGGGACGTATTCAGGATCTGTTGCGCAAAGATAAGCTGCACCTTGAGCGTTGCAACACCGTGGTACTGGATGAAGCAGATCGCATGCTGGACATGGGCTTTTATGAGCCTATCGACGCAATACTCGGGCACACTCCCGAAGACCGGCAAACCCTGTTGTTCTCTGCTACATATCCTGAGGGCATCAAAAAGCTGAGCGCTAAACTGCAAAATGCTCCAGTCGAAGTCAGTGTTGAGTCAATCCACAGCTCGGACCAGATCAAGCAGACCTTCTATTCACTGGGAAAAACAGATAAGCCCGATGCTCTGTCACAACTGCTAGCCCACCATCGGCCTGAATCAACTGTGGTATTCTGCAATACCAAAGTCCAGTGTCAGGAAGTCTCAGACCATCTGAATAATCAAGGCTACTTTGCCGTAGCCCTGCATGGCGATCTCGAGCAACGTGAGCGTGATCAGGTACTGGTGCAATTTTCCAACCGCAGCTGCTCAATCCTGATCGCCACCGATGTCGCTGCCCGTGGCCTTGATATCGATTCCCTCGAAGCCGTCGTCAATTACGATCTGCCTCGCGATCCGGATATCTATGTTCACCGTATCGGCCGTACCGGCCGGGCTGGAAAAGAGGGGCTGGCGTTTAGTCTGTGCAGGGATTCAGAGCAGTACAAGCTGGACAATATCAGTGAATACCTGAACATGCCGCTCAGTTGCGACCGACTTGGCAGCCTGAACAACATAGGTTTCGAAGCCCCAGCCAAACCAACAATGCGAACTCTCTGCATCGGTGGTGGCCGTAAGGATAAAGTACGTCCTGGCGATATTCTCGGTGCACTCACCGGTGAATCAGGCATTCCCGGAAGCGCTGTTGGCAAAATCGATATCTTTGATTACGTCGCCTATGTGGCGGTCGAACGCAATATTGCACGCCAAGCACATGGGCGCCTGAGCGATGGAAAAATCAAGGGACGTCGTTTTAAAATACGCATTCTCTAATTCCCGGTTATAATGGAGCATAATATGGCTGTAGCATCTGCACGGCATATTCTGGTGAAAACTAAAGCAGAAGCGGAGAAACTGAAACAACGCCTGGCAAAGGGCGAAGATTTCGGCCAGCTGGCTAAGAAGCACTCACAATGTAACTCTGCTAAACGCGGTGGAGATCTGGGTGAGTTCCGGCCTGGCCAGATGGTTAGAGAGTTCGATAATGTGGTGTTTCGCAAGAAAGTTCTGGAAATTCACGGTCCGGTAAAAACCAAATTTGGTTTTCACCTGATCCAAACCACTTATCGCACATAGCACACTACGTGCATCGCATTAGCTTAAGGAGGTAGGCCCTATGAAACCTGCAAAGAAACAGCACCCCAAATTCATCGAAGCAATGCAAAAGCTCTCGGCGATGTCTGAGGAAGAGCGCCTCTCCGAAGAAAACAAACAACTGTTTGACCAGGCAATGGAGTACGCACCTCTGGAAGCACAGCCAGCTCTGGTAGCGATACAGAAAAAATACGAAGCGCTACACTGAGCGCTCAAGCACCCATAAAAAAAGCAGCTTTGGCTGCTTTTTTTTATGTACAGGATGTACGGTATGTCGTGGGGACATGGATGTCCAGGAACGACATGTCAGGATGTACGGTATGTCGTGGGACATGGATGTCCAGGAACGACATGTCAGGATGTACGGTATGCTGCAAAGAGCCATGGATGGCGGTGCAGCGATGCTTTGCTAATCCGCAAGTATCTGTTTGATCCGCTGTTGCAGGTCCGGCACCAGCTCCTGTTCAAACCAGGGATTGCGCCTTAACCAGATATTATTTCGGGGACTGGGATGGGGCATCGGATAGATATTCGGAACATATTCCCGCCAGTTTGCCACGGTTTCAGTGACAGTGTTTTTTTTACCGGTTCTGGCAGCATCGAGATGCCAGGCCTGTGCATATTGGCCGATCACCAGTGTCAACTGCAGATTGGTGAGCCTGTCCAGTAACAGCTGACGCCATTGCGGGGCACACTCTTTACGCGGTGGCAGATCACCTGAGCGACCGGTACCGGGAAAGCAAAACCCCATTGGCAAAATAGCAATCAGTTCAGGATTGTAAAAGGTATCCCGGTCAATCCCCATCCACTGCCGTAAACGCTCACCACTGGGGTCATTAAAGGGAATACCCGTCTCATGAACCTTGCGCCCCGGGGCCTGGGCCGCTACCAGAATACGGGCGCTGGAGCTAAACTGAAATACCGGTCGTACGCCATCCTTCAGCTGCTCCTGGCAGATCGTGCATTTAAGCGCCCTGTTGATAAGTTGTGCTTCTGTTTCCATAACTCACTCCCTGTTATTCGCGCCGCGCGGATATCAATATATTGCGTGGAGTCAGCTGACGCTCACAAAACGTGCCCAACTCGACGCGGTAATCATTCAATTCCAGCCAGCAAACCATATCCAGTACCAACCATAGCTCAAGCGCCCGGCGAAACCCACTCCTGACCAGTAACAGACGCATCACCTCTCGCTGACGCTGCCAGCCACTGGCTTCATAATCAGCCCAATGAACAGTATCGGGCAGCCGTATGCCTTCACGTAACGCCAACTGTCGACAGAAACCGGCAAAGTCCATCTTAAGCCACCCTTTACTGATCGGTTTCATCGAGTGATAAGCAGACTCCTCAAAGAGTTCTGCGCGCAACAGATTAAAGCCCAGTTTCCAGGCCATCTCGGTATCTCGCAGGCGTACTTCCCGGGATCCGGCCGTGACTGTTTCGGTAACCGCCAGACGCAGATCATCACGGCTTAATTTCAGCTTACCTAAAGCGGTGAATGACTGATACTTGTCCTCGACCCCTACCGCGTAACAACAGGGCGCGATATCCAGTGCAGGCGCATTCACCTGAGTAACATGCTGCCCTAGCGTTCGGTGCAGAACACCACAGGCATGCAGCGCTACCGCATGCTTGCCGTGCAAATCGAGCGGCCGCTGCGGCGCCAGGACATCCATCACTTCGAACTGTTGTGCGACACCCGCTTTATCAGCACGGCGTGCGCCATCCTTACAAAGCTGACTGTTCCATTCAAGGGTAGTCACAGCGGTTCGCCACTGCATTGCCAGCAGCCTTCCCAGATGCCCCTTGCCGCCACACCATTCCACTATTGGCTCATGAACTTTGCCAATGGTTGCGGTAAAAGCTTCAATCTGGGCTCTTTTTCGTCCCGGTATCGCCGCAAAAAAATGATTTGCTGGCCATTGCATTTCAGTCCTGGGTAAAACAGATAACTCAGTCAGTGCAGGCAATGCCTGCAACTCTGGCAGATAGCTGCCCAGCAACTGCTGCAGGTCATGCGTGCTACTTTGTAACCTCGCCAGATCCTTGTCATTTATCTGTAACAAATCGGACGTCAGTTGCGGGTATTGCTGACACCATTGTGGGCGCACTTCTTTAAAGGGTTGTGGACGCCACAATGGTTGGGTATCCATCAGCAGCTTATCCAACTGCTGAAAACGATCACGCCAGCGGCCGCAGGAAGTATGAGAGGTAATAGGCATGGGCGGATTTTACACGCTTCACCCAGCCACTGAAATATCCACAGCGAACGGCTGTTGCGAACAAATTTAAGAAAGCATCAAAGGACCATCGACACACACTCCGACTCAATCTCATCACTCAGTCCAAAAAATCCGGCGCCAACAAAAAGATGATAAAGATCAATACTTAATGCACCGACACTGATATTATCGCTAATGCGATTCATTAGCATTACCCTTAAGAGATAGATTAATGAACTTAAAGTTACTCTCAATGCTGAGTATTCTTGCCCTGCTCTATGGCTGCAGCTCCAGTAATACCGATATTATTTTCGCCAACCAGCCTACGGCTTTGATAAGTAAAGAAAGCCTGGGACAACAGCTGTACTTTGATACAAGTCTTTCCCTAAATCGTACCCAGAGCTGCGCCACATGCCACGCGCCTGCGAATGGCTTTGCCGATCCTAGAGATAATGGTGTTAATGGAGCAGTTTCCCTGGGGGATGATGGCCACTCACTGGGAGATCGCAACGCGCCCACCGCGGCTTATGCGAAATTCAGCCCGGCATTCCATATAACCGCTGAGGGAAAGCATGTAGGCGGTCAGTTTCATGATGGCCGTGAGAGCAATCTCACAGGCCAAGCCGGTGGACCGTCTACCAATCTCGGTGAAATGGCAATGCCTTCCAAAGCAACTGCTGTCAATCGCCTCAAGGATAATCCGGCCTATATTGAAAGCTTTAAAGCTCTCTACGGCACAGACATCTTTGCTGATACAGAACAAGCCTATGGCGCGATGGCTGACAGTATCGCCGCGTTCGAAAGAACCGAATTGTTTGCTCCTTTTGATTCCAAATATGACCGTTTCCTGCGCGGTGAATACCCCCTGAGCAAGCAAGAAGAGCTGGGACGCACCCTGTTTTTCTCCCAGCAGTTCACCAACTGCAATCAGTGTCATCAGTTAAAATCAAATCCAGGCGCAGAACAGGAAACATTCAGTAATTACCAGTACCACAACATTGGCGTACCGGTAAATTCCACTGTACGGGCACTGAATGGCGTTACCGCCGGTCATATTGATCGAGGGCTAGCTGAAAACCCGCAGGTCAGTGATCCACTGCAGGCCGGGAAATTTAAGGTACCGACATTGCGTAATATCGCCATAACCGGCCCCTATATGCATAACGGTGTTTTTCAGGAGCTGCGCACGGTGGTGTTGTTCTACAATAAATACAACAGCCGCAGTACCAAACGTCAGATCAACCCCGAAACAGGCAAGCATTGGCAGATCCCGGAGATAGCCGCAAACCTGTCACGCAAGGAGCTGGAAAGGGGTCCCGCACTCAATGACCAACGCGTGGACGCCCTGGTTGCGTTTATGAAGACCTTAACCGATAAGCGTTATGAGCATTTATTAAATTAAGTAGCGATTTATACACAATCTTATGTGTACTTCCCTACCGAGCGATTTGATCAGATCGCCCGGTTTGATGTTTCAGCTTATTCACTAATTCAAGTTTAATCGTTATCTTTTGGTTTAGAGGGTTAACAATGGAAAGTTACACACCGATTAATTGTGAAGTTCATGACGGTTTTGAACTGGCCTGTATCCGCAATACTATTCATGAGATAGTGTGGCGAGATGACGCTGGCCAAATTCATCAGGAGAAGCTGCGTTTTCTCACTATCGACAACAGTGGCCATGAAGAAAACCTGATAGCAGAAAATCAGAGCGGGGAAAAATACCGCATCCGGCTGGACAGAATTGAATCGCAACTGTCCTACTAGATCGCTTATTTCCTAGAGATAGAGTATCGCCATTACGATACTCCAAAACCCCGCACTGAATAACTGAAGTCGCATAGAGTGCTGCCATATAATATTTCAAACCTTTGTCTTAGAATTAAGGTTTTTTTAAACGCAATAAAGCATATAGTTAACGGTTCTTGTCACATGTTTATTAAGGATAATAACAACATGGAAGCTGTACAAAACCAATACGACTATCTGTCAGATCTTATTACCATCTATGGGGGACAACTCGCACTTGCTCTCGCGGTCCTCATCATCGGCCTTTGGCTGATAAAAAAAATCAGTGCATTTACCAGTCGCTCACTGGTGAAGCATTTTCCTGATGAAACCCTGGCGAAATTCTTAAGCGGCGCTTTAGATGCTTTATTAAAAGTCATACTGGTCATCAGTGTGGCATCAATGGTCGGTATCGAAACCACCTCTTTCGTTGCCATTCTGGGTGCTGCCAGCTTAGCCGTCGGTCTAGCGCTGCAAGGCAGCCTGTCAAACTTCGCCGGCGGCGTAATGATCCTCATCTTCCGTCCATTTAAAGTTGGTGACTATATTGAAGCTCAAGGCTTGGAAGGCTCGGTACTGGACATAGGTATTTTTGTTACCACACTGGAAACATTTGATAAGCGCACCCTGATCATCCCAAATGGCCCGTTGGCTAACGGTAATATCATTAACTTTACCCGCAGTGATGTCCGGGCAGTTGAAATCGCTATTGGCGTGTCTTACAGCGATGATCTGGCAAAAGCTAAAACAGCAATGGAGAAAGTACTGGCAGAGGATTCCCGGATTATTCAGGAAGAAGGTAACGTAGTTGCCGTGGTTGACCTGGGTTCTAGCTCTGTCGACTTCCTGGTGCGTGCTTTTGTTAAAACTGATGATTATTGGGATTTCTTTTTTGATAGCCGGGTAGCATTAAAAACGGCAGTTGAAGCTGCGGGCTGCACTATCCCGTTCCCGCAGCACGATGTGCATATGATTTCGGCAAACTAAACGAACGCAAAGCCAACTCCTGGAGTTGGCTTTGTTGTTATGTAAAACAGATTCCCGTTTAGGAAACTTGAATGTGTTATCTGATTAGCCTAATCCTTGAAGGGTAAGTGTCCAGTCTTAACCAGGATAACCGTCTCTTCCTCTACAAACGGACAGTGTTCGCTCATATGCGGGCTGCGTATCCAGGTGTTAGCCGGGTAGCTGCCGCTTTCGTCGCGGAATACTCCTGATAACACCAGGATCTCTTCACCGCCGTAGTGCCTGTGCGGCATAAAGACTTCGCCCGCCGGCCACTTCACCAACGCTACGTGCTCGTGTTCAAACTCATGTAGCGGCATCACCTGAAGCCGACCTATACCCGGCAACCAATCCGCCTGTAAGGTATCAAAACACACCTGCTGTTTATCATTTTTATCAAACTGATTGAGCTTTACAAAAATGATGCAACCATTCTCACTGGAAGGGCTATGAGCGCTGCCTGGCGGATTACGAATATACGTCCCCTTAGCGTTATCACCATTTTCATCCGAGAAAATACCATCAAGGACAAATATTTCCTCTCCCATAGGGTGCTCATGGCGACTGAAGCTTGAGCCAGGCGCATAGCTGACAATACTCGTGGCATGACCACTTTCCCTGCCTTCGCGTGCTAGCGGCTTACGTAGCACTCCCGGAGCAGGGCTTGCTGCCCAGTCCTGGGTATCGGTGTCAATTACCACCCGTTTGCTAAAATCCATATTCAACATAATTAATTCCGTCCCGCCATGACTCCACCATCAACATCCCAGATAGCACCAGTCACCCAATCTGCTTCGTTTGACAATAAAAAGGCTATCGCATTAGCAACATCTTCAGGGGTTCCCACCCGCCCAATCGGGTGAAAATCATTAAACCCTTCCAGCACAGCATCAACATCATCCGGGGCGATGAACGATTCATAGATCGGCGTTTTAACAACCGCGGGAGAGACGGCGTTAACGCGCACACCTAATTCAGCCAGCTCCATTGCCATATGCTGCGTTAGCGCATGCAATCCCGCTTTTGCCATCGAATATGCTGAAGAGGGTGTCGCCTTGATCGCCTGCTTCGCCCACATTGAACCGATATTCACTATGTTGCCACCGCCATGTACCGTCATATTTTTTACGACCGCCTGGGAAACCAAAAAAGTTGCCTTATTTAAGCCCATATAGGTTTCGTAGTCATCCTCGGAGTGCTCCAGAAAAGCTTTAGGGCTGAAATAGCCTGCCGCATTGACCAGATAGCCAATTTTGTTGGACCGATTACTAATAAAGTCATACAGCTTTTGCATGCTACCCTTGTCGTATAGATTGGCCTGGATAGCCGCGGCCTTGCCCAACTCCTTAAGTTCACCGAGGGCTCTGGCGAGCTTATTTGGGTTATTCCCTACGATCACCACTTCGACATTATGCCGGGCCAATAATTTGGCCGTTGCCAGACCCATACCACTGGTACCACCGATAATTAACGCGACACCTGAGTTGTTAAAATTCATCTTTAGCTTCTCCTAATCATTAGCGTAATATGCTAATTTTAGGCTCGCGGGTTATCCCCTGAGTAGTAAGTACAAATTGGTAAGATAGGTACTTTTTGGTGCATCTTAATGAAAGATAAAGAAAAACTTTTTTCAAGAAAATCAGCACCGGAACGCTCAGCGCGTATGGTTGAAACGATTTATGGCTGTAAGTGGTCACTGACGGTGTATCAGCTATTGGCCAATGGCATCAATCGGCCAGGAGAAATGGTGCGCAGTGTTGAAGGCCTGACCACCAAGGTACTCAACGACTGTCTGCGTAAAAACGTCCAGTTCGGCATTATGCAACGAGTAACCTACAACGAAATACCGCCGCGGGTTGAATACGAAATTACGCCGTTTGGGACTAAATTCATCCGTATTCTGGATCAACTGGAAACGCTCCAGGAAGAGATAGAAAGTGAGCTTTGAGCTTGTTACACACAGGGGCATGTCTGAGTTCTCAGAAAGCCAATTGCCAGCTCAATGAGCCACGGCTAATAGCCAGAATGCGCGACGTAAACTCCCTCTCACTACCGTTTGTTGAGTGACATTGTCGTTCTTGCACATCCCTGTGCTCACGACATACCGTACATCCTGTACATAAAAAAAGGCGCTCAATGAGCGCCCTTTCCAGATAGTTTTCTTAAGGTATCAGTTTACCTTGGGAGCCAGTGCACCTGTATCGTACTGGTCAGCCATACCTTCCAGGGAAACAGCTGTCATCTTGCTGGCATTACCCGCAGTACCAAAAGCCTCATAGCGTGCGATACAGATATCGCTCATGGCATCCATGGTTGCCTTGAGGAATTTACGTGGGTCAAACTCAGACGGGTTCTGCGCCATGAAGCGACGCACCGCACCGGTAGAAGCCAGGCGCAGGTCGGTATCGATGTTTACCTTACGTACGCCATGCTTGATGCCTTCTACGATCTGCTCAACCGGCACGCCGTAAGTTTCCGGGATCTCACCGCCAAACTCATTGATTACTGCCAGCCACTCCTGTGGTACAGAAGAAGAGCCATGCATTACCAGGTGGGTATTCGGAATACGTTCGTGGATTGCACGAATACGATCGATTGCCAGAATATCGCCGGTAGGTGGGCGAGTGAATTTGTAAGCGCCGTGGGAAGTACCGCAGGCAATTGCCAGCGCATCAACACCGGTTTGCTTGACAAAGTCAGCTGCTTCTTCAGGATCGGTCAGCATCTGCTCCTGAGACAGAGTACCTTCAGCACCGACACCATCTTCTTCACCAGCCTGACCGGTTTCCAGCGACCCCAGACAACCCAGCTCACCCTCTACTGATACACCGCATGCATGTGCCATTTCAACGGTACGGCGGGTAACATCAACGTTGTACTCATAGCTGGACGGCGTTTTACCATCGTCCATCAGAGAGCCGTCCATCATTACTGAGGAGAAACCCATCGCTATAGAACGCTGGCAGATCGTTGGCGATGTGCCGTGATCCTGATGCATACAAACCGGGATATGCGGAAATTCTGCGATAGCCGCCAGAATCATATGGCGCAGGAAGTTAGAGCCTGCATATTTACGTGCACCCGCTGAAGCCTGAACGATGACCGGAGAATCGGTCTTGTCCGCCGCTTCCATAATGGCGCGCATCTGTTCCAGATTGTTAACGTTAAAAGCCGGGATACCGTAGCCGTTCTCGGCAGCGTGATCCAGCAGCTGACGCATACTGATAAGAGCCATATGTTCACCTTTAGCTAAATTAAGCCGTTCACTATGACGGCTTTTTATTCTATATCAAGCGGCGGCCACCGTGGTCGCTACCGCGCAAAATTATGTTGCGTAACTTTTAACTGTTACTTGGAACGACTTTCCAGCATAGCAACAGCAGGCAACACCTTGCCTTCTACAAATTCCAGGAAAGCACCACCGCCGGTAGAAATATAAGAGACCTGCTCGGCAATGCCGTACTTATCCACAGCCGCCAGCGTATCGCCACCACCGGCAATAGAGAAGCCCTGACTCTGGGCAATCGCCAGAGACAGCGTTTTAGTGCCTTCACCAAACTGATCGAACTCAAATACTCCGACCGGACCATTCCAGATAATCGTACCAGCTTCTTTCAACAGGTTGGCCAGATTTGCGGCTGACTGAGGGCCGATATCCAGAATCATGTCATCTTCAGCCACATCATCAACAGACTTGACGGTTGCAGTAGCCGTTTCTGCAAATTCAGTTGCAACCACGACATCCACAGGCAGTGGAATGTTCACCTTCTCCATCAGCGCCTTGGCAATATCAAGCAGATCATGTTCACACAGTGATTTGCCCACCGGCTTACCAGCAGCTGCCAGGAAGGTGTTAGCAATACCACCACCGACAATCAGCTGATCTACTTTATCAGACAGCGATTCCAGTACTGTCAGCTTGGTTGACACTTTAGAGCCACCGACAATGGCAGTCATCGGGCGGGCCGGATTATCCAGCGCTTTAGCCAGAGCATCCAATTCGCCCGCAAGCAAAGGACCTGCGCAGGCAATTGGTGCAAACCTGGCGACACCATGAGTAGATGCCTGAGCACGGTGAGCAGTACCAAATGCATCCATGACATAGACATCACACAAGGCAGCCATCTTCTGGGACAGCGCTTCGTTATCTTTCTTCTCGCCGGCGTTAAAACGTACGTTTTCCAGTAACACCAGATCACCAGCGGCAACTTCAAAATCACCATCCAGCCAGTCTTTGATCAGAGAGACTTCACGACCCAGCAGCGTTGCCAGATGCTTGGCAACCGGTGCCAGAGAACTTTTCTCATCATACTCGCCTTCGGTTGGACGCCCCAGGTGAGACATCACCATCACCTTGGCACCCGCTTCCAGAGCATGCTTGATGGTTGGCAGGGAAGCACGAATACGGGCATCACTGGTTACCTGGCCATCCTTAACCGGAACATTAAGGTCTTCACGGATCAGAACGCGCTTGCCGCTCAGCTCCAGATCAGTCATTTTCAGTACGCTCATCAATGTTTCCTACTTGTTTAGCAATTTAATCTTCAATTCAGTACAGCCTCGACTCTGCGACGCTATAAAATCATTTACGCTGCAACCACGCACTGGCTACATCCAGCATACGATTAGCAAAACCCCACTCATTATCGAACCAGCACAGCAGCTTGATCATTGAGCCGCCACTGACTTTGGTCTGAGTGCCATCGACAATCCCTGAACGGGGATCGCGGTTGAAATCTACCGAGGCATGCGGCTCTTCGGTATACCCCAAAATTCCCTTTAAGTTATTATCAGCCGCATTGCGCAGAATGCTATTAACGGTCTCGGCATCGGTGGGTGTGCGCACATTCAGTGAGATATCCAGTACCGACACATTGATCGTCGGCACGCGCAGGTGCAAACACTCAAAACGGTTAGACATCGCCGGTAATAACCGTTCGATACCTTTGTTTAAACCGGTATCCACCGGGATAATAGAATGCATCGCACTGCGGGTCAGGCGCAGATCGGTCTGGTGATAACTATCAATAACCGGCTGATCATTCATCGCCGAATGAATAGTCGTCGTAACACCGTTGACAATACCCAACTCACGGTCCAGCAGATCCAGCACCGGCACAAGACAGTTGGTGGTACAGGAACCGGCCGCTACGACCTGTTGCTCAGCATCTAACTGACTGTCATTAAAACCATAGACAACTGTCGCATCAACATCCGGCTGGGCCGGTTGCGAAAACAGCAACTTGCCCGCACCGCTTTGCAGATGCAATTCGGCAGTGGCACGATCACTGAAAGTACCCGAGCATTCAAGCACCAGATCGATGCCCATCTCTTGCCAGGGCAGCTGCGTCGGATCTTCTTCGCTCAGCACACGTATAGAATCGCCATTAATCAGCAGATTCTGACCATCATGCGTGACTGGCAACGGAAAACGCCCATGAGTAGTATCGTAGCGGGTCAGATAACTGACCGTATCGATATCGGACAACTCATTCAACGCAACCACCTGTAACAGATCACGATAACCGCTCTCGTAGATCGCACGCAGTACACTCTGTCCGATACGGCCGTAACCGTTTATAGCAATTCTATATGGCATTGTGTTTCTCATGTAAAAAGGCCAACTGAATAGTTGGCCTCTTCTCACGCTCAGTTCTTAAAGTAGAGCCTTCACTTTGTCGACAACGTTTTCAACGGTAAAGCCAAACAGTTTGAACAGCTCACCCGCTGGTGCCGATTCACCGAAGGTAGTCATACCCACGATAGCACCGTTCAGACCGACATACTTGTACCAGTAGTCCGCCTGGGCGGCTTCTACTGCTACACGAGCTGTTACTGCTGCTGGCAGCACCGTTTCACGGTACTCTGCATCCTGCTTATCAAACTGATCCGTAGATGGCATGGAGACAACACGTATCTGCTTACCTTCTGCGGCTAGCGCTTCAGCAGAATCCATGGCCAGACCAACTTCAGATCCGGTCGCGATGATAATCGCATCCGGCATACCTGCCGTATCGCGCAGGATATAGCCACCACGGGCAATATTCGCCAGCTGCTCATCAGTACGTGCCTGGTGTGGCAGACTCTGACGGGAGAAAATCATCGCCGTAGGACCATCCGTACGCTCCAGCGCACTCTTCCAGGCCACCGCAGATTCAACGGCATCGCCTGGACGCCAGGTGCTCATGTTTGGTGTATGACGCAG
This sequence comes from Amphritea sp., assembly GCA_036960915.1. Lineage (GTDB taxonomy): Bacteria > Pseudomonadota > Gammaproteobacteria > Pseudomonadales > Balneatricaceae > Amphritea. The sequence goes on from JBALVQ010000005.1 coordinate 116,516, forward strand.
GTTAGAAATCTGCTCAATCGGCTGGTGAGTCGGGCCATCTTCACCCAGACCGATAGAATCGTGGGTATACACATGGATAGCACGCTGCTTCATCAGGGCGGCCATACGCAAGGCGTTACGGGCATATTCCATGAAGATCAGGAAGGTAGCACCGTAAGGAATGAAACCGCCGTGCAGCGCGATACCGTTCATGATGGCAGACATACCAAATTCACGCACACCGTAGAACATGTAATTGCCGGAGGCGTCATCTTTGGTAACACCTTTACAACCGGACCACAGAGTCAGGTTGGAACCTGCCAGGTCTGCAGAGCCGCCCATCAGTTCCGGCAACAGAGGACCAAATGCATTCAGTGCATTTTGGGACGCCTTACGGCTGGCAATAGTCTCGCCCTTGTCCTGAAGCTGTTTAATAAATGTATCAGCCTGAGCAGAAAAGTCTGCTGGCAGATCACCTTTAACGCGACGAATCAGCTCACGCGCTTCTTCAGGATAGGCTTTGCTGTATGCGGCAAAACTTTCATCCCAATCCTTCTCTGCGTTCTGACCTGCTTCTACAGCATTCCACTGGTTGTATATTTCATCAGGGATAACAAACGAATCATGCTCCCAACCCAGTTCTTTACGGGCCAGCGCAATCTCTTCATCACCCAGAGGCGCACCATGGCAATCCTCTTTACCCTGCTTATTCGGCGATCCAAAACCGATAATGGTCTTGCAGCAGATCAGCGTTGGTTGTTCAGTATTTGCCTGTGCAGCTTCGATCGCGGCGAAAATTTGCTCATGATCATGCCCATCAACGCCAGGAATAACCTGCCAGCCGTAAGCTTCGAAACGCTTCGGCGTATCATCGGTAAACCAGCCTTCGACTTCACCATCGATAGAGATACCGTTGTCATCGTAGAATGCGATCAGCTTGCCTAAGCCCAGAGTACCCGCCAGGGAGCACGACTCGTGGGAGATACCTTCCATCAGGCAGCCATCGCCCAGGAAGGCATAGGTGTTGTGATCAATAATCTCATGGTCTTCACGGTTAAACTGTGCCGCCAGGGATTTCTCGGCAATCGCGAAGCCCACCGCGTTGGTGATACCCTGCCCCAGAGGACCGGTTGTCGTTTCAACGCCCGGCGCATAGCCATATTCCGGATGACCCGCAGTTCTGGAGTGCAGCTGGCGGAAACTCTTGATGTCATCGATAGACAGATCATAGCCGGTGAGGTGCAACAGGCTGTAGATCAGCATAGAGCCGTGACCATTAGACAGAACGAAGCGATCGCGGTCCAACCAGTGAGGGTTGGACGGATTATGCTTCAGGAAGTCATTCCAGAGTACTTCTGCGATATCCGCCATACCCATTGGCGCACCAGGGTGACCGGATTTAGCCTTTTGAACAGCGTCCATACTGAGGGCACGGATGGCATTAGCAAGTTCTCTACGAGAGGACATTCATTCACTCCAGGGGTGAAACCCAAATTGAGTTAAAAAAAGTTGAGTTAAAAAGTAGATTCAAAAATGAGCCGGTATTTTCTCGCAACCGGGTATCAGCTTCAAATCTATTTCGCCTGAAAATGATGAAAATGAGTCGTTTTCATCTAAAAAGCCGAAAAAATCATCTAAAAAAACAATCTTGGTCATGCAATCGAGGCGCAACCGGATTAAAATACGCTTCAATTTAAAATCCGGGCCCCTCTGATCTGTAACTCTCATCAGAACACCCACTTCTTTTTTGTACCCCTTATTTTTAGGATGATGACGCGAAATGAGCGAATACAGCCTGTTCACTTCGGAATCGGTTTCCGAAGGCCATCCAGATAAAATTGCCGATCAGCTCTCTGATGCGGTGCTTGATGCGATCATTGCTGAAGACAAGTACGCCCGTGTGGCCTGCGAAACCATGGTTAAGACCGGTGTTGCGATTGTTTCTGGCGAGATCTCAACCTCTGCCTGGGTTGACCTGGAAGAGCTGGTTCGCGGCGTAATCTGCGATATCGGCTACACCTCTTCCGAAGTAGGTTACGACGGCGAGACCTGCGGTGTGATCAACATCATCGGTAAGCAGTCTGTCGATATCGCTCAGGGGGTTGACCGCTCCAGGCCTGAAGACCAGGGCGCCGGCGATCAGGGGCTGATGTTTGGCTATGCCAGCAACGAAACTGATGTCCTGATGCCTGCGCCTATCTGCTACGCCCACCGTCTGGTTGAGCGTCAGGCAGAAGCGCGCAAATCCGGCCTGCTGCCGTGGTTGCGTCCGGACGCAAAGAGCCAGGTCACTTTCCGTTATGAAGATGGCAAGCCCGTCGGTATCGACGCGGTTGTGCTTTCTACCCAGCACAATCCCGATGTTTCCATGGCGGATCTGCAGGAAGCGGTGATGGAACTGATCATCAAGCACACCCTGCCTGCCGAGTGGATCGATGCCAGCACCAAGTTTCACATCAACCCAACCGGCAAGTTCGTTATCGGCGGCCCTGTCGGCGACTGCGGTCTGACTGGTCGTAAGATTATCGTTGATACTTACGGCGGCATGGCGCGTCACGGCGGCGGGGCATTCTCCGGCAAAGATCCATCCAAGGTAGACCGTTCCGCTGCGTATGCTGGCCGTTATGTCGCTAAGAATCTGGTCGCAGCAGGTCTGGCTGACAAATGCGAAATCCAGATCTCTTACGCTATCGGTGTGGCAGAGCCAACCTCGATGTCGATCAATACATTCGGAACAGGCAAAGTATCCGATAGCAAGATTATCGAACTGATCCGCAATCATTTCGATCTGCGTCCTCATGCAATTACGCGCATGCTGGATCTGCTACATCCAATGTATCGCCAGACAGCGGCTTATGGTCACTTTGGTCATGACCCATATGAAATGACAGTAAACGGCAAAACATTCACCGCTTACAGCTGGGAAAAAACCGACAAAGCCGATGAACTACGCGTAGCGGCGGGCTTGTAAATAATAGCGACTAGTGGCTCGTAGCTAAAAAAAGGGGCAAAGTAAATTACTTTGCCCCTTTTTTTGTCTCACCTTTTGTTTTCGGCACATGGCATAATTACTCGTAAAGAGATAAACAGGCTATACCGCCATGAGAACTCCCCGTTTTTACGAATCCCAGTCACTGGCTGCAGACACCCCTATAACATTAGGCGAAAGCAGCACACAGCACATATCCAGAGCGTTGCGCATGCACGCTGGAGAGCAAGTTATTCTGTTTAATGGCGATGGCCACGAATACCTCGCGACTCTGACTGTTGTAGCCAAGCGCAGTGTGGAGGTGGAAATTGTATCTGTATCTCAACCCGCGCGTAATTCACCTTTAAAGATCCATATCGGCCAGTCCCTTTCCCGTGGCGAGCGCATGGATTACGCGATTCAAAAAGCCACTGAGCTGGGTATGGAGAGCATGACACCTCTGTTCTCCGAACGCTGCGAAGTAAAGCTCAACGCCGAACGCCAGGAAAAGCGTCAGCGCCATTGGCAACAAATAGCAGTCAGTGCCTGTGAACAAAGTTTACGCTGTGATGTCCCAGAGATTACTGCACCACAGACATTGAATGACTGGATAAGTACGATAAATGCAGATCTAAAACTGGTGCTGCACCATCATAGGGAGCAACCACTGGGCGATCTGCCAAAACCCGACTCGATCGCACTGCTGGTTGGACCAGAAGGCGGACTGACAGAAGATGAAGTTGATCTGGCCCGAAAACAGGGATTCATGCCCGTAGCGTTTGGGCCCAGAGTATTTCGTACGGAAACAGCACCGGTTGCAGCGCAAGCCATTTTGCAATATCTGTGGGGAGACCTCAGTTAGGGACTGTAGACAACGTCTAATGCTGGCCGTCAGGGTCAAGCGCAGGTAAACTCGTTCTTAATCAACGGTCTATTCAAGGCTCAACAGATACAAGGTTTCTAGATGACAGTTGGGGTTGAGTAAGTCCTGCATCGTGAAGGATCCCATGGTGGTAATCACCTGGCACAGGTAAACTCACTCTTAATCAACGGTCTCTTCAGATAAATAACAGATACAAGGTTTCTAGATGGCAGTTGGGGTTGAGTAAGTCCTGCATCGTGAAGGATCCCATGGTGGTAATCACCT
>JBALVQ010000005.1:120709-127126 GCA_036960915.1 Amphritea sp.
GGCACAGGTAAACTCACTCTTAATCAACGGTCTCTTCAGACAAATAATAGGTACAAGGTTTCTAGATGACAATTAAAGTCGGTATCGTGATGGACCCCATCGAGGCCATCAGCTTCAAGAAAGACAGTTCCCTGGCGATGCTTTGGGCTGCGCAAAAAAAGGGCTGGGAGCTCTGGTACATGGAGCAGAAGGACCTCTACCTGCGTGATGGCAAGGTGTTCGCTAAAATGGCGCCGCTGACTGTCGATATGAATCCTGACAAGTGGTTCGAACGCAGTGACTACCAGACCTGTGAAGTGTCTTCCCTTGATGTCGTATTGATGCGTAAAGATCCGCCATTCGATAACGAGTTTATCTACACCACGCATCTACTTGAGCTGGCTGCCGCCGAGGGCAACACCCTGGTCGTTAACCGCCCGCAATCCCTGCGTGACTATAACGAAAAGATTTTTGCTACGCATTTCCCAGAGTGTTGTCCGCCAGTTCTGGTGACTCGTCGCGAAGACCTGTTACGTGATTTCCACGCAGAATATAAAGACGTCATATTCAAGCCTCTTGATGGCATGGGCGGCACGTCTATTTTCCGTATCCAGGAAGACGGGGTAAACCTGGGGGTCATCATTGAGACACTCACCAATTACGGTGTGCAGACCATTATGGCGCAAAAATACCTACCGGAGATCGTCGATGGCGATAAACGTATCCTGCTAATCGATGGTGAGCCGGTACCTTACGGTCTGTCACGTATCCCGACTAACGGTGAAACCCGTGGTAACCTGGCTGTCGGAGGCCGTGGCGAAGGCCGCCCATTGACTGAACGAGAACTGTGGATTGCCGCTCAGGTAGGGCCGACCCTGAAGGAGCAGGGCATCCTATTTGCCGGGCTGGATGTAATCGGTGATTACCTGACCGAAGTTAATGTCACCAGCCCAACCTGTATCCGCGAACTGGACGATCAATTTGGTCTGGATATTGGTATGCAATTGATGGATGTAATTGAGGCCAAACTGAATAACTAATCGTTAAAACCAAGAGCTGAGACCGTTATCAGTTTTATGTCTGCGCAGCACACACAGGAACACAAGCAATGAGTGGCATCACCGCCGCTGCTGTATCTGCTTCTGACCGGTTGGGATTTACTCTATTCCTGGCCGTTGCGCTGCATGCGGTCGGCATTCTTGGCATCACGTTCAGTACCCTGCAACAGCAACCCTTGCCACAGACTCTCGAAGTCACTCTCGCGCACTATAAAAGCGAGAAGCCTCCTGAACAGGCGGATTTTATAGCCCAGGCCGACCAACTCGGTAGTGGCCAAAGCGATGAAAAGCTAATTCCCGCAACTCGGGAACAAGCCGACTTTCAGCACCGGGACATCCAGAAAATAGCCCCTCAGCAGCCTTTGACGCCGACTCAGATCACTGCCCCTAAGCCGGCACCACCGCAACAGGCTGAACTTGCACCGGATCGGGGAGAGACCTCACCACAGGCATCACCAGCACCGCAGAAGCAAGTAGTCACCTCGATTACCCCGGAAAAGCGCCAGGTTACGAAAAAAAAGCAGCAACGTCAGAAATCGGCTCCTCCGGCACCGGCACCGGGCAGCTCAACATCACTGTTAGCGCGTAGCCTGGAAATTGCCAGCCTTGAAGCGCAGATAGAGTTTCAACGCCAGGAAATGGCTAAACGCCCCCGAATCAAGCACCTTACTTCTGCGTCTGCTCGCAGCCACTCGGATGCCATGTATATGGCAAACTGGGTTAAACGGGTCGAGTCCGTAGGAAACCTAAATTACCCGGAAGCAGCGCGACGTCAGCAGCTCTATGGTAGCCTGCGCCTGCTGGTTTCTATCCTGCCAGATGGCAGCATCAAAGAAATACAGATCAGTAAGTCTTCCGGGAGCAAAGTACTGGACGATGCCGCTGTACGCATTGTGAGACTAACGGCTCCGTTCCAGCAATTTCCTCTGGAAATGAGAAAAAATACGGATATTCTGGAAATCATCCGCACCTGGAAATTTGAGAAAAACGCCCGGGTGTACTAATCCTTAAATACCATCCATGCCCTGAGGTACCCATCATGGCTGCTCCAGAGACATCAAAAAAAAGTATCGACGCATCCCCTTATGCACCAGGTAGCCTGCAAGATCACTTCCTGATATCCATGCCGCATATGGCCGATCAAAATTTCGATCATACCGTCACCTATATCTGCGATCACAGCGAGTATGGCGCTATGGGGATTGTCGTAAACCGCCCGTTGGATATGGGTTTTCAAGAATTAATGGAACATCTGAAACTAACCGAGGATCTGCCAATCAGTAACGCGCCGATTTACGCCGGAGGGCCTGTACAGAGTGATCGTGGCTTCATTCTGCATCTCTCAGACCAGTCCAACTGGACATCCTCCTATTCAATTTCCGAACAACTTTCTTTAACCACATCGCTGGATATCCTCGAAGCAATTGCCAATGGTGATGGCCCTCAGCACTATTTGATTGCCCTGGGTTATGCCGGCTGGGGGGCAGGGCAACTGGAACAGGAAATGAGTGATAATGCGTGGTTAAGTTGCCCCGCCAATTTAGATATAATATTTGACACCCCGGCCGAGGAGAGACTACAAGCGGCCGCATCAATCCTGGGGGTTAATCTCGACCTGTTAACCAGCCAGAGTGGACATGCCTGAGAGCAAACACGAAACTTAAGAAGCAAGATGAATACATTTTCCGGACCCGTATTAGGATTTGACTTTGGCACTACCCGAATCGGAGTAGCCGCCGGTCAATCGTTAACCAGCACAGCCTCTCCCCTAAAGCCATTCGCAGCCCGCGATGGCATTCCTGACTGGCTAAAGATCGAACTGTTAGTTAATGAATGGCAACCTTGCGCTCTGGTGGTCGGCATCCCATTGAATATGGATGGCACCATCAGCGATATGGCTCGCAGGGCACGTAAGTTTGCCAACCGACTGCATGAACGCTATAAACTGCCCTGCTACCTGATGGATGAACGCCTCACCTCAGCAGAGGCCAAACAGATCAGCCTGTCCCGCGGCGGCAGTCGAAACTTTAAAGAAAACTCGGTGGACGGTATTGCCGCCCAACTTATCCTGGAAAGCTGGTTTCGCTCAGACCAACTGATTCCTAGCGAAACACGACTGGAGGACCTATATGGTCTCGGAAGTAATTAACGTTGATAGCCTGCTTGAAGTAATGTCTCAAGACTTGCGGAAATTATTAACAGCAAAACAAATAGAAGATCCAATGATGATCGGCATTCGCACCGGCGGTGTATGGCTGGCGGAACGTTTGCATAATGAACTGAGGTTAGACAGTCCACTGGGGACCCTGGATATCTCTTTTTATCGCGATGACTTCACCCGAGTGGGTCTTAACCCAAAAGTTCAGCCTTCAGTTTTGCCAAGTGCCACTGAAGATCGACACATCATACTTGTGGATGATGTCGTAATGAGCGGCCGGACTATTCGTGCCGCTATGAATGAACTGTTTGATTACGGACGACCAGCATCAATCACACTGGTAACCTTGCTTGACTTAAACCGCAGAGAGCTACCAATCCAGGCCGACGTAGTTGGCGAAGTAATGACATTAGCATGCAATGAGCGGGTTAAGCTGACCGGGCCTGAACCTCTGGCCCTGGAAATCAGCAAGAAATTGAACCGATAACCTGACTGACGGAATCTGACATGTTCGAACAACGAGATCCAAACCTGATTCAACTCAATAGCGCCGGTCAGCTGAAGCATTTCCTCACCACAGAAGGCCTGAGCCGTGAGCTACTGACCGAGATACTGGATACGGCAGATTCTTTTGTCGATATGAGTGCCAAGCAAGTCAAGAAAGTACCGCTACTGCGAGGAAAAACCGTCGTCAACCTGTTCTTTGAAGCCAGCACCCGCACCGCCAGCACATTTGAACTGGCAGCTAAGCGCCTTTCTGCTGACGTACTCAACCTGAATATCAGCACCTCTTCTACTGCCAAGGGTGAAACACTAAAAGACACCCTAATGACCATGGAAGCAATGCATTCCGATATGTTTGTAGTACGTCACTCAGATAGTGGTGCAACACACTATATCGCCGAGCATGTAACGCCTAATGTTGCCGTCATCAACGCTGGAGATGGCCGCCACGCACACCCAACGCAGGCAATGCTGGACATGCTGACGATTCGCCAGCATAAAGGCGCCTTCGAGCCCTTAGTAGTCGCCATAGTCGGCGACATCCTCCACTCCCGTGTTGCCCGCTCGCAAATTCATGCATTACGCACCCTTGGGGCCTCTGAAATCCGTGTAATAGCACCCAATACACTGCTGCCTCGCCACATCGAAGCGCTCGGGGTTAAGGTCTTCACTGACATGAATCAGGGACTCAAGGATGTCGATGTAGTGATGATGCTACGTCTGCAGAAAGAGCGCATGCAGAGCGCGTTGCTGCCCAGTGAGGCTGAGTTTTACAAGCTCTATGGCCTGACTGAAGAAAAGCTGAAACTGACCAAACCGGAATCAATAGTGATGCACCCGGGCCCGATCAATCGCGGTGTAGAGATTGAAACCGCCGTGGCTGACGGCCCTAAGTCATTAATTCTAAATCAGGTTACCAATGGCATCGCGGTACGCATGGCAGTAATGTCTATGTCGATGAGCGGTCAGATGACAGAGCAGCAATCCACAGCCCAGCTTGATACGGATCAGGAATAAGGTACGCAGAAGAATGAATATTAAGATTCAAGGGGGCCGCGTTATCGACCCGGCCAACAACCTAGATCAGGTTACCGACCTGTATATCAGCCAGGGTAGAATTCAGGCGATTGGCGAAGCACCAACGGGATTCAAAGCCGATCAGAGCATTGATGCCACAAACAAAGTCGTCAGTCCCGGATTTATCGATCTTTGTGCTCATTTAAGAGAACCAGGCTATACCCGTAAAGGTACCATCGCCAGTGAAACAGCGGCGGCCGCGGCTGGCGGTATTACTACCATTTGCACGCCGCCGACCACTAAACCGATTGCAGACAACACCGCTGTGGTTGACCTCATTCAGGATAGAGCCCTGGAAGCCGGCCTCGCTCGGGTTCTCCCTATGGGTGCACTAACCCAGGGACTGAGTGGTGAGCAGCTCAGCCCAATGTATGCTCTACATCAGGCAGGTTGCATCGCCTTTACCAACACTCGTCAGCCTATTCGCAGCTCCCTGGTGCTGACCCGTTGCCTGGAATATGCAGCCACCCACGACCTACTGGTGCTGTTCCAGGCTCAGGACGCTGAACTGGCTGCCGGTGGTAGCATGCATGAAGATACTACCTGCACACGGTTAGGCCTTAACGGCATTCCGGAAACAGCTGAAACCATCGAAGTTTCACGTTGTTTGCTGCTGGTTGAACAAACTGGCGTGCGTGCACACTTTGGCCAGTTATCCTGCGAGCGCTCGGTAAAGATGATTATGGATGCCCGCGAGCGCGGTCTCAATGTTACTGCCGATATTGCTATACAGAACTTGCTATTGACCGATGAGAACGTCAGCGGCTTCAACCCCAACTTCCATCTGATTCCACCGCTGCGTAGCCAGCTAGACCGCGCTGGCTTACGCCAGGCATTAGTAGCAGATGGGTTTCAGGCCATCTGTTCTGATCACCAACCCCATGAGTTAGCCGCCAAACAGGCACCTTTTGCTGCCACAGAGCCTGGTATGATGGGCCTGGAAACCCTGCTACCTCTGTCACTGTTGCTGGTTGAACAGGAACTGATAACCCTGCCACAGATGATAGCAAAGTTAACCACAGGACCCGCTCAAGTGCTCGGTACGGATCTGGGGTCACTTAGCGAAGGCAACTGCGCCGATGTATGCATATTCGCGCCTGAGGAAGAGTGGCAGCTGACTGAGGAAACAACCCGTTCCGCAGGCACTAACACCCCTTTCATGAACTATCCGCTGCACGGAGTTGTGCATTACACCTTGCTCGATGGCCAGGTAGTCTTCCAGCGCTAAACATTCACCCCTAATACCTCTAGAGACAGCTTCACATTCATGAAGATATTTTGGATGTGAGGCTGGTCTACACTTCCAGTCATGCCATCAGCATGACAATCTCCAATTAGTCGTCTCCTTGTGAACAATTTCCCTAAAATCTATAGCTAGTGGCTAGACAGGATTTTGAGGCCACTGCCACTCACCACAGCACTGTAGCAACCCCGTTTCTTTGAATTAATCTCATCAACAACCTCAGCCCTGTGGGAGCGGCGTCCCGCCGCGATTGGTTTTTCCAGGCCCCAGAAAAACTCTCCTCGGCGCGGGGCGCGCCTCCTAAAAATCATGCACTGCAGAAACGAAAAAACCCCGATCACAGCGTGATCGGGGTTTTCTCTAAATAGGTGCTTGGCGATGACCTACTCTCACATGGG
>JBALVQ010000107.1:0-16010 GCA_036960915.1 Amphritea sp.
AAGACCGGCTATGGCCGCCGGTCGCTGGCGGAAACCGCCATGGGGCGGTACAAGGTGATCATCGGTCCGCGGCTGCGTGCACGTAAACTGGATGGTCAATGCACTGAGGCTGCCATCGGCGTGGTAGTCCTAAATCGCATGTTGGAAGCGGGACGCCCGAAATCCGTTCGCAGAGTGGGAAAAAGCTCATAGGGTTTGGATGGAAGGAAAATGTCGGTCTGCTTTTATCCATGCACCAACGCCCCTTAAGGTGGCTTAGCCCCTTCGCTTGACAACAGGTCGCTTATGACACAAAGCTGCCGCTCCATGAATTCCAGCTTAGATGGCATAACAACACCACTGACCACGTTAATAACTATACTTTATGTCAAGCGTGTGACGTTTATGTTTTATTTTGACTGTTACGCTTCTAACCAGGTGCATTTATGGCCACATACAACCCTATTTTGCAGATGTTTGCTCGCTCTCCGTTCAAACCAATGCAGGAGCACATTGCCAAGGCGCAAGCCTGTGCTGTTGAGTTGATTCCGTTCTTTGATGCAGTGATGGCGGAGGACTGGGCTACTGTCGAGCAGGTACAACACAAGATCGCAGTATTGGAAGGCGAAGCAGATGCAATGAAAAAGGAAGTTCGCAAGAATCTGCCGGATAGTATTTTCCTGCCGGTCCCCCGTACTGATCTGCTGGAATTGCTGCGCATGCAAGACAAGATTGCTAACCGCGCCAAGGATATCGCCGGCCTGATGCTGGGCCGTCAGATGACTATTCCTACAGCTATCCACCCGCTGATGAAAGAGTATGTCCGCACATCGTTGAAAGCATCAGCTCAGGCATTAACCGCCCTAAACGAGCTGGATGAGCTGGTAACTACAGGCTTTCGTGGCCACGAAGTAGATATCGTCGAGAATATGATCCACGAACTGGATGATCTGGAACATGACGCAGATGAAATGGAACGCGAAGTGCGCTCAGCTCTGTTCAAGGTAGAGAAGGAGATGTACGCGATTGATGCGATGTTCCTGTATCAGGTAATCAACCTGATCGGCGATTTGGCAGATAAAGCGCAGCAAGTTGGCAGCCGTCTACAGCTGCTACTGGCCAAATAAATTTCAAATATTATTGATAGGTAAAACCCATGAGCATCATTGCACAGTATGGTGACCCTGCCGGCAGGGGCGGGCCTGGCCATTTTCTTCTTCTTTATGCTCAAGGGGCTGGTGCGGCGTTGAGAATAGGGTCTTTTGATTCACTGACTAGCAAGCATGTCCGTCCAATGGCACAAAGCGACTTGATCACCGAGCTGCTACTTCTCGTGCTGTTTGGTCGCTCCTGACACATTCCAGACACTCGCAGATATTACTTCAACAGATCTTCGCTGCTTAAACCGTTACTTTCAATAATCTCTCGCAACCTACCCAACGCTTCAACCTGAAGCTGCCTGACCCGCCCTTTAGTTAGATCGATCTCTTTACCCACCTCTTCCAGGGTACTCATCTTATGACCGCGCAAGCCGAAGCGACGTGACAGCACATAAGCATGCCTTCTTGGCAGCATATTCAGCCAGTTTTCCAGATTGCCACTGATATTCGTTTTTTGTAACAGCGTTTCCGGATCAGAAGACTCTTCATCGGGAATAGTCTCCAGCAACATCTTATCGGAATCCTTACCCACCGGAGTATCGACTGAAGTGACTCGTTCGTTCAAGCCAAACATACGCTCTACATTCTCTACCGGCTTATCCACCGCTTCGGCTATCTCTTCAACAGAAGGCTCATGATCCAGCTTCTGCGCCAATTTACGGGCCGCACGCAGATAAACATTCAATTCCTTAACAACATGAATAGGCAGACGAATAGTACGCGTCTGATTAATGATCGCCCGCTCGATGGTCTGACGAATCCACCAGGTAGCATAGGTGGAAAATCGAAAGCCGCGCTCTGGATCAAATTTTTCGACCGCGCGAATCAGACCGAGATTACCTTCCTCAATCAGGTCCAGCAGTGTCAATCCGCGATTGATATAGGGGCGAGCAATCTTAACTACCAGGCGCAAATTGCTTTCAATCATCCGCTTACGTGATGCTTCATCGCCCTTCAAGGCTTGACGGGCGAAATAAACCTCTTCTTCCGCGGTTAACAGCGGCGAAAAGCCTATTTCATTGAGGTAAATTTGGGTGGCATCTAGGTTCTTGGCATTGAGCAGATCATTATGGGCCATGCTGCCTTTACCACGGCCACTGTTGAGAAATTTCGGAAGACTTTTGGCTTTTTTACGTTCAATGTCTTCCGCTTTGACATCTATATCTTTCACTTCGCTATCTATTGATAGCTGCTCACACCCTTTATCAAAGTTGCCTTGATAGTTCATTCCCCTTCCCTTAAATCGCCGGATATAAGAATATATGTAAGCTGTCACCGTCTCCTCCTGGGCAGGTATTGCATCGGATTGACTGGTCATCCGTCCTGCCTGATATTAAAGTGTAATATACTGAGCATGCTGTCAATGCTCCTTACTCTCAGCAATCATATCACCAGCCGCTTCCAATAAATTATTCCTTCATAATCAATGGATTATTTACCATTCTAAACGGGCTACTTTTTTTGGGGTCTAGCAAAACTTCTTTCAATAACAGCACATCTATGTGGAAGGATTATATGTGTCGATATTAATTGGTTCAAAGTAGGAACTGCTTGCATCAAATAACACGGACGGTAAAATTTGCAGCAGCTAAGGGAGAGTACTATTTTCATTTTCAAAGATCGCTTTCGGCTGAGAATTCAGACGTTCAGGTCAATAATAGCCCTCAGACCGATTAAGCCAGACCAAAGCAGAGTAGGGAAATCAATGATTTAACCTGATGCAAAAAATCGTAGCCGCCGCCTGCAAAAGAAACTCCGCGTTGGAGAATTTGCACAACTGGGATTCAGGATAAAGATTCTGCTTGAACCTGGCTTACCGGACGGAGAGAAAGAAAAAGCACTGGATGACTTTCTTGAGATGCTGGAGAGCAATCGGCTTTGCTTTGGGGGTGGAGGCAATTTTCTGGAAGACCGGATACGCGGGTTTGTTGCTTGTGACGAACGGGGAAGTGTCACTGAAGAACATCGGTCTTTCATTACTGGCTGGTGCAGGAAACGTCCCGAAATAGCCTCAGTAGAAGCAGAAGCCCTGCGCAGGGCGAAACTGTAGAAAGACGACAGCAGGATAAACGGACGCTTCCGCTGAATAACACTGTTAAGCTTCAATTAAAATTGGTTCAACATGCAAAAAGCTTTTCTTGAAACAAACGCAATTTGTCGTTTCTTAGATGAGAAGATTAGCGGTAAAGAAATACGCGCCATTCTTTCATATTATGGCTATCAGCCAGTAATTGGATTGCACGTTATATATGAGTTAGCACTAACATTTTTGTCTGGAGACAAAGATGATACTGCTAGGATATGTTTGAAATAGTTCGAGACCTTGACCCGGATATCTCAGTGACGCCAGGGGTGGTGCTTGAAAGAGAATACAACAAGTATTTAGATGGGGCCGAGGTTGATTGTTTTTTGAAAGGACCTAGGGAGCCTCTGATTAAGTCCCGTATGTTCTCTGCTGGACTTGTTCAAAGGCTCCCTAAGAGGCTTATAGAACCCTTGAGTATAGTCGAATGGACCAGCACAGCGAGAGAAAGGCTGTGTAGCCCTTCTCCTGCCAGCCAAATGATGGATAAGTTCTGTATTAATTGATGGGCTTCGCTGTTCACCTGGGTGGCTTCTTGCCCCTGGCAACTATACGGTTTTATGGGGTGTTTTTTAAGCCCATCCGAATTATCTGAACAGGCCATCTGCCTGAAAGGCCCCTGCCATGACATTTGTAGTTACTGAACCCTGTATCAAGTGCAAATACACCGACTGTGTCGATGTCTGTCCGGTGGATTGCTTCTATGAAGGACCGAACTTTTTGGTTATCAATCCAGAAGAATGTATCGACTGTGCCCTGTGTGAGCCGGAGTGTCCTGTTTCTGCGATCTTAGAAGAAGATGATGTGCCCGCTAATCAACAGGAATTTATTAAACTTAATGCTGAGCTGGCTGAGGTCTGGCCCAATATTTCCGAGGTTAAAGAGGGTCCGCCCGATGCGAAACAGTGGGAAACTGTCACCGCCAAAAAACACCTGTTGGAGCGCTAGTCCACTAATCCAGTGATACGCGATGATGGTATGCAACCTTGGTCCTCCTCCGCTAGCTATACCGTAAGAGAGTGCTGTGCTATGACCGCAGCGGGGTGGCTAAATGATTCCCGAATCCCATAAGGTACTATCCACCAAATACTGGCACACACTGGAAGATGGTCATATCTAGCGCGGCGTTGTCCCCGCGCCTGTAAACTGCGTGAAGGTCAACGAGGCTTATGTTTTGTACGCGGGCGCGAAGACAACCAGATAATGCTGTATACCTGGGGTCGCTCCAGCGGCTTCTGTATCGACCCTATAGAGAAAAAGCCTCTCAATCATTTCCTGCCGGGGCATTCGATTCTTTCCTTTGGTACCGCCGGTAGTAACCTGGCCTGCAAGTTCTGCCAGAACTGGGACATGAGCAAATCCAGAGAGATGGACACCTTCGCTGATCAGGCGCTGCCTTAAGAACTGGCGGCAACCGCAAAGCGTCTGGGCTGTATCGGCATTGATTACACCTATAACGATCCGGTGATCTTTATGGAATATGCCATCGATGTAGCCCATAATTTTTGTGTGGAAACATCGGAGACTAGCCTATCAAGAGATGATTGCCGCGTTCCTTGTCGACGCAGAGCTGCCGCTTTGCTTCAAAATAACCTCTGGCAGCCTCATACATGACAAGCCCCTAGTAATATAGACACCTACTAGCGCCACCTTTTGTACAGTTCGGTTGTCTTCTCCTTAAATTGTAGCGGCTTATAATTCAATGACCTATCTGAAAGCCAGAAAGACCTAAATTTTCAAAGCTCCTACGATATTTCAACAGTTATAGGACACGTTGGTTATGAGGCCGTTTCTAGTGCTCAACTAAGGCCGGTTGGCTGTTGGCTGATAATGACTCGATTTGCGGCATAAATACTGGTTGAATCAATCGGCCCCAGCCAGCAAGTAACGCGATGGGCGGCCTAGCCAGTCGTTCGAGCGGTGGCCCGTCAGGGCCTCCGCACAACTCAAACGTTGAGTGTCTGCCCGCTTCCCTGAGTGTCTGCCCGCTTCCCTGAGAGTCCGCTTCTGGAACTGAGGGTTGGCAGGTGCAGTACTATATTAGCTCCCCCTAAAAGTCCGGTCTTGGCACATAGCTACCCAACTCTGAAGTTGGAGTTTAAGTCCGCTTTCGGGGATTTGGATAGATGCGGGAGCGTACTAGCGGGACGAACGTGAATGTCACCTCGGTGTCAAAAACAGACCTAATAATTGGAGCGAGCTGCGTATTTTTGCTTGGTATCATGTAGCAAAAGAATCACGACTACAGAATTAACCAACCGGGCTGAGAACGCTTTTAAGAGCACTGTAAGCAGTGGTCAGAACTTACGTACCAGCACTACACCGGCTGCGATCAGTAATACTCCCAAAATACGCCAGAGGTTGATTTCGTGGGTATTGAAACCGATAGCGCCGAAATGGTCGAGCAACAGTGAAGCGACTATCTGCCCGGCAATGACCAGGGCTAACAGGGTAGTGGCACCGAGTTTTGGTGCGAAGAAGGCCATACAGGTGACAAAAAATGCCCCCATCAAACCGCCGCTCCAGGCCCAGACAGGGGCTGTTTTTAACTCGGCGACGCCTGGCCAGGGGTGTCGTAGGCTGCTGTAGACAACCAGTAATGTCAGGGTGCCGATTAGAAAGGAAATACCCGACGCCCAGAGGGCATTGCCTCCTACGCGAGCCAGCTGAGCATTAACGCCCGCCTGCAGTGGCAGCATTGCACCGGCAATCAGTACGATAAGTATGCTTAACCAAACCACTATGGTGTTCCTTTTAATGATAGGGGGATTGCTCCCCCTAAAGTTGTTGCAGGCTGTAAACGTCAGACAAGCTCCCGGTTACAGTTTGCGCTTCACTGCTGTAGGCGCATTCTGTTTCGCCTGCTTTGACAGTGCATCGAACATGGGATTAAAGGCCGGGCGGTGAATGTATTTACCGGCGCCTTTCTCCGCCCTTAGATCGCCATCGACCCAAACGACTCGACCCTGGCTGATGGTATGAGAGGGAACCCCCTTCACGGTACGGCCTTCCAAAATATTGAAGTCGATATTCTGGTGGTGAGTCTTGGCCGAGATGGTACGGGTGCCTTCCGGATCCCATACCACCAGGTCGGCATCGGCACCTACACTGACTGAGCCTTTACGTGGATAGATATTGAATATCTTGGCGGCATTGGTTGAGGTCACCGATACATATTCGTTCATGGTCAGACGACCGGTGTTAACCCCGGCATCCCAGAGTACGGCCATGCGGTCTTCCACCCCGGCGGTACCGTTGGGGATCTTGGTGAAATCGTCCTTGCCGGCCGCTTTCTGATCGGCGCAGAAACAGCAATGATCGGTAGCCGTGGTATGCAGGTTACCGCCTTGCAGTCCCTGCCAGAGTGCCGACTGATGTTCTTTGGAGCGGAACGGCGGACTCATTACATGGGCCGCGGCGAAAGCAAAGTCTTCATGGCGATAGACGCTGTCATCCACTACCAAATGGCCGGCCAGACACTCGCCGAATACCCGCTGGCCTTCGTTACGCGCCCGGGTAATTGCTTCCAGGGATTCTTTACAGGACACGTGCACAATATAAATAGGCACGTTCATTACCTGGGCAATGCGAATGGCGCGGTTGGCCGCTTCACCCTCGACAGCTGGTGGACGGCTAAGCGGGTGACCTTCGGGACCGATGATTCCCTGGGCCAGGATTTCCTGCTGCAACTGGAATACCAGCTCGCCATTCTCTGCATGAACTGTCGGCACAGCGCCAAGCTCCATACAACGGCGAAAGCTCTTAACCAGGGTTTCATCGTCAGCCATGATGGCGTTTTTATACGCCATGAAATGCTTGAAACTGTTAACCCCGTGGTCCCGAACAAGCGTGCCCATATCCTTCTCTACCGAATCATCCCACCAGGTAATGGCGACGTGAAAACTGTAATCGGCAGCGGCTTTTTCCGACCAATCGCGCCACTGGTTGTAGGCTTCCATCAGCGGCTGCTGCGGGGCCGGAATTACAAAATCGATAATGCTGGTGTTACCGCCCGCAAGGCCTGCTGCTGTGCCGGTGAAGAAGTCATCGGAAGCGACGGTACCCATGAAAGGCAGCTGCATATGGGTATGCGGATCGATACCGCCGGGCATGATGTACTGGCCGGTAGCGTCAATCACTTCGGCACCGGCTGGCACGTCAAGGTTTTCTCCGATGGCTGCAATTTTGCCGTCCTGGCAATACACATCGGCAGCAAAAGTATTGTCTGCGGTCACCACGGTACCGCCACGAATCACGATGGACATGGCTGTCACTCCTGTTATTTGATCAAGGTTTGTCCCTGCAGGCAGATGCCCGCAAAGACGAGTAGTTAGTAGTTTTGCAATGAAAACCCCGGGTTAAACGTCCGGAGATATTTTCTGAATCCTCCGCTGCCCCCTCGGAAGAGGGGGCCGGGATTATTTAGCTGTTTTGAGTTGCACCATCAGCGACGCTGGCAGGCATCTTTTTTGCCACCACCCAATAGATTATCCCGCCGAGAATGGAACCAGTGAACCAGCCGTATTGATAGAACCAGCTCAGCTCGCCCGTTATCAGGGAGAAGAGGGTCAGGGCGACAGGGATCGCGAAGGCAATCAGGCCGTTTTTGTTAAAGCCTGCGTAGATGCCGTCGGTCTTATAGAGTTCAGGCAAGTTAAGATTCTGGCGCTTAACAATGAAATAATCGACGATCATGATGCCGGCAATAGGCCCCAGCAGGCTGGAGTAGCCCAGTAGCCAGCCGGTGTACATTGCTTCAACGCTGACATCGGATTCGATAACACCCAGTTTTTTGAGCAGCTCCCAGCCCATTAACAGGATACCGATCAGGCCGGTTAACAGTACGCCGCGGGTCTGATTGATTTTCTTCGGTGCAAGGTTCTGGAAATCATTGGTTGGCGAAACGATGTTGGCCGCCGTGTTGGTAGACAGGGTTGCGATAATAATCATCACCATCGCAATCACCACCCAGAAAGGGCTGTCGATCTTGCCGATCAGGGTGACCGGATCGGAGATTGTTTCACCCACCAGTGTGGTAGATGCTGCGGTTAACACGACACCCAGAGCGGCGAAGAAGAACATGGTCAGTGGCAGGCCAATTATCTGACCCTTTATCTGGTCTTTCTGCGATTTTACGTAACGGCTGAAATCCGGAATGTTGAGCGACAAGGTAGCCCAGAATCCCACCATGGCGGTCAGGCCACCAAAGAAATAACCCCAGAAGGAGGCGCCTTCAGGACGATTAGCCGGGGTAGCCAGAATTTCACTATAAGAGATCTGTGGGCTGGCCCACATCATCAGGCCGATACCCACCGCCAGCAGCAGAGGAGCAGCCATCGTTTCCAGAACTTTAATGGATTCAGCGCCTCGGATAACAATGTACAGGTTTATGGCAAGGAACATAAAGAAACCGATCACTTCACCGGTACCACCCAGGCTTTCCCAACCGGGCAATATGTTGGAAAACAGAATATGAATAGCCAGGCCGCCAAACATGGTCTGGATGCCGAACCAGCCACAAGCCACTAAAGCCCGTATCAAACAGGGAATATTGGAACCCAGGATTCCGAAAGAGGAGCGCAGTAATACCGGGAAGGGGATACCGAACTTGGTACCCGGGAAAGCGTTGAGGGTCAGCGGTATTAACACCACCATGTTAGCTATCAGAATGGTGATCAGGGCTTCACCCACTGACAAACCGAAGTAGGCAGTCAGTACGCCACCTAGCGTATAGGTTGGCACACAGATCGCCATGCCCACCCAGAGGGCGGCAACGTTCCATGTTCCCCAGGTCCGCTGTTTCACCTGGGTCGGTGCGATATCCTCGTTATAGTGATCACTGTTACTGACATCGGGGGCAGTATCCAGCTCATAGAATTCACCTACCTTGACGGCGGATGAGGTGCCTGTGTTTTTGCTACTCATAATGCTTCCTCTTGTTTTTATTATGGAAGATCCAGGGAGTCTATCGGGCTTTGTTAAATAGCAATCGCTATTAAAACTGGCCTCTTATTGCTCTTGGATCTGTGGTTCTAAAAATACACATACATGCTCTTAAAATTCGTTAGGAATGTTCCGTTATTCTCTGTATTGCTCAGCCTGCTTGCTTTGCCTGGACTGTCTCAGCAAAGATTGAATGCCTGGTTAAAAAACTGTGCTGATCTTAACCATGTTTGTTCGTTATGGCTTTCCGCACGCGTATCATGCAAGCGCTGCCAGCGGTTGCGCACAGCCTTTATCTGGTCGAGATCAATTTCGTGTACCAGCAACTCATCCTGCTGGTTATTGGCCTGGGCTTCGAGTTGACCTAAAGGGTTGACGATGTAACTGGCGCCATAAGTATTACAAAAGGTATCCCCCGGCAGGTCATCCCAGGGGGACTCTTTAACAACCCGGTTAATCGCACCGACAAAGATGCCGTTGGCTTTGGCGGCAGCGCGGTGTTCCAGCTGCCAGAGGTAGTTGCTGTTAGCTGCGCAGGTAGCGGATGGATTTACGATATATTGCGCGCCGTTCAGTGCCAGCGCCTGCCAGTCTTCAGGGAAGTGGCGGTCATGGCAGATGTACACGCCCAGTTTGCAGTAGGCAGTATCAAACACGGGATAGCCGCTGTTACCCGGTGTAAAAGAGGGCGCTTGCCCGATCTCTTGCCTTTCTTCGAGATAGGCCTCTTTGTCGCCTTCTTGAGTGAGTCGGGAGGCTGCTTGCGGGACAGGATGCTTACGGTATTTTCCCAGGTAAGTACCATCGGCATCTATTACCGCGGCGCTGCTGTAATAGTTATCGGGTAGCTCGTGCTCGAAGATGGGCGCAACGATAACCATCCGGTATTTTCTGGCATATTGCTGCATCAGTTGAACGGTGCGTCCACCGGGAATGCGCTCAGCAACAGTACACCAGTTGCTGTTTTGGTTGCTATCTTGCTTGGTCTGGACATGCGCCAGAGAAAACATTTCCTGTAAGCACAGCACCTGAACACCTAGCTCGCCGGCCTGCTCAATCAGTGGCAGATGCGCATCAAGCAGCTGATTACTAAGCTGTTCAGGCGTGCAGGCGCTCTCCTGATTGAGTTCCAGCTGGATAAGTCCGCAGGTTAGTTTATTCATTGCCAGCTAACCTCCTGAACGTGCGCCACAGATCTATCATGGCGAGAAGGGTTTGTCGTTAAGAAGGCAGATAGCCAGCAGCAAATAAAGTGTGGCAAGAATACAGGAAAGAGAGGCCGGGCTGAGCTGTGTTGAGCATCAGTGAATGATATCTGGATGCTTTCTGTTTTTAGGACACGTGTTTGCAGGATCGATGTGCGTAGAACATTCATAGTAACAGCCTCCTTGGTTGATATTCTTGTTTTTACCTGTTGGTAAATACTAGGCATGAAAAAAAATGTTGGCAAGCAATTTTTTCCAACTGGTCAATCAATGATCAGTGTAAGGCTGGTCCAAGCCAGTGTTTAAAGGGCTTGCAGGGGAGGTGACTTTTTTTAATGGAGGTTTTTTTGGCCGTTTCTTAGGCCTGTTTTCGAGAGAATAGGAGGATTTCTCCCCCGTATTGCCGGCTTTAAACTCTTCAGAAATCTCACCGGTAATGCCGTTGTCGGTGAATGAAAATGACCTGCAAGTCTAGTTCTGAGGCCAGTATTGCACTTGATCGGGTGTCTGTTTTCCCGTGATCTAACCTGAATAGTTTACGCTGTCACTCTTTAACTCAATGATATTTATGCAATTACCCTTATCCCGTCCGGATTTAATCTGAGCTTATGCCGATATCGAAAAGCATAAGTCAAAAATATTATTTGACCATACGGTAAAAGTAAGTCTAATATATTTACCAAGCGGTAAAACTTATGGGGCAGGCTCATCGTTTAAAGCCTTAAGAGTTTCTTATAACAACAATAACCTGCTGGAGATGTACTCATGTTATCCAAACAACAGGCACTGGAATTAGAAGGTGCAACCGGTATCCAATTAAAACAGATTCGCCAGCAGGCCTGTGCATTGCGGGATCTGCACTGGGGTGATCGCATCACCTATTCGCGTAAAGTATTTATTCCCCTG
Organism: Amphritea sp.; assembly: GCA_036960915.1. Classification (GTDB taxonomy): domain Bacteria; phylum Pseudomonadota; class Gammaproteobacteria; order Pseudomonadales; family Balneatricaceae; genus Amphritea. The sequence continues at coordinate 11,277 of JBALVQ010000107.1, forward strand.
ACAAACATGTGCCGTGATACCTGCGGGTATTGCACCTTCGTTAAACATCCCTCATCTCCGGAAGCCCGGATAATGACCCCCGCGCAGGTGATGGAGGTGGTGTTTGAAGGCCAGCGCATGGGCTGCAAGGAAGTACTCTTTAGCCTGGGTGAAAAACCCGAGCAGCGTTACCAGGAAGCACGCGATGGACTGGCGGCGCTGGGGTATGACTCGATGGTCGATTATCTGCGGGCTATGTGCGAGCGAGTCATCGAAGAAACTGACATGTTACCCCACGTCAATGCAGGCACCCTGTCCGAGTCAGACGTCCTAAAGCTAAAGCCGGTCAGTGCCAGTATGGGGATGATGCTGGAAAACGTCAGCCGCCGACTGTTGGTAAAAGGCGAGGCACACTACGCCTGTCCGGACAAAGTGCCAGTACAGCGTCTGCGCACCCTGGAGAAGACCGGCCGTCATGATGTACCGTTTACCACCGGCATTCTGATCGGCATTGGTGAAACCTGGGAAGAGCGTATCGATAGCCTGATTGCGATCAACGATTACCATAAGCAATACGGCCATATCCAGGAAGTGATCGTACAGAATTTCAAGGCTAAAGCAGGCACTGCTATGGCCAACTTCCCTGAGCCGGACCTTGAAGACATGCTGCGTACCCTGGCCGTGGCGCGCCTGATTCTGGACCCGACCATCAGCCTGCAGGCACCACCGAATTTGCAGTCTCGTTACAGCGCCTACATCAATTCCGGCATCAACGACTGGGGCGGCATTTCCCCACTGACTGCTGATCACATTAACCCTGAACGTGCCTGGCCGCAGATCAGTGAACTGGCCAAGGCTACCCGTGACTGTGACCATCGCCTGGAAGAGCGACTGGCGGTGTACCCACCGTATCAGGGTCTTCCTGATCGTTATTTCTCCTCAAAGGTCGCCGAACGGATCAACTATATAGCCCGCTTCGATGGCCTTGCCGCAGTGCAATGCGGCTGAAATACGAGAAAGGAATTCCTCTATGGACAGTGAAAACGGCCGGATAACTGTTGAGTGAGCGGTCCACTCATTTTAAGAACAAGAACGCTAAGAGTACGAATAGAGGTGAGTAAGATGTTCACTGAGCAGCAAGCACCGCAATTAGTCGCCGCGAATTTTCAATTTGCCGGAACCGGTGGCGTGAGTGAAGGAAATTCCCACGCCCACTTCGTACCGGCATTTCAGGATGCTGGTAACGGGCAGGTTGAGCTTTCGCGCTACAGGGACGGTCGCTTAGCATCTTTTCACCTTCTGGATGGACTACCGGAGGAATGGGTTACCCAGCGGGATCTTAAAGGACGTGCAATAAGGGTTAAAGATACTGTGGTGTCCGGATTCGTCCGCTTAGGTCGTTTCTTTACCCGACAGGAAGCGGCAGAATTTATTGATCAGCTCTCCCTCCAGGCAGGATAATCGTGCCTAAATAAGTATGCGTAACAGATTTATACCTGTACCGAACTAAACTAAGTTAACGGTTTTCGATTAAGCCGGTTGCTATTCGCAACCGGCTTTTTCATGCACTTTTTATTTTCCTGCACCTAACGTCAGCGTTATAGGTCAAATTGACGCGTTTTATCACATCAAATTGACATATATTTTGCTTTTATGCCTTATGAAATGAGATAAAGGCACGAGCATTCAAGCAACAGAGAGAAACATCAAAGTGATGGTTTCAGCCGATTCACATTTAGCTGTATTACGCGCCTCGTTGAGCGAGCTTCATGTTCTATCTGATGCCGCCTGGGCTGACGCTATGCCGCGATTTTCCTACCAGCTTTTTCCGGCGGGTGCGCACATTGTAGAAGCCGGGCATATTGTCACCGACCTGTACTTCCAGACATCCGGGTTGGCGCGGTTTTATTATTTGCACCAGAGTGGCAAGGAGTTCAATAAGTCGTTTTCGACAAAGGGCCAGGTGATAAGTAGTGTTGCGTCATTGGTGAGTGGCCAGCCATCAGCCTTTTATGTGCAAGCACTGGCTTCTTGCGAGTGCCTGGCCCTCTCTTATCAAGACCTGCTTATGCTTGCCGAACAGCATCGAGATTGGAATACACTGACAGTGCGCCTGTTGGAGCAACTGGCAATCAAAAAGGAGAGGCGCGAAGCTGATTTCTTGCTATTGTCCGCGACTGAGCACTATGAGAATTTTTTGCAGGATTACGCGCATATTGTTAACTCAATTGCTAATTATCATATTGCATCCTATCTCGGAATTACCGAAGTGGCGCTATCGCGTATCCGTAGACGGCTGAAATTAACCCAGGTTAATGCCTCAGCTAACGGTTAGGTGAAGAATACAGTCTTTCATTCACTCGGAAGACTACCAATGAAACTGACAGGCGATACGATTCTAATCACCGGCGGCAGCGAGGGGATCGGGTTTGCGCTGGCGCAAACACTTGTCTCTAGCAACACCGTCATCATCTGTGGCCGTAGCGAGGAGAAGCTGAAGCATGCCAAAAGCCTGTGCAATGGCTTACATACGGAAATCTGTGATGTAACAGATGTGTCACAGCGCCAGGCAATGGTGCAGCGATTACTGCGCTCATACCCGCAACTGAATGTGTTGATCAACAATGCCGGCGCGAAACGGCGTACCGATCTACTCACACATGAAGGGGTGGACGCGGCAATGATTGATGATATGGCGCTGAACTTCACGGCGCCTGCGGCACTATGTGCCGAGCTATTGCCGCACCTGCAGTCATGTCCCAGGGCCGGCATCGTCAATATGACGACTGGGCTGGTGCATTTACCCAAAGCAGAACAGGCATTTTACTGTGCCGCCAAGGCAGCCCTGCATTCTTATACACAGAGTTTAGGTTGGGCACTCAGGCAGTCAGCGGTAGAGGTTTATGAGGTCTCGCTGCCACTGGTCAACACCAACTTTCATCAGCAGGATCTCCCTAAGAATTTTCCAGCAATGCAGCCGGATGAGGCTGCCCACAAGGCATTACGCGGGATCCGCAAGGGCAAAAAGCAAGTCTATGTTGGCAAGGCTTCACTCGCCCGTTGGCTCTCGGTGATCGCGCCTGACAAAGGGATGGCGATCGTAAATAAATAGCATGTGAAGCAGCCAGACCTTAACTCATAACCCTTAGCTCCAATCCCTAACTCCCAATCCTTAACACCCTAGGCCCAGCAACTCGTGCTACCTGGTGGTGTGCATTTAACCTGTAGGGGGCTGCAAAACATTTATATTATGTGTAAATCAGGAATATTGAATTATGGCTAGAAAATATACGTTTTTCGTTCATATGAACGCGACCCCAGCATGGCTTTCTCTTACCCGTCATCAAAGGCACGAGTATTTCACCGATACGGTCGGGAGTATTTTCTAAAAAAATACCCCAGTGTCTCTGTTCGCCTTTATGATGCAGAAGCCTTCAGTGGCAAATGTAGTGATATCGCGGTATATGAAACCGACGATATTCAGCAGTATTACTTCCTCATAGATGCCTTGCGCGATACCGAGGTCTATACAAAGCCATATTTTGAGATCGTTGATATTTTCCCCGCTATTGAAGATGGCTTTGTTGAGTATGAGGTAAGCCTGGAAGAGAGCGCATAACAAACCAATTTCTCATTAATGGATATTCAGGGGCACGACTCCAGTGACGCAAAGCATCACACAACTGATCAAGTGGTGACGTGATTTCGTAGCTGTGTATAGTGGGGACGTAAGCAATTAAAACATAATCGTGTAGTAGAGTGGCTCCCTCAGCCTACATAAGCAACTACTCACACACGCCCCATGTAAGACGCGCTAGCAAGCTACATGCAGCTATTATTCATTGTCCTTTTTTACCGGTACAAAAAGAAATATTGTAATTACAAGTAAGGAAATAGCAGCTATTAGATAGCCAATACGTTCTAGACTTATCCCGCCCATATCATGTGCTTCTAATAATAAGTACACAGATAAACACACTGCTACAATTGCCGAAAATATTTTCATAGTCAAAGCCCCCTCAGTCTCTAGATATAGCACATGAAATTACAGCTACAAAAAAAGGCACATTATATAAACAATGCACCTTTATATAAAGCAGTGACAAACAATTACTTGGAAGATTGATCGTCCATGCTAGGTACTCATGACCCTACTCTGTTTCATACGACAACCTCGTTGGTTGTCGTAATGCGCTTGTGCAGTTATCTATGCATTTGGCAAGGATTGCGCACTCGGTGTCAATAGTAGCAAAGCTCTTTTGTAGTAGTGGCTATATATCAAAACCTCGATTCCACCAGCGATTCGGGTTATCCCTATCCGTGCTGTAGTCTGCACGAGACGCCATGCCTTCGGTAATGTAGATAACCGGTTCCTCGTAGCTATGGGTCTCCCGGATAGCTTCTATGGCCATCACCAGTTTGTGTGTCTCTTTGACTATGGAAAACGTCAGGATGCGAGTGGGCATTTCTACTGTCGTATTTATATCCCCGGATTTTGAGTTTTGTTGAGGGCAGAAAAATTGTTTGCCAACTGATGATTCAAAAGCAACCCGATTATAAGCGCCGTATTGCAAACCCACGGCATTTGCGACACTGTTACGAACCCGGTCATCATCTCGCTCTGCTAACTCCACCCGAACAAACCAAACCGGTATAAGTGAGCAACTATTGAGGCGTTTGTTAATATCCACACATGTATCCGGCTCTGTTGGGGTTAGCAGTTGGTGAGCTATGCTCATAGTATGTTTCTTGCTT
>JBALVQ010000108.1:0-15586 GCA_036960915.1 Amphritea sp.
GTTTTTTATAAAACTCGGCAAGAGACTGCCCCTATTCTCGGTCAGGCTCCTAGTGGGTCGAAGGTGAATATAGCCTCTGAGCTATACCGGCAATGTCCAGCAACGTTGGCTGGTCGGTCATATAGCCAACAAACTGCTGGCGTAACTCCGGAGTAAACCGGTCACGAAGAACCGTGTAGAAAATCCCGCCCAGCCTGTACCTAGAATGAAAATCAAGCTAGAAATTTATTTTGTGTGTAGATCTTGAATGCGTTTTCCCAAACGACTCCGACTTTACCGCCCCTACATGACGACTATTCAGCCTTATCATCGGTTCAATCTCTTTGGTCCGAACAGGTAATCCAGGTCTCATCTGCGTCACGTACTTCCTACATTGTGATGATTCGCTCCTCTACCAGGATTGGACTCTTTATACGGAGGCTGTCGAGAATGATTCCGTGAGTTGTTCCTAGCAGAATAGGCTTATCCAATACCGGCATGCTGAAAGCTACAGGCATCCCAATTCCCTGTACTGAAGTAGTTATATTGTTATAGAGGGATACCACCTAGGGCTAAATCTCATCCAGACCTCGCCACAAAAAATACAAAAGAATTATTTAAAAGCCGATATTGACACATTCGTATCGCTTGTGATTTACTACAAAACACAAATGAATCATTATATTCATTTTGGCGGTACGAATGAGTCAAGATTAAGTATCTATGCTCAGTCACAGGTGTATCGCTTAACCGCTGTTTGAGAACAAAAATTACTGACAAATAGGTGTTAAGAAGATGATAAGAACAATTAAGATTGCAACTATTGCACTTTCAGCCACTCTCGGGTTGGCTACCTCTTTCTCTGGCCAAGCTGCAGATCAGCGCTTTGTGACTATCGGAACAGGGGGCGTAACTGGAGTCTACTACCCGACCGGTGGCTCCATCTGCCGCCTGGTCAACAAAACCCGTAATGATCACAGCATTCGTTGCAGCGTTGAAAGCACCGGTGGATCTGTCTACAACCTTAACACCATTCGTGCTGGCGAGCTGGACATGGGGGTTGCACAGTCTGACTGGCAGTACCATGCCTATAATGGTACCAGTAAATTTAAAGACGCCGGCCCCAACCTGAAGCTGCGGGCCTTATTCTCTATTCACGCAGAACCCTTTACCGTGGTGGCACGGGCCGATTCCGGCATAAAGAAAATTGATGATCTGATCGGTAAGCGAGTCAACATCGGCAACCCTGGTTCCGGCCAGCGCGGCACCATGGAAGTACTGATGGCCGCCAAGGGTTGGGACAAGGGTACCTTTGCCCTGGCTTCGGAGCTGAAATCTGCCGAGCAATCCTCTGCACTCTGCGACAATAAGATTGACGCCATGATATTCACTGTCGGTCATCCCAGCGGATCCATCAAAGAAGCCACCACCACCTGTGAAAGTGTGCTGGTAGAAGTGAGTGGCGCGGCTGTCGACAAGCTGGTCAGCGACAACAGCTACTACCGTAGCGCTACCATCCCGGGCGGCATGTACCGCGGCAGCGATAGCGACGTCCAGACCTTCGGTGTAGGCGCTACCTTCGTGACTTCCACTAACACCCCGGACGAAGTTATCTATCAAGTGGTTAAAGCGGTTTTCGAGAACTTCGACACCTTCAGAAAACTGCACCCTGCCTTCGAGAACCTGAAGAAAGAGCAGATGGTTAAGGATGGTCTTTCCGCGCCGCTGCACCCCGGTGCCGTCAAATACTATAAAGAAGTGGGCCTGATTTAATTCAAACCCACCGCAAAGGGGGGAGTTGACACTCCCCTTTTTTTTACGCTGTATTACCGCGCGAAGTAGTTTTGCGACAGCCTCTTCGAGTGCTGGCACAAATTTCAAACCATAAGCTCAGCCCATGCAGTCGTGGGCTCACGGAGCCTATAATGACCCCTTCCCAACAAAGTAATGACACCAACCTGCAGCAGGAAATTCAGGAGATGGTGGCTTCCGCTGACAGCGGTGCCAGAAACCCTGCCGGTATAGCCGGCAAGCTCCTTTTTGCAATCCCGCTTTGCTGGGCGCTGTTCCAACTCTGGTACGCATCCCCGCTGCCCTTTATGCTGGACTTCGGCGTCGTTAACGACACCCAGGCCCGATCCATCCACCTGGGATTCGCCATCTTTCTGGCCTTTACCGCTTATCCGGCGATGAAGCGATCCAGACGGGACCTGATTCCGCTCCAGGATTGGATTCTAGCGCTGGCCGCCACCTTCAGCGCCAGCTATCTGTTTCTCTTCTACGATCAGCTCGCTGAGCGCCCCGGCGCCCCCATCAGCTTTGATGTAGTTGTAGCCGTGGTGGGCATGGTTCTGCTGCTGGAGGCGACTAGACGTGCCCTCGGCCCTCCGCTGATGATTGTGGCCGCCGTATTTCTGCTCTACACCTTCGGCGGCCCCTATATGCCGGACATCATCGCTCATAAGGGCTCCAGCCTGAACAAGGTGATGTCTCACCAGTGGTTGAGCACCGAAGGAGTGTTCGGAGTCGCCCTCGGGGTATCCACCAGCTTCGTCTTTCTGTTTGTACTGTTCGGCGCCCTGTTGGATAAAGCGGGTGCCGGCAACTACTTCATCAAGGTGGCCTTCTCACTGCTGGGCCATATGCGCGGAGGCCCCGCCAAAGCGGCGGTGGTCGCTTCGGGCCTCAGTGGCTTGATCTCCGGCTCATCGATTGCCAATGTGGTCACCACCGGCACCTTTACCATCCCGCTAATGAAGCGGGTCGGCTTTTCCGGTATCAAAGCAGGTGCCGTTGAAGTGGCGGCATCCACCAATGGGCAGCTGACCCCGCCGATTATGGGTGCTGCGGCATTCCTTATGGTGGAGTATGTAGGTATCTCCTACGTGGAGGTGATTACCCACGCTATCCTGCCGGCACTGATCTCCTATATCGCGCTGTTCTATATCGTTCATCTCGAAGCCCTGAAGGCCGATATGCAGGGGCTGCCTCGTCGTCACAATCCGACCCTGGCCCAGAGGCTGTTGTCATTTGTGACCACCTTCCTGGGTATCATCATTGTCTCCGCCATCGTCTACTATGGCGTAGGCTGGACCAAGGATCTGTTCGGCTCGACGGCGACTGCCGTCCTAGGTGTGCTGATCTTTGTCGCTTATGTGCTACTGGTGCGCTATTCCGCCAAGTTCCCGGAACTGGAGATGGATGACCCCGATTCGGAGATACTGGAACTGCCGGAAGTGGGCCCCACGGTAAAGTCTGGTCTCTATTTCCTGCTGCCAATCTTCGTGCTGGTCTGGTGCCTGATGGTGGAACGCTTCTCGCCGGGGCTGTCGGCATTCTGGGCGACGGTGTTCATGATCATCATCGTCTTGACCCACCGACCACTGCTGGCACTGTTTCGTAAGGAGCAACACATCAAGCAGGCGATCAGACGAGGCTGGGACGAGCTATTGGATGGGCTGGTTAGCGGCTCCCGTAACATGATCGGCATCGGCGTAGCTACCGCCGCTGCCGGAATCGTGGTCGGCACCGTGACGCTCACCGGTATCGGCCTGGTGATGACTGAATTCGTGGAGTTTATCTCCGGTGGATCGGTGCTAATGATGTTGGTCTTTACCGCCGTCATCTGTTTGATTCTGGGCATGGGCCTGCCGACCACCGCCAACTACATCGTGGTCTCCACCCTCATGGCGCCGGTGATCGTCAACCTCGGCGCAGAACACGGCTTGATCGTACCACTGATTGCCGTGCATCTGTTCGTCTTCTACTTCGGCATATTGGCGGACGACACGCCGCCCGTGGGGCTGGCCGCCTTTGCTGCCGCGGCGATTGCTCGCAGCGATCCGATCAAAACCGGTATCCAGGGTTTTACCTACGATATCCGTACCGCCATTCTGCCGTTTATGTTTATCTTCAATACCCAGTTGCTGTTGATAGGTATCGACTCGGTGTTCGAATTGCTGCTGACGATATTCAGCGCCATCGTGGCGATGCTGGTGTTTGCTGCCGCAACCCAAGGTTTCTGGCTGGTGAAGAGCCGCTGGTATGAAACGGCACTGCTGCTGTTGATCGCCTTCTCGATGTTCCGCCCCGGCTTCTGGTGGGATATGGTCTACTCACCCACCCTGTTAGAACCAGCCAGTAAGATCGAGATACTGGCAGAACGGGCTCCCGCGGACGGCAGCCTGAAGCTCCAAGTCAGTGGGTTAACCATCGACGGCGACCAAGTCAGCAAGATCGTGCTGTTACCGCTGGGAGAACCGGCCAGTGGTGAAGAGCGACTTGAAAACGCGGGACTGACATTGCGGGAAGACGGACAACAGGTGGTCGTCGATATGGTGACCTACGGCAGTCCAGCCCAGGGACTGGGACTCGATTTTGACTGGGAGATCCAGCAGGTGCTGGTCGATGCTGATCGACCGCCGAAGCAGTTAGTCTTTATTCCGGTGCTGGCGCTGTTAATACTGCTCGGCTTCGGGCAGCGGCGAAGAAAAGTAACTTCCCCCCAGGCAGTTCTGGCGGGAAAGCACTCCTGATTACAACAAAGATGACCCCTGCGAGGGTTTCGTAAAAAGTAGCGAGCGAAGGTGAGGCGATTTTAACGCAGTATCACCGAGCACAGTCGATTTGCGAAACCCTCCACCGAAGGGAGCCAAGGCAGGTTATTATGTCCAAAAACATTCTGATTCCCATAGACCCCCAAAACCCTGAACTGATAAATAAAGCGTTAAAGCTGGCCATATCCCAGGCCAGAGAGAAACAGGCGGTGCTCCACGTGCTGACTGTGCTACCGGGGTTCAACAACCCGATAGTGGCATCCTACTTTCCGAAAGACGCCATGGAGCAGGCACTGAGTACGACAGGTGAAAAGCTGTCTTCTTACCTGGAAGACAATGTACCGACGGATGTGCAGACACAACTCCATGTACAAACCGGCAATCCCTATAAGCAGGTACTTAACCTGGCTGAAAAGCTGGATGTGGGGATGATTGTCATTCCCAGCCGTAAACGAGGACGGGCTGATCAGGTATTGCTCGGCTCCGTCACCGCAAAAGTGGTCGAGCAGGCCTCCTGTTCAGTGCTGGTCGTCCGGAGCTAGCGGTTGCCGCGCCACCCGAATATTACATCAGGTACCGCGGTAATCGCACAGCAAATTGGTTTACAGGGGTTTTCCCTCACTAGCGCGGTACCAAAGGGTATGGTCGAGTGGAGGGGAATAACCTGTGAAATCAAGAAGCAAACGGAGACGCAAGTAACTTAATGCAATATCCGGTCAAACTGTACTCTCTTCTATTTGTTGTCGTAGTAAGCACCGAGCTTCAGCATCTGCTGCTCGTATCGACGGATGCTGTTAAGTGGCTCTTTATCGCCGATCGCTACACACTGCGCCAGAATGGCTTCCACCAGGGCGATGGACGCTATGCTAGAGGGAAAGAAATGGGGGGTGTCAGTATCAACAGTAAAGACCACGTCCGCTCCCGCGGCCAATGGCGAACGAAGGCAATCGGTGATGGCAATCAGGATTGCCCCTGATTGGCGAATAATATCGAACGCATTGACTGTTTCGATGGTATAGGGATCGAAGCCGAATACCACCACGACATCGCCGTCCCCAATGGCGGCCAGTTCAGTCAACAGTGAACCTTCCTGTCCCCTGATCAGACTGATATTGGGAAAGGCGATGCGACCGACATAGGCGAAGTGGTGCGCGCAGGCAAAGGCATCTCTAAAACCAAGGGAATAAACATTGCGAGCCTTGATGACCATGGGCGCGACAACTTTGAGTCTCTCCAATGTTTCCTCTTGAAACAATTGTTCCAGGCCTTTGAATGCAGAAGACGCAAAATCAACAATCACCTTATTGTCAGGATCAGCACTGGCTAGATCCTGCTGCGACTGAGCCCGGTTGCCAAAAGAGATTGGGGGTTTTGTGTGTACCGCCTGCTGAAACACCTGCCGGAAGCTGTCGTAACGGTCAAACCCGAGTGTTTTCGCTAACCGCATCAACGTCGAGGGTGTCACCCCCGCAGCCTCGCCGCTTTTTCGAATCGATAGCAGTGCCACATCAACGGGATGCTCTAGGACAAAATCAGCCGCTTTCTTCAGTTGGGGTGTTAGTTCAGGGTAGAGAGAGGAGAGTGCCTTGAATGCACTGTCCACACTAGTCACCCGGTTTTTCTTGCCATATTCTTTGGCCATATTCTTGGTTGACCTCATAACACTAGTCACTGATTTCAATCGAATTATTTTACCGGATAGATACAAATAAATCACTTTTCAAGAAAGGATAGAACATTTGTCTTGACATAATACGTTTGTATTTTTTATTATATAAAAGAACACAAACGAGTCACTAGTGTTTTTTGATTTTCATTCACCTGCCAAACAAAAACAATCGATCGTAGGACTTGCTCATGAACTCTCCAGATTTTGAAACACTGATCTACAATAAGCGCGACGCTTATGCCGAGATACGGTTTAACCGCCCTCACCGCCTCAACGCCGTGGTGGAGCAATTCTATAACGATCTGATTGAAGCCCTGGGGCAGGCAGAGGCCGACCCCGAGGTGCGAGCAGTACTCCTGATCGGTGAAGGCAGGGCCTTCTGTGTCGGTGCGGATATGAAGGAACACGGTGGTGGTGAGCGCACCCAGTATCAGCGTCGTCAGTACCTACAGCTCGGAAACGATGCATGCGAAACCATCTTCCGTCTCACCAAACCGGTGGTGGCCGCTATCAACGGTTACGCCCTGGGCGCTGGTGCCGAGATGGCATGTTCCTGTGACTTCGTCTTTATGGCGGAAAGCGCACAGATCGGCTTCCCCGAAGTCAGTATCGGCACCTGTGTCGGTGGTGGCGTCACCCAGTTCCTGCCGCGTCTGGTTGGTCTGGCGAAAGCACGGGAACTGATTTTCCTCGGGACTAAGATTGATGGCGCTGAGGCTGTCAGATTAGGCTTAGCGACACGAGCAGTTCCGGATGAACAACTACAGTCTGAAGCCGATAAATTTATCTCCCAGCTGGCCACAAAGGCGCCAATCTCCATGCAGTTGGTGAAGAAAATGCTCAACAACTCCTCCTATAACGATTTGGATGCCCAGCTGCAGCATGAACTGGATGGCGTGTTTATGTGCACCACGACTAAAGACTGGCAGGAAGGCGTCGATGCTTTCGCCGAAAAACGTACACCAAACTTTAAGGGTCAGTAACTATGAACAGTTCCTTGCACGATTTTCTGGCTCCAAACTCAATCGCTATCATTGGCGCCTCTGCCGATCCCACCAAACGTGGCTATAAAGCGATGGTGGGATTACTCAATGATGGTTATCAGGGCACCATCTACCCGATCAATCCCAAAGCAGATGAGATTTTAGGGGTTAAAGCCTACCCTTCTGTGACGGCTCTGCCAGCTCCTGCGGATATGGCGCTGATTTGTACCCCGGCGAAAACCATTCCGGCACTGCTGCAACAGTGTGGTGAAAACGGTATTAAGGGAGCCATTATTCTGGCCAGTGGTTTTGGCGAGGTCGATGCTGCCGGTGCCAAGCTTGAACAACAGGTACTCGAAGCTGCCCAACAGGCAGGCGTACGTATCGTCGGTCCAAATACCTCCGGCATATTCAACCTGCATAAGAAAGTAAACCTGCTGGCATTGGATAATGTAAAGGCCGGCGATATCGGTATTATCTCCCAGTCCGGTAATATGCTGCTGGCCCTGGCGCTGGAGGCCGAAAGTAACGGTCATATCGGCTTCAGTACCTATGTTGGTCCGGGTAACCAGACCGATGTCGGCTTTGCTGATTACCTACAGTACCTGGGTGAAGAGGACAATACGCGGGTCGCCACGTTCTATGTGGAAGGCTTTAAAGATGGCCGCGGTTTCCTTAATGTGGCACGGGAAACTGCGAAAACCAAACCGGTAGTTGTCTATAAGTCCGGCAGTACTGAAGCGGGCCAAAAAGCGGCCAGCTCCCATACCGGTGCCCTGGCAGGCAGTTACCAGATGACCGTCGACCTGCTACGTCAGGTGGGTGTCAACGTGGTGGAAAACTCCGATGAAATTCTGCCGGTAGCAGAAGGACTCGGTCTGTTACAACAGGCTGCCGGTAAGCGAGTTGCAGTACTGGCAGACGGCGGCGGTCAGGCTACCATTGCCTCCGACCGTATCTATGAAGCAGGCCTGGAGCTGGCGGAATTAAGCGACGCGACCCGTAGCGCCCTGAGGGATATTCTGTTCCCGCAAGCCTCTTTGAATAACCCGATCGATGTTGCCGGCAGTACCGATGCTAACCCGGGCCTGTTATCAGAATGTATGGAAATTCTGGCGCAGGATGAAAATGTCGATATGGTATTCCTGGTCGGTATGTTCGGTGGTTACGGCATCCGTTTCGCCGCCGAGCTGCAGCAGGAAGAGCTTCATTGCGCTAATGCTATTGCCAACCTGTCCAGCCGAACCGATAAACCACTGGTGATCTATAGCCTGTACGCCCATGTCAAACCGGAACCGCTGGAACGCCTGCGCAAGGCCGGTCTGCCGGTATATGACTCGATTGAACATGCGGTGAAAATTATGGCCGCTCTGGGTGAACGGGGAGACTATATTCAGCGTAGCCAACAGGCAAAACCGCAACAGGCACTGGATCCGATTCCAGAATGCAGCACACTGTTCAGCCAGGCCCGTAGCCAAGGCAGAGATCTGTTTGAGTTTGAAGCCAAATCCCTGCTACGCAACTATGGCGTAGATGTTCCCCTTGAGCTGATCGTACGCGATGAGGGCGAATTCGCTCAGGTACTGGAGACCTTCGCCGATACGCCACTGGCGATGAAAGTGGTATCTAAGGATATCCTGCACAAGTCTGATGCGGGAGGCGTAAAACTCAATGTCAGTGGAGCCGCTGGCTTGCAGCAGGCCCACCAGCAGATTCTGGAGTCATGCAAAGCATATAAGGCTGACGCCGATATCGAAGGCGTATTGGTAACGCCGATGGCCCGCAAGGGAACCGAGGTGATTATCGGTATGAGCCGTGATCCAATCTTCGGTCCGGTACTGATGTTTGGTCTGGGCGGTATCTTTGTCGAGATCCTGAAAGACGTTGCCTTCCGTGCCATTCCACTGAACCGGGATGATGCAGGCTCCATGATCGACCAGATTAAGGCCCGTAAGATTCTGGAAGGTGCTCGCGGTGAAGCAGCTGTGGATAAGGAAGCACTGATTGAACTGCTGCTGAAAGTCTCCGCTATCGTTGAAGCCCATCCGGAAATTGCCGAGCTGGATCTGAATCCAGTAATCGCCTATGACGACGGTTATGCAGTGGTCGATGCCAGGGTGATTGTTGATCAGGAGGTCGCATCATGAGCAACCTTCCACAACTAACCGATGCGACACTACAGCTGGAAGACCGCGTCGCCCTGCTGACCCTTAACCGCCACGATCTGCGAAATGCCTTGACCGGCTCCAGTCTGATTGAGGATATTGTCACAACCGCAGACTGGGTTAACCGGGCTGAAGATGTATCCGTACTGGTAATTACCGGTGCTGGCTCCGCCTTCAGTGCCGGCGGCAATATCCGCGATATGGCTGAGCGAGGCGGTGATTTCGCCGGCGATGTAGCCGAGTGTGAACAGCGCTACCGTCGAGGTATTCAGCGTATTCCACTGGCCCTGCAGGATGTCGAAGTACCAATCATTGCGGCAGTCAACGGTCCAGCAATTGGCGCTGGTTTCGATCTGGCCAACATGGCGGATATCCGCATCGCCTCAGATAAAGCAAAGTTCGGTGAGACTTTCCTTAACTTAGGGATCATCCCCGGTGACGGCGGGGCCTGGCTGATGCAACGGTTAATCGGCTACCAACGGGCGTTTGAGCTGACCCTGACCGGTCGGGTGATCGATGCCAACGAAGCGAAGGAGCTTGGTATCGTGATGGAAGTTACAACGCCGGAGGAATTACTTCCTTCTGCGATGAAGCTCGCCAGCCGCATCGCGAACCAGCCACCGAAAGCGACCCGCATGACTAAGCGGCTGATGAAGATGGCGCAACGGATGGAACTGAAAGATTTCCTCGATCTGTGCGCCTGTTTCCAGGGCATGTGTCATAACGAGCCGGAGCACCTGGATGCGGTAAACCGCATGCTGGAATCGATGAATAAACGATAATCTTTTTTTAACCTTGCCGGATATCCTTTGCTCATTTTTTTACCGGCTTTGGTTAAGGGTGCATAACCTCCTTGTTATGCACCTTTTTTATTTTCCTACTTTTTTACTACAGGAGCACAACTATGCAGATTCAACAGGTTGGTGTGGTTGGAGCAGGCCAGATGGGCGCAGGTATCGCCCAGGTTTGTGCCGCTGCCGGATTAGAGGTGATTCTGTTCGATCTTAACCAGCAGGCTTTGGACCGGGGTATCAGCACTGTTAATTCCAGTCTGAACCGGCTGGTCAGCAAGGAAAAACTGAGCCAAAAGGAGATGGCTGCCACGCTGGAGCGGATCAGCCTGAACACAGAGCTGAGCGCGTTAAGCCAGGTCGATATTGTCATTGAGGCTGCCAGTGAAGATGAGTCGATCAAGCAAACCATCTTCCGTCAGCTGGATGAAGTCTGCAAACCAGCAGCAATTCTGGCGACCAACACTTCTTCCATCTCAATCACCCGGCTGGCAGCAGTCACCGGACGCCCCGGAAAAGTGATCGGGATGCACTTTATGAATCCGGTTCCATTGATGCAGTTGGTTGAGGTTATCCGCGCACTGCAAACTGAAGATCCGGTCTTCAAAGCAGTCAGAAATCTGGCTGAGCAGGTAGGAAAAACTGCGGTTGATGTAAAGGATGCGCCGGGCTTCGTTGCCAACCGGATCCTGCTGCCAATGATCAATGAAGGTATCTTCTGCCTGCATGAAGGCCTGGCCAGTGCCGAAGAGATCGACACCGTGATGAAGCTGGGTATGAGTCATCCAATGGGACCACTGGCTCTGGCTGACCTGATTGGCCTGGATACCTGCCTAAGTATCATGGAAGTGCTGTATTACAGTTTCAAAGATCCAAAATACCGCCCCTGTCCGTTGCTGGTACAGATGGTGGACGCCGGCTATCTTGGCCGCAAGTCCGGCCGCGGTTTCTACCACTATGAGTGAGCCATTACGATGACTTTTAATAATATTGAGCTGCAGCAAAACCCACCGGGTATCTATTGCCTGAGCATTAACCGCTCCAAAGTCCTGAACGCTTTGAACAAAGCAACTCTGGAAGAGATTGATCAGGCGTTACAGCTAATACGAGGCAACGGTGATGCTCGGGTCCTGCTGATTACCGGCAGTGGCGAGAAGGCCTTTGTCGCCGGTGCCGATATCGAATATATGAGCCATCTCTCACCTCTGGAAGCTAAGGCGTTTGCAGAACTGGGTATGGCGGTGTTCCGTCAACTGGAAACATTTAAGATTCCAGTGATCGCCCTGGTCAATGGCTATGCTCTGGGCGGCGGCTGCGAACTGGCGATGGCCTGCGACTTTATCCTGGCCGCAGAAAATGCCCGCTTCGGCCAGCCCGAAGTGAATCTGGGAGTGACTCCCGGCTTTGGCGGGAGCCAGCGTCTGACCCGGCTGGTCGGACGCCCAATCGCGCTGGAGTTACTATTCAGCGGCCGGATGATGGATGCCCGGGAAGCTCTGCAACGAGGCCTGGTTAATCACGTCTATCCGCAACAGGAGCTGATGCAACGAGGCCTCAGCCTGGCAGCAGAGATCGCCGAAAAAAGCAGCACCGCGCAACAGCTCACCAAACAGCTGGTGCAACGGGGCCAGGATCTGGATCTGGAGAATGCATGCGTAATGGAGAGCGATCTATTTGGGTTGAGCTTTTCCACCGAAGATCGTCGGGAAGGAATGGCAGCGTTCCTGGAAAACCGCCCACCGTCATTCACATAGGTCAATCGAAGGCTGCACTAAGGTCTATGAGTCAGCCCCTATTGATCAATTTTAAATGGGGGCATTTATATATTTTGGTCTGTTGTCAGCTAAATTTTCATACAGACACTATGAGCACTGTATCGACTAAAGCTGGCCGTTTCAATTTTTCCATCAGACGGACTCAGTGCGCTTGTCCTCAAAAAAGTCAGGGAACGACTCTTTAATACATCTATTACTGACCGGGATTTTGTCGCGCACACTTGCAGGAGAACATTATGATAGACGCGACAAAGATACTGATCGCTGACCACTCACCTTTATACAGGGAAGGTGTTAAACATGTCCTAGCAACCGATGAGCTAAAGCTTACGTTTTATGAAGCCAGCAGCATCTCAGACCTATCAACACAGATTAAGCAACCAGTCCTTGTAGATCTTATTATTATTGATGCAGAGCTGCTACAACTGGAGAAAAAATCGCTGTTAAAAGGACTTTTATCAAGAACAGAAATTCCAGTACTTCTCCTATGTGGCAATATAACAGCAAACACGGTCCTTATTGCTCGCCGCTTTGGAATTCAAGCTATAGCGTCAAAAACGGACTCCCTTTGCCATCTGCGGCGTATAATTGAAAATGTACTAGCCGGGAAGGAATGTTTGCCTCGACTAGCAAGTGACAAATCATTGGGACTTCCTGGCAGCGGCGATAGCAAAATGATTCAGGAGGGAATCTACTATCTCACCAGCAGACAAAAAGAGGTAATGGACGGCTTGATTGCTGGCATGATGAACAAACAGATCGCTCACCATCTGGGAATAGAAGAAAATACCGTTAAGGCCCACGTATCCCAAATATTACGTAAGCTCCAGATTAACAACCGTACTCAGTTGGTGGTAGGGCTACAAAAGCATTACTGGACAGAGGCCGGAAGAACACCAATACAGTACAGCAAGTCCCCTGCTCCATAGGAATCCTTGATTAAGTCTCTCTCTATCGACCAGTATTCAGTAGACTTTCTACAATTAGGGAACCTCGATTAAGTCCACTATTCATACTGATAGCCTTTTTGCAAGTGCAAGTGTAAACCTCCCCCCTGATTAGTTACACCCATAATTAGAGTTTTACGGCTGTACTGATATTGAACAATGAAGTCCGAAGGCAGAATAACGCAGGAAACGATAAGACACTTACTTAGTCTCCTTTGTAACAGTAAGCGACCAGTTAACTACCGAAGAGGCGGTAAACAATCTTGAGGTCGCTATGTGCCAAATCCGGACTTTTAGTGTTGGCTAATATAGCACCGCACCTGCCAACCCTCAGTTCCAATAGCGGACGCTGAATGTTTACCTATCCGAGCTTCAGCTTACGGCTCCAATCGACCCAAAGCAGCCTTTCGCCCCCCAAAGACGCAACGATCACCCTTGGTACAGGCTTCTGTCGTGTCAGATAGGGATGCTTTGTAGACATGGGCTTTATTCATGAATGGCTCTCCGGGGAAATGTACGTGTTAAGACTGGGTCTTCGTACCCAGTGTGACAGCAAATCGGAGTGAAAATATGGATGCCTCTCCATATTTTTACTTATTCCGAGGATTCGATCCGATTTTAGTGTCGCGTTCGGTACGGGCCTGTGCAGTGCTGGGTGGACGTATGTGCAGCCATGTCCCCATGGTTTTCTAGACAATTCATAGCTTCAACGGTGCTTTAGGTGTAGTGGGGTCGCTACGGCCAGCCAGCAACCAGTACGGTTAGTTTACACTGTTACAGGCGCTGAGCTGTAATAACTCGGCCTCCATCGGTCAGACACCGTAAGATCGCTACTGTGGACTATACTGTCACCTTCGATAAGGCTTTGATTGATCCTTCGGCAATCACAGCTCGAAAAGGAGTTCCGTATGAGTACCATCAACAAAACCCTTGCCCTGGCCGTTGTCGTTACTCTTGGCCATCTTGGTAACGCACCGTCTGCGTATGCGGTCACGATCAGCGTCGCGGAAGTCAGAGACGATGCAGCCTACGTCAAGGGCAGCGATGCTGGCCGGAAGCAGCAAATCCTTTGGGAGGGTACACCCGTTACCACTGCCAACGGGAAGGGAAACTTCAGTTTCGAAGGATATTTGCCCGCGATTGATGACGATGGTAATTACATTGGAACGCTGACTGCCGGTGGCGACTCGATCGACGTGCTGCTCGACTATCAGCCTAACGAGCCGCCTAACGAGCCGATTGACGAACTCGTGCTGAATTACGCAATACCGGACTCACACGATGGCGATGCGGTCCGGGCCGTGGGTTTTGTTATGAATGGGGAGGAAGTGCAGGTCGTGTCCGGCGGTGCGGATGACAGCCTCCGCAACTGGACACTCGAGCTGAGCCAACCCCCTGACATCCGGTATCTCGACCATATCATCTACGACATCGACGTGGTGACTGACATCTTGGCCACCGGTGAAGGGGGCTGGAATGGTCACGCAGGCTCACCCACCCTCCGGTTATGGGAGGCTTCTGGTTTACCGCTGACAGAGACCCAGGCTCCCATCGGGTTCGTCTATAGCGTTGCGGTCTCCCCGGACAAGTACTGGATCGCCGCCTCGGGGTTCTATGGAGACCTCCTCATGTACCGGAACCAGCCCAATACCGAGGAGCCTTATGACCTGGAGCTTTTTTCGACCACAATCACGAAAAAGAAAAGAACCCAGGCCCTCGTCTTTTCCCCGGATGGCGGCTTTCTGGCCTCAGCTTCAACTGGGGGGATTCAAATCAGGTCGTTCCCTCAGGGATGTGCCCTCGATGACTGTGAACTCGACCTGCACCAAACTCTGAGCCATTCGGGTTCGTGGTCTTTCTCGATCGTTTTCGCGCCCCACAGCACATCGCAAAGGATCAAAATGGTCTCCGGAACGGACAGCGGGAAGACCAAGTTATGGATTATCGAAAACCCTGCAACGGAAAATCCAAAGGTATACGTCAGTTCGGTCGATTCCGGTGCGGTCTACGCTCTTGCCTGGTCGCCGGATGGGACCATGATCGTGGCCAGTGGAGACCGCGACATTACCGTCTACAAAAGCACTGACCTGAGTATCCTCTTCCGGAATGAGGATGCGCATGCCGGCCGTGTGAACGATGTGGCGTTTTCCCCCGATAGCTCCATGATTGTCTCGGGTGGCGCGGACGGAGCATTGAAGCTCTGGATAGTCCCGGAAGAACCGTAAAGCCGATACGTTTGACGGACGGAAAACATCCTTCGCAATTCTGCCTCACTCCTAATAGTGTTCAACAGGTCTCGTACTCTCAGTGTGATAGCACTGAGAGTACTTTTCCTTTGGTGAGCAGTTGAGGTTCGACCGAACTGCTTGTTACACCATAGGGCTTATGGCTGCTAAGACACTCTGATTTCGGTGATGTGATCATCACTAATGTTCCATGCATCCGCGGCTCAGTCCCTGTATTGAGACGATTTCTCATAATCGCCGAATTTTACGCAGCGTCTGCTTCGTGCCGTTTGCTGAAGTTCATCAGGTCAAGCTGGAAGGTCAGCAAAGTGCCGTGTCCTGCCGAAAGCTGAAGCTCAGATAGCCCCGGCCCTGATGTCCGCTATGAAGCAATGTGGATTGTAGGTGAGGCTGACGCTAGCTGATCATCATTGTCTGCTGTGTATATGGACTCCTCCTGTTTAGCAAGGAAGCACTGTTTCAGAGTTAAGACGCG
>JBALVQ010000109.1:0-15287 GCA_036960915.1 Amphritea sp.
GATCGGATTCTTGTAAGGTGCAGGCAGGTTCACTGTGGTGAGCCTGCCTAAGCCGCAGGGGTCTTGTATCGGAAACCGGAGGAGGTATTTTCGGTGAAACGTTTAGAAACCATCGCGAGTTTTATCTTTGGTGGCATCTTTCTAGCGCTGTCCGTGCTAGTGACTTTAGAAGTTGTCTTACGAAAAGCGTTCGGTATGTCATTGCAGGGCGTCGACGAATTAGGTGGGTACGCACTGGCGTTAGGCGCGACGCTCACATTCACCATCGCGTTATTAGGTCGTGCGCATATGCGTATCGATATTTTCCATGAAATGCTGCCACGCGGTGTTCAAGCGATATTGAACTGGCTAGCTGCAGTACTGATGGCCGCTTTTGCTGTTCTTCTGTTCTGGAATAGTCAGGGGGTTCTCACTGAAACCATGGATTACGGCAGTACCGCGGCGACGCCTTGGGCGACGCCACTGATCTATCCGCAAAGTGTCTGGTTGTTCGGTTTTTCTGTGTTTGCTGTGCTGGCTATTGGTTATGCGGTGCGTGCTACGTGGTTGTTGGTGACAAGTCGTATCGATGATCTCAATGAGGAATTCCATCCGAAAGGCGTTAGCGAAGAGCTGAAAGAGGAGCTTGAGGACTTCGAACATCGAGTACAAGAAGCGCAGGCAGAGGAAGACGCTTTGCATGAGCAACACACTGTGAGCGAAAAAGTAGGAGGGCTCACCAAATGAGCGTCGAATTAGTATTGATCGCTTTTGCAGCGATGCTGGGCTTGTTGTTACTGGGGCTGCCTGTCGCGGTGTCGATGGTTGTTGTGGGGCTGACTGGTGGCATTGCCGCGTTCGGTATGCCGTTCCTGGAGTCTACCGGTGCGGTCGTCTGGGGTGTGCATAACACCAGTCTGTTAACCGCGATACCGCTGTTTATTCTACTGGGGGAGCTGTTGCTGCGTAGCGGTATTGCTGACCGCATGTATATAGCTATTGGCGCCTGGCTGGGGCGTTTGCCGGGTGGTCTGTTGCATACCAATATAGGCTGTTGTGCCTTGTTCGCCGCAACTTCCGGCTCTTCGGTAGCGACGGCTGCAACCATCGGTACTGTTGCTCTGCCTTCATTGCATGAACGCAAGTATTCTATGCGTACGTCATTGGGTAGCCTGGCTGCGGGCGGCACACTGGGTATTCTGATTCCGCCAAGCGTAAACATGCTGATTTACGGATCGCTGACCAACAACTCTATCGGTAAGTTGTTTATTGCCGGTCTGTTGCCGGGTATTCTGCTGAGTCTGCTTTTCATGGGCTATATTCTGGTTACCAATATGGGTGAAAAGGGGGTTCGTGAAGAGAAATTGCCGCTCAGGGAACGCTTGCGTTTGTCGGTGTATCTGATTCCACCAGTGTGTATTTTCGGCATCGTGATGGGCAGTATCTATGCCGGTTTTGCGACCGCGACCGAGTCTGCTGCACTGGGTGTGGTTACCGCGCTGTTCTTTTCCTGGCATTCTGGTCGGTTGGACATGGAATTCCTGAGAAACTGCTTTGTTCAGACCTCGCGCATTACCGGTATGATCCTGCTGATCATTACCGCCGCTTTCATTCTTAACCTGGTTATCAGTCTCACCGGGGTGGTGGATGATCTGACCGCGTGGGTAACCTCTTTCGGGCTTTCTGCTACCGGGCTATTACTGGTGCTTGTGGTGTTCTACCTTTGCTTAGGCATGTTTATGGACGTGTTGTCGATGCAGGTGGTTACTATTCCTATCACCTACCCTATTGCTATGGCGATGGGTGTTGATCCCATCTGGTTCGGCGTCTTCATCGTACTGATGTGCGAACTGGGGATGATTACACCACCTGTCGGGATGAACCTGTTTGTTGTGCAGAGCGTGCGCAAAGACGGCGGTCCAATCCAGGATGTTATGTGGGGAGTGATGCCTTTCACGCTGATGATGCTGGCGTTTACGATGCTATTGATGGTTATTCCGGGGATCGCTCTATGGCTTCCGAACATGATGTTTTGATCAGTAATAATCAACTCTGGCGCCTGAGTGTTACCGAGCTGAGTGAGTTGCTGCAGCGGGGCGAGCTTACTCCAACGGTCTTGCTGGATGCTTTGCTGCAGCGTATTGATGCACTGAACCCACAGCTTAATGCAATCACGGTACTCAACCCACAGGCTCGCGCCGAGGCTGAAGAGAGTGAGCTTCGCCTGGCAGAAGGGCGGGCCCGCGGCCCGCTTGAAGGGATTCCCGTAGCCATCAAGGATAATATTCATGTTAAGGGGATGGCGACGATTTGGGGCAGTCGGGCGTTTCAGGATAGCCCTGCTCGCGATCAAGATGAACTGCCGGTAAAACGGTTGCGCCAGGCGGGAATGGTGGTGCTGGGTAAAACCAATGTGCCGGAGTTTACTCTGGAAGGCTATACCGATAATCCTGTCTACGGTGTGACACGTAACCCCTGGGATACCAGGCTGACGCCAGGAGGATCCAGCGGCGGTGCTGTTGCGGCTGTTGCAGCAGGTCTGGTGCCTTGTGCGATCGGCACTGATGGCGGTGGTTCAATCCGTCGCCCTGCCAGCCACACCGGACTGATTGGCTTAAAACCCTCTATTGGTAAAGTGGCACGCGATAATGGCTTGCCACATATCATGCTGGATTTTGAAGTGATTGGCCCAGTTA
Organism: Amphritea sp.; assembly: GCA_036960915.1. GTDB lineage: Bacteria > Pseudomonadota > Gammaproteobacteria > Pseudomonadales > Balneatricaceae > Amphritea. The sequence continues at coordinate 2,676 of JBALVQ010000109.1, forward strand.
CACGTACGGTGGCTGACAGTAAATTGCTCTATCAAACGATGGTGGGGCCAGATATCCGAGATAGAAGTTCATTATTGTCGGTAACGGTGCCGCAGAAGACACCGTTACGCATTCTATACGTGTCGCGTTTTGCCGATAATCCCCTGGATCCCGAGATTGAGAGAAACGTAGCTGAGGCTGCTGAACGATTAAGGATGTTGGGGCATGAAGTGATAGAAGGGGTATTGCCCTTTGACCTTAAGTTTGTTGATGAATTCTGGCCCATGCTTGGTTCGGTCGCAGTGGGGGCTTTGTTTGAGCGTTACCCAGGGGCGGAACAGCTGGCTTCAGCTAAATTTATTGATATGGCTGCCGTCGGAAAGGGTATCAGTGCTCCTCGCTACCTGGATGCTATCGATCGCATCGATTTGTTTCGCAAGGATGTGGCTGATGCCTTCAAGGATATCGACATTATTATGACGCCAAGTGCGGCAGCGCTGCCTTGGCCTGCAGCCACGCCTTTCCCGGCAGAGATCGATAATCAGCAGGTGGGACCACGAGGACATGCGGTTTATACCGGATGGGTTAATGCTTGTGGACATCCGGCGATCAATCTGCCCGCAGCATCTTCAGTGGCAGGGTTACCGATTGGCTTTCAGTTAGTTGGTTGTTTTGGCGCCGATGAACAGCTACTGGAGGTCGCAGAGCAGTATGAGTCGGTGCTACCCGAAGAGTACCTTCGCCCTCCTATTGAACCCAATAGTAGTGCAGTGCAGCGTTAGTGCAAGATCACGTCACTGTCTGAATTTTTACTCTTTTCCATTTAGTTAACTTGTAGCCATCCCTGATCGGATACCGATCAGGGCATTAGAGGGGATATTTATCTATGCCATTAACCCAAACACAGCTTGAAGGCGCAGCGGAGCTACTCTGTACTGCTCATGATAATCATCAGCAGCTGCCAATGGCTGCGCTTGCGAATTGCACGCCACAAACTATCGAAGACGCGTACGCCATTCAGGATGCCGTGGCACAAAAACGTTGGATCTCCCAGGGTGGAAGAACCACTGCATGGAAAACCGGTGCAGCCAGTGCTGATCAGTGCCGATATGAGTCTCATCTATCGTTCTGACGGGTGTCCGATTTTATGACTCCATACGATGAGGTGACATTTTTCAAATTGAATTTTGATGTCTCCACATGGCACAAACCGACTAGATCGTTGAGCTGCTAATTCAGGTTCGGTTTGGTCGCTCCTGACACTTACCGGACTTCGTAACGGTTAACCTCAGTTGCCACATGAAACAATCAGTGAAGGAGCTTTACGGAATGAGATCTATGGTTAGATGATGGCTGTAAAGGAATCTCCTTCTGGATGTTTGTTGATCGAAACATCACAGGGCAGGTTCTTGTTGAATACTTTAGCAAAGAAATCCTGCTGCATTGTAGAGCCAGGGTAGTCCGAGGGATTCTTCTACACACTGTTTGACATAGGCCTGCCTGCATACCTCGAAAGTGTACCGTCTGACTTGCAGCGTATCTCCTGCAGCCTGGGATCGTCTCCTGGGTCTTCGTCGACTGCTACTCAAAGCTACGATCACCTCATCTAGGATTCAGCTCTTAGACTCTGCAATTTTAATCTGGCGTGGTTTTGGGATTCTCTATTAACCGCCGTTCGTCCCGAGGAGGAAGGCCGAAGTAGTTTCGGTAGCACTTGCTGAAGTGCGGTGCAGAAACAAAACCGCAGGCCAAGGAGACATCAACCACAGATTTATCGGTCTGAAGCAAGAGCCGACGAGCGCAGTTGAGTCGCAGATCCATGTAATACCGGGTGGGAACGCATTGCAGGTATTTCTGGAACAGGCGTTCCACCTGGCGTCGGGAAACACCTACCAGTTGGGAGAGTTCATCGACACTCATGGGTTCCTCTATGTTTGCTTCCATCAGGGAAACCACTTCTATTAACTTCGGTTGACTGATGCCCAGGTGTAGCTGCAGCGGCGTACGCTGGCGATCGTTTTTGCCACGGATTCGGTCACACATGAGCTGTTCAGATATATTGGCTGAGAGCTTGCCGCTGTGGGTGTCGGTGATTAGCTTCAGCATCATATCCAAGGCTGCACTGCCGCCTGCACAAGTGTAGCGGTCGCGGTCAACTTCGTAGAGCTCGTCGTTCACCTGGAGCTTAGGGAACTCCTCACGCATGCTTACAATGTTTTCCCAATGGATGGTGCAGCTATAGCCATCCAACAGACCAGAACGGGCGAGTAGATATGTTCCTGTGCAGAGACCGCCGAGTTTGACCCTCTGACGCTCCAGACTGCACAGGTACTTTTGCAGCACTTTTGAAAAACAACCTGATACGTCCACACCAGAGCAGACGAAGAGGATGTCCAGTTGAGTGGCATCATCAATGGAGTGGTCGGGTGCGATCATCAGCCCATTGCTGGCTGGTACAGGATCCCCGTCCATAGTGATGACCGGCCATTCATACAGTTTTTTTTCGCTTAGTCGATTCGCCATTCGAAGCGGCTCAACGGCATTGGTGAAAGCGATCATCGAATACTTCGGCATTAGTAAGAAACCGAAACGAAGGGGGGAGGGTTGTTCCTGCAGAGGTTTCATATGTTCTTCATAAGAATGTTGTAACCTGTACTCATCCTTCAGCTTCCCTGTTTACATTTCTGAATCTGAAGAATCGATTGTATCCAGCACCGGCGGAAGAGTTTACAAGTATTATAGTTTTAAGTTCGCGGTTTTTTTTATCATTTTTTATCCATCAGGAAAATGATTGTGATCATCCATGCAGAGTTGAACAGCGTTAACTGTTCAGGAGTCTGCGAACAACTCCAGTATTGTCTCTGGGGTTATAGAATGGCCAGATTCTCAAGGGATTTTCACCAAACTCTCTAACTGTAGTCTATTTTTGAGGCTTGTAGATTCGTTTCTGCTTTTGGCTCAGGCTGCGTGAAAACGGGCGTAGGCGTCAGTTCTGCAAATTCTTTCTTTCATTGAATAGGCCAGGGTTGTGGGGCCTTTATTTATCCCCCTCTTGATTCAAGGCTGTAAAAATTATTTCAAATAGCAGGCTACTTTTAAAAAGTCGCCAAATGGACGTTAATAGTCGTTAAAAGCTATTTATTGTGCTGAATGCCTCTATAAGATTGAAGATGCTTCTTGCACCAAGTTTTACCCTGAGATCGCCTGGCCCGAACATTCCAGGCACTGTTGCCACCCCATGCTTCACGGCTATGGGGTGGCTTTTTTATGGTTCGGTTACTATGCGTACAATTTTTATTTAGGGTAGCTATGATGGAACTATCTGAACTAGACAGCCATAACTGTGCTACAGCGCCGCAGGCTGTAGAAAACCAGCCTTCTGAGGATCCCAGGGGCTATGCCCGGCTGAACCGGCACAGTTTATTCGATGACAGTTATGCGGATCTTCATACCCGGCCGTTTCCGGTATCGTCAATTCCGCTTCGGGTTTCCCACCTGTCTTTTCTGAATGAGGATAAAGTCAGCCATGCGGAGGAACTGGCGCATCTGCGACAGCTATGCCGGCGTTATAGCATCAATCCACCGGCTGAGGGCGACTCCTGCTTTTACCAGAATTTCGGTGAGTTTGAAGTGCGTTGGGAGCGGCATACTGAATTCAGTAGTTATACCTTTATGATGCACGGTAGTGGTGCGCGCCCGTTTGAGCATCCACCAATTGCCTTGATTCCGGCTGACTGGTTGCAGGCCATTCCCGGCAAAGTGATTGCGGCAGTCCATATCGAAGCCCTTGAACCTGGCACGGAAGAAGTGGATCGGGAAAAGTTGCGCCAGTACTTCGAAGGGCAGCGCCTGATAGGCTCTGAATTGCGCAATGGCGCGGCTACAATCTGGAGTGCATTCCGCCTGCATAGCGATAACTTTAATCGTATTCTGCTGCTTAATAACACGATGAATGAATGCCAGAGTGGGCGGATGCTGCGTGCGCTACTGGAGCTTGAATCCTATCGTAATATGATGCTGTTGGCGTTTCCGGTTGCCCAGGAAGTCAGTAGTCAGGTCAGTCAGATAGAAGCACAGCTGGCCCACTTGGTGCGGCAGATAAGTGGTGCCCGGGTGGCCGAGGATGAGCCGCGTCAATTAAGTGAACTGTCTGATATGGCGGCCGCGATTGCCGAGCTGATTGCCCGCTCCCGTTATCGATTTGATGCCGGGCGAGCTTACTATCAGATGGTGCAGAGCCGGCTGGATGAGCTGGAAGAGCAGGAAATTAATGAACTGCAGACAATGGCTTCTTTTATTGATCGTCGCCTCTCGCCGGCCTATCGAACTGTTGAGGCCACTAAGCGCCGCCTGGATGACCTGTCGGCTCGGGTAGATCGTGCCAGTGACTTCCTGCGTACCCGTATCGACATGGCGATTGAAGCGCAGAATCAAGCGTTGTTGAAATCGATGGACCGTCGTGCCCAGCTGCAATTCAGGTTGCAACAGACAGTCGAAGGCTTGTCAGTGGTGGTAATTTCATACTATATTATGGCGCTATTCGGCTATCTGCTTAAGGCTGCCGACAGCTATATTCCCGGAATCGACGTTGCGCGTACCACTGCATTGCTGGTGCCGGTGGTATTGACCACTGTCTGGCTATTGAGTCGTCGCTTAAAGAGCCGTTTGAAGCGGCTTGAATAAGCGCTAAGAAGGTAATATCGAAGCCCGGACAATTCCGGGCTTTTTTATTTGCCTGTAAGATAAAGCCTAAATCTCTACAACTTAACCATCAAGCGCTTAAATAAACACGCTGTATTTAAGGCAGAAGATGACGTCCTGCCTCGCCGCCTTGCTAGCCGGGAGGCGGATCATATCCTGAAAGGAAAAAGTACTGCCTACTTTTACAAATAATTCCACTCTAGGTAGTGTCAGGTTTCGAAGAAAGCTGATAGAGCATCATAGAACTTATAGATCGATGTTGAATGTCTCTAATTGGCACAAAGCAACCTGTTCGTTGAGCTGCTACTTACGGTGCTGTTTGGTCGCTCCTGACACTAACTGGACACTCGGGGATCAGCGATAACGACTAAATCAGCCGTGCAGCTTAACCGGGTCGGATGTCTTTACTTGCTGCTAGTGTGCAGTATGGGGACAGATACAGGAGGCCAGTGCTTCCTGTGCAGGACTGTTGTTATCAATATTTTGGATCAATGCCAATTCGAGTTGAGGTAGCTCTGGGAAACCATCCCGCTGGTCCAGGATACGAAGTGAGGAAGGCACACTGGATTTTGGCATTACCGCCACAGCCAGCCCGGCACTGGTCACAGCATGTAAGGCTGCCAAGTTTGGACTACTATAAGCAATTCGGTGAGGTCGGCCTATCTCTTTGAGAGTTCTTGTAGCTGTTTGCCTGATAGCGCAATCCTCCTGGAATACAGCAAGGGGTATCGTTTCCTTAATATGCGTGGCATGCTGAGGGGAAGTTGCCCAGACCAGTTTTTCTTGTTGGAAAAATTTCCCTTGGGGACCGTCTGATCTGCGTGATATCACTGCTAGGTCAAGGCCTCCATCATCAATCATCTTTGAGAGCTGCGGGCTCGTCGCACAATGAACCGACACTTCAATCTGCGGTTCAAGCTCGGCAAAGCGCTCCAATATATGGGGCAGGATACCGCTGGCATAGTCGTCCGGAATTCCGAAGCGGACGATACCCTCCGGCTTTGACTCAGCTAGTACCTCCCAGACCTCATGCTGTAGTTGCAGGATTCGTCGGGCGTAGCCCAGCATTGTTTCTCCCTTCTGGGTTAGTAAGGCATGCGGCCTCTGGCGGGTGAAGAGAAGGTGCCCAACCATCTGTTCCAGCCTCTGAATCTGCATACTGACAGCTGACTGTGTTCGGCCAACACGCATAGCGGCTCGCTGGAAGCTTCCCTCCTCGGCGATCGCGATAAAGGACTTTAGAAGATCAGGACTGATATGCCGATTCATAGATCACCATCAATATTATTGAAATTCAATGTCAACAATATCAATTTTACTAATAGCGGAACAAGGATTATCTTCTTGGATAAGTTAATTTCAGGAGAATAAATCTATGTGGTCTCTCATTGTTCTGCTCGTGCCATTCGCCGTTTCCATGACGGCTTCACCTAGGCCAAACAACATGATTGCAATGGTTTCAGCAACTAATTTTGGTTTTCGGCGGACAGTGCCGGTAATTACCGGTTTTGTTGGAGGCTTAGCTTCAATGATTCTGGCTGCTGGGTTGGGGCTTGGACAGGTTTTCGTGGCTTGGCCCGAGATCCACCAACTGCTGAAATATGTAGCGATAGCCTATCTACTTTATCTTGCCTGGAAAATAGCCCGATCCGGTAGTGCTGGCAAAGCCGAACAGCCCACAAATCCGATGTCTCTAATGCAAGGGGCGCTGTTTCAATGGATTAATCCCAAGGCTTGGATTGTTTCAATCAGTGCGATTACAACATTTACAGCGCCGCAGGGAGATGAAGTATTGCAGACGTTGGTAATTACAACGGTTATCTTCCTGGTCGCTTTTGCATCGGTCTCGACCTGGGCTCTCTTTAGAACGGCCATTGCCCGTATTCTTTGCTCCAGTAGAGCCTTGAAGATTTTCAATCTTTCCATGGCGGCTCTATTGGTCGTGTCCCTGTATCCTTTGGTGATGGCGGGATATTAGTGAATTGGATTTGAACGTTCTACAGACTGTTGCAACGTATTGATCTGTCAATGTATCGTTCAATTTTTTGTTATCTTTGAGGAGGGGCCGATTATTGCCGGTTCCTGTTTTTCCTATTCATATTGTTCACGGGTAAATGAATGAGTACAAACTCACTTTACAATCTTGCTAGAGTAACGCGAGACCATTTAAGAAAGGCAACTTTCTCAGATTCCAGAGATGGTCAGCTCGCTGAGTCCTTTGCAAGTGATCTGGAGCACGTTTTGGGTGGATCGCTACCAGTACAAATGCCGGGTGAGAAAGAGGTAAGGGCGCTACGCTATGCCCCTACAATGCTCGGTCGTGATATACCCGAAGAGCTTGGAGCGCTGACTGAGGCCTCTCGGAATGCCTTTGGTCAAGTGCGCTGGACAGAGTTTTATGAAGAGGATGATTGGAGCAACCCCTTCCTTTCCTCATTCGCCAACGGGGAAGGCATCGGCCCCGATGGTCGACTGTTCCACAAAAATATTATATTGGGTTTGTTCATTTTGGGGCCCGACACGACTTATCCAGCTCACGCTCATCCCGCAGAAGAGTTTTATATTGTTCTTGCCGGAAACCCTGAATTTCAAGTAGGTGCGAATAAGAACTTTGAACGTCAGCGACTGGGGGCGATAGTGCTGCACCACAGCGAAGTAAGTCACTCCATACGGACAACGGCCGAACCTTTTTTTGCGATATTCGGTTGGCGAGGTGATATCGAAGGAAGAAGCTGGTATCGAGATGACATGGCCAATACAACCGATCAAAAAAGGTATCCTACGATCAGAAAGGAATGAAATCTGTGAACCTCTACTTTGCTAAAACAATTATAATCAGTTTGGGATTCAGCACTCTTGGTTATTCCAAATACATGCCTAACACATATGAGCCCTTTGTGTCGGCAGGAGCCGCAAGCTGAAGTTCGGATTGGTAAACATTAAGCGTCCGCTATTGGAACTGAGGGGTGGCAGGTGCAATGCTATATTAGCGCCCCCTAAAAGTCCGGATTTGGCACAAAGCGACTTGATCGTTGAGCAGCTACTTCTGGTGCTATTTGGTCGCTCCTGGCACAAAACGACTTGTTCGTTGAGCTGCTACTTCTAGTGCTGTTTGGTCGCTCACAACACATAACGGACAAGCCCTTCTCATCCGTTTTCTCATATTTATTTAGCCCCCATTTCAGAATCCACCCCATTAAGCCGCCGTTCAACCAACCCCGAGTATATTGAAAACATGGGAGTAAAATGCCTGCTTATTGGTGTTTGCTCCCAGGGAGTACACCATGAGCACAGTCAAGCGAGGTCTACTGGCTGCGGCAGCAGCGGGCCTACTACTCACCCTATCGGGTTGCGTAGGCGGATACGGTTATTCCGGGTATGGGAATGAGTACCCATCCATCAGTGTGGGTTATTCCAACATCCACGGCCTGAACTACGGACATCATAGAGACCACTTTAAAGACCGGCATCGCTCCGAAACCAAAGACCGGCATCGCTCCGAAACAAAAGCTCGACATCGCATCGAAACCAGAAGCCAGCGCCACTCCGAAACCAAAGTTCGAGGCAATATAGCTACTCAAGGCAGCGTAGGCGAGAGATTCGGTATCTTGCATAGACAGAGACTACATGAGAGAGCTAATGCATTGGGTAATCCGATACCAGTATTTAATTCCGCGGGTGTTTTGACAGGATTTAGATAATAGATGAGAAGCCAACGCCGCTCCGAAGCCAAAGTCCTAAATCGCTCCGAAGCCAGAAGCCGACGCCGCTCCTCCGATGCCGGATTTAGGCGCGTACTCCCAAGCGACGACCATCGTGGAAGTCATAGAGGCAGACGCTAAGGGAGAGGAGATGTGTAGCCGGCAAAAAAAACTGCAGTTTGTGCCGCCAGGCGCGAAGCTGCCTGAGCGAAAGGTTTGGCGAGGGAAGGGATTAGGTTTCGGTGCGTGAAGGCGATGGGGTCGTGTCTTGCCTTTTGCCTGTACTACCATTGTCTGAGTGTCTGCAGTTGGCACAAAGCGACTTGATCGTTGAGCTGCTATTTCTGGTGCTGTTTGGTCGCTACTGACACACAGCAGACAATGATGATCAGCTAGCTTCAGCCTCAACTTCAATCCATATTTCTCCATAGCGGACCTCCGAGCCGGGGCTATCTGAGCTTCAGCTTTCGGCAGGACACGGCCAAATGCGCCCATTGGGTGCGCTGTTAAGTGCGTGTTACACCACCTCAGGACTAATTTCTTTTCCTTTCAAACAGTTAATCAAAAAACTCACTGTCCAGTGTGAACTACTCTTTACAAAACCCGCTTTCGTCGTTCCTTGAATAGGAAAAAGTATATTTTTATCAAAGAGATACCTATTAGGAATAAATTGTGCTTCCTTAACTTTAATGGCTTATTGCGCCAGTACATTCTCAAAGGCCGCGACTTATGCAAATTTTCGGAGAGGATAGTCGGCGGGCAGAGAAGATATTGAACCTCAGGCCAAGAAAGTGTTTGGGTTCAAGCAGCCTTAAGTCGTTTTTGACGAATATATTCAGGCTGCTTAGGGGGAGTGTCGCACTTCAGAGTTGAATTCGCGTTCCTATTTTCAGATAACAAGATGAATCTTGCTGCTGGTGTTGAGAAATCATTTTTGATGGGCGTCCGCTCTTGATAAAGCAGTCACTCGAGTATCAACGATAAGGCTAATCCAAGCTCGCGGAAAACTGGAGTGCAGAGTAAATTTATCTGCGGAGATTTCTTGTTAGGTTTATTTATCTAGCCAGTTCATGTACATGATTATGAAACGGATCAGGAATTCGCATAAAACCTGCTACTCGATTAAGCCACCATTGTTTCTTAATAAATTTCACTTTAGACGGCCCAAAAGTCTATAGAAACGTCAACTACCGCCTGATAGCCTGAGTAAAACTTTTTCTTCTACTCAGTATCTTATGTTGTCAACGGACCCCCCCCAGAGTCCTTGATGGCGATGGCGGGCCACTTTCTCCAAGGCATGGTATTCAAAGGGGGCATCCTGAAGGGCGAGAGCCCATCCCTGTTTGAGCAAATACGCACTTAAGTCATCGCCTTCATCAAAGACAGTCCGATTCACCCGGCAAAGAGCTATAACGCTTCTGTCCTTATTTTTCTCGATAATTTCACAGTGTACAAAGCCTTGGATCTTGAGTTTGAGTGCAACCGCTGCCCTTGATTTCCCGGTGGAAGGAATGTGGATGCCGTAGAGGTGTATGGTACGACCGCTGATACGAAGGGTGGCGTCCTCGTTAATGATGGCATAGCTATGAAGTGTCAGTGCCGTCACTGAATTAGCCATCCAGAGGGCTAGGAAACTGAACAACGCGACCGCGCCAATAAACTTCGTTGAGCCTAGACGCTGCTTCGATGTGCGCATAGGAATTTCCTCAGTCGTTGAGGAGTCGGTACCATTTCGATCATACCACCGGCACTGTAAGTTCGGACCGTTACTGCGCTTCCCGGTTCCCAAGGCGTACGCGAGAAGGCGGCTGAACCTCTACTTTTGGCAGCAGCTAAGAATGAGAGGATTATCCTGGATAGGCTATCAAAACTTACTCCAACTTGGAGCCAAGCAACATACGCATGGCACTAGCCATTGTCTTTTCTGACTGACGGTGTTCGCCACTTTCGTGAAGGCGCATACCTTCATCACGCAGAGCCAGTACCTCGGCCTTCTTCATTTCGCTAAGATCACTACGCTGGAGAGCATTATCGATCGCCTTGGCGTCCATTGGGCAGTGACCCGCGAAAGCCGGCACGGATAGAGTAATGGCTAAAACTGAAAGTATAAGTGTACGCTTGAACATGATAAACCCTCCTATCCTGTATCCGGTTAATGGTAGAAACTAAGTATAGTCCAGTTGATTGGATGAACCGTGGCAATTTCCTAAGGAGCCTCTGAACAAGTTCCTAGGACCTCTGTAATTCTCGTAGAAACATAAGCGACTTAATCAGAGATTCCTTAGCACAAGAAGGTGTTTATTCCTGAATATTCAAGCTCGATAATTACGAATGTCTGGGATAGGCCATGGGGGCGAAGTAAGTCGGAGTAGACTGAAACCGTAGAAAATGGGAGGCCTCTGTGTGTCAACTGGAGCCGTAAGCGGAAGCTCGGATAGGTAAACATCCAGCGTCCGCTATTGGAACTGAGGGTTGGCAGGTGCAATGCTATATTAGCGCTTCCTAAAAGTCCGGATTTGGCACTAAGGAGTCAAGATAGCTCAGGTTATTTGCGTTGGGTACAACCTATGTGAAATTTGAAAGCGGACATATCATGTGCCGTTTGGGCGTCTGAAAATGTTAAGGGTTATGGTTGAGAAGACTTCTCAGAATCTGCCCGATGATCAGAGGAAGTCATTTGTGGATATTATGACGAATATGTCCAGATTAACGTTTTAGAGCGTTCTACAGAGAACAAGCATGGTACGTCATTTCACAGTTCGAAAGCTAAATGCTCTTGCTTATTTTTTTATGGGTAACCAGAGGGTCAATCACCCGTGAAAAAATTTGGTGCATATATGGCAGATGTTATGCCAGTAATTCAGCAGGAAATGATACGTGCGGCGCAACAGTACAAGCCGGCCTGGCGCTTTCATTCAGCGTTATTCGATCGCGAATGCGAAACAGAGACCTCGATATACCCGGTTGAGCTATTGTTGTTTACGTCGGTGCACTGAACGGTGACGGTGTATATACGTCCGATCCCCGTTCCTTCTCTTTCGGCGCGAAGCTGGAGTGTGAGATCACCCGTGATCTTGATGTCGGGATGGCTGTGGCCAGATCCCCGGCCATCAGGAGATTCATTGCTTACCACCGAGATAATCTGACACGTAGCCACTCCGCAGGCATCATCAGCTTTCGGATCGATCAGGATCGTCCTCATCTTGTGATTCGGGGGCCACAGGGTATCCGGGGTGGTGGTCATGTTACTGAGGTCCGGCGGCGTCACGTCGGGCGTCACGACCACATCGGCCGAATCCGAATCGATGAAGCCGTCGTTGTCGGTTACCTGCACGACCATCTGGCCTTCGTAGGGGGCGGCGTAGGTGTGCTGGGCGAACGGCGAGTCGGTCGTCAAATCATAGATGCCGTCTCCATTGAAATCCCAGTCGTAGCTAACGATGGAACCTTCACCCTGGTCTATCGAGTCACTGGCGTCGAAATCAACTGGCTGGCACGCTTCACCAAGGTAGCTTCCGCCAGCCTCGGCGGTGGGTGGATTCAAAACCTCAAAGATGAAGGACTGCAATAAACCCGCGCCATAAGCTACGGCGGTGGGATAGAGGACGTCACCATAGATGCGAAGTAGGGAACGGCCAACCGAATTTCGGTTGGTGCCGTATCGTAGGATGTAAAGTTCCTTGACATATCGCTTGGGTTGCAGGGAGTCCCAGATGCCTCCACTGTTAGATCCATCGCCGCCAGAGTTTTCGATGTATGCATAGCCATCTAGAGTCAAAGTGCTGTCGTTAATTGTCGAGGTGCGTGAGCAAGGCCATCTATTAGAATTCTCCATTGGCCACCACTCCTCAGTAAAGTCTAATCCCACCTCAAAACGGCCGCAATGCCCTGTGCTGAAGCCAATGTCCTCATTATCTGAATCGTCGTCGATGGCAAAAGTATCCCCCGTAGCTTCTCTCAAGCTTGGAAACATGAACTTCAATTCGCTATCAGGCTGATCATCTGTAGAATTCGTCGTATCTCTTAGCTGCACATTAAAGGTTGTGAAGCTGAAAGTGGTTTCCGCAACATGGCGTACGAAGGCATGCCCGAAATTCTCAGTGCCAATGAGGTCGGCAAATTGGGGCTCATTATTGTACATTGTTGCCAGGCCTGTTCTTGTGCGAGACTTTATATTGGCTATGTCTGAATTAGTTGTTGAAAGGCTATACTTCAAGTGACATGAATCTCC